>JARLJU010000324.1 GCA_031291055.1 Rudaea sp. | reverse complement strand
TGAATCGCCGTAGGGCCGGTCGCAAGCCGAGACGTCGGCCGCCTCCTTACCAGGACAGCCGGACGTGCGGAACGCAACGCCGGCGTCGATCACCGCGTCGAGTTCGTCCTGCGGCAAGCCAAAATCGACCAGCTGGCCATCGTGATCGAAGCGCATGCGCTCCAGACGATGGTTGCGATAGTCGATCAGGTAGCGGGCGAGCTGAACGCGGCGCCATTGCGGGCGCGGCACCGGCGGGAGATGATCCATGAGCGAACCGCGTTCGGGGAAGAAGGCAAACATGTGGCTGTGACCGCCAAGGTCGCGGATTTTTTGCACCTGCGTAAGCACGTCGTGATCGCTTTCGCCCATGCCGACAATGAGATGTGCGCCGAACCGCTCGGGGCCGAAGATCTCCGCGGCGGCATGGAGGATTTCCCAATATTTGTCCCAACTGTGCGGGGACTGCACGCCGCGCCCTCGCGTGCGGTCGAACACCCCTGGATTGCAGGCATCCAGCGCGACTGTGAAAATTTCCGCGCCGAGATCGTACAGTTCCTGCACGTCCAGCCGCGTCATGGTAGTTGGGTTCGAAAGGATCGACACCGGTACATGCTTGATGCGCTCGACCCATTTCTTCAGCACGACGCGGGTATCGTCGTCGGAGCGCGGGTGTGTGATCATGCTGATGCACATGCGGTGGAAGCGTCCGCCATCGCCGCCCGCGGCGGCAATGTCGATCACCTGGTCGTAAGGAACTGCCGGCCAGTCGACGCGGATGAAGTTGCGGTCGGCATAATTGCGTTCGGCCTCGCGATGACGCGCAAGCCCGCAATAGGCGCAGTTGGCCCGGCATCCCTCAGGATAGGTGAGCAACAAGTTCAGGCAACGCGTGCAGCTGGTGCGGTGCATATAGCCGTTCATGACGCCGAGTGTGATCGCCGCCGCGGTCGACATTTGGACGTATTCCGGCGACCGCATGTTGGGAGTAAGAAAATTGTAGTTCGGCAGGTAGACGCCCTCGGGCTGCACGTCCTGCGTTTTCACCCGCGCGCCATTGCGCGCGTCTGCTGGCACCGCGCCGGGCGCACGGGGCTGCATCGTTTCCGGATCGTTGAATGCGCGTTTTTGATCGTCGAGGAAATCGGGCACCGGTTGTCTTGGCATTTCGAGACAGCTCATGACTTCCTCGTTTGGTTTGGCATCTTCATGCAGCCCAATAATTGGACGAACCGATCCATCCGTTGGTGAGGGCTCGCGCATCGGGGCGACCGCCACCTTGGTAGCGCGCGAGCACTTCCCGTCGTCGACGCAGCGCGCGGTCGAGGGCTGCGCCGAAAATGTCGCCGAGTTCCTCCTCGTAGCCGCCGACAGCGGTTACGTTTCCGCCAAGCCAATCCACTGCGGCGCGTCCGGCAAGCGTTCCCGATTGCACCGCTGAGGCGATGCCAGCGCCGGTAACCGGGTTGGTCAAACCGGCCGCGTCGCCGGCCAACATAACGGGCACCGCCCCGAGACAACCGATAGAGCGCAACCGGCCGCCGACCGGAATGGCGCCGCCGGTCGTGGCGAATGCGCGAGTGCCGATGCGGCCTGACGCGGACAGCCTTGTAAATAGTTCGGCGAGCAACGGCTTTAGCCGCTGCCGTTCCTCCATCACCACGCCGACACCGACATTGGCGACCGCTCCCTTGGGAAACAGCCAGCCGTAGCCGCCGCGATAGTCGGCGCTGAGGAAGATATCGGTGGCATCGTGCGGAAGCACGAGTGGCACCGTCAGTTGCCTTGTATCGACAAGCGCCTGATTGATCTGGCCAATGGCCGCGCCGACCCGCGAATGGGGGCCGTCGCAACCGATCACAACACGCGGTTGCAGTATTCGGCCATCTGAAATGCGGATCGTTCCGTCGGCGTTGATAGCAACCACAGATCGGCCGTATCGGCAGTCTGCTCCCGCTCGCGCGGCTTCGGCAGCGAGCATCCAGTCGAACGCAGCCCGGTCGATCATGCGTCCGCGAAAATCGGGCGTTTCGTCGGGCGAGTCGAATTCGGTGAAGGTCAGCATACGAGCCACCATCTGCCGGGTTACCGTCCGTACGCCGGGTACGTCCCGTTCGATCATGGTTGGCACGAACTCGGCACATTGCACTGGGCATCCCGCCTCGGCACGACGTTCGATGGCAATGACGCCGTAACCGGCGTCAGCGGCAACCGCGGCGGCCCGGCTTCCAGCCGGCCCGAGCCCGACGACCACGACGTCTGGAGCTTCGTTGCCCATCCCGACCTTCATGCGGCGCAGGCCTTCCGCCCGCCCAGGCCGTCGAGCGCGATCGAGCAGCAGGCGTGCTCCTGCTCGACTGGCCGACCGATGGCGCGGGCAAGCGCCACGATTCCTTCAGCAGGATAGGCGATACCGTCGAAGCCCGCCATCACGGCATAGGCGTCGGTGATTAGCTTGTGGCGGCCCGCCGGCCGCAGGCAGCCGAGTTGAACCGGCGCATGGTTGATACGTTGCCGGGCGGCGACCAAAACCTTGGCCACGTCGTCGGTGGATATGGTGGCGAAGGGGCGGTCCGCAGGCGCGTAAATCGGTGTCACCACGACGAGGATCAACGCTGCCACCTTGTAACGCGAAATGATATTGAGCGCGTTCTGCTCGCCGAGCAGTCGGCCATAATGTAGGCCGATGACGATGTGTGGCACGACGTCCATTGAGGTCGCCGACAATGCCGCCAGTGTCGCCTCGAAATCCCTTACGGTTCGGTCCAGGTGATAGACGTCGCGGATCGTCTCTTGCGCGCCGATCACATCCATCATCGCGACGTCGACGCCCGAGTCCTGCATGAGCCTGGCGCGCCGCTCATCGAGAAGGGCGGAATGCACGGCAATTCGCAGATGGGGAAAGTCCCGCTTGAGCCTTTCGAGGGTGGGATAGTAGCGATCGTATGGCACTTCGTTGCGCCGGTTCGATCCTCCGGAAAGCAGAAACCCGCGCAGATCCTTGAGCAGCACAAGGTCGCGCACCTTGCGGTCAAGTTCCGCCGGACTGGTTGCCGGGATCATCGGTTCCAGGATTTTCGCCTGGCAGTGATCGCAATTCAGGGCACAGGCGCCGCCCGTGATTGAGAAGGCAGGGAAGCTCGCCTTGCCACAGCCTTTGAGCTCGTCGCTGGCATAGGCGCGGAAGGTCGGCGTGTAGAAGCGCATCGGCGCGAGTGCGCGCTCGGACGCCGCGACCTCCAGCGCCTCGACGAGGTCGCGATCGAATGGCAGATCGTCAAAGGACTCGATTTCCTGCAACTTCTCGAACCACGCCATTGCACTCCCCGCATTCACATGCAAAAAATCATATGTCCATGTTGGCATGTGGCACTGGTGCCGCATGCGGTCTTCTCTTCATTCCGACCAGGCGAGCACATGAAAACGCTCTGCGTCTTGCAGCATTTTGAATCGGACTATCTCGGCTTGATGGAGGACCAGTTCGAAGGCCGCAACATTCGCTTCCGCTATTGCCGGCCGTTCACGCCCGGAGGCACGATCCCGGCCACGGCCGAGGGATATGACGGTCTCATTATTCT
>JARLJU010000323.1 GCA_031291055.1 Rudaea sp. | reverse complement strand
GGTCGTGGCGGCCGAGATGAGGATTTTGAAGAATCGATTCACGTTTTTGCTCCAACAGCGCAGCCCAAACGAATGACCAGCGCGGAGGCGGAGGGCCATCGGTCAGGAGCGCGTTGGCTGACGTGAACGCTTACGGCGCGCTTTATGGCACGCAGTGCGCACCACTAGTGCAAGAGCAGTCTCACTGCAATGTGCACTCTTGAGTTTGGCCAGATACACGCAGGGATCGGAACAAAACAGGCGCCAAAGGGCGCTTGAGCGCCGCGCTCCAACCGAGGCGATCGAACGCGAGCGGTATTCAAGTGTCACGTTTTCGCCGATAGACTTTGGGATTACGGCGACAGTGCATTCATTCACACGATTCGCGGTGCGGTTGGACGGCCTGCCCCGCCGCGCGGCGCGCGGCGTCGGCTTTCAATGGATCATCTCCGACGAGGCGTCCATCAGCAGCGACACCCCGCCGAGCGCCCAAACGCCGAGCGGGATCGCCGAGCGGCGCGACAGAGCTTCGCCAAACTTCTGCATCGCGCTCATCCGCCCTCGCTTGCCTGCGGCGCCGCGAACCTACACCGCCATTCGAAATTACGAGGTCAATGCGAATGATTAAGAATCCGTAAAATCGGGCGCCTCATCATCGGTTGAACCATGTGATTCGGGGAGTGAGATGAGAAAAGTCGCTATCATCTGGATGGCTTCGCTGTTGCTGATTGTGTCCGGACTCTGGGGCGCCGTCGCCGAGCCAATCGCCCCGGTCGGCAAGCCGATCGGCAGTGATGCGCAGGGCAATGCGATCTATCAGGTCGACGCCAACGGCATTTCGATCGGCTACAAGCTGATCGGCGCCGGCGCGCCGCTGGTGATGATCATGGGCCTCGGCGGCGTCATGGAGAACTGGCAGCCGCAAATCGTCGACGCGCTGGCGAAGCACTATCAGTTGATCATGATGGACAATCGCGGCATGGGCCACAGCACCGCCAATGCAACGGTCTTCAGTTATCCGGTGTTCGCCGGCGACGTGATCGGCTTGCTCGACGCGCTCGGCGTCAAGCAGACCAACGTGCTGGGCTACTCGATGGGCTGCACGATCACCCAGGAATAGCTGCTGCAATATCCCGAACGCTTCCACAATGCGCTGATCCACGCCACCTCGGTCGACGGCAGCAAGGTCGCCGCGGCGCTGCACGGCCGCGTGC
>JARLJU010000322.1 GCA_031291055.1 Rudaea sp. | reverse complement strand
GTGAGTCGGAGTCGGAGTGGGAGTCGTTGTCGGAGTGGGAGTCGGAGTCGTTGTTGGTGTCGGCGTCGGAGTTGGCGTCGGTGTCGGAGGTGGCGTCGGTGTCGGAGTCGGTGTCGGTGTCGGAGTTGGTGTCGGCGTCGGCGTCGGTGTCGGTGTCGGAGTCGGTGTCGGAGTCGGAGTCGGGGTCGGAGTTGGAGCCGGAGCCGGAGCCGGACTCGGCGCAGGCGTCGGGCTTGGCGCCGGCGTTGCCGGCTTATCGTTGTCCTTAGTCGCGTTCGAATTGCCGTCGTCGCCACCGCCACCACCGCAGGCCGAAAGAGCCAAACTGGCCGTTAGCAGCGCGAAGCAAAGTTTTTTATTGAAAGTCGTCATGTTTCTTGTGTTCCGTGAAATCGATGTGCCGCGTCACTGCAGATCGTCAGCACGGACATTCGCGGGGACGAGGCGCGGCAGAACAGCCTTGCCGAAGAAGTTTCCCGCCCGGCCTGCGGACTCGATCTGAAAATCGCCGTTGCGTTCGATCAACGGACCGGTGCCACGCGCGCGTCCTGCGCCGGCCGAGACAGCGTTCGGGAAGTAGCTGCCGAGGAGCTCGACCATGTCGGGGCGTATCGGCCCTTGCCACGTGACAGCAAATACGACATTGCTGGGCAGCACGTATTCGCGGATCCGGACGCCGTCGGCGTCATATGACTCGCGCACGGTATAGGTCGCGGTAGATGCAGAGGAAGAAGCAGGCGCTGCCGATTGGAGCAAGGACTTCGGGGCCGAACCCGCACCTGGTGCACCACCCAACGCCGCATACGACGCGAGCGGCAAAAGCGCTGACACGGCCAAGACGATCTTTACAAATTTCATCACATTGCTCCAAAAAACAGGTCGGAGCATGTTGCCTGCGGGCGATTAATGAGAGGCTCTGAAACGTCCTAACGATGAGTAGGAAACGCCGATGCGATTCGGCCGCTTCCGCACGGTGCCAGCAGATAAGAAAGCAGGAGGCAGGCGCCTCGCAACGCCGCCTCCCAAACAAAACACGCCCAATCGTCAGAACGCGACGAACGGTCCGGTCAGCTTACCGATCTTGGCGTTTCCGATCACCGTATACACGCTGCGGCCATAGAAGAACGGCAAACCCCAGAGGAACATGCGGCTGTGCGGGGAGTACGCACCGACGTTGTTGTACGCAGCATTACCGCTTGCCGTCAGGTTCAGGGCGTTCTCGACCGGGAAAGTCACGCTAACCGGCGGACTGGAACCGTCGGTGGGCTCCATCGTTGCCGTCAGGTTGAGCGGGCTCGATGGCGTGTACCACCCGGAAGTCGTGTCAATCGCGTCATCGGGGAACAGGTACGCATTCGTGCCGCTATCGATCGCGCTCCAGTTAAGCACGGTGCCGTGATACTGGGTCGTCATATTGCCGTACTCGTCGAGCGCAAAGATGTTGGCATTGGCCGGCGGCGTATTGTTCGACTGGGTGCCGATGCCGAATATCAACTGACCGGAGACACCCGCCTGGCCACTCGCTGTAATCGCCGGCAAACGGATGACCGTGCCGTTGTAATCGGCGTCGAATGCCGCAACCGGGTTCATCACCTCCTTGGTAACTGTCATGCTCGTACTGACGCAGGAATTCGCCGACGGGCAGTAGTAGTAGAGCCCCGGTACCGCCTTCGTCAGCGCATCCTTTGAGTCTTGCGTGCCGTATCCAATTCCCAGGATACCGTTGGCGCCCAGGCTCTTGGCGGTGCTGAGGTCGGCCCCACCGCGCGCAATGCAGTCCGCTGGCGTGGTAAATGCGCCGTCGCCGGTCACCTGAATCGGAATGTTGCTTGCCGTCCGGTTGCCGATCGTGATGTCGGCACGCTTGACCGAGCCCCACGTGAAGCCGGAAGCGAACGGCATGCATTCGGCGATCGGGAAGGCGCCAGTACCATCGTCGGGAGCACCGGCTTGCGTGAGCAACTGGGGATTGAGCGACTGCAGCGCGCTGGCCGCAATGCGTACGCCAGTCGATCCGGTGTCGACCAGCATGCGGTCGACGGTCACGCAGGGCCCTTTGCCCTGCGTGCCGGGCGCGCACACCTGGATCGAGGCGTACAGCATGTTGATGCTCCCCATCGAGTTGTCGACGCGGACTGTGACCGTATTGTTCTTGTCGGTTTTGATGTTGCTCGTATAGCCGGCGTTACCCGAGCCGCTGGTCCCGCCGGAGCCGTTAGGCGGGGTGATCCAGTCGGGCGTGGCGTTCCAGCCGATGGAGCTGCCGTCACTGTTGCTTGCGCTGCTTCCACCTCCGCAAGCCGCAAGTAGAACGCTGGTAGCCGTCATGGCCGCCCAGAACGTTTTGTGAATGGTTTTCATATTTTTCCGTAACTCGGTGGCCGTCTTATTTCAGATCGCCCGGGCGAACGCTGGCGGGTTTCAGGCGAGGGAGATAGGCGACGCCGTAGAAGTGGCCCAGGCGGCCAGCGGACTCGACGCGAAAGTCGTCATTGCCTTCGACCATGGGGCCGGGCCCGCGCACACGGCTTTCACCCGCGTTCACGTAGTTGGGGAAATAGCTGCCGAGCAGCGCCTTCATATCCGGCCGTATCGGGCCTTCCCAGGTGACCGCGAACACGACATTGCTGGACAGCACGTATTCGCGGATCGTGACGCCGTCGACGTCGACCGACTCGCGCACGGAGTAGGGCGTCGCGGCGGTTGTGCTGGCCGCGCCCGTGCTTGCAGCGGCGGCAGACGTTGGCGTGGCGCGTAGCTTTGACGGAGAGGATGAGCCGGAGCTCGGTGCACCGCCCAAAGCCGCATACGACGCAAGCGGCAACAGCGTTGCCGCCAGCATCGCGATCTTCAAAATTCTCATCACCTTGCTCCTCCAAAAATGGTCGGAGCATGGTGCCCGGGCAAAGCTCCGGAAACCGTACGAAAATTCAGCGGCGCAGACCGGAAGGATCGCAATGAAAGGAGGGTGTCAGGGAGGTCGAAGGCGGTCAACGCCCTGAAGATGCGCGAAGCGTCAAATGCGTCGGAAAACAATGGCAAGCAGTAGACAACTCATGCGCGCAACGAATGAAACGTTGCGTGGTTAGAGGATCAAGCGGGGAACGAAAAAGCTGAAGCGAATCGGTTTACAGCGGCGCCGCCGCATTCGGCAACGCTCGCCGCCCGAGCTTCCCGGCAGCGCCTTTCGCCGCGACACCCGGATGCGGCACCGTCGGCACGCGTGGCAGCGCGGTTAACGAACCATCATCGACCAGCGACAGCAGCGCACTCAATTGCAGCACGTCCTGGTCAGTGAGATTCGCAGTCGACGCCTTCAACTTGAGACTATTGATCAGCGTGTCATAACGCGCCTTCGCCAGATCGCGACGCGCCGAGAAAAGCTGATCTTGCGCATTGAGCACGTCGATATTGATCCGCACGCCGACCTGATAGCCGAGCAGATTCGACTCAAGCGAGGTGTTCGCCGATCGCTCGGCGGTCTGCAACGCGCGTACTTGCGCAAGCCCGCTCATCACGCCGAGAAAAGCTTGTCGTGCCGACAGCGCGGCATTGCGCCGCGCCGTATCGAGATCGGCAGAAGCCTGATCTTCGAGTGCGAGCGTTTGACGCACACGGCTTTGCGTCGCGCCACCCGCGAAGATCGGAATCGTGACCTGCACGCCGATCGTGCTGTTCGTGTACGTCGACCCCAGGTTGCCCAGTTCCGCAGCGAGCGCCGGTGTGCCCGGTGCCGGCGTATTCGCACCGCTGCCAAAGCCACCGCCGAAATTGCCACCGAAGTTACCCGCGCCTGCTGCACCCAGACTGCTGCGCGAGCGGCTCGCGACGAGGTCGACGGTCGGCAGATGGACGGCCTTGGCTTTCGAGGTCTCGCGCTGCGCGGTTTCCAGCGCGATCTGCTTCAACGCGACCTGATAGTTCGCGTCAGTGGCCGCATCGACCCACAGGTTGATGTCGGCGGGCACGGGCGGCGGCAGCGGCGCGCCTGCGGCCAACCCATCCACATGCTCGACCGGATGCCCAACAATCTGCTGCAACGCCGCCAGCTTTACCGCAAGCTCGTTCTGAGCGGCAATTTCCTGCGAGATCGCCTGATCGTATTTAGCCTGGGCTTCGTTCGTATCGGTGATCGTCGTGTTGCCGACTTCGAAGGAACGCTTGGCGGATTCAAGCTGCTGCGCGATCGACGCCTTCTGCGAGCGCACAATCGCGAGGCTGTCCTGTGAGGCGAGCGCGTCGAAAT
>JARLJU010000321.1 GCA_031291055.1 Rudaea sp. | reverse complement strand
GCTGGGGATTCGTTACGCCCTGATGTATTCGGATGAGGTGGAGCAGCTCGTGCTGGTCGATCCGATCGGGCTGGAGGACTGGAAGACCAAGGGCGTGCCCTGGCAGAGCGTGGATGCATGGTTTCAACAGGAACGACACACGACCGCCGACAGCATCCGGACATACGAGCGCTCGACCTACTATGCCGGAACGTGGGATCCGTCGTACGAGGCGTGGGTGCAGATGCTGGCCGGGATGTATCGCGGGCCGGGGCGCGACGCGGTGGCGTGGAACTCGGCGCTGTTGTACGACATGATCTATACGCAGCCGGTCTATTATGAGCTGGAACGGCTGGCCATGCCGGTGCTGCTGATGATCGGCGACAAGGACACGACTGCGATCGGCAAGGCGCTCGCGCCGCCGGCCATCCGCCCGACGCTGGGCAACTATCCGGCTTTGGGGAAAGCGGCCGCGGCACGCATTCCGCAGGCGAAGCTGGTCGAGTTCCCGGACCTTGGGCATGCACCGCAGATCCAGGCGCCGGATGCGTTCCACAAGGCGCTGCTGGAGGGATTGCTGCCGGTCGATGGGGCGGCGGAGAAGGGGGCCGCGTCCGCGCATCCGTGAGGCGGGACGAGAGGGGATGGAAAAGCAATGGCACAGCTCTTGGCTGTGTCATGCAGCCCTGTGTCCCCCTGTGATTCGGCGTGCCTTCGGCGACAACCGCCGGCCGGACGGATGTGCGATGGAAGGCCAGTACGTCGGCACAGTGATTCTGACCGGTCGAGCATGCTTCCGCCGCCGGTCGGAGTGGCTGCGATCACTTACGATCTCGGTCCGCGTTGCGCGCCTGCGGCACCGCAGTAGAAGAAAGAACTTAACGCAGATGCAGGCCGATGCACGCCGAACACGCAGATGGTCCGGCGCGGTCCACAGGCGGTTGACGGCGCGTTCGATCTCCATACGCGGCGTGCTGGAAGCAAGCGGCAGACAGAGCCGCCGGCTGCTCGCTTTGAGTCGATTGGTGCTTGCATGCGATGCGCGTTGTCCGGCGCCTTGACGGTCTTTCGTTCAACCGGACGCGCGTCCTTGACCAACTGGTCCGCGAAGTACTCGCCGGTCATACGTCTCGAAAGATCATTCAGCCTGTCGCTATCTGCGTGTTCCGCGGGCATCTTCTGATATCTGCGTTCAAAACCTGTCTTTGCGATGCTGCCGACAGACAGTGACGGACGTGTTGACGGGTCTACGATGCACAGAGCGTATCGCCGCTCGGAATCAAGCCGGGAGCAGCCGGTCAAACCCTCTGTGCAGGGGTGCTGGCCCGCCGTCACCCCGACTCGCAAAATGGTAGGAAATCTTGCTACCGCCCGCCCGCCATGGCATCATGATGCCATGGCCAACGTGGAAAAGCTCAGCGTCGCCCTGACCCCGGATATGGTTGCCGAGATGCGTGCGGCCGTGGAAGGCGGCGACTATGGCAGCGTCAGCGAGGTCGTGCGCGAGGCCCTGCG
>JARLJU010000005.1 GCA_031291055.1 Rudaea sp. | reverse complement strand
TATTCAGGCGATCACCAGGCGGGCACGAAAGGCATCGTGGGCAACAAGGACACGGGCAAGGCCGTCGCGTGGAATAACGGCAACGTGTATGCGGGCAGCGATGGCAACGTCTACCGGCATGATCAGGGCGGTGGCTGGGAGCAACATAGCGCCGACGGCTGGCAGCCGGTTCAGCCGAACGCCAGCCAGACGCAGAAGCTTGACTCGTTGAGGCAGGGTCACGATCTGGGGAATGCGCGGGCCAGCGGGCAGTTTCAGCCGGAGCGGCACTTTGGTGGCGGGGGCGGGCGGTTCAGGCGGTGACGAAGAGGCCGCCGGGCTCGCCGAATGCGCTTCCTTCATACGCGTTCCCCGCCGCGCCGCAACGAAGGTAGGTTAGTGATGCAGCGCCGTGAGCGGCGCACCGCGCGCGTTTAGCCGTATGCTGAAAGGCCGTACATTTTGTGCAGCGCGCGCGTGTGGCGGCCGCTCTCCAGTAGCGCGGACAGCCGCGCGAGGCGCGGCGCTCCTAGTTCACGCACCGCTGTCTCGTTTGAGAGGATCCGCCGGGTCAGGTCGTGCTTGCGTACGCGCTGCGAGTCGTCGAGCGGGACGCTCGCGTCGACCGGCCGCAGGGTATCTGCCAGCGTCGAATACCGCGCCTGCAATTCGATGACGCTATCCCAGTTGTCTTCGCGCGCTGCGCTCAGCATCCGTTCCGTGACATGGAGGATGCTGTCATAGCGCGCAAGTAATTGATCGGCTGTAATGATCGCTTCCATATCGAATCAGGCGGTGGTGGTCAGTTGTGTCAAGCCGGCCGAGCTCTTGAGTTCCGGCTTGATGCCAGTCCAGCCGTCCTCAATGGTCGCGAGCAGGCCATCGACTTCGTCGAGCATCGCTGGGTCGTTCCGCAAGTTAGCCTCGAGCAGCCGGCGCGTCATGTATTCGTACAGGCCATTCAGGCGCTGCGCGAGATCGCCGCCCTGCTCGAGGTTGAGACCCTGCTGCAGGCCTCCGCCGACGATCACGATGGCTTGCGAAATCAACTTGCCTTTCGCGGGGATGTTGCCGTTTTCCATGTGCACGCGGCCCATACGGATCGCGCGGCGCGCGCCTTGGAACAGCAGTGCGACCAGTTCATACGGGCTTGCGCTGTTCACGCTGGTTTCGAGGCCAACGCGTGCATAACTGTCTGCTCCAAACTTACCTGGCGAATACATAAATACTGTCCTCTTCTTGCGGGTGGGCCGGCATACGGCTTGCGTTGCGGCGTGATTCCGTCAACCGCCGGATGAGGTGGGCGGGTTGAAGGTCAATTGCAGGAAGCTTGCAGTCGATTGCATCTGGACCACCATTGCGTTCAGTGCCGAGAACTGGGCTTGGTACTGCTGCTGCACCTGCGTGATGTACTTCTGCAAATTCGTTTGCTGCGTCTGCAACGATGTAATTTGGGTATTGAGCGTGTTCGTTGCATTCGTGATCGAACCGCTGGTCGAATTGGTCGCGTTCATAACGACTGCGTTCAGCAGCGAGGCAAAGCCCTGCGAGTAGTTGACCGTGCCGAGTGAGCCAGTGCTGTTGCCGCTCACCAGGATCTGCAGGCCGGCCGCCGGGCCGGTGCTGCCGACTGACAGTACTTGACCATTGCCGGTTGCCGCATAGCCGTCGATCGTGCCTTGCACATCGAGGCCGCTAGTGGAGGTGGACGAGCTGCCGAAGAGCTGCGTCGCACCCGTGCCGACGATCGAGACCGACGACTGCGAGCCGTAACTTGTCGATGTCACGTTCAGCACGCCGTTGTTCTGGGTCACGTTGACCGACACGCCAGCCTGCTGCAGCGTGGTGTTGGTGTTGATGGCGGTCTGCAGTGTCGTAGCAAGCTGCGAGGGCGTATAGATGCCGGCCGCAAGCGTGACGTTCGCCATTGTGCCGTCCACCGTGACGGCCAGCGGCAGACCGCCGGATGGGATCGTGGTCGAGTTGTTGCTGACGTTGCCGCCGAAGAGCAGGGTCGCGCCGTTGCTGCTGCCGTCAGAAATCGAAATCGCCTGACCGCCGCCGGCCGTCGGTGTAACGCTCAGCACGCCGTTGTTTAGGGTCACGGTAGCGGTGCTGGAGCCGATCGCGGTTTGCAACATGGCGGCGGCTTGGGAGGGCGTGTAAGTTCCTGCGGGCAGAGTGACAGTGGTCGGTGTGCCGGTTCCTACCTGCAGCGTGAGCGTGGTTGGGGGCGCCGCCGGGATGATGGTCGAGCTGCCGAGTGCAACGCTGCCGGTCGCGGTGTCGAGTGTCAGTGCGGACGAGCCGGTGAAGGTCCCCTGGGTCGCGGCCTGCGTGATGTTGACCGCGTACGAGCCGGGCTGCGTATTGGTGCCGCCAATCAGGTAGCTGACGTTGCTGTTGGTCGCAGAGCCGGCGGTGCCGAACAGTGCGGAGAACTGGTTCGGATTGCTTTGCAGTGCCTGAGACAGCGCCGAATCGTTGACCGACAATGAGCCGTTGCTGTTGAGCGAGATGCCGACAGAGGACAGCGACGAATAGCCGCTGCCCGTGCCCGGCAGCGCGCTTGCGATCACGCGTTGCAGCTGGTTCTGGACCTGCGTCGTGGTGGCGTCGCCGATCAGCGGGCCATTGGTGCCGCCGGGATTGTAGGCGGTCAGGGTGTTGATCGTGCTCTGCAGCGTGTTGTAGGCCGATACAAAACTGTCGATATTGGTCTGGATCGCACTCGAATTGTTCGCGACCGTGAGCGTCGATGTGCCCGTCTGCAGGAGGTTCAGGGAGATGCCGGGCAACGCGGTTCCGACGGCATTGGTCGAACTGGTGAGCGCGAGGCCGTTGACTGTCAAGTTGGCGTTCTGCGCCTGCGCGGTCTGGGTCATTGCGCCGCCGGTGCTGGGCGGGTAGGTCAGCAAGGAGCTGATGCCGGCGTCGCCTTGCACCGAGATCTGCATGCTCTCGTTCGCGCCGGTCGTGTTCGACGTCAGCACGAGCCGGTAGGGCGTGCCGCTCCCGTCGTTGACGATCGACGCGGTGACGCCGAGGTTGGCGCCGTTGATTGCGTCACGCATACCGGCCAGCGTGTCGTTGCTGCTGTTGATCGTGACGCTGCCGCTGCTTTGCGACAGATTCGGTGTGAAAGTCGAACCGCTTTGCGTGCCGAATGTAAACGTCACGGTCGAGCTGCCGCTGCCGCTCGAGAGGTGCGTGTTCAGGCTGGCCTGGCCGCCCGTCGCGAGTGACTGCGCCTGCGCCAGTTGCGTCGCGTTGATGGTGTACGTGCCGGGCTGGGCGCCGACCACCGCGCTTGCGGTGAGCGCCGACGTATTGCTGGAGGTCGCGCTCAACGCCTGGAACGCGGTTGGCATCGTCAGTTGTGTCAGCGATTGCTGAAACGTCGCGAGTGCCGAGCTGAGCTGGCCGTACGCGGAAATCTCCGTCTGGACACCGCTTACCTGGTTTTGCAGTTGCGTGAGCGGGATGCTCTCTATCTGCATCAGCCCTGTCAGCACCTGGCTGATCGGCAATGTGGTACCGAGGCCAAGGCCAACTGACGAGATGACCGACGAGGCAGAGGGTGCCGACGAGCTGCTGCTGGACGAGCTGGTCGTACTTGTCGTGGTGCTGGTGGCGGGCGTCGTGGTGCTGCCGGTCGGAGTAATCGATGTAGCCATACTGAGCCTTTTCCTTCTGGAGCGGTGCCATGTGCCGGCCTTGGGCTGAACGTGGCGGTGCATCTGCATCTGCGCGGCCGCGGGGCATTCGCCGGTGGTGCGTCGGGTTTTTTTTGGGGGGGCCCCGGGTTTTGGGCCCCCAAAAAACCCCCCCCCCCCACCCCCCCCCCCAAAAAAAAAAAAATAAAAT
>JARLJU010000320.1 GCA_031291055.1 Rudaea sp. | reverse complement strand
CGAGCGTCTGAGCGTAATATTCTATCTCGCGATGGGCTGGATGATCATCGCCGTGGCCAAACCGCTATCGGCCGCGGTAGCGTCTGTCGATCTTTGGCTGCTGCTGATTGGCGGCATGGTGTATTCCGCGGGAATCGTCTTTTTTCTGATCGAGCGGCTCCCGTTCCACAAGGCCGCCTGGCACGGCTTTGTGCTCATCGCCGTCGCGCTCCATTTTGCGGCAATCGCGGGGGAATTCGCGGCATAGTCGCGCGGCGTCACGGCACGTTCCGCCATGCCCGATATTTCATCGTCGCCAATTCCTCGTCGATCACCTTGGCGTCGGTTTCCGGTGGAACGATCACATGGGGTGGCTCTAGATGGGCGACCGCACCCGCCATGACGATGGCGTTGCGGCCAAAATAACCCTCGGAGTCGAGCACCCGCACCTCGGGCCAGACATCTGCCATGCCGCTGGCGATGCGATCCGGCAGTTCGTCCGCATCGTGCCGGACATGCACATTGGCGAACAGGGTACCCAGTTGCGCCAGCCGATCGCGGATCAAATTGAAGAACCGCGAGGACCGCAGGTGCAACGGAATCTGGTCGCCATGAAATGCATCCAGAACGACGGCATCATATACCGAGGTGTCCGACCTCAGGAATGCCTTCCCGTCGCGAACATGGCACTCGACGCTGAGCGGAAGATCAAAATACTGCCGCGCGAGGGCGAAAGATGACCGGTTGATGTCGACAATTGTGACCTTGCAATGAGAGCGGCTCAACATCGTTGCGAGGGTGCCGCCGCCACATCCGATCAGGAGGATCTTACGCGCGCCAGCCTGGGACAGCAGACCGAACAGCGCATGAATGTAGGAGGCAAGGCTGACGCCGCCGCTGTCCGCCTCGCTCTGGCAACAGCCATTCTGCATGTAGCTTATGGTGCCGCTGCCCCGCTTTTTGAGGATATTGATCGTCCCGAATTCCGATTCGACGGCCTCCAGCAAAATCATTGATCGTCATCTCCATAGTCACGATCGGCCATCAACCGCCGAAATCCCATCGCGAAGCTTTCCAGGCGCGAAAATTCAGATGGGCCAAATCGTCATCGATGGTTGTTGCATTTGTCTTCGGCGATATCAGCAATTGCGGCGCACGCAGATGCGAGACCCGGCCGGCCATCACGATCGCATTGCGCCCGCAGACACCCTCGGCGTCCAGCACGCGAACATCGGTCCATGCCGTCCGCATGTTCTTGGCGATGCCGTCGGCAAAGCCGTCAAAATCGTGCTTGACGTGAACATTGGCGAATACGGCGCCACCCGGTGTCAGATGCTCACGGACCAGTTCGAAAAAACGCGGGGATTGAAGATGCGAAGGGATGCGGTTCCCATGAAAGGCATCCAGGACGATTGCGTCGTAGACATTCGTGTCGGAATGCAAAAACGATTTGCCGTCGGCGGTGTGGCAGATGACAGACTCCGGGAGCGCAAAATACCGCCTGGCCAGGGCGAAGGAGGCGGGATTGACGTCGACAATCGTCGCCTTGCAGCGCGCGCGCACCAGCATGGTGGCCAGCGTTCCACCACCGCCCCCGATCACCAGAATGTTGCGCGACTTGGCCTGGGAGAGCAGGCCGAAAATCGCATGAATATAAGGCGCCAGGCTCGTGCCGTTGCTGTCCGCGAAGCTTTGATTGCAACCGCCAAGTTCATAGATCACGGCGCCTGTGGACCGGCTTTGGAAGATATTGATGGTCCCATAGTCGGATTCGATTTCTTCGAGCAGGTGCATGCCGGTCACCGGCCTGGTGCGCTGCGAGCCACGCGGGGCTGTTTCAACAGACTCAAAAGGCCAGCCAGAAGATCGATCGGCCGGGGCGGGCAGCCTGCGATCCGCAGATCGACGGGAAGTACCGCTGCGACGCCGCCCATGACCGCATAGCTCTTGGCAAAGCAGCCCCCATCGATGGCGCAGCCTCCAACCGCCACAACCCATTTCGGCGACGGCATCGCAAGATAGGTGCGCTCGGCGGCCTCGCGCATGTTCTTGGTCATGGGTCCGGTTACAAGAAGGACATCCGCATGCCGGGGAGAGGCGACAAATTTGAAGCCGAACCGTTCGAGATCGTAAAATGCATTCGACAGCGCGTGCATTTCCAGTTCGCAACCGTTGCAAGAACCCGCATCCAGCGCACGAAGGGAAAGGCTTCGGCCCAGGCGCCGTTGCGCTTCGGCGTCGAGTTGGGCGGCGAGCGCGCGCGCCTCGACATCCTCGGGCCGTGGCGGCGCTTCCGTCAACGGCTGATGAAGCAAGCCTTGCAATAACAATGTGCGCATCTGATGGACCTATAGGTCATGACCCGAGTAGGAGCAGTTGAACGATTTGTTGCAAATGGGAAAATCGGCGACGATGTTCCCCTCGATTGCCGCTTCAAGCAGCGGCCACTGAAACCAGGACGGATCGCGCAAGTGGCAGCGCGCAATTCGCCCGTCCGCATCGATACGCAGCCACACCAATATATCACCGCGAAAGCCCTCCACCATCGCCAACCCCTCGCCGGCGCTCCGCGCCAGGTCGGTGCGCGCCGGCCCGCTGGGCAGCTGGCGAAGAATCTGCTTAACCAGCGAAACGCTCTGTTTTACTTCGTGGATGCGAATCCAGACGCGGGCGTTGACATCCCCCTCCTCCAGCATCGGCACGTCGAATTCGAGCTCATCATAGGGCGGGTAACGCAAAGCCCGGCGGGCATCGAAGCTGCGGCCCGATGCACGGCCGACAAAGCCGCCTGCGCCGAATTGCTTTGCCAGCTCGGGCTTCAAGACACCGGTCGACACCGTGCGATCCTGGATCGACGCCGTCTCCTCATAGAGCGTGACAATTGCCGCGAAGCGCTTCTCCAGCTCCGGCAGAAGCGCGCGCAGGGCGGATAGGCCATCCACGCTTGCTTCGCGGGCGCCGCCGGCGAACACGGCGTCGCGCATCATCCTGTGACCAAAGCACAGATCGCTGACGCGAAGCATGCGCTCGCGCAGCACCGCGCAGTGCGCCTGCATCAACGAAAAAGATGCATCGTTGCAAATCGCGCCGATGTCGCCGTAATGGTTGGCGAGCCGCTCCAGCTCCATCATCAGGGCGCGCAGCCACTGGGCCCGTGGCGGCGGCGCGATCCCCAACGCGT
>JARLJU010000041.1 GCA_031291055.1 Rudaea sp. | reverse complement strand
CTGCGCAGCTTGACGTAGTTCGACGCCGGATTACCGTCGCCGCTGGCGAGATTCGGCGGTGCCACGTCGCGATCGATCATGAGCCGGCGCGGAACATTGTCCGTCAGCGACTCGATCAGGCTGTTCCAGTTGGTGGCGAGCGTGACCCAGTGTCGGTCCTGGCTTCGCTTGGAGACGAAGGTGCCAAGTCCCTGACGCGCCTGCAGCATGCCTTCTTCGCGCAGGATATCGACCGCTTGCCTGACGGTGACGCGCGCCACCTCAAATTCGCACTCCAGCTCTTCCAGGGTCGAGATCTTCTCGCCGGCGCTCCACTGGCCGGATTGAATCCGCGTCCGCAACACCGAGGCGACCTGAAGATACAGTGGCACCCGGCTTCGATCATAGGCTCTCAACAGCTTGGACACATCATCACTTCTTCTGAAATTTCGCGCTTGCCCCGGCGGCGATCATAACTAACCTCAAGTTCAAAGCAATGCGTCAGCCTAACGCCGCTGTGCGCGACGCTGCGCGTTCGAATCATGCCGAGCGGCCCCTGCTTGATCCGAGCGATTTGACGCAATGATACTATTTTCAGTACTATAATATCAATACGTATGAGCGCCCTTCGATATGGATGATTTCCGGATCCTGAAAGCCGCGGACAGCGCGCTCGTGATCGAGTTCGGATCCGCGATCGACCGCAAGACCAGCGACCGGGTGCTCGGGCTGGCCGAAACCCTGACCAACGCCGGCTTGCCGGGCGCGACCGAGATCGTGGCGACGTTCCGTTCGCTCAGCGTGAATTATGATTCGCTGCTAACCACCGGCCGCGAGCTGGAACAGGCGATCACGGCGCTGATGAGGCAGTCCGGCGCTTCATCGCAGGTCCGGCAATTGTGGGAAATTCCCGTCTGCTACGATCCGGCATACGCGCCCGACATCGCGGAAGTGGCAAACACCGTCGGTTTGACCGTGGCCGAGGTCGCGGCGCTGCACGCCGGTACGCAATATCATGTCTACATGATCGGGTTCGTTCCCGGGTATCCCTATATGGGAGATCTGCCGGCCAAGCTGCGTCTGCCGCGCCGGCTCGACCCGCGAACGCGGGTGCCGCCCGGCTCGCTCGCCATCGCCACCAGCATGACCGCGGTCTATCCGCATGAAAGTCCCGGCGGCTGGCACCTGATCGGCACCTCGCCGGTGCGCTTCTTCGATCCGGAGTCGGCGAAAGG
>JARLJU010000319.1 GCA_031291055.1 Rudaea sp. | reverse complement strand
TGAGTACGGAAAAATGGGTCGGATCGCGTGCCAGCAAGTCCAAATAGGCGGCCTGAGCCTTGGCGTATTCGCCACACTCCACTAGGTCACGGGCGGATTGCAGCGCTTCCGGCGTCACCGGCGAGGCTGCGACACTGCTGCTTCGGTGCAAATTGGCTGGATCCATTCGGGCACATCCGCAGCGCACATCCAGCGCCAAGCCGCCGGCGAGTCGATCGCATGCCAAACATAGCTGAGTGGCTCGTACCGTGCCCACCAAATTCGAAATATGGCCAGTCTCAGCTTGCGCGCGCGACCGTATGCGCACCGCACTGGCTCGCCGTATGCGACAATGTCAGGTTGTTGTCATCGAGCCTGTCAGATTAGGTGTCGCTTCATGGGCTAAGGGCACGGCTGCTGCGCAGGAACCGTTGCCGAAATGCGTTGCCTGCTCAGGGCATAGACTAGCGATCCGGCCGTATCGAGCGTGGCGGATGACGATCGCCAGATGAATCGCGCTGTTGGGGCTGGCTTCTTCCGCGCTGCGAAATGCGCGGCCTGCTCCGGCGTCGGGATCGGCCAAAGCGGAGGTGCGAGGCGTTGCCCTCACACATCAACCAGCGGAAATGCAGGCGGCGGTCGTGCTTGGCGGAATTCCGCAACACGTTCATAAATCAGGCAGAATATAACCAACATTGGCCACGCCGCGCAGAGCAAAACTCCGACAAGACCGTTCGGCCAAAAGCGAATATGCATCGTTGTGCATTCAATTAGCGTGCATACGACTGCAACGATCGCAAGAAAAATGTAGACTGCGAATATCGAAGTCATATCCTCCCCCTATCGATCGAAATCTACCGCAGATTGAGACCGTGGGCAACGTCGCGCCGCTACCATACTTTACTGATGCCTGCGCGTGCCGGTGTCCTGCGGCAGAGAGGGGCAGGCACCGAGGTGGGTGAGGGGCGCCGGAAAGTCAGCATCGGCGAGACGACTTGCCCCCCCATGTGGCGGGACAGTCGTCAGCCACCCAATCTTCGATGCAGTGGGCAACTGGCGTTGTTGCCATCGCCGCTGCGGCTAATCGCGGGACAGGTCGTCGCTGCCGGTGGCCGAGGTCGCGGGCGTCTTCAGTCGGCGCAGAAAATGCCCGGAAACAATAGAAAGCACGCTCGGATCGACCCCAAATTGCCGAATGCAGATCACGCTGACCGATATGGCGAGCGGCAGGGTCGCGAGCGCGAGCGCAGCGATGGCGCCGGGCACTTCCCAGATCGGAGCCAGGATCGACAGCGCAGCAATCCGCACGACCAGAGCCGCG
>JARLJU010000318.1 GCA_031291055.1 Rudaea sp. | reverse complement strand
TGCGGTCCAAAGCAGCCATAGCAGGCGCGTCCCATCGCCGGACAGATCGCACCGCAGCCGGCCTGCGTCGCCGGGCCGAGACACGGTTCGCCGTTGGCTACCAGCACGCACGTATTGCCTTTCCGCTTGCATTCGATGCACAGCGAGGCCGAGGGCAATTGCGGCCTGCGCCCGGTAAGCAAGGCGCAGACGATCTCCAGGAAGTGCGACTTTTGTACTGGGCACCCGCGCAGTTCGTAGTCCACCGGAACGTGTTCGGCGACCGGAGTGGAGGTCTTCAGCGTGCTGATGTAATCCGGCTTGGCGTAGACCAGGCGAACGTACTCGCCGGAGTCCTGCCAGTTGCGCAGCGCCTGGATGCCGCCGGCGGTGGCGCACGCGCCCAGGGCGACCAGGAGGCGCGACTGCCTGCGGACCTGTTGGATGCGATCCGCATCGTGGTGCGTGGTGATGGAGCCTTCCACGAACGCGATGTCGAACGGCCCCTTGCCCATGTTGCGCGACGCTTCCGGAAAATAGCGGATTTCCACCGCGCCGGCGACCGCGAGCAACTCGTCCTCGCAGTCGAGCAGTGTAAGCTGGCACCCGTCGCACGAGGCGAACTTGAAGACGCCGACAACCGGCCTGCGCTTATCAGGCTTCATAGAGATCCATCCACGGTTCGATAGCCGCGCACGAAAACACCGGTCCGTCCTTGCAAACGAAGAACGGCCCTAACTGACAATGCCCGCAGAACCCCGCGGCGCACTTCATGTTGCGTTCCATGGAGAGGAAAATCTGGCTCTTTGGCAGGCCGCGGGTCAGCAGTTCGCGCATCGCGTAGCGCATCATGATCTCCGGCCCGCACAGTAGCGCGTACGTCTCGGTGGGTTGCGTGCGGATCGACTTGAACAGCGTCGTGACCACGCCCACGTGACCGCGCCAGCTCACGCCGCCATAGTCGACGGTCATCAACGACTGCGTATCCGGCAGCAGGTTCCAGGCCGATAGCTCGCGTTTGAACAGGATGTCGCGCGGGCTGCGCGCGCCGTAGAGGATCATCAGCCGGTTGTAGTCGCCGCGGTGGCGCAGGATGTGATAGATCGCCGGTCGGAGCGGCGCGAGGCCGATGCCTCCGGCGACGATCAACACGCTCTTGCCGCGCGCCTCGGTCATCGGCCACGGCGTGCCGAACGGTCCGCGTACGCCGATTGAATCGCCGGGACTGCGCGTCACCAGGCTGGTGGTGACCGGGCCGACGCTGCGAATCGTGTAGACCAGTTGCTCGGGCCGTTCCGGATCGCCGCTGATCGAGATGGGCAGCTCGCCGACGCCGAAGTCGTACAGCATGGAGAACTGGCCGGGCCGGAAACGCGAGGCGGCTTCCCCCTCCGGCCCTCCGGGAGGTTCCAGGACCAGCGTGAAAGTGTCGTGCGTCTCCTTTTCTACGCCCATCAACCGTGCGGGTTTCGGCGTCATCACGCCGCTCGGCCGCGGCTCGGACGGGGAGGTATTGGGCGTGGTTAGGAGAGTCGTCATTGCCCGCCACCTCCCCGTCCGGCGTAGACGTCCAGCAACTGAAGCCGCGTCGCGCGCAGGCGATCCGCCACGGTGGCGAGCACCTTGCGCAACAGCCGGAAGCCGAACGCCATATCGTTCTCGCATTGCGCGACAATCTGTGCGCCGTCGAACGCAAGCGCCGCGCCCGGTTCCAGGCAACGGGCCTGGAATTGTTTGTTGACGCTCGCCAGGAGCGATGACCAGCCCAGCTCTTCTCCCGCGCCGATGGTTTGGATTCTCAACACACGGCCCGGCGTTTGCACCTCCAAGGCGATGTGGCCCGACAGGATCAGGTAGAAGAAGCTGGACGGATCACCTTCGCGAAAGATGATCTGTTCCGGTTGGAAGTGTACTTCGAAGGCGAGCGCCGCCAGTTTCTCGATGTCGGATGGCGGCAGCCCTGCCAGAAATGGGTGACCGGCCAGCGCGGCCTGAATCTGAACGGCGTTCATGCGCCTCAACCTCCCTGTCTCGCGCCCGCCAGCGAGGCATATTCTTCGGTGATGTCAATTTCCGCCGGGCACCAGGCGATGCAGCGTCCGCAACCGGTGCACCCCGGAGTGCCGAACTGTTGTTGCCACCAGGCGAGCTTATGACCGAGCCATTGGCGATAGCGGGACTTTACGCTCGTGCGCACGCTGCCGCCGTGGATGTAGGAGAAGTTCTGGGTGAAACACGAGTCCCACAGGCGCCCGCGCTCTCCGCTTTGGCCGTCGATGGCCGTCTGCTCTATCGTGTTAATGCAGAAGCAGGTTGGGCACACCAGCGTACAGTTGCCGCAGACCAGGCAGCGCCGCGCGGTCTGCTCCCAGCGGGGGTGGTCGAAGCTGCGCAACATCGCGTCCGGAGCGTTCTTCCAATCGACTTGGCGCGTTTGGCCGGTGGCCGCGCGCTTGCACGCCTCGCGGCACTCCGCAACGAATCCGGCCTCGGCGCGCGGGGCGGCCAGCGCCTCCAGCAAAGCCAACCCGCGCGCCGATCCTGCCTCCGCCAGATATGCGGCGGCTTCGTCCGCAACACGTTCCGTGAGGGAGATATCGTAACCGCCACTCGCCCTGGGTCCGCACTCCATCGAGGCGCAGAAGCATGTCTCCAGCGCCGTTGTGCAGTTGACAACCACGAAAAGCGCCTCGCGCCGCCGCGCGGCGTAAGACTCCTCGACGAAGCGATCTTCCAGAAGCACCCGGTCCAGGCGGGTGAGCGCCGCCAGATCGCACGGGCGCAG
>JARLJU010000317.1 GCA_031291055.1 Rudaea sp. | reverse complement strand
GGCGTTCGGGATTTCATTTCTTGGTCGCCCGCGCAGCCCCTCCGCCCGAGATGCAGTCGAGGTCGACCGATTTTCTCTCACAGCGATGGGCATCCTCGCATTCCTGTGCCTTGTCGCCGGCATCTTTCCAGGCCAGGTGATGGACGCACTTGCACCGGTCGTCCGCGCCCTGATCGGCGCTAACATGGCCCCTCAGGCGGCGATCCCATGGCTCTCGATCACGCCAGTCGCCGAGAGCAGAAGTTCCTACAACGGTCTTCTTGTCTTTTTCTTCATCGCCAGCTCCGCCATGCTCGCGGCCTACGTCATTCACCGCCTTGCTTCCGACGCGATCCGCCGTGCGCCGGCGTGGGACTGCGGATTTCCGGACGCCGACCCGATCACGCAATATTCGGCCGAGAGTTTCTCCCAGCCCGTGCGCAGGGTGTTCGGCAATTTCGCGTTTCGCGCACGCGAGCATGTCGAAATGCCGCCCCCAGGCGATATTCGCCCCGCCCACTATGATGTCGAGTTGGTCGACCTTGCGTGGGAGACCCTTTATGCGCCGCTGATCGGCGCCGTGAGCAGATTGGCGGGCTGGCTGAATCGCGTGCAATTCCTCACCATTCGGCAATACCTCAGCCTTGTCTTCGCGGCCCTGGTGTTCCTGCTTCTGGTTCTCGCATCATGGGGCTGATCGGCGATCTTTCCATCCAAATCTCGCAGATGCTTGTGGTGCTGCTGCTGGCGCCGCTGCTGACTGGATTCATTCGCAAGGTCAAGGCGCGCCTCTTGCGGCGGCGCGGGCCACCTCTGCTTCAACACTATCTGGACCTCATCAAGCTCGCGCGTAAGGAAGCGATTGTCGCCGAGAGCGCGTCATGGCTGTTCCGCGCAGCCCCCTATATCGTGTTCGCGACCACCTGGGTGGCGGCCGCCCTGGTGCCGACATTTGCCACCGGCTTGCTGTTCAGCTGGTCGGCGGACCTGATCGCCATCACGGCGCTGCTCGGAAGCGCGCGATTTTTTCTCGCTCTCGCCGGAATGGACGTGGGAACGAGTTTCGGCGGCATCGGCTCCAGCCGCGAGATGATGTTCGCGACCTTGGCCGAGCCCGCCTTGATCATGATTGTGTTCTCGCTGGCCCTGATCGCCGGCTCGACCCAGTTGTCCACCGTCGCCGGTTTCATGCAGTCGCCCGCCGTTGGCCTGCGTATTTCGCTGGCGCTGGCGCTCATCGCCATGGTGATTGTGGCCATCGCTGAAAACGCGCGCATCCCGGTCGATAATCCTGCGACCCATCTGGAACTCACCATGATCCATGAAGCCATGGTGCTGGAATATTCGGGTCGGCACCTTGCGATGATCGAACTCTCGTCGCAACTCAAGCTGCTACTTTACACCTCGCTGATCGCCTGTGTTTTCGTGCCCTGGGGTCTGGCTCCGGTCGCGGCGAGCTTCACGGCGCACCTGCTCGGCGGCGTGGCCTATATCGGCAAGCTTGCTGCGGCCGGGATCATGCTGGCCGTGTTCGAAACGACGGTGGCGAAAATGCGCGTTTTCCGTGTGCCGGACTTCGTCGGCGTGGCTCTGATGCTGGGCCTGCTCGCCACGCTCCTGCGCTTCATGTCGCGAGGATTGTAACATGGATCGGCTCCAATTCGACATTGCGCACATGTTCGCGGGCGGGCTGGTCCTGGTCAGTTTCATGTTGCTCTATCAGGACCGCGTCTATGCCCTGTTGAACATGTTCGCCCTGCAGGCCTTGGTCCTCGCTCTTTCCGTGGCCTGGCAGGCCTATATCCAGC
>JARLJU010000040.1 GCA_031291055.1 Rudaea sp. | reverse complement strand
TGCGTAGGTGTAGTAGTCGTAAAACTCGACAGCCGTGCCGATAAAAGCCGCGGTGGCGGCGCGCACCGGCTGATGAGTCTGTTCAGAATGGGACATGGGGAATCCTGTTGATGGACGAACAGCGGTGGCTTGACTGCCGTCTTTATCGGTCGCCGATATACGCCTGCAAAATTCGGATTTTTAATCTTCAGTATCAAGGCGGCTAATGCTCGCCCGGCTTATTCGTTGCCGCTGTCGTCCAAGGCGCGGAGGAGCGCGGCACGCGCGATCAGCCGTTGCGCGTTATTGCGCTCCGGGTAGTCGATCCATGCCGATCCGGCAGGGGGTGGATTTGCCTGCTGTACTGCGTGCGCGTCGATGAGTGCACGCGCTGCCTGCACGTCTTCCGCGGATGGCGTCAGCACGCGATGGATCGCCGCCACGTGTTCGGGAAACACGACGCTTTTCGATGCGAATCCGAGTTGCGTGGAGATGTCCAGGTCCTGCCCAAGCACCTGTGCCGACCGATATGTACAAGGAAGATCGATCGGCACGCAGCCGGCGGCAACGCACTCGATCAGAAAACGGCTGCGTGCGTAAAGCAGTTCGTTACCGCCCGGCGTGCGGCGTGCGCCGAGATTCGCCGCCAGGTCTTCGACCGCGAGCATGCAGCACTTTATCCGTGCACCTACCTGAAGTAACGCTCCCAGATTGACCAGACCCTTCGCGGATTCGATAACTGGAACCACCTCCGTCGAGCCCTCCGGAAGGCCCAGCTTGCGCTCGATGACGGCCAGCGCATCGTCGAGCGCGGCCAGTTGAGCCGTGCTCTCCGCGTGCGGCAGAAAAATCGCCCGTGGGGTGCCGGGCATGACGCCTTCGAGATCGGCATGGCCGTCGTGCTCCAGTTTGTTGATCCGTACCGAACCGAACGTGCCGGCGCGAATCGCCTCGCGCAATAGCGTGACAATGCGTTCGCGTGCCTGCGGCCGGTCTTGCGGCGAAGTCATTTCTTCCAGGTCGGCGACGATTGCATCTGCACCGCTTTGCAGCGCGACCGCGTGGGCCTCGGAATGGTTGCCGGGTACAAAGAGCCATGTGCGCCGAATGCCTGGCGGACGCTGCGTTGGA
>JARLJU010000039.1 GCA_031291055.1 Rudaea sp. | reverse complement strand
TCTTCAAAGCCAGCCTTATAGGCCGGCCAATTAGTCAGGTCTGGGAAACGCGGCTCGCACGCAATTCGTTCCGCAGTGCAATAGTCTCTAGAGAGCTATGACACTGATTCCGGCATTCAAGCGGCTGCCATCGAATCGGACAATAGGTCCCAACACATTAGCCGAACGCAGTGATCTAAAAGTCACAACAAACGCAGCACGAATTCACAGGTATAGAGGCCAAGGCCGGCAAGGCCGCCGATCAGTGATCCGTTGAAGCGGATGTACTGCAGATCCCGGCCGATGTTGATTTCGATCAGCGAAATCAATTGCCTCATGTCCCAGGACTTGACCTGATCGGAGATGAAGCTGGAGACGCCGCTCTTCTGATCGGCGACAAAACTTCGCAGCACGGCAACGAAACCCTGGTTGATTTCGGCGCGCAGTTCGGAATCCGCGGCGAGCGCCTCGCCTGCCTTCACGAACATGCCGGCAAGGTGTTGCTGCAGCACCTGGCTCTCGCCGCTGGCGCTGCGCTCGATGAAGGAGCGCGCATTCGACCAGATATTGCGTGCGAGGTCGGCTAGCTCGGGACGCGCCAGCAGGTCGCGCTTCAAACCGTCGATGCGATCCGCATAGCTCTTGTCGCTGCCGAGCCGGTCGACGAACGACAACACCATGCGATCGAACTCGCCGCGGAACGGATGGTTGGGATCGCTGCGGACCTCCTCGAAGAAGGCGGTCGCGGAGGCGACGATCTTCTTCACCAGAAATTTGTCGGTGCGGTAGAGTTTCAGGAGCGTCGGCAGTTCACCGCGGATTTTCTCGCGGATCATGGCCATGGTCTCTGCCTGCGTCAGCGATTGGTGCACGGCGCGCAATATGTCGTCGAGCAGCCCCTGATGCCGGCCCTCGGCCACGAAGGCGCGCAGCGTTCCGGCGGCAAGCGGCGCAAGGTCGATCCCCTGCAATTGGGTGGTGATGCGGCGGGTGATAAAGGTCATCAGGCCCGATGTTTCCGTCGCCGTCACCGCCTCGGGCAACAGCCGCAGCGTGAAGCGGGCGAGATCAGCGCTGCGCTTGCGGTCGCGCAGCCAGTCGGCGATGAAGCTGCCGAAGTCGATCTGGCGCAGCCTGGCCTCGACAGGCGCGGCTTCGAGAAAATGCACCTCGATAAATTCACCGAGCTTGTCGGCGATGCGCTGCTGATTGCCCTGGATGATCGCGGTGTGCGGGATCGGCAATCCCAGCGGCCTCTTGAACAGCGCCACGACGGCGTACCAGTCGGCAAGACCCCCGATGGTGGCGGCTTCCGCAAAGGCCGCGACGAAGCCGAAGGCCGGGTGCATCGGCAGCAACAGCTTCGCCGTCACGAACAGCGTCAGCGTCCCGGCGAGCACCAGCGTCGCCAGCGCCTTGACCCGCCGCAACTCGGCCGCGCGCGCGGCGTCGCCGGGCGCGTCGAACGAGAAGGTGGCGGGAACGGTCATGGCGGCTTCAACACGTATGAACCTGCTTCGATCCTAGCGCGGCCCCCCACCTTCGTCATGGCCGGGCTTGTCCCGGCCATCCACGCCTTTCTTGCTGTTATAGAGCAAGGACGTGGATGCCCGGCACAAGGCC
>JARLJU010000316.1 GCA_031291055.1 Rudaea sp. | reverse complement strand
TTAGTCGCGCGTATTTTTTTTTTTGTCGGGCGGTGTTTCCGCCCCGCCCCCACTAATTTAACAGGTTGTTTTTTTTTTGTTTTGTTGGGGGGGGGGGGGGGGGGGGGGGTGGGGGGGGGGGGGGGGTGTTTGGGGGGGGGGGGGGGGGGGGGGGCCCCCCCCCAAAACCCCGGCCGGCGCCAAGGCGCCGGCCAAATACTACCTGCTTACAGCGTCATTGCCTTACTGCAGCAGCTTCAGGACCTGCTGCGGCAGCTGGTTCGCTTGCGCGACCATTGCCTGGGCGGCCTGCGACAGCACCTGCGCACGCGACAGCGCCGACGTCTCGCTGGCGTAGTTTGTGTCCTGAATCGACGATTGCGTCGACTGCGCGTTTTGCACCGACGAGCTCAGGTTCGAGATGACCGACGTGAAGCGGTTCTGCACCGCGCCCAGCTGGCCTTGCAGCGTGCTGATCTGGCTCAGCGCAGCGTCGACGGACTGGATGGTCTTTTGTGAGTCGGCAACCGTCAGCACGTCGACCTTAGCAAGCGAGCCGTTCGAGGACGCGATGTAGTTGTTTTGCTGGACAGCCGCTGCCAGACCCGAGACGAAACCACCGGCGTCCGTAAAGGTGAGGTTCGTTCCTGCCGTGGCTTGCGAATCCCCCACGATCAGCTGGCCTTTTGCGTTCACGCTCGCGGTCACGCCTGCAGCTTGCAGTTGCGCATTCGTATTGATCTTTTGAGCAATCGTCGTCGCCGTGTCGGTCGCGACCGTCGCGATGGCCACGCCGCCCACGCCAACGTTACCGCCAGCAATCGTCAAGCCAGCGGCGTTGACGGCTCCCGTCACGCCTGCGGTTGCCGTGTACGTCTGGACCGTTTGCAGGTTGTCGGCGGAGTTCGTGAGGTTGTCCGTTTGCTTTGCGATGTCGTCCGCACCCGCGCCCGAGAGCGTGACCTGGCTGGCCGATGCCAGCGTGACCGAGCCATACAGCGAGCCGGTCGACGCGCTGCTGCCGCCTGCGGTTACGGCCAGCTTCGCGAGCGAGCCGGCTGCGCCGTTGATCGTCTGTCCAGTGTTGTCCAGACCACCGGCGATGTTAGATCCAATCGTGCCTTGGCTGATCGAGATGTTGCTGCCGTCCGCTGCGGAGAACGTGAACGTCTTGCCGTCCGCGGCGAGCGTTGCGGTCACACCGGTCGTGCCCGATGCGCTGTTGATCGCGCCGAGCACGGTCGTTGCATTCACCGAGCCGCCTGCGGCCACCGACAGGCCCGTCGCGCCAAACACGTTGCTGCCGTTGATCGTCAGATTGAATGTTTGAGCCGCCGCAGCAGCGTTGGTGACGTTGGTGAACGTCGCAACCTGCGTGTTCGAAGCGGTTGCGGTGAGGCCCTGGATGTTCGCGTTGCTGATCGCCTGTGCTGCGGCGTACGCGCTGTCTGCGGTCTGGCCAGCGCCGCTGCCCGCGACGGCTGCGCCGATCGTGACGGCAGGCGAGCCGCCCAATGAGATGTTCAGCGATTCGGCCGAGAGGCCGCCGACGGCCAGGCCTTGAAGCGAGAACGTCGTGTTCGAGGTCTGGCCGATTTGCGACGTCTGCGCGCCCTGGGTCAGGTTGACCCCGATCGTCTGACCGGCGTTCGCGCCGATCTGGAAATTCTGCGTGCCGAACGAGCCGTCGAGCAGGCTCTGGCCGTTGAAGCTGGTCGTCGTCGCGATCGTGTTGATCTGCGCGAGCGACTGTTGCACTTCCTGGTTCAGCGCCGCGCGGTTCGCAGCCGTGTTCGACGCGTTCGATGCCTGCACGGCGAGCTGGCGGATCGTCTGCAGGTTGTTGGTGATTTGCGTCAGCGCGCTTTGGCCCGTTTGTGCGAGCGAAATGCCGTTATTCGCGTTCTGCTGCGCAACGGTCTGGCCGTTGATCTGCGCTTGCAGCGTGGTCGAGATAGCAAGGCCAGCAGGATTATCCGCTGCACTGTTGATCGCGAGACCCGACGACAACTGGGTGATTGCGTTGGTCACAGCGGCTTGGTTGTTCAGCAAATTGTTCTGCGCAATCTGCGACGCAATGTTGGTATTGATAACCGTAGTCATTCCAGCACTCCTTTGTTCAATAGTTAGCGCATTCCGGCAATTCCGCCGTAACGTACGGCCGTGCACCGCACTGTCCATTTGCCGCCGTTAAATGGGTTATCGGATAGGCTCTGGAAATCTTTAGCCTCAAAATCTGGCAAGCGCCGCAAGAACTCACCTTTTTGACCGCGCTGGAGTCGGACTTACCAGCCAGCCCGCATCATCCGCGCACGCTCGCGGCCAGTTGGGTACCGCAGCGGGGCCGCAGCTCCCGAATCAGTTGGCATCGCGCGACGCCCTGTCGGCGGCCTTGGCGTTGTGCCCCTGCATCTGCGCAAAGACGCCGTTCATCCGCGACATCGCCTCGTTCAGCCCCTGTCGAACCGACGTACGCGGGTATGTCGATGTTGCGATGCAGCAAGTGGCGATTCCCCAAGTTAGCCCTAACTTAGCCCGCTGTTTCGACCTTTGTTGACCGCCGACCTGATTAAGAATGACGGCATTCATTTGTTAACACCCTTGCTTATGCTGATGACGGACCCGCTTTGTCGAATGTGCGCCGGTCTGCATACCGGACTGGAAATCGACACATACGCCGAGGCGCATGCGAGCGCGTCCGCATTGCTGCGGCTCGCCGCGATCCTCGATGCCCAATGCCGCCATGCGGACGCTGTCACTCTTTTAAAGGCTACAGAGATTGCTGCGCCGGCATTGCCCGGCTTGCAGACTCGCCTTGCGCTTTCGCTTTCGGCAGCCGGCGAACACACAGCGGCGCGTGAGCGGTTCGAAGCCGTTCTGGGGGGCGATGCATCCGCGGATGCATCTGGCGTGGACATTCCCCCGGTAGCGTCGCGACTCCAGTTAGCCTATTCGCGCACGCTCCTCGCGCTCGACGCGCCGGAAGAAGCGTTGGCGCAAGCGGAAAATGCAGTCGCGGGCAATGCCGACGACGCCTGCGCCCACGCCGCGCGCGGCGACGCATTGGCGGCGCTGCGCCGGTTGCCGGACGCGCTCACAGCCTATCAGCGCGCGGCCATGCTCGAACCGTCTCTGGCATGGGCACACTATGGCATCGGCAAAACATTTATGGAGCTCGGCCGGGCCATGGCCGCGTTGCAGGGGCTGTCGCGCGCCCTGGAACTTTCGGAACGCACACAGCAGGACGCTGACGCAGCGGCGCAGACTCGCACGCCGCCGGCGCCGCTCAGCTATCCGTGTTTGCCGGTCCACGCTTTACCCATATCCGCTATCTGCGAGTCGATCGGACTGGCGTTGGGCAAAGGCGGTCAACCCGGGCAAGCACTGCCCTGGTTCGAACGTGCGCTGGAACTCGAGCCGAACCGAGCGACGTCTCTGCGGCATATGGGTAACGCGCTGGCGATGATGCGTGCCGACGACGCAGCGCTGGCGTGCCTTCAGGCGGCCCGTCGCGTGCGTCCTGACTGGGATGAGGCCTGGCTCGACGAGGCGGGCCTGCTGCTGCGTCGAGGTGACTACGCGGGAGGCTGGCGTGCGTATGGCAAGCGCGAAGGGCAGCGCATGCTCGAAACTCTGCCGTCCTGTTGGTCCGGCGAAGAGTCGCTCGCCGATAAGACGATTCTGCTGATTGCCGAACAGGGCCTCGGCGACACGATCCAGTTCGCGCGTTATGCGCCGCAGGTGGCGGCTCTAGCGCAGCGCGTGATCCTCGAGGTTCAACCGCCGCTGCGGCCGTTGTTCGACGAAGTGAGCCGGGACTGGGGTGTCGAGATCGTTGCGCGCGGCGACGCGCGACCCGATGGCGACCATCAATGCTTGCTGCTCAGCCTGCCGCGCATACTCCGGACGACGCTTGACACCACCCGTGAGCCGAGCGGGTATCTTCGCGCACCCGCGGCGCGGCGAGCGCTCTGGCGCGAGCGGCTCGCGGCCCGCAGCGCGACGGGACGATTGCGGGTTGGCCTCGCCGCCGCCGGCAATCCGCAGTTCAAGAACGATGCGCTGCGCTCGATTCCGCTCGCTGCTTTCGAAGCCTGCTTTGACTTACCGGGCGTTGACTGGGTGATCCCGCAGCCGGACATCCGCGACGCGGATCGCGCGGTGTTGGAGCGGCATGCCGGCGTGATCTCCTTTGGTGCCCAACTGGAGGACTTTGCCGATACGGCGGTACTCCTCGAACAACTCGACCTGGTGATCTCGGTCGACACCTCGATCGCCCATCTGGCCGGGGCACTAGCGCGCCCGGTTTGGATTCTGCTGCCGCACTTTCCGGATTGGCGCTGGATGCACGATCGCGCCGATACGCCCTGGTACCCGAGTGCGCGGCTTTTTCGCCAGACGGGGGCGCATGACTGGGGCGGTGTGATCAAGCGAGTACGCGACGAGCTTTCGTTACGAGTCGAGTCGCGCGGTTCACGTGAATAGGCGGCCATTTCGTCCTCTGTTCCTTCTTTGAGTTCCGTCCGATTCCAGTAATCTAAGTTGGGGGCTCGATTTGAAGTCTCCGCGCAGGCAGCTTCGTGCCGCCGCTTGTGCCGAACTATTTTTCTACGAAGGGACATAGACATGTCGCGCATCAAACGCCTGAAGTTGTCCTTGGTTGCCAGCACACCGATTCGTGTCCCGCCTCACGTGAATCAAGAAGATGCGACGCCAACGGCGATGATGCCCGAAGGATGGTTCTGCGACGAGGTGGGTTATGTGGGCGAGACCACTGCGGACGCTCGTGTCCTCACGCTTGCCCGTCCATCGCGGCTTGACTGAACCTTGTGTAAGACAACGCACGTGTAGGTGAATCCTGTCACCCTGCATCACTTTATCGAAGCGTCCCATCCATGAATCCTGTTCAAACACCGCTCACCGCGGAGGCAGGGCACGCGCCGCCTTATCAGCCGTTGGGTCTGGCCACTTTGCTCAGAGAAGCGACAGCGGGAAACGATCTCACGCCGCTTGGGGAACGCTTGCTCGCGCATAGTCAGCGCTATGGAGATCCGTACGCCTTGCTCGATTTGTCCCTGGTGCTGCAACTCAAATACCAGAAAGCGTCTGCACTCGCCGTTCAGACACTGGCAATTCAAATGTGCAGGCACTACCGGCTAAAGAGTGCACACTCGGCCGAGGCGCCCGTAAAGGTGCTCGTGCTCAAATCACCCGGCGATCTCATGGCGAATACGCCGTTTGAATGCCTGGTTGAGAACGCCGACCTTCAGGTCGACGTGTTGTACGTTGATGAAGGTTTGCCTCTGGACGCGAATTTGCCGGAACACGATGTCATTCTCGTCGCCGCGTGCGCATTGGATGAAAACGCTGACGCGCTCGCTCGAATCGCATCGCTGACCCGTCGCGCTGATTGTCGGGTGCTCAACCGGCCCGAGCGCATCTCGCACACGACGCGTGACGCCGCCTATGCGCTGCTGGGCAAGGGTCCCGGGGTTTGCATGGCGCACACCGTGCGGCTGTCCCGCGATCGGATTCTTGAAGCCGCGTCAGGCGCGTTCGATCTGTCAGATGTGCTGGACGGACACTACCCTTTCATTGTGAGGCCGGTGGGCTCGCACGCCGGACAAGGGCTGGTGAAAGTGTCTGACGGGCTTGACCTTGCACTTTATGTGAGCGGCACGGACGTTCAGGAATATTACGTCGCGCCCTTTATCGACTACAGCAGCGCAGACGGCTTGTTCCGTAAGTACCGGATCGTGATGATTGAGGGCGCGCCTTTCGTTTGCCATATGGGGATTTCGCGCGAATGGATGGTGCACTACCCGTACGCCGAGATGATTGCGCACCCTGAGCGCCGGGAGGAGGAAGCGCGTCTGATGGCAAGCTTCGATTCCGACTTTGCGGTGCGTCACCGCGAAGCGCTTCGCATGATTGCTGAAACGACTGATCTGGACTACGTCGGATTTGACTGCGCCGAAACAAGCGACGGCCGCCTGCTTATCTTCGAGATTGCCACCGCGATGGTCGTGCATGACATGGACGCTCCAGACACGTTTCCTTATAAGGCTTCGCAAATGCGTCGAGTCTTCGATGCGTTTCACCAGATGCTGCGCCGCGCGGCTGCGGGCTCATGTTAATTCAACCGAAGGCTTGTCCACGAACCATGAAGTCCAACACATTGAATTTTTCCGGTGGTCCCGGTGCGCTTCCGGAAACCGTGCTGGAGCAAACCCGTGAGGCCGTTGCGCGTCTGCCGGAGACGGGCATATCTGTGCTCGGCATGAGCCATCGATCAGACTGGTTCCGGTCGATACTGAATGAAGCAGAACAGAACCTGCGCTGCCTGCTCGGCATTTCCGATGACTACGCGGTCACATTTCTGCAGGGTGGTAGCAGTCTGCAGTTCGCGATGATTCCAATGAATTTCGCTACGCAGGCCGGCGCACCACCTGAATACGTGACGTCTGGCTATTGGAGCGGTCGGGCGACGTCGGAAGCGGCCAAAGTGACTGCGAGAAAGGTCGCGTGGGATGGTCGTTCGACGGGCTATCGGCAATTGCCTGACCTTCGGACGCTGGATGTGTCGAGGTCGGCCGCTTATCTGCACTACGTGTCGAACGAGACCGTGGAGGGCTTGCAATTTCCTGTTTGTGAAGATCAGATGCCGGTGCCGCTCATTGCGGATATGTCGTCCGATTTTCTGTCGAAGCCGTTCCGGCCAGATTTATTCTCAATGATGTATGCCCATGCACAGAAGAACCTCGGACCTGCAGGGGTGACAGTCGCGATCATCAAACGGTCTCTTCTCGAACGGGTTCCGGATGGCCTGCCGGCCATTCTTGACTTTCGCACGCACGTGTCACATGGCTCGAACTACAACACGCCGCCCGTATTCGCGATCTATGTCATGACGTTGATTACGCGTTGGCTGCGCTTCGAGATTGGCGGTCTGCATTCGATGCAACGCATCAACGAAAGAAAGGCGAAGCGGTTATACGAAACACTGGACGCTTTGGGCGATGCAGTGAAAATCCACGCAGATCGCCCGTGGCGCTCGCAGATGAACGTGGCGTTTACGTTTGGCGATGCACGCCTCGACGATGCATTTGTCGAGGCGGCGCGGGAACAAGGGATCGTCGGGCTGGAGGGCCATCGTTCGATTGGAGGCTTGCGGGCGTCGCTGTATAACGCCGTTACGGAGGAGGCGGTCGATATCTTGACGAATGCCCTAACGGAATTTAGTCTGCAACGCGTGTGAGCACCGACAAGGGGCTGGCAGTCGCCCCTTTGGGTTCGCGGCCAGCAGGCTTTGGGCCGTGAAGCCGCGCGGGTCCGGTTGGACTCGGCCTGTAGGTTGTCGAAGAGCCGGTGCGCGCCCGGTGCTCGGCTGGGGTGAGCGATTACACACATGGTGTGCGGGACGTCGTCCGCGCGACCCAGATAACTCAACGGCCGTAGGATCGTCCTGGCGTCGCGCTGCAGGGGCTAGCGAGACGGCGTATTCTCCTTTTCTCTTGTGGCAAACCCTGGAGAAATCATGCAAAAGCGCCGGATTGGACGTTCCGAATTGCAAGTTGCGCCGCTTATGTTCGGCGGCAATGTATTTGGCTGGACCGCTGACGAAGCGACTTCGTTTTCGATCCTCGATGCGTTTGTCGATGCCGGGCTCAACTTTATCGATACCGCCGATGTCTATTCCGCGTGGGTGCCGGGCAACCAGGGCGGCGAATCGGAAACCATCATCGGCAAGTGGTTCAGGCAAAGCGGCAAGCGCGACAGGATCGTGCTCGCCACCAAGGTTTCCAAGCACCCGCAGCGCAAGGGCTTGTCCGCGGCGAACATTCAAGCGGCAGTCGAAGACTCGCTGCGGCGCTTGCAGACCGATTACATCGACGTCTATTTTTCTCACGACGACGACACCGAAACGCCTTTGGCCGAAACGCTCGGCGCCTATCAGAAGCTAATCGAGGCGGGCAAGGTGCGGGTGATCGGCGCGTCGAACTACAGCGGCGCGCGCGTCGAGGAAGCGCTCGCCGTGTCCCGCCAGCACGGGCTGCCCGAGTATCAATTGCTGCAGCCGGAGTACAACCTGTACGATCGCGCGGAGTATGAGCGTGACATTGAGCCGGTGGCGCTCGCCAATCAGCTCGGCGTAGTGG
>JARLJU010000315.1 GCA_031291055.1 Rudaea sp. | reverse complement strand
TGTTGCGGCCAGCGGCGCGCATCCGCACCGTAGGCTTCGACGATCTGATGGAATCTTTCGGGCGTCATGACTTGTCCTTGCTAAGGCCGCTGCCGGCCAGTTGGGCGCGCAGATTGCGGCGCGCACGTGCCAGCAGACTTTCCAACGCATCGACCGTGATGCCCATCAGGGCGGCAGCGTCGATGTTCGACATCTCCTGGTAGTAATTGAGCACCAGCGCCTCGCGCTGCCGTGCCGGTAATGCGGCGAGCGCCTCGCGAACGCGCTCGTCCTGGGCGCGTGCTTCGAGGGTGGCGTCGGGCAAGGCGGCGGGGTCGATCTCATCGGGCATGTCGTCGTGCGGGACTTCGCGGCGGCTGCGCAAGCGGTCATAGCAAAGATTGAGCGCAACACGATGCACCCACGTATCGACCTTCGCCTCGCCTTCCCGCCAGCGTGAAGCCTGCTTCCAGATCCGCACGAAGACCTCCTGCGCCACGTCTTCCGCTTCCATGCGATCGCCCAGCATGCGCGTGGCGAGCGCGAGCAGACGCGGCAGCTTGCGCGCGACAAGCGAGCGGACCGCAGCCGGGTCCTGCCGGGCAACCCCTTCCAGCAGTTCCGCATCGGGATCGCGTTCGCTCAAGACGTGCGGCTCCCCGGCTCGCGCCGACTTCAAGCCCAATGGCCTTCGATCCAGCGCCAGTTCGGGCCACGCTGCACCCAATGCCCCGGCACCCAGCGATGGCCGACGCGAACCGGCTGCCAGTGGCCCGGCACCCATACATAACGGCCTTGAGCCCAACGCCAGCGGCCTTGATCCCACACGTAACCGGCACGCGGCGCCGGCATCACTTCGACGCGCGGCGGCGGGGGCGCCATGGGCGCGATGATCACGGCCTGCGCGAAGGCCGGCGCGGCCGTCAGCGCGGCAGCGCACGTGATCGCGACAGCTAGCACGGAACCCAGAAGGCGGGCCGGTTTGATCGATCTCATTTGGCTTTCTCCAGTAAGGGTCGGAGCCAGATGCGACTCCGTTTCTTCTTGAACGCAGCAGCGGAAAAAATCTGTCGCTTTGATTCGCACTGAAAGTAATGCATTGAAACACGCGAGATACAGCGGTCAGAATCGCTTGCAAATTACAGGTGACGTCAGCAATAAGACAGGAAGTGTTATGCAAATGAATGGCAACCGATAGGCAACGTAATGTTCGCGCCCCGAAATCTTAATCAGCAGGTGTTTCAATGCGCGCTGTTTCTAGCGGTAAGACACCTTAGCTGTATTTCTAACAATATCCCCAGCGAACATCCACACGTGCATTACTGGAAACGCTGAACGGCGAAGTCGAATCTGGAGCCAGTCACATGTTCCGTAGAACCCTCTTACCCATCCCGTTTGCCGCGATGCTTGCGCTCGCAGCTTGCGGCAGCAATAACGTGAACACGCCGGCCTCGACGGCGGCGGGTGCATCGACACCGGCATCCTCGCCGACCGTCGCAGTGTCGGCGCAGGATGCCGTCACAACCGCCACGCCGATCAAACACGTGGTGGTGATCTTCGGCGAGAACGTCTCGTTCGACCACTACTTCGCAACCTACCCGCAAGCCTCCAACCCGGTCGGCGAGCCGCAATTCACGGCAGCCGCGGGCACGCCGACGGTCAACAACCTCGCCAGCAACAACCTGATCGCTGCGAACCCGAACGCGCTGTCGACCTCGCCGAACACGGCAGGCCGCACGGTCGGCACCGTGACGGTCGCGGGCCTCGGCCTGCCGGCCGCCGATCTGCTGCCGTTCCGTCTCGATCGTTCGCAAGCCAATACGTCGAGCCAGAACCA
>JARLJU010000314.1 GCA_031291055.1 Rudaea sp. | reverse complement strand
GGTCATGAGACGGACTTTACGATTGCCGACTTTGTGGCGGACCTGCGCGCGCCTACGCCTTCCGCGGCTGCCGAGCTGATTACCGAGGCGCAGCACAAAATTGCCGAGCATCTGGCCAATCAAGCCAGCCGTCTTGACCGGGCGGTGCGGTATCAGCTTTTGCAGGCGCGGCAGCGGCTGAGCCGGCTGCCTGTGAGCCGCGCGGAGATGCGGGTGGGAACGCTGCTGCACAGGCAGGCGCAGCGGCTCGACGACTTGGTGTTCCGGAAGGAGTCGGCGATAACTGCCGAGATGCGGCGCAGGCAGGACAATGTGGCTGCATTGAAAGCGGCAGTGCTGCGACACGATCCGCGACAGGCGCTGGCGCAGGCGCGGGAGCGCCTGCAGATGGGCCAGACGCGCATGCAACGATCTATCGAGCGAACGCTGCAACGGGCGGCGGTCCGCAATGGTGCGCTGGCGGCGCGATTGGAAGCGCTGTCTCCGCTGGCCGTGCTGGACCGCGGGTATGCGCTGGTGATGAATTTGGATGGCGAGGTAGTGCGGTCAACGCGACAACTGACGCCGGGCGAGCCGCTGTTGACGCGGATTGCGGACGGTGCGTTCACAAGCACGGTGGAGGCTACGTCACCCAGGCAACCCGCTCCAGGCAATACAATCAAGAAGTGAGACTATGACTGCAACCGCAACCCGCAAGCTCTTTGGTACGGACGGCATACGCGCCGTCGCCGGTGAAACACCGCTGGACCCAACCACCATTTTTGCCGTTGGCCTGGCGCTTGCGCACAGTTTGAAAGCAGCAGCCGCTGAGCCTGCGGTGATCCTTGGCCGCGATACGCGCGAATCGAGCCCATGGATAGCAGCGACGCTGGCGGCAGGGCTGCGCGAAGCCGGAGCACTGGTGGAGAGCGCGGGCATTGTGCCGACGCCCGCGGTCGCATTCCTGACCAGGGCGCATGGATTCCAGGCTGGGGTTGTGATTTCGGCGTCGCACAATCCGTGGCGCGATAACGGCATCAAGCTGTTTGGGCCGGATGGGTTCAAGTTGCCGGACGCGGTGGAACTGGCGATGGAGGAAGAGATCCTTTACCATGCGGCGCGGATTGCTGCGCCGGACCCGGCGAAGTTGCCGGCGGTTGAAGACGATGCGAGCCTGGCGGCGGATTACATTCAGTTCCTGATTGACACGGTGCCGGGGGTGAACCTGGACGGCCTGCGGATTGTGGCCGATTGCGCGAATGGCGCGGCGGCGGCAGTCGCTCCAGAACTGTTTCGGCGGCTGAATGGGAGCGGGTCGGCGGAGATTACGCTGCTGCATGTTGCGCCGGATGGGCGGAATATCAACGACCACTGCGGGGCGTTGCATCCGAAGAATGTAGCGGCGGCGGTGGTGGAACGCGGCGCGCAGATCGGGCTGACGTTTGACGGCGACGCGGATCGCTGCATGATGGCCGGGTCGCGCAATAACGTGCTGAACGGCGACGCGATTCTGCTGGCTGTGGCTCGGGATTTGAAAGCCCGCGGGCTGCTGACCGGAGACCTGGTGGTGGCTACAACCATGTCAAACATGGGGCTGGAAGCGGCGCTGAAGCGGAGCGGAATTCGCATGCTCAGGGCCCCGGTGGGCGACCGCTATGTGCTGGAAGAGATGCTGAAGCACAATGCGGCGCTGGGTGGCGAGCAGTCCGGGCACATCCTGCTGCCGCACCTGGCGACGACAGGCGATGGACTGCTGACGGCACTTGTTGTGCTGGATTTGATTGGCCGCACGGGGCAATCCATTGACGATTTGACCGCGGATTTGAAGGTGTTTCCGCAGGTGATTATGAACGTTAAAGTGCGCGAAAAGCGTCCGCTCGATGGCATTCCGACGGTTGCCGCTTCGATTCGCGCGGCGGAAGAGGAGCTGAAGGACTCGGGACGCGTGGTGATTCGCTACTCGGGGACCGAGGCTCTGGCCCGGGTGATGATCGAGGCGGAGTCGGAAGCGGCGATGAAGTTCCACGCAGAAGCGATTGCCGGGGCAATTCGCGCCGAGCTGGGGATTTAGCGGCTTTGATCTGCGTGTGACTTAGGTCATAGCTGGTGGGGTGGTCGACT
>JARLJU010000313.1 GCA_031291055.1 Rudaea sp. | reverse complement strand
CGGCACTGCGGCCGTGATGGTCGCGACCGTGCCGCTGTTCGCGACGGTGATCGCGGCGGTGGCGGGGCGCAAGATCGGCCGAGGCGAGTGGTTCGCGGTCGGCCTCGGGCTGGTGGGTATCGCAATCCTGAGTCACGGCGACAGCGCGCCGGGATCCGCAGGCGGCAGCCTGGCGATCCTGTGCGGTGCGCTTTTCTGGGCCGGCGGCGCGCATCTGGCCGGGCGGCTGAAGCTGCCATCGGACCTGTTTCTGTCGACGTCGCTGCAGATCGGCCTCGGCGGCGCGATGTCGACGATGGTCGCCGTCGTGACGGGCGAGCGGATGATGGAGGTGCATTTTCTGCCGGTGCTGGCCTTCGTGTACCTGATGCTGATCGGGACGATGGCCGCCTATGTCGCGTACGGTTTTTTGATCCGGCATACGAGTCCGATCATCGCCAGCAGCTGCATGTATGTGAATCCGGTCGTCGCGGTGGCGCTCGGTGCGCTGTTGCTCGGCGAGCCGGTCACGCATTCGACCGTGATCGCGACGATCGTGATTCTGGCCAGCGTGGGCCTGTCGTTCTGGTTCGATTACCGGAAGAAGGGCCTCGCCTGAGGCGGGCGGCGGCTTGCTGTTAGCTGCACATAGCCAGTTCGCCGTTTTCCGTTTTGCGCTGCTTCAGCGCGCAGCGGCCACCTCCGCTCCCCGGTGGGTCAGAGCGCGGCCGCCACTTCCGCGCCTTCGCGGATCGCGCGCTTCGCATCCAGTTCGGTTGCCACCTTTGCGCCACCGATCACGTGATAGCGCGGACCATTCACCCCATTGGGGCTTTTGGCGCCGTCGGCCCTATCCGCAGCCCGCGCCGCCGCTTGCGGAACCAGGTCGCGCAACGATTCCTGCCCCGCGCACACGACGATCGTGTCCACTTCGAGCCATTCTTCGACACCTTCACGCGCAATCTTCAATCCGCGTTCGCTGATCTCCCGATAGGACACGCCGCCGAGCATCTTTACGCCATTCCTTGCCAGCGTCGCGCGATGCACCCACCCCGAGGTCTTGCCGAGCCCCATGCCGAGCTTGCCTGGCTTGCGCTGGAGTAACCAGATTTCGCGGAACGGCAGCGCCGGTGCCGGCGGTTTCAAGCCGCCGCGTTCCCGCACTGCAAGATCGACACCCCATTCGTCGAGCCATGCATCGCGCGGCATCGGCAGAGGATCGCCAGAACGATGCAGCAAAAATTCGCTGACATCGAAGCCGATCCCGCCCGCGCCGATCACCGCGACGCGGCGTCCCACTGGCGCTCCGCGCAATACGTCCACATAAGACAGCACGTTGGGCCCGTCGATGCCGGCAATCGCCGGGCTCCGCGGCACGATGCCCGTGGCGATGATCACATCGTCGTAACCACCTGCCGCGAGCAGCGCCGGATCGACGCGCGTATCGAGCCTCACGTCGACGCCATGCCGTTGCAACTGGCTCTGAAAATAGCGGATGGTTTCGCTGAACTCTTCTTTGCCTGGTACGCGCATCGCCAGATTGAACTGACCACCGATCGTTGCGCTCGCATCGAATAGCGCCACGCGGTGCCCGCGCGACGCCGCCACCGTCGCAGCGGAAAGCCCCGCCGGACCCGCGCCGACCACGGCAATCGAACGCGCTGCCTGCGCGCCCGCGATCCGTCGGTAGATCAGCTCGGTTTCGCGTCCCGCACGCGGATTGACGAGGCAAGTCGCACGCTGGTTCTTGAACGTGTGATCGAGGCAGGCCTGATTGCAGGCGATACAGGTGTTGATTTCGTGCGCACGGCCTTCGGCGGTCTTCAGCACGAACTCGGGGTCGGCGAGGAGCGGCCTTGCCATCGAAACCAGGTCACCCGCCCCCTGAGCGAGCAATTCTTCAGCGACGTCGGGCGTGTTGATGCGGTTCGATACGATCACCGGCACCTTGACCGCAGCCTTCAGCCGTGCGCTGAGCGCGGCGAATGCAGCACGCGGCACGGAGGTCACAATGGTCGGCACCCGTGCTTCGTGCCAGCCGATTCCCGTGTTGAACATCGTGACGCCAGCGGCTTCGAGCGCCTGGGCGACCTGCACGGTTTCTTCCCAGGTGTTGCCGCCATCGACCAGATCGATCAGCGAGAGCCGGTACACCACGATAAAGCGTTCACCGCACGCCGCGCGGACGCGCTCGACAATCTCGCGCGCGAGCCGCATGCGGTTCTCGATGCTGCCGCCGTACCGGTCGGACCGCTGGTTCGTGCGTGGACACAGGAACTGGTTGAGCAGATAGCCTTCGCTGCCCATGATCTCGATGCCGTCGTAACCGGCGCGTTGGGCGAGGCGCGCACAGCGTGCATAGTCACGCACCGTCCGTGCAATACCGGCCTCGGTGAGCGCGCGCGGTTTGAACTTCGAGATCGGCGATTTGAGCGCTGATGCCGACACGACAAACGGCTGGTACCCATAGCGGCCTGCATGCAGGATCTGCAGCGCGATTTTGCCACCTTCGGCATGCACGGCCTCGGTCAGCAAGCGGTGATTGCGCAGGTCGAACACTGAGTTCAGCGTGCCGCCGAAGGGCAGCAACCAGCCTTGCCGGTTCGGCGAGATCCCGCCCGTGACGATCAGCCCGGCGCCGCCTTTCGCGCGCTCACGGAAATAGGCGGCCAGTTTCGGGTAATTCCAGAAACGGTCCTCCATGCCGGTGTGCATGGAACCCATCACCACACGGTTGCGCAAGCGGGTAAAGCCGAGGTCGAGTTCAGCGAGTAAGTGGGGGTAGGGCATGCCGGGGACCGTGTAAGTATGGGGCGTGCGCGAACAATACACTGTGGAGTGGGCTTCGCCGCTGAGGGAAAATTCTAATCTGGGGGGAGGTTTTTGCCTGCGGCGTGGTTTGTTGGGTGGTTTGCCTACGGCGTTGGGATTTGCTTGATCGGTCTGTCTGCGCGGCGCTTTTTTGGCTGTTTGCCTGCGGTGTTGGCCTTTCCTTGAATTCTTATTGGTCTATTAGCGTTGCCCCTGTGCGGGGCGGCACTTACTTTCTTTGCCGCCGCAAAGAAAGATAAGCAAAGAAAGCGGCTAGACCCCCCTGCTAAGCGGGTCCCCCGCACAGTCGCGGTAGTGGTGCATCTGGAATCTGTGTTCTCGCACATTCGGCGTGAGTGACAAGGGCGTCATACTTCCGGCGGCGCTGCG
>JARLJU010000312.1 GCA_031291055.1 Rudaea sp. | reverse complement strand
GCTCGGCGCGCTGTTCGACACGGCGGACCAATTCGCCACCTGCTGATAAATTCGCAAGTCATCAACGCCTGCCGCCGGCGTGCTGCCTGCGGTCGCCGCCTGAAACACGACTGAAGCAGTGCCGCCGACGCCATAGGTGACAGCTCCTGTCGAGGCCCATATCGTGCCGTCCGAAGACTTCGCTTGCGAGCCAGCGGGGAGCGTCGCGCCGACCGTACCGGTGACGGTCGCAGTGACGGTCGCGTGTGTCGCGGCCTGACGTGTGAGGAAATAAATCCGGCCGAGTGCGTCCTGGTAGACGCCGCTCGCTGTCATGGGATCGACATTCGCGATCAGCTGCGCGAGCTGCGCCTGGACAGCAGCGACGATGTACGCCTCCGACTGCTGAACCTGACCCTGCGGCGTGGTCAAAGCAGTGCCGAGTGTCTTTCCTGTCAGCGCGAACGCATCTACCCAGTCTTGCTGGACGCCCGCAAGGATGGTTTGCTCGTCATAAGTGACGAGGCCGGTCGAGGTGAAAGTGGGGGTTGGAACATTGGTCGCCATACGCGCGAGTGTAACGCAATATCGCGCGCATGGCGATAGTCAGAGGTTATCAGTTATGCGGGCCGGTCGTATTGCCACCGCCGGTCGTTACGCCGCCGTGCTCATGCGTCGACTGCGTCACGCCGTTGATCACCGCATCCGGCGCGACTAGGGTGCCCGCGAACTGGTATGCACCTGCGCCCGTCCGCGTACCGGACATCGTACCGTTGAGCGTCATGTTCGCGTTCACGATGAAACCGCTCGGTGCGTTGACGGTCGTTGTCGTGCCTGACGTGATCGTCACGGCAGAGCCGGCCTGTAGTGTCACTTCGCCGGGCGACACGATATCGATGCCCGCGCCGCCTGGCTGAAACTTCACATACTGCGTCGGGTCAGGATTCAGAACTCCGCCGATGTAGAGTGCGTCCGCCGTGCTGTGCGTGCGCGCCGTCGCTGGCGCACCTGCGGCAAGTGTCTGTTTGACGTTCGTGATGTCGCTTTCGGCAAAGATCGCGAGGCCGATATCGTCCGCCACAGGGTCGAGTATGACTGCGCTCGAACCGCCTTGATACCGCATGTACGGCACGTTGTAGATCGGTGTCTGTGCAAGCACCACGCTGCCCGTGTCCGTGTCGAGCACGAGCGGCTGTACCGTGACGAAACCAACCTTACCGGATACCGGTTGTACTGCAAGCACCTGAACCAGGTCGCACGTGTGCACGCCCTGAATCAGCTTCGTGATGATGAAAAGCTGCGCGCGGTCAGGATCGAATTGCGCTTCAAACGGCGAGTTGTAGAGATTGCCGCTAGCCATTTGATACCACCTGACCAGTCTGCATGTTAGTCGCGCGGAAGATCGTCCGCAGCGCACCGGTGCAGCACGGCTGCGCGCACACGGCTGCCTCGGCATAGCCCGCCGCCTGGATCACGACATTCTGGGTGTACAGCGCCGGGCGCACTAGCTTGAATGCGAATGGGGTGACATCGCTCATGTTTGATTGTTCCCTCGCGGACCATAAGAGTTCGCCGCGCAGCTCGTTGTCCACTGGCCGCCCGGCACGTTTGGCTCGATCATGTGTGACAACACGGCAGCGACCCATAGCGTGCGGTTCACGAAATCAAACACGGTCGTCACGTCGCACGCGACGCCGGGGCGCAGCTGCGGGTTAAACAGTGTGTCGAACTGCAGGCCGCTGCTCGAGTAGACAGGCAGGCGCATCAGCCCATTATCCGCAGCAATGCTGACTGCGTCTGCCGAATATGGCGCGTTGGCCCGGCGTACGACGACACGCTGCAGATTGACGAACCAGGTCAGATCTGGAAAGTGATTCATCAGTCCGCTGATCTGCTCCATCGGCGATCCGGTGAGCCGAATGTCCACACATTGATACTGCGGCACCGAAGCGGCGTAGTCGACGCTAAACTGCTGGGCGGCGGCGAGCGTCGTCAATGCGGATTGCAGCGAGACGGGGCCGGCATTCGCGTAGGGACTCGCTGTGGCGTTCATCAACGCCATTGCAGCATTCGCCTCGATGATAAGCGACACAGCAGGCATGCCCGCGCCATTGACGGACGACCACGAGATGACGCCCTGGAAGAACGGCACATAGTCGTCGCCGTCGAACACGTCGATTGCTACCGTGTCGGAATTTTGCGGAGTGAGCGACTCGAGCCACAACCGGGCGATGTTGTTCATCGTGTCGAGCGGCACGCCGAAAATCTCGACTTTGGCGTTGCCGAACTGGCCGCCACCCTGTCGCACGTTGATCTTCATGCGGTGCTGGGAAAAAGTATACGTCGATGTCGTTTGACCGCCGCTCGAATCAGCACGCGTGACCGTGACAGTCACGCGTGCGCTGCGCTGTACGAAAGCGTTGAAGGTCATCGCGGGCGCACTCCGTGCCGACTCGCTGACTCGCGCACGAGCGCGCTCGATAGCATCCAGTAACCGTGCGGGTAGCGCGACAGCAGCGCGTCGTCGCAGCGGTTAAGTTGCGCGAGCGTCGTGTCTGGCGAAGCCTGCTGCGCGGCGAACGCGTCAGCCTCCGCAATCGTTTGGGCCATATCGATGCGTTTGCCGTCTAGCGCGAGGCCGGTGTTGATCATCCGGTCGAGCATTGTCACGGCGAAGTGTAGCCGATCGAGCGACGTGATCGCGACGCCATCCGGCGCGCAGCTCACACGGACGACCTCAGGCGGCGTCGCTGGCGCGACTGACGGCACACGCGCTGCGTCTTCCAGGATGAGGCAGAGCAGCGCGAGGCCAGCGATCAGTGCGGCTGCGGCGCCAATCAGCGCGATGGCGAAATCCATAATCCTTCTTCTCATCAACTTGCGGACATGCACGAACGATATGCGAGACGCATCGCTTGCTCCGGCGTCAGGCCCGCGAAGTCTTCCGATGTAAAGACGATCACGCCCACTTTGTCAAGCAACCGGGCCATGTCGGCGTTACTGTGCGCGAGCTGTGCAACCTTGCTGCGATACTGCCCGAGTAGCGCGCCTTGGCTGCGCGCGTTCGCTGCTACCTGCGCGGCGTCAGCAACAACGCTGCAGAAGCCTTCGCCGCCACCTTGCGCGGCGTGCGCCGGCACAGCCAGTGCGGCAACCAGTAGCGCAAGTCCGAATGCTACGACGTAACCTAGAATGGTGCGATTGTGATAGCTCATGATTGGTGCTCCAGATCAGTCGCGAAACGTCGCGGAGCGCCACGTACAGCTTCGACGTAGCCGATCGTGTACATGATCGGCTGATCGGGCTGCGCGCCGCGCCGCGCCTGTGCATCATTCCAACCGCGCTGATAGGCGGCGATGCGTTGCTGCTCGTTGAGTTGAATCATTGCGGATACTCCTTGACGAACGCGTCGTAGAGTGCTTCGCTGATCGGCGCGGCGTACATGCCGATCCGGGTTTCGACGCCCACATAGTGTGTGCCGTCGTCTTTCCACACGCACACGTATCCGTTCCCGTGGCTATCACGGGCTCCGCCCTTCACCAGGCCAATCACTTCGCTCATTTGGACCTCCGTTGTTGACGACTGGATAATAAACAACGGTCAGCAGAATGTCAACGCAAATTAACGCACAGCCGAATTGTAGGACTGCACACCGGTTTGTCGAGTGATGCTGCCGACGAACTCTTGCGGCGTGTTAGCTTGCACGTTCACGGTCTGAATGTGGATGTCCTGTCCTGCGCCATCACCGTGCGTGCCGCCGTAGGCGGACGACAGTCGGAACTGTTGCGCAACATTCGCGCGGCGCAGCCCTTCGCTCGCCAAGCCATTCGCCTCGAACTTGTCGTTGATTGCTTGTGTGATGCCGGCCAGCGTGCTCTGGCCCCGTGTAGCATCACGCAGCCGTTCCTGTTCGTAGGGATCACTGCGCAGGAAATCGATTTGCGTCTGCCAGCTGGTTTGATCGGGTCTTAGGCCGCCGTGCGTCGCCATGAATGTCCGCAGCCGTTGACCGAGTAACTGAAAAACGCCGCTCGCGCCTGACTGTGGGTTGATAGCCGACGGGTCGATGTGACCAGAGCCTTTCGCCGTCTCGCCCTCTGCGTTGACAGCCAAGGCGACCGCCACATCAGGGCTCTCGCCTTTTGAGATCAAGTACTGGGCGACCTCACCGATCGAAGGCTTTGCGCCGCCACCAGGCAGCTGCGCGCCGCTGCTGCCGACTGCGCCACCATTGCCGCCTTTCAGTGCACCACCTGCGATGCGCGCCGCCGCATTGTCAGACAGCTGCGCGCCGCCCGGTGCCTTTCCTTGCACGGCGTCATTCCATGCCTGCTTTAGCCAAGCCGCGGCGGCAGAGACATTCTTCTGGGCGGTCCCTCCGAGATGATTGAACACCCAATCGCTCAGTGCGCTAATTGCGTTGCTGAGCTGACGAAGGCCGTAGACGATGACAAGCGCGGTTTGCCCGAGCCCGACGAGCACACTACCGAGTGTGCGCAAGTTCGCGGCGAGTTCCGGTGCCTCGGCATCCAGTACTTTCATGAAGCCGTCTATGCCGCCGCCAGCCTCAAGCACTTTCGTGACGAACTGCCCGAGGCGCACCGCCGCCTGGCTCGCCCATTGCCCGAATTGCGCGATGTAGGGCTGCACCGCCGTCGCGATCGTGTTCGCGAATGCGGTCATCGCATTTGTGACAGCCGAAATCGCATCGTAGAGTGTGTTGAGCGCTTTCTTGTTTTCGTCAGTCGATTCGGCCAGCGACTTGTTGTACGCCTCGCGCACATCGGTCTCGGACTTAATCGCGAGAATCAGGTCGGGCTGGACGCCCCGCGCGGAGAGTCCAGCTTCGATCTGCTGCTTCTGCGCCGGCGCGGCGCTGCGGTAGATTTGCTGCGCCTGGCCGAGCATGTCGGCAATGTTCGTGTTCGGGCCGACGCGAACGCCCAATTGCGCGAACGCCTGTAGCGTCGGAGCGTTGCCCGTGAGATTGAACTGTTGCTGCTCGCGCGACAGATCGGCGATAGCGGCCGTGCTACTTTGCGCGTCAGCGCCCAGGCGGCGCGCGGTTGACCCCCAAGCCTGCAACTCGCGGTTGGACAGTCCCGTCGACACCGCGGCGCGGCGCAGACCGGTCTCCATGCTCGCGAAGCCCGTCAGGAGCGCGACGACGCCGCCGACCGAGCCGACGCCGAGCAAAGACGCAGTCGTCAGTGCCAGTTTCTTGATGCCGTCAGCGAGCGCCTTGTAGTCCTTCAGCGATTCCTGCTTCTGTTTCTTCTCTTTGCGCGCGCGCTCGTCGCGCTTCTTGTCTGCGTCTTTGAGCGTGATTTCGGTCTTGTTGATCAGATTGATGACGATCTGCTCATTCTTTTTGTAGTCGTTCGCGTCGAGCGTCAGCTTGACTACAAGTTCGTCGATCACGCTCTGATTCGCGGCCATGCATCACCCCATAATGAATGACTTCGCGTTCACGAGCGCAGTCGTCGCGGCGCTCATCGCGTTCGTGTAGAGCTGGCCCAGCTGACTTACCGGTGAGCTGTTCGCGCTCAGCGTGTCCGTGTAAGTGCCGCTGCTCGACGCGATCTGCGGGATCTCGGTGAAGCGCAGGTTTAAGAACAGTTTGTTCGAGCCGCGGTCTTGCCGCGTCTCATATGAAAGTCCGGACAGCGAGTAGTCGGTCGCGATCAGTTGTGGCGAAATCAGCGTGTAGAGCTGCTCCGGGCTGTTCGATTCCTGCTGCTGGATCGCCGCAAGCCATGCGAAACGCGCAAGGTCAGAGCCTGTCTTGATCAGCTGGACCATGACCTCGATTGGGCGCTTGACCTTGTTGTACGGCTGATACGCACCATACTCCTGCGGGTAGTCGGACAGCTGCGTCTCGTACTTCGCGCTGAACTCACCCCAGGAATCAGGGGTCGCGAGCGGCAGGAACGTGTCACTCGACACGACGGCGTAAATCGGCGTCGCCGGATTGAGCCCTGACGCGCTCGACGCCGCAACCGACAGCGCCTGCAGTGCGACGACTTGGGCAGTCGAGCCGCTCGCCATGACTATTCACCAAACCGGAAGTTCAGCTTCGCGATGCCCATCAGCACATCGCCGAGCGTGCGAATCTCACGAATCTCATTCTCCACCAGCGCGCGCTTGACGCCCGGGTGCTTCGGATCGGGTGTGATCAGCACATAATCGAGCAGCTCCGACAGCAGCGCATGTATCGCGCGGGGGTCCGCGCCCTGCAACATTTGCATGATAGCGTCGAGCGGCACGCCGTTTTCGCCCTGCGCGCCGGTGATCTGCGCGAGCAGCGCCTCGTATGACTCGACGCGCAACGCCGATACGAGCCGCAGCACATAGCCACTGAGCGCCAGCGGATCGATTTCGACGCACCAGAACGTCTTACCGGCGTCGCGGCCGTGTACGCCATGCACCTGATGCATGCGCGTGTCTTCGGACAGATTGTAAGTGTCGATCATTGCGTCGCCTGGTGTGCGTGCCACTCGCGCAGCGCCGCTACGTTGATGATTTCGACGAGATTGAAAACGTCCTCGGTGCTGAGCACGGTTTCCAGTTCGCGATATGTTCCTTTCCCGGATTCTAGCACCGCCGCGATCTGCGGCGAACAAAACGTCGCACGGGCGCTGCCGCTGCCGGCCAGGATGCTCTGCGCCTGAAAAGTCACGGGGATTTCGAGCGTTTCGCGACCGAGCATGAAATCGACATGTAGGAGCAGCGCGGCATTCTGCAACCGCTCGACATTGCGCCAGTCCTTGATGTCGCGGCGCAGATCGAGCTCGTGCGCACCAATCGCGCCTTGCACGAACGGCAACAGCGTATCGACGCCGAGTTTCAACGCTTCACGCGAATGCTTGAACGCCAGCGCTGCCACACCGCCGTCCGGGTCCTCCCCGAGCCGCTTCAAGACCGCACGCGCTCGCGCGTCAGCCAGCATAGCGGGTAGTTCGGTGAGACGCAGCTTTAGCCCGTCGTCGCGGCCGGCCAGTGTGATTGTGCGGGATTTAAGCATGTGAAGCGTCCCAAAAAAACCGGGCTTGCGGCCCGGTTAAGCTCACTCATCACAGCTCAGCAGAAGACGATCCGACTGTAACGGATAGTCGCGACTTGTGCAAGGCAGGCAGGCCCTCGCGCTTTCGATGAAGACTCGCGCCGCTTCCGCGTTGATCGCGTTACCGTAGGCGCGCAAGCGTCCCACTCGGGCGGGAGCCCCATCAGCCAGCGGGAATGAGCCGGGTTCAACTGGCCGCCACTTTTCGTCCCGGCAGAGCAGCCAGTCAGCATCTCGCCAGAAACCGTTAGTCGGACCGGCTGGTTCATATCGACCGAGAAGGCGCACGTCCCCAGGTCGTTGTTCCAGACCTTGCGAGCCGCTTCGTTCTCCGCTCCGGAGAGCGTCCGCGCTCCGTTCTCGCCGTCCAATGCTCTCGGTGTCGGCCAACTCGATAGCATCGCGAAGTCGTTCAGATTCGAGCCATGCCGTGTCTTGCCCATTGCGCGCTTCGCCTGACCGCCGCCCGTCGAGTCCGACGTTTGCGGCGTCGGCCAACCCGCCACGAGCGCCACCATGCGACGACTGCTGTCCGTGTTGCCTGCGGCGTTGTATCCCTTCTGCGCCGGCGTTCCCGCCATCGGCGTCGGCCATGACGCCAACCAAGCCACCCGACCCAGCAGCGCGTTCAGCGGCACGTTCGCGCACTCGCTTCCGTCCTTGTGATCGCGCGTAGTCGGCGTGGGCCACGAAGTACGCTCGGTCGCGGATGTGCGGAGCACCGACGCTCGCAGACGGGAACGGGACACACCCGAGGGCGTAACCCATCGCTTCCAAGTCAGCTTGAACAAGGTCGATCCAAGGATCGATGTCTTTGCTCGCAACCTGTTCTCCAAAGATGACTGGAGGGCGGCACTCGCTGATGAGCCAGTCCCACGTAGGCCATAGGTGCCGCTCGTCAGCAAACCCAGCTCCTTTGCCTGCCGCGCTGAAAGGTTGGCACGGGCAGGAACCGGTCCAGACGGGTCGGTCGTCGGGCCAGCCTGCGTTGCGCAAGGCGAGACTCCAGACGCCGACCCCCGCGAAGAAATGGCATTGGGTGTATCCGCGAATTTCATCGGGTCGTACATCTTCTATGCTCCGTTCGTCGACAACGCCATACGCGATGTGGCCCGCTTCGATCAGATTGCGGAGCCACTGCGCGGCGTAAGGGTCAATTTCGTTATAGTAGGCTGTCATTACACGTCCACCAGTATTGAACGTGCAGTTTAACGAAATTAAACCGGAATGTCAACCAACGGCCGTACCGCCGTTATCCTGCGGATCGCCGTAGCAGAGTACGTAGCGCGTACCGAATCCGGTGTAGACCGGATCGGTCTGGCCCTGCAGATCGGCGAAGAAAAGCGCCTGCGGCATGCCGAGATAGCGCGCCGAATTGATGTCCGTCCGGTCCAGGCATAGGCGGCTTGTCGCGATCTCAACGCCGTTATAGTTGACAGTCGCGTACAGGCCGTAGTCGGTCGTCTCGAGTTTGATCTGCGCGGACTGGCCGTCCAGAATGCACGAGAACGCCGTATTCGCGGCCGACGAGACAGGAATGTTGACGTAGGCCACTACTTCGTCCAGTGCGACGCGCCGCCCAGGCGCACGCCGGCCCACATCAACCACGCCTTGAACGATGCCACGCCCGAGACTTTCGCGGCTTCCTGCAATACGGCGTCGGCTACGTCGCGCGGTACGGCGTGCGTAGCGTACAGCCAGTCGTGCAACGTCGCGGCTGCATGCGCGGTATCGCCGACCAGATCGAACACGCCAGGAATGCGCGGTACGCTCGCAAAATCGGTCACGAATCCGGTCGACACGACGAACACCGTCGCAGCGGCATCAGACTGATAGACCAATTCGTTCTGCAGTCGCCAGGCGCCGCGGTCGCTGTTCGCGCTGTCGCTCAGGAGTACAACGTCGAGATCGGTAAGGAATTTGCTCATGTCAGTGTGACGGTGCCGCTGTTGCCGGCTACATCAGCAACGGAGAGCTTGCCGGTGATTTCGCGCGTCGAGCCTGCATTGAATGAGAACTGCGCAATGGCGGTTTCGCACGCTGGCACTTTCAGCGCCTCGGTGTTGAAAGCGTTTTGCAGGACCGATAAATTTGGCGCCAGGCCCAGAATTGTTGAATATTTGATGCCCTGCGTCGTGTCGTAGTAGACCTCGCCGCGCCACGCCCGACAGCGCGTCGCTACATCTTGCGCGAGTCGCATGCCGGGGCCGGTCTGTGCGCTCGCAGGCGTGGCGTCGCCGACGGTTGCCAGATTACCATAGACGTCCGTTGTCAAATCCCACACGGCGGTGTCAAGCAGCAGCGTGTCCACGGTACCTACTTGCTCGCGGCCGGTGCACTCGCCGCGCCTGCAACAGCAGCCGTACTCGCCGCACCCGCAACAGCAGCCGTATTCGCGGCGCAGAACACGCCGTTGATCGTAGCGCCAGTGGTGAGCGCGCTGTCGCCGGTGACGGTAGCAACGCCCGAGACAGTCGGCTGAACGACCTTGCAGGCGTTCGCAACCAGCGTAGCGGTCTGCGTAAGCGCGGTGCTCAGTTGGTCGGATGTGGCAGACGCTGCGCAGCCGGTGAACGCGGCGACGAGACTGGCGAGGAGGATCGAGCGCATCATGGGTACAACCTCCGAATGGGTGTAGTGCCATGATAAACGAAAATTGCCCGGAAGTTTAGCGAACGACCGTGCTAATGACAAAATGACGCCTGACAACGTCATTTTTCATAGAGCGCTATATAGCGTAACCACATAGTACTAGGTAAATTAACTCACTTTTTAGTTTCCTATACTAAGTTGATTTATTGATTGTCATGTCATTCTGTCATAGTGGGCTGCTTGTCCATAGGGCGTGTCTATCGAGATGACTACGCAATTGCGCTACACTGGCGCACATGGACTACCGCGTGCAGCCAATCAAGGCATCTCTCGTCGCTGACCTAGTCGAGTTGATCAACGTCAACTTGGCGGACCTGTTGCGCGTGCGGGTCGTGGTGTGCCCGGACTGCGCAGGGCGCGGCGTCGTAGGCGGTGAAACGCTCGCCGACGGCGCGATTCGCGACGACGGCACGCTGGCGACGTGCGCGACGTGCGGCGGCGTGGGCGCGATCGAGCGCTATGTGATGGACCACGAACGGCTCAAGACCGAGCGTTTCGGCCGGCTGGTCGAAGGTTTTGACATAAGGCAAGGCCAGCTCGTGCCGAAGATGCGGTCGAAAGACAAAGCTTTCGCGATGCTTACGAAGCTGCTCGGCTTCGATAAGGCCGTGCTGGAGATCGCGAGTGCTTCGACGTTCGTCGAAGCGTTGTCGGTCGAGCAACGCGAGACCTACGTCGAGCAGTTGAAGGAATTGGCGGCACAAGGGCTTCTCGATGCAAAGTAGTTGCGTGCTGCGGTGGAGCGTGGTCTAATTTCGCATGGACAAAATTCTAGACCCCGTAGATTTTCTCACGCAGATCGCGCGGACAAACTTCGCAGCGTTCGTATCGGCAGTACATCGGCCGCGATTTAAGCATTCAGCATTTAGCGCCAACGTGTGCCGCGCGGTTGATCAGTTCGTCGATGACGTGCTCGCCGGCAAGCGGCCAGTGCTCATGCTCACCGCACCCCCTCAACATGGCAAGGAAATTGAAAGTTCTGTAAGCGTCTTGACAGCCAATCGTGGCTGGATCACGCATGGCGAACTGTGCGCGGGGGACGTGGTGTACCGCCCTGACGGCACGACAACTCGCGTAATCGCCATAGCGTCGTCAATGCCGTCCGATATGCGTGTGACGTTAAGCGATGGCGCGCAGATCGGCACGCACAGTCAGCATGAGTGGCTGTTGCATCCCACTTGGATTAACGGGCGCGCGGCGCGCATCTTCGAAACGTGCGAAGTCGCTGCGCGCGGTACGTGGTGCGGTACACCCGGCATGCGCGGCGCGCGCGCAAATTTTCAATTACCCGCCGTGCGGCCGCTCGAAAACGCGTCAAAAACGCTTCCACTGGCTCCATATACTCTGGGCATGTGGCTGGGTGACGGCACGCGCACAGAGGCCCGTATAACCGTTTCTGGCGAAGATACAGCGATTTTTGCAGGCATTGAAGCGGATGGTTATGCAGAAACACGGCGCTGGCGTTGTAATGAGAAAGATTTTCACGCTAGCTTCGCGGGCATCCGTCAGCCTTTGCGCGATTTACATTTGCTCAACGAAGGCTATCGCAGCGAAGGGGGCCGGAAACCTAAATTCATTCCGGGCGCGTATTTCTCTGCCAGTTTTGCGCAACGGATGGAATTGCTTGCGGGATTGATCGATTCAGACGGGTATGTCTACCCCAAAAATGGGCGCGTGACGTTTTCTAATACAGAACCTGAATTGGTGAAGTCTGTTGAACGACTAGTCGCTACATTTGGTTGGCGGGTCACCACGACATGGTTTGAGCCGCGTTTGAGCACGTCAAGCATTCAAGGCCGGGAACGCGTGGCGCAAGTGTGTTTCCAGCCTGACGTGGTTATCCCTTGCCGAGTGCTACGTTATCGTGAAGCATTCAAGCCGAAAGCCATGAAGCGCAGGCGGTCAGTAGTACGCGTCGAAACAGGCGATTTCGGTTGGGGAAACTGCATCCAGGTGGAGCACCCGGATGGCATGTATCTTGTGGGCGATACGTTGGTCCCCACTCACAATTCATCGCTCATCGCGCGCTGTCTGCCGCCGTACCTGTTCGGCCGCCTGACTGGCGAGCTGCCCGCT
>JARLJU010000311.1 GCA_031291055.1 Rudaea sp. | reverse complement strand
GGGCTTCTTTCGGAGTCCGGTGTTTTCGGCATCGGCGTTCGTTTCGCTGATCTCCGGCCTGATTTTTTACGGGTTATTTTTCCTGCTGAGCCTGTACTTCCAGTCTGCGCGCGGATGGACACCCTTGCAGACCGGCCTGGCCTTCCTGCCGTTGACCGCGATGGTGACCCTCGGCAGCTTTGTATCCGGCGCGCTGAACCGGGCGTATGGTGCGCACCGGCTCGTTTGCGGTGGTTTCCTGTTATATGCACTCGGTTTCGCCGGGTTGGTCGCGCTCGCGGACGACGCGCCGTATTGGCGTATTGCGCTTTGCTTTCCGGCTGTCGGTTTCGGGGCGGGGGTGATTACGCCGGCAGCGACTGCCGCGTTGATGGCGGGGGTGGACAAGGCGCGCGCCGGCGTCGCGGCGGCCGTGCTTAACGCGAGCCGGCAGACAGGGTCCGCATTTGGCGTTGCGATCTTCGGCGCGCTGATGAGCGCGATCCAGCCGCTCGACATGGGCGTTCGCGTGGCGGTCTATTTTGCGATTGTCCTGTCGCTGCTCGCCGCGCTGGTCTGGGGCATCGCTTTGGCCGTGGCGATGCGTTATGCAGGCAGTGATGCCTGGTGAGCGTATTCGACCCCAAAAAAGGGCAAAACCAAAAAATGAAAGGTAAGCGCCCCTTTGCGAGTGCCGTCGATAACGGGGCGTTCGGAGCGCCAGTCGCGTCTGGCACCATCGAAAGGGCGCCGCTGGCACTACGCGGGCGTGAGGAATACTGCGACGATACCGGCCCTTTCCTGAAGATGTCGTCGTGCGCGAAACGTAGCAATCGATTTGACCTTCGATTCTCCGTCTATTGCGAACCTACGACTCATGAATGTTGTCGATACGCCTTCCGTACTGGGGTGCCTCGCCCTGGTGACCCTGGTGGCAGGCATGGCAAAAGGTTTGACCGGTTTCGGCGGCGCGCTCGTCATGGCGCCGCTGTTCGGCCTGTTGATACCCGCGCCCGAAGCCGGCGTCCTCATCGTCCTGATCCATTTTGCGACCTCGCTGCAAGGCGTGCGCAGCTGGGCGAGCGCGGTGCGCTGGCGCACCGTGATTCCACTTGCGTTGGTCGCCATGGGTTGCACGGCAGTCACGACCCTGTGGATGGCGAGCGAGAACGCGCTGGAGCTTCGCCGGCTCGTAGCGGTCGCCGTGCTTGCCTCCACGGTGATGCACATGCGGGGCTGGCGCTGGCTTCACAATAGCGGCTGTCGGCCGACCTTCACAGCCGGCGCAATGAGCGGCGCGCTGACCGCGCTGGGCGGCATCGGCGGTCCGCCGGCCGTCTACTACTTCAACGGCATCGGCCAGGGGTCGACGCTGCGCGCCAATCTCCTCGCTTATTTTGCGGTGCTCTATGTGGGCGTGGTGGCCCTTTTTGTGGCCGAGCATCAGGTTCACACGCCCCAGCTCAGTTCGCTAGTGCTGCTCGTGCCGGTGTTCGTGCTCGGCGTCTCCATGGGGGAGCGCCTGGGTCCACGCGTGCCGGTGCGCCGGCTCGAACATCTCGTGAGTGCTTTGCTGCTGTGTTCCGGGCTGGTCGCCCTGGTCACGTAAAAACGACCTTGCCATTTGCCTGGGAGCGGGTGCAATGTCTGCTCAGGGTCCCGCGTGTGGACCAGGCGATTTATTATCGCTGGTACTAGTCAGGTGCATTTTCGGCCACCGATACTGAATTCGTCTGCCTTGGCCGCCGTGCCAGCTCCGCTCGCCGCTGACTGCTACTACCCGGTTCGGTCTTTCACCGGCAGGCGGATTCAGCAGACATGATTTCATCGATCACAACAAACAGACGGAGACTCCATGCTCAAGTTCCTGATTGGGATCGGCATCCCCTATATCGGTGTAATAGGCCTGCTGCCCTGGGTCGCTTCGGTCGATCGATTCGTCCTTGGTGTGCCGTTCATCTACGCGTGGATTTTTGTGTGGGTTGTGCTGACGTCGATCTGCCTGCAGGTGTGCTGGCGTCTGTTCGATCGTCCCGCGGACGATGCCCCTCCGCAAACCCACTGACGCAGCAGGAGAGCCCGGATGTCCACCGTTGTCTTTCTCGGTTTGATTCTCTTCTCGCTGTATCTGGCGATACGGTCCAAGAAAGGGCATGGCGCGCAAAGCGTTCATGACTTCTTCGTCGCGTCCCGGCAGTTCGGCGCGTATCTGGTCTTCTTCCTCGCCGCGGGCGAAATCTACAGTATTGGCACGATGGTCGGCTT
>JARLJU010000310.1 GCA_031291055.1 Rudaea sp. | reverse complement strand
TGTTCCAGGAGTTCACCAAGTACCAGGGGCACGTCACCCACCCCGCGCGCATGGCCGAATTCACCGGCCGCTGCTTCGACCGCGCGCTCGCCGAAATGGGTCCGACCCAGCTCAACATTCCGCGCGATTACTTCTACGGTCAGATCAAGGCCGAGATTCCGCAGCCGCAGCGTCTCGACCGCGGCCCCGGCGGCGATCAACGCCTGAACGAAGCGGCCGAACTGCTCGCCCAGGCCAAATTCCCCGTCATCATCTCCGGCGGCGGCGTGGTCATGGCCGATGCGATCGAGGAATGCAAGGCGCTTGCCGAGCGTCTGGGCGCGCCGGTCGTCAACAGCTACCTGCACAACGACTCCTTCCCCGCCGATCACCCGCTGTGGTGCGGCCCGCTCGGCTATCAGGGCTCCAAGGCAGCGATGAAGCTGATCTCGCGCGCCGACGTTGTGATCGCGCTCGGTTCGCGTCTGGGACCGTTCGGCACGCTGCCCCAGCACGGCATGGACTACTGGCCGCAGAACGCCAAAATCATCCAGATCGATGCCGACCACAAGATGCTCGGCCTGGTGAAGAAGATCTCCGTGGGCATCTGCGGCGACGCCAAGGCCGCCGCGGTTGCACTCACGCAGCGCCTCGATGGCCGCACCCTCGCCTGCGACGCCTCGCGTGAAGAACGCGCCGGCGAAATCGCCGCCGAGAAGGCGGCATGGGAGAAGGAACTGGATGGCTGGACGCATGAGCGCGACCCCTACAGCCTGGACATGATCGAGGAGCAAAAAGGCGAGCGCACGCCCGGCGGCGGCACCTATCTGCACCCGCGCCAGGTCTTGCGCGAGCTCGAAAAGGCCATGCCGGACGACGTGATGGTCTCCACCGACATCGGCAACATCAACTCCGTGGCGAACAGCTACCTGCGATTCAAGAAGCCGCGCAGCTTCTTCGCCGCGATGAGCTGGGGCAACTGCGGCTACGCGTTCCCCACCATCATCGGCGCCAAGGTTGCGGCACCCCATCGCCCTGCGGTCTCCTATGCCGGCGACGGCGCGTGGGGCATGAGCCTGATGGAAACCATGACCTGTGTGCGTCACAACATTCCGGTTACCGCGGTGGTCTTCCACAACCGGCAATGGGGCGCCGAGAAGAAGAACCAGGTCGATTTTTACAACCGTCGCTTCGTCGCAGGTGAACTCGACAACCAGAGCTTCGCCGGCATCGCGCGCGCGATGGGCGCCGAGGGGATCACGGTGGATCGGCTCGAGGACGTCGGCCCCGCGTTGAAGCGTGCGATCGATGCACAGATGAACCATGGCAAGACCACCATCATCGAGATCATGTGCACCCGCGAGCTCGGCGATCCGTTCCGCCGCGATGCGCTGGCCAAGCCGGTGCGCCTGCTCGACAAGTACAAGGACTATGTTTGATCCGTCCGTTGTCTGACGGTCCGGGCGCCGGGAGATGAATTCCCGCTGCCCGGCGGGCCGGAAACGGGATTTCCCCTGCCGTTTCCGGTCTCTTTGTTTCTGGGTTCTTTGTTTCTTGCTGCTTTGCATTCGGCTGCTGTGTTTCTGGCCGATTTGTTTTTGCGCCGCATTGTTTTTGCGTCGCTTTGTTTTCGCGCCGCACTCGTTGGCTGCCTGCGTCCTCTCCTGCCGCCTTCGTTTGCCGCTCCCTCTTTTTCAACCGTGACCGCCGCCCCGTGCCATGAAAGCCATCAATCGCATCATCGAGCGCGCCCGCACTTCGCAAAGACGCATCGTGCTCTGCGAAGCGGAAGATCCCCGCATGCTGGAGGCCGCGCAACGCGCCACGCGTGAAGGCATCGCCCGCATCGTGTTGGTGGGTCCGAGCGCGCAAATTCGCGCGGCGGCTGCCGAGCAAAACATCGAACTGTCCGGCATGGAGTTGGTAGATCCTGCCGTCTCGCCGCTCGCCGAGTCCTTTAGCGAGGAACTCTTCGCACTGCGCCGCAAGAAAGGCATGACGCTGGACGAAGCGAAGCAGGAAATCCTCAAGCCCCTCTGCTTCGCCAACCTGATGGTGCGGCTCGGTCACGCCGACGGCTCGGTGGCCGGCTCCGTCCACACGACCGCCGACGTGGTCCGCACGGCGATCCAGATCATCGGCATCCATCCGTCGTTCAAACTGGTGTCGAGTTTCTTTCTGATGATGCTGTGCGAGCCCTTTCACACGCTCAAAGGCGGCCTGATTTTCTCCGACTGCGGGCTGGTAGTGGACCCCAACGCGGGTGAGTTGGCCCAGATTGCGATGGCGGCGGCCGACAGCGCGCAAAGCCTGTTGATGGAAGAACCGCGCGTGGCCATGCTGTCATTCTCGACCAGCGGCAGCGCCCACCACGCGGCAGTCGACAAAGTCGTGGAAGCGACGCGCCAGGTGAGGGCCCAGCGTCCGCATCTCGCGATCGACGGCGACGTGCAACTGGACGCCGCACTCGTCTCCGAGATCGCGATGCGCAAGATCGAGCATTCGCAGGTGCACGGACACGCCAATGTGCTGATTTTCCCCAGCCTGGAGGCCGGCAATATCGGCTACAAGCTGGCTGAGCGGATCGGCGATGCGAAAGCAATCGGCCCGTTGTTGCAGGGTCTGAAAAAGCCGGCCAACGATCTTTCGCGTGGGTGCAGTGCGGACGATATCTACTTCGTGATCGCCGTGACTGCTGTGCAAGCGCAAACCGCAGAAGCACCGCTGGATGCACACACGACGCCGCTTGCGTCGTGACGCTTGCGGGTGAGCCGGCTACCGGTACTCGTCAATCTCGATGGTGCCGCCCATCTCTTCCATCATCGCGCGAATGTCGTCAGGCACATCGGGCACGCGGTCACCGGTTTCGTTTTGCCAGTAGCACCAGAAAGACATCTTCGCTTCGTCATGGCAAACGAGATCGCGTAGGCCAGCACGCGGCAATAAAAGCCGATCCGTCAGGTATCGCAAATGCGGGGTGAGATGATCGCTGCACACCGCAGACTCGCTTTTTACCGCCCACAAACCCAATTTCCCGGGGCGGGTGCTGAGCTTGCCGGAGGGATATAAAAAGGGCTTTCCTTTTGTGATTGTGGAATCCGGGGGAATGCCAAAATACTCGGTCCAGAAGTCCGGCACTACAACATCACCCGAGATGATAAAAGTTGCGTGCGCCAGCGCGTGCGCTCGCACCTTTGGTGTTTGGTCAGGGTGCGTAGTCATGGATATTGTCATCGAGGATTTTGCCGTTGAATTCGACGCTGCCATCATTATGGAAGAGAACGTTTCTTGCCATCGAGAAGATGCAGTTCCAGTTCGCATTGAGGGGCGTCGCAAGATCCGCGTAAAGCCGCGGTTGCGGCGCTGCGACTGGGAAGCCGTAAGCCCGCTTATATCCGCTAGCCTTTGCGGGCCCTCCCACCCCCACCGATCCATCCCACAATCTCCGCGAACAGCTTCATGTCGGGCGGCACGGAAAGGTCCACCGCCACACAACGTCGGTAATACGGGCTGAGATCCAGCCCGACACCCAAGCCCAGCACCTCCACGTCGCGCGAAGCTTCATGGCGCGCCACGACGGCTTTGAGATGGTTGTCGAGATAGAAGGCGTCGTTGGCCTGGCCCGTCGCACTGTCCATGGGGCTGCCATCCGAGATCACGATCAGGATCCGTCTCGCTTCGGGACGTGCGACGAGACGCCCGCAGGCCCAGTCGACCGCTTCGCCATCCACGCCCTCGCGAAACAGGTCCGCCTTGAAGAGCGCGGCAATATCGGCGCGAGCGCGTCGCCAACTGCGGTCGGCGTCCTTGAACACCAGATGAGACAGTTCATTGAGCCGCCCCGGATGCGGCGGCCGGCCATGCGCCAGCCACTCGAGCCGGGCCCGGCCGCCATTCCAGGCCCCGGTGGTGAACCCTAATACCTCGGTGGTCACGCCCGCCTGGTCGAGCGCGCGCGTGAGGATGTCCACCATGGTCGCCACCGGCTCGATATGCGCTTTCATCGAGCCCGAGCAATCGATCAGGAAGCCGACTATGCAGTCCGCCATGAGCGTGTTGCGCTCCAACCGGAACAGGCGCCGTTCAGCGGGAGAACTGACCAGTTGCGCGAGGCGCCGTCCGTCGATGCGGCCATGCTCTTCACCGAACGACCAGCCATCGCGTTGCGAGATCGCCAGCGCCGCCTTCAGTGCGTGCGCGAGCCGCGCCACGTTGATGCCCTGGGCCGCGACGCGTTCGTCGAGCCGCTCGCGAAACTCGCTGAGCAAGGCTTTGCGGACCAGCGCGCCAGGCACTATCTCGCGGTCATAGCGCGTGGTAAAGGCACGATAGCCCTGCTTCGAGGCTTCGAGCACGCGGCTCTTGCCGGTCAGCGCGACGGCCATGTCCTTGTATTCGTCGTCCTCGACGTCGAACCACAGCGAGAACCCCGTACGCGGGGCCTTGTCGTCGTACTCCTGTGGGTCATCCTTGGCATCGTCCAGCCCCTCGGCGCGGACGGCTCGGATCATGTCGCCCACTAGCCTTGCGAGTTCGAGCGCATGGACAGCGAACGCGCCCTGCTCAGCCCGATGCCGGCGCAAGCCCGCCAGCGACACGCCCAGCACCGGCACGATGGCCGCGCGCGTGGCTTCGATCAGGCCTTCGGTCTCTTCGAGTACGGGCCAGCCCGTCAGCCGCGACCACGCAATCTGCGCCACCGTGTACAGAAGAATGCCGAGATGGTCCTCGGCCAGCCCGGAGCGGTAGAAAGCCTGCGACCAGGCCTCGAAACGATCGCGCAGATTCTGCACCAGGCCCGGCATGCCGGGCGGGGTCTGTGTTTCGCACCGCAATTGCTCGAGCAGTTCGAACACGAGGCGTTCGACGCGATCGCTCGGGCATAGCCGGCTGTGCAGCGCCGCGTCGGAGTGCATGAGGCGCAAGGCCGCGCCATCGGCGGCGCCGCGCAGAGAAGCGAAGTCGTCTTGCTGCGGGTCGGTACGCAGATGGGGCGCGTGCAAGGGCAAAGGCCGAAGATCGCGGCACAACCGGCCTTCGCGGTAGTGCAATGAGGCGTCGCCGGTCAGCGCGCGCACGGCCGCCGCGCACAGCGCCTCGCGCTGCTCCGCGCGGAGGGTCGCTTGCCGCTGGGTCAGCTGGTCCTGGGCCGCTTGCCGAAGGGCCGCCTGGCTCGGTGGCGCTTGCCGAACGACCGCCTCATCCGGGGTCGCTTGGCGTAGTACCGCGTCGCCCGGATCCGATTGCCGCGAGACCGCCTGCCTGTCCAAGGCCATCAGCGCGAACCCGCAGCGTGGTCTTCAACGTTCGCGTTGGCCTCGAGCTCAGTCCCAAAACAGCGCTGGAAATACTCAGCCACGATTGAGCGCTCGGCCTCATCGCACTTGTTCAGGAAGGTCAGACGAAACGCCATCGCAGGATCGCGGAAGATCTGACAGTTCTCCGCCCAGTTGATCACCGTGCGCGGCGACATCAGCGTCGACAGGTCGCCGCTGGCAAAGCCCTTGCGCGTGAGTTCCGCCACACTCACCATCGATTCGATCAGCGCCCGTCCCGCCTCGTCAGCGAGTTCCGGTACACGCGCCAGCACGATGCCGGCCTCTTCCGCGCGCGGCAGATAGTTTAGCGTGGCCACCACGTTCCAGCGGTCCATCTGCGCGTGATTCAGCACCTGCGTGCCGTGATACAAGCCGTTCAAATTGCCCAGCCCCACCGTGTTGGTGGTGGCGAACATGCGAAAGTACGGATGCGGATGAATCACGCGGTTCTGGTCGAGCAAGGTGAACTTGCCGTCGCGTTCGAGAATGCGCTGGATCACGAACATCACATCGGGACGCCCCGCATCGTATTCGTCGAAGATCAGGGCGACCGGGCGCTGCAATGCCCATGGCACGATCCCCTCCTGAAACTCGGTGACCTGCAGGTCGTCGCGCACCACGATCGCGTCTTTGCCGACCAGATCGAGGCGGCTGATATGGCCGTCGAGATTCACGCGCACGCACGGCCAGTTGAGCCGCGCCGCGACCTGCTCGATATGCGTCGACTTGCCGGTACCGTGCAAGCCCTGCACCATCACCCGGCGGTCGCGGCTGAAGCCGGCCAGAATCGCCAGCGTCACTTCCGGATTGAAGCGGTAGACCTCGTCGATCTCCGGCACGTGGTCGTCGCGCTCGCTGAAAGCAGGCACCATGAGGCTCGAATCGATGCCGAAAACGCTGCGTACCGCGACCATTCTGTCGGGTTTGCCAGTCACGATATCAGTCACTTCATTCTCCTCCCCACTACGGGGATATTCGTTCCGCGCTGCCGGGCGACGATGTTAATTTTCGGTACATTTTGTTCCGTTTTTATTATAAACAGAATCTGGCGCCGTGGGCGACGCGCTTCATCCGCATCGACCCGGCGAGCCGCGCCGTCAACGCGCCGTTGCCATCTCGTCGAAGGGTTTCGCGCGTCGTTCCATCGCGCGCGCGGCCCATGCCGAGAGCAGCGCCGACAAAATCACATAGACGCACACGTACCAGGGCTTGCCACCATTCAGGCGCAGCAGCGCCGTCGCGATGATCGGCGTGAGGCCGCTCGCGAAGATGCCCGAAAACTGATACACGAACGAGATGCCGGTATAACGCACCTCAGGGTCGAACAGTTCGGCAAAGAGCGCCGCTTCCGGTCCATAGACCATGGCGTAGAAGATGCCGAAGGGGATCACGATGCCGAGCCAGACGGCGAGCGTATTGCCGGCCTGCGTCTCCATCAGCCAGAACGCCGGCAGCACCGAAGCGCCGCAGATCAGCGAGCCCCAGCGATACACGCGCGCGCGTCCCATCAGGTCCGACATCCTGCCGAAGAACGGAATGAAGAAACACATCACCATCGCCGCGATCATCACCCCGGTGAGCGCTTCCGTGCGGCTCATCGAAAGACGCTGCGTGAGGTAGCCGATCATGAACACCGCGAAGATGTTGAAAAACACGCCGTCGATCCAGCGTGCGCCCATGCCGAGCAGCACCGAACTGCGATAGCGCGTGATCATGTCGACGAAGGGGATTTTCACGTCACGGCGGTTGCGCTTGAGCGCGAGAAACTCGGGTGTCTCCATCACCTTGAGGCGGATGTAGAGGCCGAGCACCACGAGCAGCAACGAAGCACCAAACGCGACCCGCCAGCCCCACGAGAGGAAGGCCGCTTCCGGCAGCAGCCGCGAAATGCCCGCGACGATGCCCGACGCGAGGCACAAGCCAATCGACAAGCCGATCTGCGGCAAGCTTGCGTACAGGCCGCGCCGGTTCGGCGGCGCATATTCATAGGCCATCAGCACCGCGCCGCCCCATTCACCACCGAGCCCGATACCCTGCAACACGCGCAAGAAGAGCAGCAGAATGGGCGCCCAGATGCCGATCTGAGCGAAGGTCGGCACGAAGGCGACGCCCGCCGTCGAAATCCCCATGATGATGAGCGTGCAAATCAAAGCGGACTTGCGTCCAACCTTGTCGCCGAAGTGACCGAAGATCACACCGCCGAGCGGCCGCGTCACGAAGCCGACGGCGAACGTGCCGTAGGCCAGCATCGTCGAGACGAGCGGATCGTGGGCAGGAAAGTACAGCTTGTTGAACACAATGCCGGCCACCACGCCGTACAGAAAAAAGTCATACCATTCGACCGTCGCTCCAATCACGCTCGCGAATGCAACGCGGCGTATCACCCGCTTATCGATTGCCATAGCGCCTCCTCCAATGGATGGCCGCGCGCCGTCCCGGCAACGCAGCACTTTTGAGCCCCTGCCTGTCTCCTCCTGGGGGCACGAATTCGCCGCCTGCACGCTGCTGTTATCGACTTCGAATGCAGCGAGTCAGGTGGCGTTCGAATGACTTCCTGCGACGACTTCACTTCGTTGCTTCTGCTTTCGCCTTTGCGTCGGCTTTTGCGTCGGCGTTTGCGTCAGTAATGCGCTTCCATGCTCTGCGATTGCACTTGCCCGGCCGGCCGGTCGCCGGCGCGGGCATCCTCGAGAATCATGCTGGACGCCTTTTCAGCGACCATCACAATCGGTACGTTGGTATTGCCGGAGACCAGCGTCGGCATGATCGAGCAGTCGACCACCCGCAATCCTTGCGTGCCATATACGCGCAATCGTTCGTCGACCACTGCGCCCGGATCGCTCGCAACGCCCATCTTCGCGGTGCCAGACGGATGAAAAATCGTCTGACCGTATTCGCGGCAAAAGTGCAGCAACTCGTCGTCACTTTGCGCCTGCGGGCCAGGACGCACTTCACGTTTCATCAGCGATGCCATGGGTTCCGTGTCAGCGACGCGCCGCGCGAAACGCACGCCCGCGACCGTCGTGCGGCGGTCGAGATCGGTCGCCAGATAATTCGGCTGGATCGACGGTGCGTCGTGCATGTCGCCCGAGCGGATCCGCACACTGCCGCGCGACTCCGGGCGCAACTGGCAGATCGAATAGGTGCAGCCTGGAAACGCGTGGACATCGCCGCCCGCGGTGTCGGCTGAGAGCGTGGAGAAGTGGAACTGGATGTCGGGGGTTTTGGCTTCGTCCGGCAAGGCGCGGCAGAACATGCCACCCTGATTGATGCCGACGGACAGCGGCCCTTCGCGAAACAGTGCCCATTGCAGCCCCATCTTCGCGCGGCCCGTCCAGGAGTGCAGCAAGTCATTCGTCGTGATCGGCCGCGTCACTTCATAGGTCAGGCGGACTTGCAGATGGTCCTGCAGATTCTCGCCGACGCCGGCTCGATTGGCGACCACCGGAATACCGAACTCATTGAGCAGTTTCGCCGGCCCGACACCCGACACCTGCAGCAATTGTGGTGACTGCAGCGCGCCGGCCGTCAGCACCACCTCGCGGTGCGCGCGCACTTCGTGCACCTTGCCGTGCTGTACATAGCGAATACCCATAGCACGCGTGCCTTCGAAGAGAATCTTCGACGCCAGCGCGTCGGTCTCGATCTGCAAATTCGGACGCTTGCGCGCGGGTTTGAGGTAAGCGACTGCCGTCGAACAACGCCAGCCATGCCGCGTGGTCAACTGGTAGTATCCGACCCCTTCCTGATCGCCCTGATTGAAGTCGTCGACCGTAGGGACGCCCAGGCGATTCGACGCCGCGATAAACGCATCCACGAGTTCGTGGCGCTGCTTGATCGTGGAGGCCCACAACGGGCCGTCGACGCCGCGTGTCGGCGACTCGCCGAGTTCGTTGTGTTCGAGCCGCCGGAAATAAGGCAAGCATTCCTTCCAACTCCAGCCACGATTGCCGAGTGCCGCCCAGTGGTCGTAATCCTCTTTCTGACCGCGAATGTAGATCAGCCCGTTGATGGAACTGGAACCGCCCAAGGTGCGCCCGCGCGGCCAGTAGAGCTTGCGGCCGTGCATGTTCGGATCCGGGTCGGTGTAAAAGCCCCAGTTGTAGACCGGATGAAACATGGTCTTGCCGTAACCGATCGGGATATGGATCCACAGAAAGCGGTCGGGCGGACCGGCTTCGAGCAGGCAGACCGAGTAGCGGCCATTTTCAGAGAGGCGGTTGGCGAGGACACAACCAGCCGATCCCGCGCCGACGACCACGTAGTCGAAACTCCGAACCATTGATGTCTCCGTGCCGATTCCGTTGCCTTTAAAACCGGATCATTTCGTCCCAATTTATTGGATGAGAGTTTCGACTTCAAGCAAATCCGGTTACGATTGATTAATCCGGTACGAAAACCGACTTTTTCGTTTCACTATTCGATCTGTCCGCGCGCGTTCATCCGGGTTGTCACTGATCCGTTCGGGCTGCAATCACCTTCATCCGCCTCGGGAAGGCCCATGAGAAACACCACGCAGCTCCCCTCACCCGCTCAAGAGCCCGCCGACGACACCCGCGTCCTGCGCGCGCTCAGCGTGCTGGAACAACTTGCATCCGCCGGACAACCGTCTTCACTCTCCCAGTTGTCCTCACGTCTGCAGATTCCGAAGGCAACCTTGATGCGTCTGATCGAATCGCTCGAAGCACGCGGTTACGTCACGCACATGCCGGACTCGCGCGGCGCCGATCGCGCCATTGCGCTCGGGCCACGCGCCGCGCAACTCGCCCTGACCACGCTCGCGAACAGCACGTTCACGCGGGCTTGCCGCTCGCTGCTGCGCACGCTCGTGGAGACGCTCGGCGAGACCTGCAATCTCACCGTGCTCGACGGCGATACCGTGCTGTACGTCGAGCGCGTCGAGACGAGCGAACCCTTGCGCCTGCACCTGCAACCGGGCACGCGCGTCCCCCTGCATTGCACCGCCAGCGGCAAGCTGTTTCTTTCGCAGATGACGCCGGCCGAGCGCGGACTCGTCATCCGGCGCTTGTCGCTCAAATCGATGACGTACCGCACCCTGACCGATGTCGATCTGCTGGAAGCGGAACTCGACCGGCTCGCCATGCGCGGTATCGGCGTCGACAACGAGGAGTTCGTGCGCGGGATGGTGGCGGTCGCGGTACCGGTGCGCCACGTCGAGGATGGCCGTGTGCTCGCGGCGTTGGCCGTTCATTCACCCACGGCGCGGTCCAGCTTGGAGGATCTGTTGAAAGCGGTGCCGAAGCTCAAGGAGATCGCCTTGCGCATCGGACCGTTGCTTCAGCCTGCGACGACGACAACGGCGGCGGCCGTGTCGAAGTAGCGAGGACATGGCGCCCGCTTGTCATGAGCAAGATGCAGCGGCGATCGCGAACGACCTACCGCTGCACGTCAAACAGCACGCGTTAGACAGGCCTCAATGGGTACGAGGCTGATAGTCCGCGAATTCCGCATCCGCTCCATTCGCGCGGCGTTTGCGGGCCCGCCACGCATACGCCACGAGCAGTACGCCGAGACTCACCACGCCGAGCCACAGCGGCGTGCGCTGGTCCGGTATGAACGCCATCGCCACCAGAATGCCGACCATACCGACAATCGCGAAACAGGTCAGATACGGATAGCACCACATCCTCACGCGCAACTTCTCCGGCGCTTCGCGCTCAAGGCGAGCGCGCAGTTTCAGTTGCGACACGGCGATCAGCACGTAGACGAAAATGGCCACCGTGCCGTATGAATTGACGAGGAATGCGAACACCGTG
>JARLJU010000309.1 GCA_031291055.1 Rudaea sp. | reverse complement strand
GAGTACGCAAAAACGTGATCAGTCAGATCGTCAATCGAGTGAAACGAACTGTCCTTGCCGACAATGATGTACGACCGGTACAGAGGCTGTCCCTCGAAGACCGGAACAGCCATCAGGTCGAATAGTTTCGAGCCGCGATATTCCGCGAAGGGAAGGCTGCAAATCCAAGAGAAGTCATTCTCTCCCGATTGGAGCAGCCCTATGGCTTCGCGGTACGTGCGGCGCTGCACGAAGCGCACGGGTCGGCCCACCTTGCGGCCAAGATAGGCGGCCCAGCGCTCATAGAGATCGAGATTTTCGCGCACCACCGCTGCGGTTAGACCGAAGCGGATTGGTTCCAGTGGCGCTTCCGCCGCGTCCGCGCCGCCGAAGGCCAGGAACGCCGCCAGCGCCAGAGTCGCCCTAATGCCTCGCATATTTCGCTCCGTCGCTGCGGAGTGACGGATCGCAACCGACCGACGCCGGATCGGTTGTCCGCGACGATCGCGCTCTACCTCGGCGGGCGCAGGATCGCCGTTTGGCGCACCGTGGCCTTGACGCCGATCAAGCGTGGTTACCATCAAGTAACAGCTACGTATAATCGGTTACCGGATGGTAACAAGTACTTCGCACTGCGTGCGACATACAATGCAGAGCGCGTTCGTTGCGTAGAGTTGTTGATCTGTCTCAATCCAGGGCCGAACCCAAGCGGCGACTGTCCTGCCGACGCAGCGATCAGGAACGGCAAACTCGCAAGCAATCTAGGGCCGCCCAGAGAACGACCATCGCGCCAGACGGACCGCGCGGCGATGGGCGTATCGGCGAACGACGGCTTCATCAGGAAAGGCGCTCGAAGTGACCGAGGATCGCGATAAATCAGGGTTAAGGAAGCTGAGCCGGCGCGGATTCGTTGCGGCCGGCGGCGCGGTGGTGGCCGGCGCCGGAGCGGCGACCGTCGCACGCGCGATCGGCGATACTGCGACCGCTGAGCTGCGCAAGCAATACGCCATGGTGATCGACGCGCGTCGTTGCTACGGCGTGCACGCCTGCACAGTCGCCTGCAAAGCCGAATACAAAGTGCCGCTGGGCGAGAACCGCTCCTGGGTCGAGGAAATCGAAAAGGGCAACTACCCCGACGTTTCGCGCAGCTTCCTGCCCCGCCTATGCAATCATTGCGAAGAGCCCGCCTGCGTGAAGGTCTGTCCGACGGGGGCAACCTGGAAGCGCGAGCAGGACGGCATCGTCGTCATCGACAAAGACGTCTGCATCGGCTGCAAGTATTGTGTCCAGGCCTGCCCCTACGACATGAGATTTCTCAACCCTGACACAGGCACGGCCGACAAATGCGACTTCTGCATTCATCGGGTCAGCCAGGGTTTGGCGCCAGCCTGCGTCGAGGCGTGTCCGTCGCGGGCGCGCATCTTCGGCGACATCGACGACCCCAACAGCGCGGTGTCGAAGCTG
>JARLJU010000308.1 GCA_031291055.1 Rudaea sp. | reverse complement strand
GCGATCGGTGCGTAATGGACCGACATCGCGTTGTTGACCATCATGTCGAGCCGTCCGTGACGCGCCGCGACATCGGCGACCAGCGCGGCAAAGGCATCGGCGTCGGAGACGTCAAGCTGGTGCGCTTCGACCGTGCCCTCGGCCGCGATGGCCGCACGTGCGGCTTCGAGCCGGTCGGGCCGCCGCGCGCAGATCGCCACGATTGCGCCGCGCCGGGCAAGCAAGCGCGCAGTGGCAAGCCCGATGCCGTCGCTGCCACCGGTGATGAACGCCACTTTCCCTTGGAATTGGTGTGACATGGCCAGGATCCTCATTCTCTTGCTGGTTGGTTGCGACGCATATAGGCACATATAGCGGGCTATTGGAAGTGTTTTGCGTAAAAAGTGAGTGATTGAAATCCGTATTCGTGGGCGTGGTTCATGCCCGGTGCGGTTGCTCCGGGGAAAATTGCCGACGCGCACATGTCCCTTGGGGCTATGCGTGATTTGTCTGATGGAAAACTCGCGTCTTTCATAATATATGCGATATGTTATCGAATAATGCGAAGCATGATACTGCTTATGGTACGCATGAATCGTTTGGGGAGAAAGTGCATGGCAATTTCCGCGTCCACGCTGGAACTGGTGGCTGCGCGGGCCGACGAAGGACGGCGAAACCGGCGTATTGCCGACGATGTGGTGAATGCCGTCATCGCCGAAGGATTGATCCGCCACTTCACGCCCGTCGCGCATGGGGGGCTGGAGGGTAAGCCGCAGGACTTCTTTCTCGACCAGATTGCGATTGCCGAGGCGGACATGAGCACGGCCTGGGCGCTGGGCATCATTGCCGTGCACAATTACCAGATCGCGCTGATGGACCCGCGTGCGCAGGCCGAAGTATGGGCGCCGGGCCCTGACGCCATGGTGTCGAGTTCCTACAATCCGGTCGGCGCGTGCGCGCAGGCAGTCGAAGGCGGGGTCATGCTGTCGGGCCGCTGGGGCTGGTCGAGCGGCAGCCTGCATTGCAACTGGGTGCTGCTGGGCGGGGTGATCCCGGAAGAAGGCTATCGCACCTTCCTCGTGTCGGCGGCGGACTATCGCATCGAGGATACGTGGTACACCATGGGCCTGCAGGCGACGGGGTCGAATGACATCGTCATCGACACGCCGGTGTTCGTGCCCGATTATCGTACCCATCGACAGAT
>JARLJU010000038.1 GCA_031291055.1 Rudaea sp. | reverse complement strand
GGCACAGGCCTCTCGGCAATTCTGATTCCGTCGGCGGTGACGTGGGTGATCGGCCGCTGGAACTGGCAAGCCGCGTTTCTTTTACTGGCGGCGCTGCCGTTGATTCTGGTGTTGCCGCTTGTGCTGATGTGGTTGCAGACACCGGCCGGGCAAGACACACCTGCGGGACGTGGCAAGCGCACTGCAGGTCATCACGTGGCGCCGCCGGTGCGGGCGCACACAGGGCTCGCGTTCCGCGACGCGATTGGTTCGGCGCGCTTCTGGACGCTCAACATCGCCCTGTCACTCGTCGTGGCTGCAACCGTCTCGATGGTCAGCAACACCGTACCGCTTCTGCGCGACAAAGGGCTCTCAGCGGCCGAAGCCAGCCATATTTTCGGCAGCTTCGGACTCTCGCTGATCGGTGGCCGACTGCTCGTCGGCTACCTGATCGACCGTTTGTGGGCGCCGGCGGTGGCTGCCGTCGCGCTGGCCATGCCCGCCTTCGGCTGTCTGCTGCTGTCCACCACCGGCGCCGATCACGCCGCCACGCTCGCGCTTGCCACGCTGTTGATCGGCCTCGGTGCCGGCGCCGAGTTCGACATTGCCGCGTACCTGATGGCGCGTTACTTCGGCATGCGCGACTACGGGCGGCTGTTCGGCGTGCACGTCGCGCTGATCACCATCGCATCCGCATTGGCACCGTGGCTGTTCGGCCGGATCTACACCGTGACCGGCTCATACACGACGATGCTGTCAATCTGCGGCGCCGCCTTTCTGCTCGGCGCGATCACACTGCTGCCGCTCGGTCGTTACCCGAAATTCGATTCGCTGAATCTGGCTTGATTACTCGACCTCTCGATCCTCTCATGTCATTGAATAACGTTGTCATCGTCGGTGCGGGCCAGGCCGGTTATCAGACCGCGGCCTCGCTGCGGCAGGAAGGTTTTGAAGGCCGCATCACGCTGATCGGCGACGAGCCCGGTGTGCCCTACCAGCGTCCACCGCTGTCGAAGGCTTACCTGCTCGGCAAGATCGGCGCCACGGCGCTGCGCTTTCGCACTCACGAATGGTTCGAGCAGCAGCGTCTCGAACGGGTCGAAGCGCGGGTCACGCGGATCGATCGCGAAACGCAGCGCGTGGAACTGGCGAGCGGCGAGCGTGTGCCGTACGACCACCTGGTGCTCGCCACGGGCGCACGCAACCGTGTTCCGCCCATCGAGGGAATCGAACTCGACGGCGTATTCGGCATCCGCACGCTGGAGCATGCCGATGCGCTCGCGCCGCGCGTGGCGGCCGCGCGCGACGTGGTCGTGATCGGCGCCGGTTTCATCGGCCTCGAATTCGCGGCCGTAGCGGCGGCCAAAGGCCTATCGGTCCACGTGGTCGAACTCGGCACACGGCCGATGGCGCGCGCGCTCTCCACGCCTATGTCGACGCTGTTCAGCGCCGCGCATACCGGCTGGGGCGTGACGTTCGACTTTGGGCAAACCGTCGCGCGGCTGGTCGGCGACAACGGCCGGGTGGTGGCCGTGGAAACGGGCGACGGCCGCCGTTTGCCCGCGCAACTGGTCGTATACGGCATCGGCGTGCTACCCAACACGGACCTCGCCGCCGATGCGGGCCTCGCCGTGCAGAACGGTATCTGCGTGGACGCTCAGTTGCTGACCAGCGATCCGTCAATTTCAGCCATCGGCGACGCCGTCAGTTTTCCGTCTGTGTGGAGCGGTGCGCCGATCCGCCTGGAGTCGGTGCAAAATGCCGTCGACCAGGCGCGCAATGTCGCTGCACGCCTGACGGGCAAGCCGTTGGCTTACGCCGCGCTGCCATGGTTCTGGAGCGACCAGGGCGATCTGAAACTGCAGATCGCGGGGCTCTCCGAGGGCCATGACGAAACGGTCCTGCTCGGTTCGGGCGAGAGTCGGCAACTGAGCGTGTTGTGCTTCCGCGCCGGCCGCCTGGTCGCCGTGGAGTCGTGTAACCGGCCGGGCGATCATATGGCGTCGCGCAAGCTGCTGGCACGCGCCGCATCGCTAACCATCACACAAGCGGCGGCGCCGGGTTTCGATCTGAAGGAATTCGAAGCCGCCACGCGTGAGTTGGTCTGAACCGATTTGAAGCTGATTTGAATGAGGCGGCTGCGGGCGTGCAGCGACATCGCGGATCAGCGTCACATGCCGGAGCGACGATGAGAGCACTCAAATGGGCCATGGCAGCTTGGTGTCTGCCCATGACGCTCGCGTATGCCGCCGCGCCCGCGGTCAGCGGCCCAGCGTCGCCTCAAGCCGCCCGTTGCAGCGCCGGCGATGCGGGCCGCTATGAAATCACTGAGTTTGTCGACCGAAGCACGCTCGTGAGCGATGGCCATCTGGTCAAGCGTATCGACGTACCCCAGGCTAGCTGTTATCCCTCGTGCCGGCGCGAACAGGTCGATAGCCATCTATACCGGATCGAAGATCCTGCCGGTGACGAACTCATGCACCCGTCACTGCATGACGACGATCCGGCGGGCCCGGCACGTGTGTCGTCTGTCGCGTTGCAGCAGATCGACGCCACCACGCTGCAACTGGCGGTTCGAACCCGAGGCCGTGCACACGTCTGGATCGTCGAGGCGGACAAAGTCAAACGCATGATGACGTCGACGAAAGAAACGACGGCCAGCGACAGCCTGACGTATAACGATCTGTTTTTTGTCGTGTTCAACCATGCAGCGCTGCCCACGCTGACCATCACGACGGCGAATGTCACGCTGAAGTTGGGTCCGAGCGAATTGGACCTGAATCAGTTGCCTTCGTGGCTGGTCGAGCCGATCGCGCCACAGCAGTTGGGCATGTCGACGGTTTATACGCTGAAGATCGTCGGCGGCCCAGGTTGCGCAACAGGCAACTGAATACCAGCTGGGACAGCAAGCGGTTCAATCCCGGCGCCCGTCACAGCCGCCCTCCTGCCGCGGCCTGGTGCGAAACCGGGCACCGCCGCTGGGCCGACGCAAACGCGTACGTCCGAACTAAGCCCTTGCGCAATCATCCGAGTTGGCTGGCGTCGGTCGATACACGCACTATTCGTTTCTTGTTTTCCGATTCGGACGCATTCCGATCATCTCCTGGCTGCGCGAGCAGGCCGACGAATCGCTGTTGCATGCACAGCAGGTCGGAAAGTGGATCCCCACACTGGGCGCCTATCCGTCGCTTGCGATCGGTCCCCTCCTCGACTCGCACACATTCGATATCGCGTCGATCCTGCGCGAGTCGCTGCAAGCCGAGAACCTCGCGCTGGCGCTTTATCGTGAACTGCTCGCGCTGGTCGAAGACCGCTCCGTGGCACTCGAGGAGTTCGCCCGTCAGATGATCCATATCGAAGAGATGCACACGGGCGACGTCGACAAGATGCTGCGCCGCCCTGGAGAAATGACGACGTCGACCGAACGGCCACGACCGCCTGTTGAAAACTGAATGATGATGTCGGCACAGTGCTTCCAGATACCCTCCTGGAGAGCGGCGAAACTATGCCGGTCGGAACTGGAGTTCTCCTGTTCGTCACGCACGTGCAGATGAACGAGCGATGCGCCGGCTTCGTACGCTTCGTGCGTGCTTTCAACCTGCTCGGAGATCGTGATCGGCACAGCCGGCTTGTCATTCTTGCGCGGAACTGAGCCAGTGATGGCAACGGAGATGATGCACGGTTCACTCATGGCTAACAGGTTTCCGTCCCGCCTGGATGGCGAGCGATCATGACCGCGTGCCCGACGAAATGCCCGCACACCAGGAGTTCCACGTCCAGGTCAAATGCGCGCGATGAGGATCGCGCACCTCGGGGCAGACGGAACGCGTCAACGTTCACCGGCTCGTCCCCGTTGCCACAACGCATCAGCCGTGCGTCCCGTTGAGATGGCATTTGAATGGCAAGAGGTGGCGTATGACGTCGCTTCGTCAGGCCTATCGCCGCAAGCCCGGCAATAGCGAATGCGGCCTAAGTCAAACCGCCGGCGACACGCTTCGCCGCCGCCAGTGTTCTCCTCAACCTCTCATCCAGTTCGAGTGTCTCGGCCAGCTTGCGATTAGGTACTTCGAGACCGAATCGAATGTCCGAAGGCAACGCCTCAATAAACTCGCGCAGCGGCAAGCCGCCCTCGCCCGGCAACAAGCGGTCATAGCGTGCTTCTTCGGAAATTGCCGCCGGGGTCGCAGGCGCCGTCGCGCTGGCGTCACAGAACTGCGCGTACCTGATGCGTGCGGGATCGAGGGTCGCAATGTCGCTAATCTTGCCGCCGCTGCGTATCAAGTGAAAGGGATCGAGCAAAATCGCGCCGTTGGCTTGCGCCGCTTCGCTCACGATCACCTTGGCGGCCTGAATGCTGCCGACGCGGAGCCACGCTGCAAACTCCAGCGCGCAGGAAATGCCGAACGGTGCAGCCAGTTCGCAAAGCTGCGCGAATTTCTCAACGGCCAGCGAGCGGTCGGGGATATCGATCAGCGTCAAAGCATTGCGTGCGCCGAGACGCTGAGCTGTCTCGAACACACGCTTGAAGTCCTTTACGTCGCGCTCAGGCGTGAGCAGCATGACTTCGATATCCAGCACGTCGAGACCGGTGTCGCGTAAGCGAGCTTCTGTCTCGAGCAACATCGGTGAGTTGTCGAACATCGGATGCTGTGCCTCGCCCGCCCGAAACGGGCTGAGGCGCAGACTGACCGCGTCGTAACCCGTGCGGACCGCTGCCGCCACCAGTTCGGGTGGCGGCAGCTCGATCGCTGTGAGCGGTACGAGGGAATAGAGCCGTGTCATCGCATCGCCCCTAATTTAGCCTGCTTCGCTCATGGTCGGCTCGGCGTGCATCTGCTCGTGCGCAACCCGTTTCAGCAGGTCAAGTGCGACGTCGACGATCATGTCTTCCTGGCCACCCACCATCTTGCGCCGGCCCAGTTCAACAAGAATGTCCACGGTTTTGAGGCCGTACTTGCTTGCCGCCACTTCCGCATGACGCAGGAAGCTCGAATACACGCCCGCGTAGCCGAGCGCGAGTGTTTCGCGGTCCACGCGCACCGGACGGTCCTGCAAGGGCCGCACAAGATCGTCGGCCGCATCCATCAGCCGGTACAGATCGCAGCCATGATTCCAACCCTGACGCTCCGCAGCCGCGATGAACACTTCCAACGGCGCGTTACCGGCTCCTGCCCCCATGCCGGCAAGACTCGCATCGATGCGATCGCACCCTTCCTCCACCGCTACCAGCGAATTCGCGACGCCAAGACTCAGGTTGTGATGCGCGTGCATGCCGGTCTGCGTTTCCGGCTTCAGCGCGTCCTTGAACGCACGGAAGCGATCGCGGATATCGTTCATGCCGAGCGCGCCGCCCGAGTCCACCACGTACACGCAGGTCGCGCCGTAGCTCTCCATGAGCTTCGCCTGCTCGGCGAGCTTTTGCGGCGTGGTCATGTGGCTCATCATCAGGAAGCCGACCGGGTCCATACCGAGTTCGCGCGCGAATTCCAGATGCTGACGCGAGACGTCTGCTTCGGTGCAATGGGTGGCGACCCGTACGACGAGCGCGCCGGCGTCGTACGCGTTGCGCAGATCGTGGGTCGTACCGATACCGGGAATCAGCAGCGTGGCAATCTTCGTGGTCTTGACGCTCTCTGCCGCTGCGGCAATCCACTCGACATCGCTATGCGCACCGAAGCCGTAGTTGAAGCTCGAACCTTCGATACCGTCGCCATGCGCGACTTCAATGCTGTCGACGCCTGCCTGGTCCAGTGCCGCGGCAATCGCCTTCACATTCGCAATGCTGTACTGATGCCGGATCGCGTGGCTGCCGTCGCGTAGCGTGACGTCCGAGATGTAGAGCTTTTTATCGAGCGACGTCATTACACGGCCTCCTTATGACCACGCGCGATGCCGGCCGCAACCCGGCGACGCGCCATCATGTCGCCGCACGCGAGTGCGGCCGACGTCATGATGTCGAGATTGCCCGCATACGAGGGCAGATAGTGAGCGGCGCCTTCCACTTCGAGGAACACCGAGGTTTTCAGGCCATGCTTAGCACCGATGCCGGGCACGTTGAGCGGCTGTTCCGGCGAGATCACATCGAACTGCACCTTCTGCTTCAGACGATAGCCGGGCACATAGGCCTGCACACTCGCCACCATCTGCGCGATGCTGTCTTCAATGAGCGTTGTATCCACCAGATCGGAAAACACGAACACGGTGTCGCGCATGATCAGCGGCGGCTCGGCCGGATTGAGCACGATGATTGCCTTGCCGCGCGTCGCGCCGCCGAGTATTTCGATCGCGCTGCGCGTGGTCTCGGTGAACTCGTCGATGTTGGCGCGTGTCCCCGGCCCCGCCGACTTGCTCGCGATCGACGCGACGATTTCCGCGTAATGCACCTTCGTGACCCGTGACACTGCAGCGACCATCGGAATCGTCGCCTGGCCGCCGCAGGTGACCATGTTCATGTTGCTGGCGTTCTCAGCTTCGAGGTTGATCGCGGGGATCACGTACGGACCAATCGCCGCGGGCGTGAGGTCGATCACCTGAACCCCATGCTGTTGAAGCACGTCGTTATGGCGCTTGTGCGCGCCGGCCGAAGTGGCATCGAACGCGATATCGATGTCTTTGAACACGTCGAGCTTGAGCAAGCCGTCGATACCTTCAGCCGTCGTCACGACGCCCATGCGTTCAGCCCGCGCGAGGCCGTCCGATTTCGGATCGACGCCGACCATCGCACCCATTTCGAGGTGTTGGCTGTTGCGCATCACCTTGATCATCAGATCGGTGCCGATGTTGCCCGGCCCGATAATCGCCACTTTTACCTTGTCAGTCATATCTTCTCCGGAACACCGCTTCATGCTTTGGGAAGCGCCGCGCTGCGGCCCTCGAGGATCTTCGTCAGAGCAATCGGCATCGCGTTACCCTTTGACGTGAAAACCCGCACTGCCGAGCTGTTCCATGTCGACCGACACGTACTGCCCGGGTTTGATCCACTCGGCCGGCGTCGCGCCGCCTGCCATCACGATCCAGCCGGCTTGCAACGGTTCGCCCGCCTGTGCTGACAAACGCGCGCCAGCGACCAGCGAACGCAACGGATGACCGAGCAAAGCCGCCGTCGAACCGACCTGCACAACGCGGCCATCGATGTTCAACGTGAGGCCCAGATTGGCGAAGTCGATCTTCGGATCGCGCCACGCGCCGATTACGAAGCCGCTCGACGATGCGTTGTCTGCGATCACCTCGGGCAGCGTGAACTTGAAGTCTTTGTAACGCGAATCGATGATTTCGAGTGCCGGTGCGATCGCTTCAACCGCAGCGAGCGCCTGCGGTCCAGTCACGTCGCCTTCGAGCGAATGCTTCAGCACGAACGCGATTTCCGGTTCGACGCGCGGATGCACGAAGCGTGAGAAATCGATTGCGGTGCCTTCCTCTATTTGCATGCCGGCGGTCAGACGGCCCCAGATCACGTCGGAGAGACCCATCTGAACCATCTTCGCGCGGCTCGTGAAACCCATCTTCACGCCGACCCGGCGCTCGCCTCGCTCTACCCGCCGTTTGATCGACGCGGATTGAATCTCGTAGGCATCGCCCAATGACAGGCGGCCTTCAGGATCGAACTGGGCGACTTCAGTTGCATGGCGCGCTGCGTCGTCGAGCAGCGTCGCATAGTCGGTAATAGCGCTCATTAGCGTGCCTCGCTCGCGGTTTGCTCGGAATCGGCTTCGAACACGGCCCGCACTGAGCCCAACCCGTTGATGCGCGTTTCGAAGATGTCGCCGGGCGTCACCGCCACCATCGGTCCGAGTGCGCCGGACAGCACCAGGTCACCCGCCAGCAGCGGCGTGCCGAGCGCGGCCATCTTGCGCGCCAGCCACACCACCGCATTGATCGGGTTGCCAAGGCATGCCGCGCCCGCGCCGACCGATACCGGCTCGCCGCGACGCTCCGTCACCATGCCGCACAGCCGAAGGTCGAATTCGGACAGTTTGCGAGGGCTGGTGCCGAGCACATACGCGGACGACGAAGCGTTGTCGGCGATCGTGTCAGTAATGCGGATATTCCAGTTGGCAATCCGGCTGCCGACAATTTCGAGCGCCGGCAGCGCGTAATCGATGGCGTTCAACACATCGAGCTGGCCCGGATTCGGCATGCGCAGATCGCGGCCGATCACGAAGGCGACTTCCGCTTCGATTTTCGGTTGAGTCAGAATGGACGCGGGAATGGGTTCGCCGTCGCCGTAACCCATGTCGTCAAATAACATGCCGCAGTCCGGCTGATCGACGCCCAGTTGTTTCTGCACGGCTACCGCGGTCAGGCCGATCTTGCAACCAACAATGCGCCGGCCTTCGGCCACGCGCCGGTCGGTGTTCGCGCGCTGAATCGCGTAGGCGTCTTCAATCGTCAACTGCTCGTAGGTCTCGCGCAACGGCGCGATGAACTGGCCGCTGCGCTCGGCCTCGACTAACGCGTTGGCCGCCTGTTCAATCAATTGAGGTGTCATTTTCCTTTCTCCTGGGCGGCTGCGGCGAGCTCGTCCTTGGTTTGATCTCCGACGGCCCAATACATGGCCGGCGTAACCGTCGCGTACACGCGGATGGTGTTGAGCGGCGCGCCTAGCGTTTCGTGCACCGTGCGGGCCACGGCCTTGACGCACGCCTTGACGGCGACATCGTCGCGGCCTTCGACGAGTGAAATATGGATGATGGGCACGGCTTTCCTCTGTGCGTGACGAGACGCGATGTCTGGTTAAATTGCAGCCGGTGGCGCCACCACGGCCGCCGTCTGGCCGCTACGCGTAAGCGAGGCGGCAACGTTCCCCTGAACCTTCATGTCTTCGATGAAAACAGCGAGCGCTGACGCTGCTGCGGAACGACCCTTCGGCACGCCCATCGCCTGGCGAATCGTCATGAAGCTATCGTCGAGTACGCGCAAGCCCTCATGCGTCGACGCATAACGGCTGACGACCTGGCGCACGCCGGCAGCACCGTCTCAGCCTTGCGTGACGAACGCCTCAAACGCTTCGGCGGCGGTGGCGTGACGTTCGATCTGCGCTTCCTTGAGCGTGCGCGTCAGATAGAGGTCGTATGCGCTGCCCGCACCCACCGTGATGTGTACGCCGCTGCGATCGACCTGCTCGCTACGCTGCAATGGCGATTCTTCGCGCACCATGTACGCGCCTTCGATCAACACATACGGCGGCGTGAAGGCGATCTGCTCGCCGCGTGTGGGATCGATCGCGAGGAACGCAACGTCCCACGCGTCGTTGGCGAGTGCTTCGAACACTTTTCCCGCGGCTTCGAACGTGACGAATTGCAGCTCTGCGCCGAGCCGCCTGGCGAGTTCATGTGCAAGGTCGAAGGAAACGCCGCTGAGCTCGCCGTTATCTACCGAACGCTGCGCGAGCACCGTATTGCCGAGATTGATCGCTGCGCGTAGCACGCCGCCTGGCGCCAACTGCTCACGTGCCTGCTGAAGTGCCTGCTCAAGCTGTGCGTCGCTCATGACGTGCGCTCCAGCACGGACCACACGGGGCGCGGACCTTCTGCCTTGCCGGTGATCGGCGGCTTCGGCAGTTTGGCCTCGCCTGCTTCGATCCTGAAGTGATGCGCGAGCGAATGCCACGGCCCCTGAATATCGCCCGAGGGTGCGGGCTCGTTGTCGTGCAACACGTATTGACCCACGAGCGCCTGCGTCACGCCGAATTGCACGTCGGTGTCGAGATTCGGATCGTCGCTCGAATAGACCTGCGAGAACTGGGTCTTGAAACCGGGCTTGTAGATCATGAAGTGGATGTGCGCCGGACGCATGTTGTGGCGTCCTTGCGCGCGCAACAATTCGCCTACCGGTCCCGACAGCGGAATCGGATAACCCGCCGGCTTTACGCTGCGAAAGGCGATATGCCCCTGGCTATCCGTCGTGAGCTTGCCGCGCAAATTCATATCCGCCTGCTCGGGGTCCTGATTTTCATAGAAGCCTTCGGCGGACGTGTGCCACACGTCGACTTCGGCCCCTTCGACCGGTTTGCCCTCGGCATCCTGCACCCATGCGTCGACGAAGATGGGCACGCCGGGCGTTTCCGAACGTACGATCGAGCCGCCGTTGGGCGTGGCGGGCGAATCCATCCGCCAGAACGGCCCCATCAGGTTGGCGGTGGTTTCGGTCTGGCCGTTGTCGCCGTTATTCAGCAGACAAACCAGCGACGAGAGTCCGACCGAACCGGCTGCCAGCACGACCTCATTGTGCGATGCGGTCGACAGCTGTCCGAGCTTGGCGATGAAGCCGCAGGCTTGATGAAATTCAGCTTCAGTCAGTTTGGCGTCGCGTGCGAAGTCATGCAGATGCTGCACTGCGGCCGACATGATTTCGCGGAAGCGCGCGTTGGGCGCGTGGCTGAGTTCTGCGAGAACCGCCTGGGTGAGGCCTTTCTGATTACCGATGATCATGCCTGTCTCCAATCGTGTGCACGCTACGTCGGCTCGTCAGTTGCTACGGACTTTGCGGACGATACGGTGCTGTACGTGTTGCGACCATGATGCACGCCAACTAAACATACCGTCCAATACCGTTTTTTAAATTCCTGATACCGTATCGGTATGACTCCGAGCCGATACGAATGCCTCGCCGAAATCGGCGTACGAACTGGGAAGAGAAACAATGGAACTGAAACAGATGCGTTACTTCCTGGCCCTCGCTGAGGAACTGAACTTCGGGCGCGCCGCCGATCGCCTGCACATGGCGCAACCGCCGCTCACGCGCAATATCCGTGCACTGGAAGAAGAACTCGGCACGCAGTTATTCATCCGTACGGCCAAAGGGGCGGAACTGACGGAAGCGGGTCGTGCACTGCTCGACGAAGTGCCAAACATTCTGGCGCTGTCCCGTCGCGCCGAAGAACAGACCCAGCTCGCCGGTCAGGGCTACATGGGGCGGCTCGACGTCGGCATCTTCAGCTCCGGCATCCTGAACGTGATTCCGCGGCTGCTCGCCGATTTTCATACCGAACGGCCCGAGGTAAAAATCGGCTTGCACAATATGTCGAAGGCGGACCAGATCGCGGCACTTCGCGAGCGTCGCATCACGATCGGGTTTAACAGGCTGGTGCCCAACGAAAGCGATATCGCCGTCGACTGGGTACAGCGCGAGCCATTTCTGGTGGCGCTTTATGAAGGGCATCCGCTGTGCGAGAAGAAAAGCGTGACACTGCGCGACCTCGACAACGAGCGCATGATTCTGTACCCCAATGCCCCGGTGCATGGGCTCGCTCAGGAGGTCACGGCCGCGTTTCGTGCGGAAGGCGTTCGTTTGCGCGTTGAACAGGAAGTGGAGGACGTCGTCACGTGCATCGCACTGGTTGCGAGCCGGTTCGGCGTGTGTGTGACGACGGAGTCAGCGGTCAACCTGCGCTTGCCCGGTGTGGTGTATCGACCGCTTAAATCAGCGCAGTTGCGGGAAATCGAGTTGAGTTGCCTGTATCGGCGCGAAGACACCTCGCCGATCCTGCTAGCCTTTCTCAAGTTGATACGATCGTCCCGTTCGAAACATGTCCGCGTGAAGCACTGAACATAGCAGCCAGGCTGATCACGTTGAAGATGGCAATGTCGTGTGAGTGACAAGGGGCGGCGGTGCCGCATATTTCTACAGGGCGACGGTTCCGTCCGCGCGCCGCTTACGCGATGCATTGAACGGCCGCAGCAGTATGATCACGCCCAACGCGCCAGCCCCTGCGAGCGCGGCCGCGAAGCCGAATGCGATCCGGTAGCCGCCACCGTATTGCACGAGCCACCCCGTGAGGCTCGGCGCGAGAATGCCCGCCAGGTTCACAACAAGATGGACGAACCCGCCAGCCGCACCCACGCGACCACCCGGCACGATGTCCTGGATCAGAACCCAACAGGTCTGTGGCGTCATGAAGGCGAACAGCGCGGCGGCCGCGATCAGGGCCACCGCCGGTGTGACGGTCGCGACGCGCGAAGCCATCAGGACACACACAGCCGAGCCGGACAGCCCCGCGACGATCACCCCTTTTCGGGCCAGCAGCGCGTTGCCTGTGCGTTTCGCCAGCCAGTCGGACGCAACACCTCCGAAAGCGAGCCCAATCGACGCCCCGAGCCACGGAATCGCGCCCACCACCGCCATGTGCCTGATGTCGAGATGCTGAAAATCAGTCAGATAGCTTGGCAACCACGACAGCAGGAAATACAACACGTAGTTGAAAGAAGAGAAGGCGAAGGCGACGGCGAGGACGCGCTTCGACAGCACGTAGTGCCACACGCCGTGAACCTCGTACTCATCACCTGCATCAGGCGAGGCGGCCGCGCCCGGTTGAGCCCGGCTGCACTGCATCAGCGCCCGCTCCTGCTCCGATACGCGCGGATGCTGCGCAGGCGTATCACGAAAGAACACGAGCCATGCGACAAGCCACACAAGGCCGAGAAAACCGGTCGCAACGAACGCGATACGCCACCTAAAATTGACTGCGATGAGGCCAACCAGCGGCGCGGCGAGCGCGGCGCCCAGCGGCTGACCGATGGCAGTCAATCCCACCGCGCGCCCGGCCTCGTTGCGCGGAAACCAGTTGGCGATCGATTTGTTCGTCGTGGTGCCCATCGGCCCCTCGCCAATACCAAAGAGCATGTGCACAACCAGCAACTGCGTAAGGCGTTGTCAACTTGCCGAGTGCGAGACGGCACGATGACAGGTGCGACGACCGGTCAGAAGCTAGTCGACGGATTTTGGGCGAGTTCGGCGAATTCGCGCCATGCAACGAACCGGGCTGCGAGTTGTTTGCGATAAAGTGAGGCGCGTAGCAGGTGCCGCTTCAGTGCGAAATGTTGCCGGATCGGCCCGAAGCACGAGAGGAATTCTTGCGTGCGTTTCGGGTCGCGAAAGCCGCGCATGCGACGCTCGCGTTCGCGTGTTGGTTGGTGGCTGTGCTCAGCACGGTTGATCAGGCGGGCGGCCGCTTTAACGAACACATGCTTCACGTTCACCAACTAGACAGCGTCAAGCAGCACGGCCGGCGTGTTGCCTCAAGAAGGAATGTTACTCGCCTGATTGTTGTCGTTTTTCCTTTTTATCTTTTTAATGGCTTGCCGGGCGCGGAGCGCCCGG
>JARLJU010000307.1 GCA_031291055.1 Rudaea sp. | reverse complement strand
CTACATCAATCGCTATCGGATCAAGCCGGGCATTACAGGCTGGGCGCAGATCAACGGCTTTCGTGGCGAAACCGACCGCATCGAGAAGATGGAGCGTCGCGTCGAACATGACCTGTACTACCTGGGGCATTGGTCGTTCGCGCTCGATATGCGGATCATCGGCGCGACGATTGTCGCCGGACTGGTGCATCGAAACGCTTACTAAGTAGTTAACAAGCACGCTGGGCGCTACCTCCCCCGAGGACGAAGCCCTGGCGCAAGGAGGAAACACCATGAGCTCGCTTGGTTTACGCACGGGAAGTCTCGTGATTCTCACTGCTTCAGCACTGCTTTCCGGATGCGGGGAAGTACCGGGTCAACGGATGATTACGCCAGCCGCGCTTCAGGACACGGGTGGGGATTACAGCACAGAAGCGTCGCAGCAACAGCAGATCCAGATTACCGATATCAACCTCGCGCTGCTGCGCAAGATGAACGCGGCGCAGACGTCCGCGCAACTCCCACCGCAGACGCTCGCGCTGTTCGGCAAACCGTCGGCTTACAAGGTCGGCCCCGGCGATGTGCTGCAGATCGTTGTGTGGGATCACCCGGAACTCGCCGCTGCGCTTGGCCAGCCTGCGCAGAACACAAAACCGACAGATGCCGCGCCCGGTTTTCTGATCGACGAAAACGGCGACATCCAGTTCCCGTACGCCGGCAATTTGCACGTGGCAGGCAAGGACGTCGCATCGATCCAGAAGGAACTGCATAAGCGCCTGGGCAACGTGTATCAGAAGCCCGAGGTGACGGTGCGGGTGGCCTCGTTCCGAAACGCGCAGGTTTACGTCGATGGCGAAGTACGCACCCCTGGCGCGCAGTCGGTCACCGACATCCCGCTGTCGCTGACGAGCGTGATTGGCCAGGGCGGCGGCTTCACCGCGAATGCGGATCGCAGCCGGGTGGAGTTGATCCGTAACGGCGTCACGTATCCGCTCAACGTGTCTGACATGATCAAGCGCGGCCACAATCCGTCGGACATCTACCTTCAGGCCGGCGACATGGTGCGGGTGTCTTCGCGCGAAGACAGCGGCGTGTATGTGATGGGCGAGGTCAACAAGCCGGCGACCATCGTGCCGATGCCTAACGGTTCGATGACGCTTTCGCAGGCCCTGTCCGACAGCGGCAGCTTCGACTCGAACACGGCGGCGGCCAGACAGTTGTTCGTGATCCGCAATTCGACCAGCGACTCGCCGCAGGTCTACCACCTCGATGCGACCTCGCCGGTGTCCATGATCCTCGCCAATCAGTTCGAGCTCCAACCGAAGGACGTCGTGTATGTCGGTCAAGGCGGGCTGGTCCGCTTCAACCGTGTGTTGAACCTGCTGCTGCCGGCGATCAACGCGGCTGTGACGGGTGCCATTCTTGCGAAATAACAATCGTGCAACGTGACCTTGAACCGCCGGGCTTTGTTGGGTGAACAAAATGGCAATTAACTTCGAAAACCGCTATACCGACGTGTCCGGATCGGACGAGCTGCATCTGTCGGACTACCTGCGCACGATCGTGAGGGGCTGGCGCACGATCGTGATGGTGACGCTGATCGCACTCGCGCTGGGGTGCGCGTATGCGTTCCTCGCGCCACCGACGTATCGCGCGGATGTCCTGTTCCACGTCGAGGACAAGACGGCGAACGCCAACGCGAACGGCAAGGATTCCTTGCCGCCGCTCACTGGCATGTTCGACACCAAGCCCTCGACGGCGGCGGAGATCGAGTTGCTGAAGTCGCGGCTCGTCACCGAGGAAACGGTCAAGAGCCTGCACCTCGACATTACGGCTGGGCCGCGCACCCTGCCGTTCATCGGCGGGATGATCGCGGGGCTGGTGAACGGGCAATGGGGCTTCAGGTTGCCGTCGTTCATCAACCTGTCGGGCTACGCATGGGGTAACGAGAGCATTGCCGTGTCGCGCTTCGACACCTCGAAGGACTTCTACGACACGACCTTCACGCTGATTGCGGGCGAGGGCGGGTCGTACGTGCTGCGCGACAAGAACGGTATTGCGATTCTCTCCGGCCATGTCGGCGAGACCGTGGAAACCGATACCGCCGACGGCCCGATCGCGTTGCACGTCGACAAGCTGGTCGGCGAGCCCGGCTCGCGTTTCGAACTGCAGCGCGCCTCGACGCTGGGGACCGTGGACCGCTTGCAGAAGGCTCTCGTGGTCGCCGAGACCACGCTGCAGTCCGGCGTGATCCGCACGAGCCTCGAAGGCGGCGACCCGGCGCTGACCGCGGCGATCGTCAACAGCATGGCGCGCGAATTCGTGCGTCAGGATGTGGAGAGCCGTTCGACCGAAGCGGAGCATATGCTGGCCTTCCTCGATCAGCAACTGCCTGGCTTGCGCAAGGAACTCGACGACGCCGAGCAACGCTATAACAAGTTCCGTAACCAGCACGGCACGGTCGATCTCGGTGAAGAAAGCCGCCTGCTGCTGCAGCAGGTGGTCGACAACAAGACCAAGCTGCTCGATCTGCAGCAGCAACGCGCGGAGATGTTGCAGCGCTTCACGCCGAACCACCCGGCGGTAGCCGCGCTCGACGCGCAGATCGCAGCATTGGAGGGCGCGGCGGCCAACATGAACCGCAGCGTGGCCGTGATGCCCGATACCGAGCAGACCGCGTTGCGCCTGCTGCGCGACGTGCACGTCGACACGGAGCTCTATACCAATCTGTTGAACAGCGCGCAGCAACTCCGGGTGGCGAAAGCCGGCCAGGTGGGCAACGTGCGGGT
>JARLJU010000306.1 GCA_031291055.1 Rudaea sp. | reverse complement strand
CGCTCTGCAAGCTGCATGTCCATCGTCGGGTTTTTCCGTTCATCCGGGCTTCGGCCATACGCGCGATGTCCTGAGTGACGGGCATAGCGGGAATGCAGCCCGCAAAGGCAGGCTCGGAAACTACCCAACACCGCGCAAGGGGCGCCTCATTCCGGGATCATCGCGGCCAACAGATCGTCGAGTGCCAGCGTGGCAAAGGTGGCAAAACTGTCGGCGACGCCATAAGGCAGGATCAGCGTGCGCCCGTTGACCAGCGCGCCGCAGCTGTAGATGACATTGGGCACATAGCCGTCGCGTTCCAGCGCGCCGGGGCGCAACAGCGGGCAGGCGAGGCGGCCCAGCACTTTGGCGGGGTCTTCCTTGTCGAGCAGACAGGCGCCGACGCAGTAATTGCGCACCGGCCCGACCCCATGGATCAGCACCAGCCAGCCCTCGTCGATCTCGATCGGGCTGCCGCAATTGCCCAGTTGCACGAATTCCCACATCCACCGTGGCGAGAGGATCTTTGTACCGCCATCCCAGTCGAGCAGATCGTCAGAACGCAGCAGCCAGATGTTTTCATGATCGAGCCGACCAAGCATGGCATAGCGGCCGCCGATGCGCCGGGGAAACAGCGCCATGCCCTTGTTGACGGCCGCAGTCCCGTGCATCGAATCCATCACGAACGTCGAAAAATCGCTCGTCTGCAACAGCTCTTCGCGAATGTCCTGCCCGCTGCAGGCGGTATAGGTGCCAATATAGGTGGCCGCGCCGTCATCCTCGACAAAGCGTACCAGCCGCAGATCTTCGATGCCGTGGCTTTGCTGCAAGGTGATCGGAAAGATCACGATTTCCGACACGTCGCGGCTTTCCCGGCATGACAGGCGCACACGCGTTTCGTCGGGCTGCGCGATCTCGATATGGGGCGAAATGGCGAGCGTACCGGCGGGGTCGACGGCGATCGAACCGTCGGCTCCGATCATGCCGGTGCGAAAGGTGATGGAGGAAATGTGCCCTTCGCCGACGCCGCGCAGCGACAGGATAAAGCGCAAGGCGCCGGGGGCGACATGGCTTTGATCGGGATGGGCGACTATGCTCGGGTTGAACAGAGCGGCGGCCTCAAAGGCGTATTCCTCGCTGAAATAGGCGCCGATCAGGTGCTGTTGCGTCAGGCTCATCGGCTGGTCTGCGATCAACGTGCCGGCAAT
>JARLJU010000305.1 GCA_031291055.1 Rudaea sp. | reverse complement strand
GATCCGGATTGGTTTCTGGTTGAGTCCGCCGAGGCCATGCAGCTTGTGTTGCGCCAGTTGGGTTCGACTGCGTTGTTTGCCGGGCGCTTTCGCGAGGCTGCGGGCCGCGCGTTGCTGTTGCCGCGCCGCCGCGCCGATGCGCGCACGCCGCTGTGGCAGTTGCGCAAGCGGTCGTACGATTTGCTCAGCGTGGCGTCGCGCTATCCGTCGTTTCCGCTGCTGCTGGAGGCGTATCGCGAATGCCTGCGCGATGTTTTCGACATGCCCGCGCTGCTTGAAACCCTGCGCGCCATCGAGCAGCGGCAGTTGCGCGTGCATGTGGTGGAGACGCGCAAGCCTTCGCCCTTTGCCGCGTCGCTGCTGTTCAGCTATGTGGCCAATTTTCTCTACGATGGCGATGCGCCGCTGGCCGAGCGCCGGGCGCAGGCGCTCACCATCGATCAGGACCAGTTGCGCGAACTGCTGGGCGAAGCGGACCTGCGCGAACTGCTGGATGCGAACGCCATTGCCGAAGTCGAAGAGGCGGCACAGTGTCTCGCGGAAAATTATCGTGCACGCTCCGCCGATGGAATTCATGATTTGTGTTTGCGCCTCGGCGACCTGTCGCGCGAAGAACTCGCCCGCCGCGTGGTCTCGCCCGATTTGTTGACGCATGTGGACCGGCTCATCCGGTCGCGGCGCTTGCTTGAGCTGCGCATTGCCGGCGAGCGACGTTTGATTGCGGCCGAAGACGCGGCGCGGTATCGAGACGGCCTCGGCATTCCGCTGCCGCCGGGACTGGCCGTGGCGCTACTGGAGCCGGTGGCGCATCCCGTGCTTGAGCTTGTACGCCGCTACGCGCGCACGCATGGGCCGTTCACGCTACGCGAGGCGGCGGACCGTTTTGCGCTGGATGCGGCGGCGGTGGAAAATGCGCTGCGGCAACTTGCACACGAGGGCCGCGTGCTGGAGGGCGGATTCCGGCCCGGCGGCCTTAATCGCGAGTGGTGCGACGCGGAAATACTGCGCCAGATTCGCCGCAAATCCCTTGCTAAACTACGCCGCGAAGTTGAACCGGTGGAGCAGTACACGCTGGCCCGTTTTCTCACTCACTGGCAAGGTCTGCTGACGCCGCGCCGCGGCCCCAGTCTCGATGCGCTGCTCGATGCGGTCGAAAGTTTGCAAGGCGCGCCGCTGCCCGCATCGTTGCTGGAGACTTCGATTTTGCCCGCGCGCATTGCCGACTACTCGTCCGCCGGTTTGGACACGCTCATCGCCGCCGGAGAAGTGGCGTGGGCAGGCGTCGAACCCATCGGCGAACGCGACGGCCGCATCGCTCTCTTTCTCGCCGACAAGCTGCCGTTGCTTGCGCAATCCCGTCCTCTTGCGGAACCGCTCACGGAGCGCGAAGAAAAACTATTGGCCGTGCTGGAATCGACAGGCGCCAGCTTCTTTGACCCGCTCCACCAAGCCTTGGGCGGGGGCTACCCGGGCGAGACTATCGAGGCCTTATGGAGCCTGGTCTGGCG
>JARLJU010000304.1 GCA_031291055.1 Rudaea sp. | reverse complement strand
GCCCGTCCTGCGAAATCTCCTTCAGCCCCTGGTACTGCGCGATGCCGTGCTCCACGTGCACCACGTAGTCGCCGACTCCCAGGTCGCGAAAGTCGGAAACAAACGCCGCGGTCTTCGAGCGCTTCGGCTCCGGCCGCGCCGCTACGTCAGCTTCGTCGGAGAGATCGTTCGCGCCGAAGACGATCAAGTTCGATTCGCCGAAGACCACGCCTGCCGCCAACGGCGAGCGCACAATCACCGGCACGCGCAAGTCGCCCGCCAGGAAGCTGCCTTCGTCGAGCATGGTTTCGCCGGGCCTCGGCGCGCGGCTGCCCAGCCGGTAGGGAACCTCGTAGTCGCGCAGAACCGTCGCCAGCCGTTCAACGTCGCCCTGGTGCGGCGCGGCCAGCACGATGCGCGTCTCCGTCTTCATCAGGTTTTTCATTTGCTCGGTGAGCGCGGGAATCGATCCGTGAAAGCGCAGCGTAGGCCGCGTCGGCAGCTCGATCTCGCCTAGCGTCGAGTCCTCCTCCAGCACGTCCACCGCGCCCAGTTGATCCAGATCCAGTCCCATGTGCGCATCGAGCGCGGCGCGCAGCATTTCTGGACGCAGATATATATCCTCTGGCCGCACCAGCGAGCCAATGCCCGACCGCTCGTGACGCTGTTCCACCTTGTTCCACCAGCGATCGATCTGGTTTTGGACCATCCCCGGCTCATCCACAATCAATGCGCTGCGCGGCAGCAGCCCAAGCAGCGATCGTTCCGCGCCTGCAACCGGAGTGAAGAATTCCCATCCCGGAAATACGCTGACTCCGCCAGCCGTCGCGGCCTCCACTGCCATCTCTTCATCTTCAGTTTCGACGCGCTGCCGGCTCAGCCTTGCATTCACCGCAGCCAGCAATGGCTCGGTCACCGGCGCTTCCGTCAACGGCTGCAGTTGCGTCTCATCCAGTCCCGACTGCGAGCGCTGCGTCTCCGGATCGAATTTGCGGATGGTCTCAATCTCATCGCCGAAGAACTCGATGCGCACCGGCCGGTCGGATTCAGGCGAGTACACGTCCAGGATTCCGCCGCGCCGCGTAAACTGTCCCGGCATCTCGACGATATCCATTTGCGTGTAGCCCACACTCGCCAAATGCGCAGTCAGCGTCTCGATGTCGACTTCTTCGCCGCGCTTGAGCGTCACCGCCAGGCCCGCATAATATTCGAGATCGAATAGTTTCAGCGCCGCCGATTCAACCGGCGCGATCAAAATATCCACGGCCCCGGTCGACAGCTTCCACAACGCGGCTGCGCGCTGCTCCTGCACGTCGGGGTGCGG
>JARLJU010000303.1 GCA_031291055.1 Rudaea sp. | reverse complement strand
CGGCGTCCGCCACGTTGCGCGCCATCGGCCCCTCGACCGCCAGTGTGTCGAACGGATCACGTGCCGGCCCGGACGCCACGCGGCCGGGTGTCGGCCGTAACCCGACGACGCCGCAAAATGCGGCCGGCGTGCGCAGCGAGCCAGCCAGATCCGAGCCGTGCGCGACCCAGGCGGTGCCCGAGGCCAGCGAAGCCGCAGCGCCGCCGGAAGAACCGCCGGCCGAGCGCGACAGATTCCACGGATTACGTGTCAATCCCAGGACATCGTTGTACGTGTGGCCACCCGCACCGAATTCCGGCGAGTTGGATTTCGCATAGATGATGGCGCCATTCGCTTCGAGATGCGCGGGTGTCACGTCTGTCGTAGTTGGCACGAAGTCCTCGTACACCCGCGAGCCGTACGTTGTGCGCACCCCTTCGACAGCGGCGAGATCCTTGATCGGTACGGGCAGTCCGCATAACACCCCGCGCTCGGCGACCGGCTTGCGCAGCAGTGCCTCGGCATGCTCATGCGCGCGCTCCCAGCACAGCGTCGGCAATGCGTTGACATGCGGTTCGACACGGTCCACCCGCGCGGCCAGGGTGTCGAGCAGATCGTGCGGACTGACTGCTTCGCGACGCAGCATGTCGACCACCTCGCAGGCAGATCGTTCGAGAAGGGCGGAATCGACGGTCATAGTTGATCACTTACTCCATAAAATTCGCAAAGAGAGCGAGGCGCCGCTAACGGGCACCGCTGCTTCCGGACAGCGTGCATGCTTGCGGGCTTCGCGCGACAGCGCGCACGGAGCCAACGCCATGCTGTGTTATGTGGTTGGTAAGGTCCGATGTCTTACTTGAGGAGGTCCGTCCAGACCCGGTCGTGCAAGCGGATCGCCGCAGTCGAGCAGGTCTGCTTGAACACCAGCTTGGTGCCTGCCGGCGGCGTCAGCTCCGGGGCCCGCTTCACTTCGTCGGCGACAAATGCATCGGAGCCGTCGACCGCGTTCTGGTACTTCAGGAAGTTCGTATTTGTCGCCGCCGCCTTGGGCGTGAGCAGGAACGCGATGAACTTCTTCGCATTGTCGATATCGGGTGCGCCCTTCGGCACCACGATGTTGTCGACCCATGCAAGCGAACCTTCCTTCGGGTACGCATAGCGGATCGAGTGTTTGAGATCGGACGCACGCTGCGCCGTGCCGCTCCAGATCGCCGACATCGCAATTTCGCCAGAGACCATCGATTCGCGAATTGCGCCGGCCTTCGAGCTATACGTCTTCACGAACGGCTTCTGTTGCTTGAGCACGTCCAGCACTTTCTGCATCTGTTTCGGATCTTCGCTGCACGCCGGCACGCCCGCCTCGATCGCCGCCAGAGAGATGGCATCGTCCGCCGAGTCGAACATATTGATCTTGCCTTGCAGCGGCGCCGGCGGATTGAAGAGCAATTTCAGCGTGTTGATGTCGCCGCTATATACGCTCGTGTCGACGGCAAAGTTCATCGTGCCCCACAAATAAGGAACCGAGTATTCGCCGGTCGGATCCCATTGCGGCTTGCGAAAACGTGCGGTGATGCCGTTGTAGCCTGGGATGTTTGCTGCATCGATCTTGTCGATCAGGCCCTCGCGCACGAACACCGGGATCATCGCCTGGTTGGTCACGGCGATGTCATAGCCTGCCCCACCCTGCTTGAGCTTCGCCAGCAGCGTCTCTTCGGAATCGTAGTTGTCGATGTTGACCTTGATGCCGGTCTGCTGCTGGAACTGGGTAATCAGATCCGGCGCGATATAGCCGGACCAGATATACAGATTCAAGGTGCCTGCTGCGTGGGCAGCTATCGACGGGGCAACGCACGCGAGAACAACGCCGGTTGCGCTCAGGAATTTCTTCATGACTTCTCCGTTGGGTGTAATGTTTTGACGTTTGTAAAGTGTGTAGAGGACTACGAACGTTTATGGCCGCCCTTGCCGATCATGTGTGCGGCAACAACCAATGCCACCGAAATCACGAGAATAATGGTCGATGCGGCGTTGACATCGGGTGTAACGCCCATGCGCATCAGGCTGAAAATGAAAATTGGCAAGGTCGTTGAACCGGCTTGCGCGACAAGCACTGAAATGATGAAGTTATCGAGCGAGACGACGAAGGCCAGCATCAGACCCGAGACGATGCCCGGCATCAACAGCGGCAGCGTCACATAGCGCAAGGTGGCCCATTCGCGTGCGTAGAGATCCATCGCCGCCTGTTCGAGGCGTGTATCCATCCCCTGAAGACGCGCGCGGATCGGCAGGTAGGCAAACGGAATGCAAAACACTGTATGCGCGATGATCAGGTTGCCCGCGCCGAGTGAGAGTCCGATCGCGCTAAAGAATCCCAATGTCGCCACGCCGACAACGATCTCAGGCAGGACGAGCGGCAGCATGATGAGCCGCTCGGACATCGCGGTGGTGCGCGTGCGCTGCCGGCGCGCGATGGCAAGCGCGGCCATCGTCGCGAGCACCGTCGAGAACGACGCTGATGTCAGCGCGATCACAACGCTGTTCTGGGCCGCATCGCGCAACGCCGCATTCTGGAACACCACCTCATACCATTGAAGGCTGAACGACTTCCAGACGGTGGCCGACGTGCTGCCGTTGAACGACAAGACCACGAGCGCGACGATCGGCGCATACAGGTACAGGTAGAACGCCCCGGTAATTGCGCCAAAGCCGCTGAAATGGTTGGCGCTGAATACGGCTGGCCGTCGAAGGAAACTCATTGCGGCCTCCGTGCACGAGATGCGGTAAGGCTGGACCGAACTAGCGTAATCAGCGCGGCGGCCGTGACGATGGCGATCAGCAACACCACGGCGAACACCGAACCGAACGGCCAATCGCGCGCCTCGGTGAACTGCCGATAGATGAGATTGCCGAGCATCAGCTTCTTGCCTCCGCCTAGCAGTTCGGGGGCGATCATCGCACCGAGGCAGGGAATGAACGTCAGCATGCAGCCTGCAATGATGCCCGGCGCCGCCTCCGGCAACACGACACGCAGCAGCGCCTGGGTTTTCGACGCGTACAGGTCGTGCGCGGCCTCGATCAGGCGAATGTCCATCTTCTCGACGCTCGAGTAGATCGGCAGCACCATGAACGGCGCGTAGGTATAGACAAGGCCCACCAGCACCGCGCCATCGGTGTAGAGCATGCTCATCGGATGGTGAATGATCCCGAGCGCCTGCAGCACGCCGTTGACTACGCCCGTGTCACGCAGCAGCAGGATCCACGCATAGGTGCGCACCAGCAGGTTGGTCCAGAACGGAATGGTGATCCACAGAATCAGCCGGTTACGCCGGGCAGCGGGCTGCAACGCGATATGCACCGCGACCGGAAAACCGACCAGCATGGTGATCAGCGTCGTCATGCCGGCAACCGAAATCGAACGCAATGCGATCATCAGGTACGCGTCGGTGAAGCTCAGGCTATCGTCGAGATTGCGCTCGAACAGCAACTGGACGTACGCGTCGAGGCTGAATTTGTGCAGCACGCCGCCGTAGCCATTCGCCTCCATGAACGAATAGGCGACCACCAGCAGTAGCGGCGCGACGAGAAAGAGCGCGATCATCAGCGGCGCCGGCAGCAAGCTGGCGAGTTGCAAGCGCCGTTCACGGCGCTCCAGCGGTCCCGGCTCGGCAATCAGCGGGATCGATTGGGGAAGGTCTGGTTGCAGCATCTCAGTCCCTCAGCAGGTTGACGGCGTTCACGGCGACGTCTAGCCAGACCGGCTGCCCGACTTGCGGACGATGCGCGACGCGGCCGGCAGTCATATCGCGAACCACGATGCGCTGCCCGTTGCCGAGCCGCACGTGACACGCCGTGTCGGTGCCGAGATAGACCGTCGCGGCAATCTCACCTTTGATACGCGGACCGACCGATACCGATCCCGTGGCGAACGAAAGCCGCTCGGGCCGGATCGCCACCGTGACCGCATCGCCTACTGCGTAACCGCCCTGCTGGTCCGTGACGAAGTCGCCAACTTCCGGCACCGCGACCCGTACAAAACCGGCGCCGCGTTCCGCAATACGGCCGGACAGCATGTTGTTTTCGCCGATGAAGTCGGCGACGAAACGGGTCGCGGGACGGTCATAGATGTCTTCAGGTGTACCAATCTGTTGTACGAGGCCTTCTGACATCACCGAAATACGATCGCTCATCGCCAACGCCTCTTCCTGATCGTGCGTGACAAAAACAAACGTGATGCCGGTCTTTTCCTGCAAGCTCTTAAGTTCGAGCCGCATCGCCTGGCGCAACTTCAGATCGAGTGCGGACAGCGGTTCGTCGAGCAGCAGCACGCGCGGCTGCGGCGCAAGCGCCCGGGCCAGCGCGATGCGTTGCTGTTGCCCGCCCGAAAGCTGGTTGGCGCGCCGATCGGCGAACTTTTCCATCTTGACGAGCGCCAGCATGTCGGCGACGCGCTGCTTGACCTCAGCCGAGCTGCGCTTAAGCATGCGCAGGCCGAACGCGATGTTCTGCGCCACCGTCATGTTCGGAAACAGCGCGTAGTGCTGAAAGACCGTGTTGATCGGGCGGCGATACGGCGGCAACGCATGAACAGGTTCACCGGCCAGCAGGATCTCACCCGACGAAGGTTGCTCGAACCCGGCAAGGAGGCGCAACAACGTCGTCTTGCCACAACCGGACGGCCCCAGCAGCGTGAAGAACTCGTTGTCGTTGATCGACACCGACACGCCCTTCAATGCGTGGGCTACCCCGGACGCGTCGCCCGGATAAATCTTGTGAGCGGCGCGCACGTCGATAATGGGCGTGCCATGCAGATTGGACGCGCTTGCCGCACCGGCAGCCGACGCAGCGTCGCTGCTGGCGTGAGCGCCGCCGGTGGTTCGCGCGATATGTCGCACGGGCAGTTCGTTGACCCTGTTGATGGACGTCGACACTGTGTTGCTCCTTGGTTTTGCTGTGAACACTTGACGTTTTACCGCAATACGATTATCGTTACTGATATTCGATTGAAGCAATCATTGTTCGACCAAAAGTCGATGTCAATCGATTTTTGCCGCCCCTGGAGGAACCCCTAATGACTGAAGACCATCGTTCTCAGATCGCCACGCTCGACAAAGCGCTGACGGTGCTTGAGGCGTTTGGCCCAGCGGCGCCGGATCTGCGCATTACCGAAATTGCCGCCCTGACAGGCATGAACCGCAGCAGCGCGCAACGCATCACGCATACCCTCGTGCGCTGCGGGTATCTGCACCGCGATGAGGTGTCGTCGGCGCTGTCGCTGACGTACCGTAGCGCGTGCATCGCGCACACCTTCATCAGCACGAATCACCTGATCTATCTGGCGATGCCCGCGCTGGTCGATCTGAGCGCACGCACGCATTTGCGCGCGGATTTGTGGGTGATGCAGGGAGCGGACATCGTCAACCTCGCGCGTGTGCCGTCCGCAGCCGATTCACGCGCGATGGCGCCGATCGGCGAACGCTTGCCTGCGCTCTCTTCCGCGCCCGGGCGCGCGATGCTGTCGCACCTGCCTGCCGAGCTCCAGGTCGAGCGGATCGCGGAGTTGGCGGAGGTTACCGATCCCGGCTTGACGCCCGATGAGCAGACCGCCTGCGAACGCACGCTGGCAGACACAGCTGCGCGAGGTTATGTCCTCGAAGCCGGCAGCAGCGTCAACGATTTAACGACGATCAGCGCCGCCGTGCTCGACGCGAGCGGTGAGTGTCTTGCCGCCGTATCGGTATCCGGATGGCTTGGCGAAGTGAGCGAGGACGATCTGGTAAGCCAGTTTGTGCAGCCCGTGCTGGCCACCGCACGCGCGCTCTCCAATCTCAGGATCCAGACGTGGTCGCGCACGGTATCGCGCCCTGCCGAGGGCAAGGACGCGTTGGCAGCCCCCGAAGAAGACGAAGACGATCCGTTGCTCATCGCGTCGGTCGCACGCGGTTTCCGGGTCCTCGAAGCGTTCACGCCCGCCAACTCGGTACCTACGCTGACCGCCCTGCACCGCCTGACCGGACTTCCGATAGCAACCGTCCAGCGAATCGTCGACACGCTGATGGCACGTGGCTACGTCGAGAAAGATGCGCGGCACAAAACCTTCCGGCTGACCGTGAAGACGCTCGACATGCTGTTCAATTTTCAGATGAGCAACCGCGTCATCAAGACGGTATGGCCACGTCTGGTTCAGCTCCGCGACGACTGTGGGCTGCGTTGCTCGTTCTGCATGTCTGCGGATGCAGACATCGTGCACTTGCTGCACGTACAGAGCCATCCACACGCCGACTTCCACACCGCCTTCATTGGTGAACGGCTGCCTATGCTCAGTACGTCGGGTGGCATCGCGATTCTTTCAACGCTGGACGATGATCGACTCGATGAACTCATTGCGAACAGTGCGCCCAAGGCCATCACGCCGTTCACGATCACCGACAAGAGCGCTCTGCGCCGGATCATCACCACAGCTCGCGAAAAGGGCTATGCCTTCACCGACCAGCAATCGATCATGTTCGAAGTCAATGTCGCCGCGCCGATCGTTAAAGCCGACGGTCAGGTGCTTGGCGCAATGGTGGTCTCCGCTCCGAAACGGGACTGGACCGTTGCGCGCCTGGAAGACGAGATTGTGCCTCGCTTGATGGCTTACACGCGCTCAATGTTTTCCTGAGGAGCAACGTTCACCGATTGCGACACGAGCGGTGGTGCGACGATGAGCCAGCCGTTCGTCGAGCGTACGATGGCGCCCAGTTCGAATCCGACTTTCACCAAACGGGGCTGACGTGTCCGCCACGGGCCTCCAAGCAGACGTTCTCCACTCTGCGAGTGCGAACGTTCGGTCCCAGTTTCAGTGGATGATCTGGTGCGACAGTGCTGCCCACTGCTCCCAGGCAAGCAGTTCATCAGCACACTGCTTCGGCGCCAGCAGCGAAAATTCGCTGCTCTCTCGATTCATCAAGTCCGGTAGACCGTTAGCGCGATGGCATGTCTTGTGCTCTCTACTCTTTACGACGAGAGCCAGATCGCTCTGCCTCATTCCACATCGGAAATCACGGAAAATGCTTTGACTGGATCGGGCAAGTATCATCGGATCCTCATTCCGTCTTGATCTCCATCACGAAGCGCCTTGCCCGCTCGTGCTGCGGGTTCTGGAAAAATTCGCTGGGTGATGCGCGTTCACAGATCTTGCCGTCGTCCATGAAGATGACCCGGTCCGCCACCTCGCGCGCGAAGTTCATCTCGTGCGTGACGCAAACCATGGTCATGCCGCTGCGAGCGAGACGTTTCATCACTTGCAGCACTTCGCCGACCATCTCGGGGTCTGCGATGGTACTGGTTGAACGCGGACACTCTTTTGCGGCTTCTGCACCCCTCCCTAGTGCGACGGAGTCTGTTGAGGGGCGCCCTGCACATGTCGCGGTGGCGAGGCGTGCGACCGCAAACGCGGTCCGAGATCGACCGGCTGACGGCTACGTTCAAATGAACGTAGGTCGGAGCAGCAGCAGTTACCCACCAACCTTCGACGCACCGCCCAATGAAACGTTCCCCGCTTCATAGCTCGCCCGGTTTGCCTCATTCGGCGGATAGAGGCCTGGCAACGCAGCGCCGTTTTCGACCTCGCTCATGATCCAGTTTTCCAGTCGCTCCTGTTCGACGGACGCAGCAACAACCTCGTCAAGAAGCGCGGCCGGAATAAGCACAGCGCCATCCCGGTCGACCACGATTACGTCGTCTGGAAATACCGCGACGCCGCCACAGTCGATAGGTTCCTGCCAGCCGACAAACGTCAGGCCGGCCACTGAGGGTGGCGATGCGGTACCCTGACACCATACTGGCAGGCCGGTATTCAGCACACCCGCAATATCCCGAACCACGCCGTCCGTGACAAGCGCTGCGACTCCGCGCATGTGCATCCGTGCGCAGAGAATATCGCCGAAGATTCCCGCATCGGTTACGCCCAGTGCGCCCACTACGGCAATACAGCCACGTGGCATTGCTTCAATAGCCGCGCGGGTTGAAAT
>JARLJU010000037.1 GCA_031291055.1 Rudaea sp. | reverse complement strand
CGATGTCGGACTTCATGTGGAAGCTGGTGTGGGAAGGCCGCCGCGTGGCCGACCGCGACGAACGCTTCCGCCTGTACGTGCGGATCGACCGTCCGAAGCCGCCGGTCGTCAAACGCCGCAGCTGGCACAAGAAGCTGGACTGATCATGTTCGCCGACGTACGGAAAATCGCCGGGCTCGCATGGCCCGTGCTGATCGGCCAGTTGGCGATCATCGCGTTCGGCGTGATCGACACGGCGATGGTCGGCCGCTATTCGGCCGTCGATCTGGCCGCGCTCGGCCTCGGCTCGTCGATCTATATTTCCGTCTACATCGGTCTGACCGGCATCCTGACCGCGCTGCAACCGATCACCGCGCAACTCTACGGCGCGCGCCGCTACAGCGAGATCGGCGAGGAAGTGCGCCAGGCGCTGTGGCTCGCGCTCGCGCTGACCGTGATCGGATTTTCGATTCTCTACTTTCCGGGGCCCGTGCTGCAGCTGGCGCGCGTGCCCGAAGCGCTGCATGAGCGCACGGTCGCCTACCTGCAGATTCTAGCGTTCGGCTTGCCCGCCGGCCTCGCCTTTCGCGTCTACAGTTCGATCACCAATGCGGTCGGTAAGCCCCGGCTCGTGATGATCCTGCAGATCGGCGCGCTGCTGCTCAAGTTTCCGCTCAACACGTGGTTCATTTTTGGCGGACTCGGCGTGCCGGCGCTCGGCGGACCGGGTTGTGCTCTGGCCAGCATCGCGATCAACTGGGCGCTGGCCGTGGTTGGAATGCTGCTGTTGACGCGCGTCGACCTGTTCAAGCCGTTCGCGATCTTTGCGCACTTCTGCTGGCCGGTCTGGCGCCGGCAGGCAGCGCAGCTGCGCCTGGGCATTCCGATGGGTCTGTCGTACCTGATCGAAGTCACCTCGTACACGTTCATGGCGCTCTTCATTGCGCGCTTCGGCACGACGACGCTCGCCGGCCACCAGATCGCCGGCAACATCGGCGCAGTGCTCTATATGACGCCGCTGTCGATCGGCATCGCTTCGTCGACGCTGGTCGCCCAGGCGCTCGGCGCGCATCGCCCTGAAGCGGCGCGTACGCTGTCGCGGCACGGCATCATGATGGCCGTGGCGATCGCCTGCTGTTACGGCGCGATCGTGCTAGTGCTGCGTCCGTACATCATCGAAGGCTATACGCCGAATACGCAGGTCGCGGCGGCGGCGATGCCACTGGTGCTGATCGTCGCGTGCTATCACCTGTTCGATGCCTTGCAGATCACGACCGCGTTCGTGCTGCGCGCATACAAGGTGGCGGTCGTGCCGACCGTCATCTATGCGATCGCGCTGTGGGGCGTGGGACTCGGCGGCGGGTATCTGCTCGGCTTCAATGTCTCCGGTACCACGCCGGAATGGCTGACGGGCGCGCGCGGCTTCTGGGTCGCGAATACCGTCAGCCTGGCAATTGCCGGTATCGGTTTGCTGCTTTACTGGCGCGGTGTGAGCAAGCGGTATTTGCGCGCCGAGGCGGTGGTCAGGGTGGATACGGCAGCTTGACGCGGCGGATTGGGCCCGTTGAAATTGATAGGGTTTTTCGACCGAATCCCAGAAGCCGGCAAGCAAGCAAGACTGCCTGAGCATGGCCTCGCTATGCTAGCCGGGTTTCCAGGCCGTACCGGCTGCGCCCTGTCGAAGTGGTATGGAATACTTGACCGTTAGTTGCATCTTGGGCCTATAAAAAGCGGCTGCGTCTGGCAGCCGCCCGCCCTTCACTTTTGCCTCAAGCCGCTTGCGCTTCCTCCGACCCGTGCCCCTGCTCCAACGCCTGATCACGCCGCTCGAAAATTTCCCGCGCCGCGAACAGCGCGTTCAGCGCCGCTGGGAAGCCTGCGTAGAGCGCCATCTGCATGAACACTTCGACAATCTCCTCGCGCGTGCAGCCGACGTTCAATGCCGCCTCGATATGCACCTTCAACTGCGGTTGCGCGCAGCCGAGCGTCGCCAGCGATGCAATCGTCGCGATCTCTCTCGCGCGCAGATCAAGTTGTGGCCGACTGTAAATATCGCCGAAGCCGAATTCGATCAACAGGCGTCCGAAATCCGGCGCGATCGGCGCAAGCGCGGCGATCACCTGCTCGCCGGTCGCGCCGTCGATTTCCTTCAGTTTGTTCCAGCCTCGGGTGTAGCGATCGTTTTGTGCGTGTTCCATGGTGAGTCCTTTTCCGAGTGCGAAAGCGATTGGGTTTCGTCGATCTGTCGTGTCGGCGTGCTCGCGACGGAAGTCTGCTCAGCGGTTTGCTGCGCAGCTGCTTCGTAGTAAGCGATCTTGTCGATGATCGCGCCGAGATTGCTCTGCAACTCGGCGATCCGCGCCAAAACCGCATCCCGATGCGTCACCAGAATGTCGCGGCGCTCACCCACCGAAGGCTGACCTTCTGCCCGCAGCGCCGCGAACGCCTGCATCCCGGCGATCGGCATACCGGTCGCCTTCAGACGCATCACGAACCGCAGCCAGTCGAGATCGGCCGGCGAATACAGGCGATGCCCCGCCTGCGTGCGCCCGACCGCCCGAATCAGCCCAGCCTGCTCGTAATAACGCAGCGTATGGGTGGAGACGCCGATGATCCCGGCGACCTCGCCGATGGTGAGTGCTTTTGACATTTTCGACATGACGGAACT
>JARLJU010000302.1 GCA_031291055.1 Rudaea sp. | reverse complement strand
TCATTGGCCTGGGTGTCGGCGGTAGCGCGGAGAAGGCGATGCTGCTTGCCAAGGAATCGCTGATGGAACCGATCGACATGCACGAATTGCTGGAGCGCGGCCCGCAATCTCCGGAGGAGGCGTTACGTATCGAGCTATACGAGGCGATCAACGCGCTGGGTATCGGTGCGCAGGGCCTGGGTGGCCTGACCACCGTGCTCGACGTCAAGCTACGGACCTATCCGACTCATGCCGCATCACTGCCGGTCGCGCTGATTCCGAACTGTGCAGCAGATCGGCACATCAGCTTCACGCTGGACGGCAGCGGCCCGGCGGCATTCACGCCCCCCGCGACGGACGGTTGGCCAGCCGTCACCTGGTCCGCCGCGGCCGATGCGGTGCGTGTCGACCTCGATACGCTCACGCGAGAACAGATGGCCGCCTGGCGCGCCGGACAGACACTGCTCCTGTCAGGAAAGTTGCTGACGGCACGCGATGCAGCGCATCGCCGCATTGTCGAGTTACTGGACGCTGGACAACCGTTGCCTGCCGACTTTAACGGGCGCGCGCTGTACTATGTCGGCCCGGTCGACCCTGTGCGCGATGAAGCCGTCGGGCCTGCGGGGCCGACCACATCGACGCGGATGGACAAGTTCATGGATCGCGTACTCGGCGCCACGGGCCTGTTCCTGACGATCGGCAAGGCGGAGCGCGGACCGGCGGCGAGCGAGGCGATTCACCGTCATCGCACCGCGTATCTGATTGCGGTCGGCGGCGCTGCCTATCTGGTCTCGCAGGCCATCCGCCACGCGCGCGTGGTCGCGTTTGCTGATCTCGGCATGGAAGCCATCTACGAGTTCGAAGTAAAGGACATGCCTGTTACCGTCGGCATCGACCTGCACGGTGAGTCCATCCATACAACCGGGCCCGACTACTGGCAGCAGATGATTCGCGCCGAACGCATTCCCACACGAATTGCATGATTGTCACGTCCTCAATCCACGTCATGGATCGAGCACGCCGCCGGTCCAGCTGGCAGACGGCTTCGACCCCGTCAGCTTGACCACCACGTCGCCCTGCGCGATCAAACGATCGCGGCAGCGCGTAACAAGCCGCCCCGCTTGGGGCGCCCGCAGAACATGCTCGCTGCTCGGGTCGCCCGGGCGCGCGACGATTCGCGCGATGCGCTCACCCTCGGCAACCTGTGCGCCCAGTTCGCGTTCGTACACCAGCACACCCGACACCGGCGCAAACACCGTTTCCATGTGTCCCATCGGTACCGCTTCGCCCGACCAGGCACGCTGATCGCCACGCTCCTCGATGACACCCCGGCCGCATAGAAACGCGTAGATGCCTTGAGCATCGCGATCCGCGAGCGCATCGGAGACGTCCGATTGCCCCCGCAACTCGACAGTGGCCGCCAGACGGCCCTCAATCTGTTTCTCGCGCAGCCAGTGTGACACCATCGCACCTTCGAATGCGCCATCGTCGTCGTTATCCCAGAGAATGGCGACACTCGCATCCAGCGCGCCGGCCAGATCACGCGCATCCGGCCAGAAGCAGCGGTTGACGTAGAGATAGGGCAACGCCTCGGAATCGGTATGCAGATCGAGCACGATCTGCGCGTCGACCGCGAGATCGACGAGCGCCTTCTGCCACGCGGCGAAAGTCGTGGCTGGTCGTTGCAGCGCGGCAGACTCGTTGAAGTGACGATTGAAATTGCGACTCGTCGCTTCATGAAAGCGGCCGAGAATGTGGCCGTTGCGAAACTGCCCAATGCCGAGCGGATTGGCTTGCGGCACAACAGTCACCGTACCGCGCAAACGTCCGTCCACGTGCGCCTGCTCAAGGCGCGGCAGCAGTTTGTGCAACACCAGCATGCCGGCGATCTCATCGGCGTGAATGCCCGCCTGTAAATGCACACGCGGGCCATCGCCCTGCCCTGCAAGCCGCCACGCCCGCACCGGCACGGGCTGACCCGAATCGCTGTTCACTGTCAGGGAAATATCTTCGAGCATGAACAGGCTCCTGATTCAGGTGCACCGCACCGGTTCATCGGCTGATGCACCCGCTGATGCAACCGCTGATGCAACGATATCCAGACCCTGGACAAACGTGCTGATGCGCTCACACGCCTCCACCAACCGCGCCTCATCGACGACGAAGCCGAAGCGCACGAAACCGTTTGCCGTATCGCCAAACGCACTGGCATCGAGCAACGCCACGCCTTGCGCGCGAAATAGCTGCCATGTGAACTCGAACGCGTTGAGACCCGTGCCCGTCACGTCCACCATCATGAACATGCCGGCTTCTGGCAACAGGCAACGCAAGCCCGGCACCTGACGCAAACGGTTATAGACCACATCACGCCGACGCCTGTAAAGCTCACGCATATCGGCGACGATCTGCGGTTTGTGCTCCAGCGCGGTCAGCGCCGCCTGCTGGATAAAACCCGGCAAACCATAGAGCATGCATAGCGCCAAGCGCTCAAGATGTTCGACAAGCGGCGCCGGCCCAATCACCCAGCCTATCCGCCAGCCGGGCATCGCGTGGGACTTCGACAAACTGCTTATCGTCACCGTGCGCCCGTCCATGCCGGCGAGGGATGCAATGCTCACGTGATCGCGCTCGAAGGTCAGGTCTCCGTAAACCTCGTCGGCGAGCACCCACAGATCGTGCTGGCAGGCGAGGCGTGCAATCCGTTCGAGATCGGCCCGGGGCATCACGACGCCGGTCGGATTGCAAGGCGTGGCGAAGAAAATCGCCTTGGTGCGCGGCGTGATGGCCGCTTCAAGCGCATCGCAATCGATATGAAAGCCGCGTGCCGGATCAACGGGCACAGGCACGAGGGTCGCGCCTGATGCGCGCACGCTGGCCTCGTAGGTCAGATACATCGGTTCCGGCACGATCACTTCGTCGCCTGCCTCGCACAGGCAGAGGGATGCGGCGAACAATCCATTTTGCGTACCCGCCACCACAATCACATTCTCTGCGGCGACAGCATGGCCCGTCGCGCGGGTATGTTCCTGTGCGATCGCCGTGCGCAACGCAGCACGGCCCGCCACCTCGCTGTAATGCGTATCACCGCTGCGCAATGCCGTGACCGCGCGCTCGACGATGACATCCGGGGTCGCAAAATCAGGATCCCCTACGCTCAGCAGAATGACGTCCTCGCCTTGGGCAAGCGCCTTCTGTGCGGCGTAGTGAATCTCCCAGGCCGAAGTCCGCTTACCTTGCAGGCGTTCCACCAGATTTGAATACTTCATTCAGGCACTCCTTAGCGGCAGATGCGGGACCGCCGGTTCCCGCGAGTCCCATTGCCACGGTTCAGGTTCAGCGTGACGAACGGACCGGCACGCGATGTTCCAGATAGCCAAACGCCTTTTCAATGACAAAGGCGAGCACGACATAAATGATCGCGATCGCGAGCAAGGGCTCGTAGGTGCGCAGGGTTTGCGCGCGAATATAGTTCGCGGCGCCCAGCACATCCATGACCGCGACGGTCGACGCCAGCGCCGTCGATTTCAGCAGCATGACCGTTTCACCCGCGAGGGTCGGCAACAGAATCTGGATCGCGCGCGGCAGCCAGACCCGACGGATCACAAGACGAGGACGCATCCCCATGGCGCGCGCGGCTTCTATTTCGCCTTTCGGCACACCGCGCAGTCCGGCGCGGATCACTTCGCCGACGTACGCGCCCACGCTGATCACGAGCGCGAGCGCGACATACCAGAAGCCGTCGCGCAGAAACGGCCACAGGAAGCTCTCACGCAGCGACGGCCAACTGGCAAAGAGCGAGCCGAGCCCGTAGTAAATGATGTAGATCTGCACGAGCAGCGGCGTACCGCGAATCACCTCGGTAAAGCCTTTACTCAGACGCGCAATCAGCACGTTATGCGAAATCCGCGCGAACGCCACGGCGATGGCGAGCAGAAAACCGAATACGCCAGAAATCACCAGCAGCTTGAGCGTCGTGACCACACCCAGCAGGAGCAACGACGCATACGACGACAACACACTCAAATCCATGGCAAGCACCCGACTAAGATCGATAAGCGGCAATCAGGAATTCGGCATCCAGCGGCCGAAGCGACGCTCGATCTCACGAAAGAGCAGACCAGATAGCGACGTGATGACGAAATAAACCGCCGCCACCATCAGGTAGTAGCGCAGATATTCACGCGTCGAGCCCGCCGCCTGCTTGGCGGTATAGAGCAATTCGTTGTAGCCCACCACACTGATGAGCGCGCTATCCTTGACGAGGATCAGCCACAGGTTGGCGAATCCCGCGAGCGCGTAAGGCGCCATCGCCGGCAGAATGACGCGCCGGAACACCAGCGCCGGCCGTGCGCCAAACACCCTGCCCGCTTCGATCTGGCCATACGGAATAGCAATGATCGCGCCGCGGATGATTTCGGCCGCATACGCGCCCTGCACGATGCCCAGCACGATGACCGCTGCCGCGAAGCCATTGACGTTGACCGGCCCGATACCCACCGCCGTCATGAGCAGATTGATGGCGTCGGTGCCGGCGTAGTAAAGCAGCAGGATCAGCAGCAGTTCCGGGACCGCGCGGCACACCGTGGTGTAGCCCTGCGCGATTCGCTCGAGCGCGCGCACACCGGAGAGCTTGGCGAATGCGCCGGCCAGTCCAAGGACGATGCCTACCACGAAGGCGCCAATCGAGATTTCCAGCGTCACGATGGCGCCCTGTAGCAGCGCTACGCCCCAACCGTCCGGGTCCATCCCCAGGTACGCTACCCAAGCCCATGAATTCATGCAGTCTCCCGTTGGTGGTGGCGTCGATGGATATCAGTGCGGCCAGAGATCGATCGGGAAGTACTTCTTCGAGATCTCCGCGTACTTACCCGAATCGTGCAATTGCGTCAGCGCCTGGTCGATACGCTGTTTGAGCGCGGTGTCGCTCTTGCGCAGACCCGCACCCACGCCGGAGCCGTAGACGGCCGGGTCCATCCTGACGCTGCCCGGACCCTTCAGTTCGAGCGCTGCGCCGTCCTTCGTCTTGAGGAAATCGATGACGCCCAGCTGATCGAGGTACATCGCGTCAATGCGCCCGGCCACGAGATCCGCATTGCAATCATCCTGGGTGTTGTACAGGCGCACAGTCGCCGTCTTGCCATAACTGTTCTTGATGAACTCGGCGTTCGCAGTGGAACCCTGCACGCCGATGATCTTGCCCTTCAG
>JARLJU010000036.1 GCA_031291055.1 Rudaea sp. | reverse complement strand
TTGAGCGCGGGCAGCCTGGTTCAAAGTCAGAACCGTGTCCCGCACATGAAGCTTGAATGACAACGCGGCGCCCAGGTCATCGACCCGAGCGCCGCGTTGTCGTTTCAGCTTATGGCTTATCGCTATCGGCGGAAACCGGCGACGCCTGCAAGCCGTTAGGCCGCCAGATCCGGCGGCAACTTCCCGCCGTTTGCCGCCAGCGCTTGCATCACCTGTTTGTGCAGCCAGATGTTCATGCTTGCCGAATCGTTCGTGTCGCCGCTGTACTTCAGTTCCTGAGCGAGTTGCTTGCGATGATCGAGGCTGCTGTCGACGCCGAGCGCTTTCAGCGTGTCGACGATCGACGTGCGCCAGTTCAGCGTTTGTCCGCTCTCACTCACGAACTGGTCCATGACGGCAGCGACGTCGACGTCGGCCAGCGGGGCGGGCGCCGGTGCGGCGTCCGGTGCCGCAGCTTGTGCCGCTGCCGGATCCGGTGTCGGCTCAACCGCAGGCGCAGGCTGGTCGGGCTTCGCTTTGCCGAAGAGCTTGTTTACGATGTCACCAAAGATACTCATTCTGAATCCTCTGCAGATGGGTTACCGGCGCAAGCACACTCCGCTCACGGGTTGAACTCTGGTTGGGAATCGGGCGAATGAAGCAGGGCACATGCGTTGCGATGACCGGCAAGCCGCACGTGATCGCTGAAACGCCAGCAACCAGACTCAAGGAGTGTAGGAGAAAAGCGCGGACCGATGTGTCAAAAAAGGTCGTGCCGTGGGCGCGGAGTTGCAAGTAAATGCAAGCGGACTTGCTGGCACAGGTGCGAGGCGACCTGCAAAGAGAGGTGCTGGCAGGCGGCGTGCATGATGCAGCCGCTGCGAGAGATTGGCGGAAAACGCATAAATTTGAAATCCGACAGCCGGACACCCGACGACGACGTCTGACCGACCAAGGCTTCCCCGGCGCCGCCGGGTGCCGCTGCGGACCCCACTTGCCGCTCTCAGCCCAGAGCGGCACGATTTGCCCGTTCCGCCGCCGATACTGCACGACGGTCCGGGCGCCCCACCTGCAATTGCCATGACGATGACGATGCAACCATCACGGCAATCTGTATGACCGTTTCATGTTGTTTTTATGTGCTGCGTTTGACGCTCGCTGCCTACTCCCTGATTAGCCTGTCGCGGTTCGCTCCGATACGGCGGGTCACGCGTATGAACTGCGCGTGACCCGTGCAACCGGCCTTTGCAGGAGGGGTATCAGGCAGCCTTGGCGTCGCTAGCCGGCGCTTGCGCGACTTCGTAGTTCGCCATGATTTCCAGGGCGCGGACCATGGCCGAGTGATCCCATGCCTTGCCGCCGTTCGCTGCGCACACGCTAAACAGTTGTTGCGCGCTCGCCGTATGCGGCAGGGCGATGCCGAGCTTGCGTGCGCCGTCCAGTGCGAGGTTCA
>JARLJU010000301.1 GCA_031291055.1 Rudaea sp. | reverse complement strand
TACCGGCAGGCATGGATCGACGGCGAGCAACTGCTTGCGCTCGCCAAACCGCTCGCGAAGAACGCCTACGGGCAGTATCTGCAAAACATTCTTACGGACCAAGTTGCATGGCCATCCAAGTAACCGCCACGGCGCTGCCTGAAGTCAAGATCATTGAGCCGAAAGTATTCGGCGACGCGCGAGGCTTTTTCTTCGAAAGCTTCAATGCGCTCGAGTTTGCCGAGCAGGTTGCGCCCGGCGTCGAATTCGTGCAGGACAACCATTCGCGCTCCGCGAAAGGCGTGCTACGCGGCTTGCATTACCAGATCCAGAACGCGCAGGGCAAGCTCGTGCGCGTGGTTGAAGGTGAAGTGTTCGACGTTGCTGTCGACATCCGCAAGAGTTCGCCGAATTTCGGCAAGTGGGTGGGCGTCACGCTGTCGCTCGAGAACCATCGGCAGTTGTGGGTGCCGCCTGGTTTCGCTCACGGCTTCGTCGTGTTGTCGGAATCGGCGCAGTTCCTCTACAAAACCACCGACTACTGGTTCCCTGAGCACGAGCGCAGCATCGTCTGGAACGATCCGGAGGTGGGCATTGAGTGGCCGATCGACTTCGAGCCGTTGCTGGCCGCGAAAGACGCGGCGGGCAAGCGTCTTGCCGATGCTGAAGTCTACGCCTAAGGAGGTGCCGCATGAGTGCACATGATGCCAGGCGGACGATTCTCGTCACCGGTGTAAATGGCCAGGTTGGCTTCGAGCTCGCGCGTACGCTGCAAGGGCTCGGCAACGTGGTCGCGGTCGACCGCGCCACGCTGGATCTGTCCAATCTGGATCAGGTCCGTGCCGTTGTTCGAGACGTGCGGCCTGCGCTGATCGTCAACCCGGCGGCCTACACCGCGGTGGACAAGGCAGAAGAGGAGTTCGATCTCGCCATGCGCATCAACGGCGAAGCGCCGGGTGTGCTGGCTGAAGAAGCGAAGAAGCTTGGCGCAGCGTTGATTCACTATTCGACCGATTACGTGTTCAACGGCGAGAAAGACGGCGCCTACGTCGAAGACGATCCCACGGATCCGCAGAATGCGTACGGGCGTACCAAACTCGCCGGCGAACAGGCGATCGCCGCGACCGGCGTGAATCATCTGGTGCTGCGTACGAGCTGGGTGTATGGCACCCGCGGCAAGAATTTTCTGCTCACCATGTTGCGGCTCGGTGCCGATCGGCCCGAATTGAAGGTTGTTGCCGACCAGTTCGGCGCGCCGACCTGGAGCAACACGATCGCGACGCTGAGCGCGCATCTGAGCGCACAGGCTTTTGCCGCGGAAGACAGCGCTGCGTGGTGGAACGAGCGCTCGGGCATCTATCACCTGTGCGCGGGCGATGCGACTTCGTGGCACGGCTTCGCGTCGGCTATTTTCGAATTCGCGGATCTGCCGAACCGGCCCAAGGCGCTGCCGATTCCGGCGTCCGACTATCCGACGCCGGCCAAGCGTCCGTCCAATTCACGCATGTCGAACGAGAAGCTGGCGCAGGTGTTCGGGCTTGCCGCGCCGCATTGGCGCGATGCCTTGAAGCTGTGCCTGACCGACGCTTTTCCGCGCTCGCCTGCAGCCCGTCCTTAACGCATCGCGCGTGCCCTTGCGCGACGCTCGCCATGCGGCGTGGCGCCTGAGCTGTCTGACGATAGTGAAAGGGGGCGGGGGTAGAATATTGTTCGGTCCGGAACACCTGCGCCGGCCCGGTATTGGGGCCAAACGCATCCATGTTCAGGGCGCGCCGATAGTCGCACGACCCATTGAATTTTGTGGGTTGTGCTGACTATTCATGGTCATGGCACTTCCGTAATAAATACGGTACTGAGAGGACTCTGTGAGTTTGTTA
>JARLJU010000035.1 GCA_031291055.1 Rudaea sp. | reverse complement strand
GACGCGTTCCCTGCCTGCCAATGCCCGATCGAGAACGCTCGTCAGTTTCCAGGTACAGTTGTGGCAAAGGTTGTCATGTCGCCCTTCGGGCGTTTGTCGAGTATTTGCTGGCCTTCGATCATGTAGAATACGGTTTCCGCGATATTGGTGGCGTGATCGCCGATCCGCTCGATGTTCTTGGCGCAGAACATCAGGTGGATGCAAAAGCTGATATTGCGCGGATCTTCCATCATGTAGGTCAGAAGCTCGCGGAACAGCGAGGTGCAGATGGCGTCGACCTCCTCGTCGCCCTTCCACACCGACATCGCCGCCGGCAGATCGTGCGCGGCGTAGGCGTCGAGCACGGATTTCACCTGCGACTGCACCAGATCGGTCATGTGCTCCAGCCCGCGGATCAGCTTGAGCGGCTGGAAATCGCTCTCCAGCGCCGCAACGCGCTTGCCCATGTTCTTGGCAAGATCGCCGATCCGCTCGAGATCGATGGCGACCCGCATCGCGCCGACGATTTCGCGCAAGTCCACCGCCATCGGCTGGCGTCGCGCGATGGTCGATACCGCGCGCTCCTCGATCAGCCGCTGCAGATTGTCGATCTCGACATCGGCTTCCACCACGCGATTGCCGAGCGCGACGTCGCGGCGGATCAGCGCGTCGACGGACTCCACGATCATGCGTTCGGCGAGACCGCCCATTTCCGCAACCAGCCGGGTCAGTTCCTGGAGATCGCTGTCGAACGCCTTGGCGGTATGTTCTGATTGCATTCCAATTCTCCCGCGATTTGCGCGTCAGCCGAACCGGCCGGTGATGTAATCTTGCGTGCGCCGATCGTTCGGCGACGTAAAGATCTTGTTGGTTTCGTCGAACTCAATGAGTTCACCGAGATACATAAAGGCCGTGCGGTCCGATACGCGAGCGGCCTGCTGCATGTTGTGGGTAACGATCACGATGGTGTAGTCGGTCTTCAACTCGTCGATCAGCTCTTCGATCTTGGCCGTTGATATCGGATCGAGCGCGGAGCATGGCTCGTCAAACAAAATCACTTCCGGGCGTACGGCGACGGTACGGGCGATGCACAGGCGCTGCTGCTGGCCGCCAGAGAGACTGAGGCCGTTTGCGCTGAGTTTATCCT
>JARLJU010000300.1 GCA_031291055.1 Rudaea sp. | reverse complement strand
CGACAACTGCCGCAAGTTACGCCGACGACACGACCGGGAATCCGGACGATGCGGCCGACGCGCAGCTCTACGGCGACGCGGCCACAAGCGAGGAGCAGAGTGCCGACAACTCCGCCGAAGCGGGCGAGTACGGCGATCCGGTAGGGGAACCGGTCGATACGCCTACTGCTTCGGACGAAGCTCCGGCGGATGATTCTGCCCCGGTGGATGATTCGGCTCCGGTGGATGATTCAGCTCCGGTAGATGACACTGCCGCGGCGGACACCTCGGCGGTCGACGACGATTCGTCGGCCTCATGAGATGAGCTCAGCGTGACCGAAAGGACGGGGCGGCGCCATTGAGCATGCGCGTTGCAGGACGCCGTGCGCTACGGCCATCAGTCCTGTAGGGTCACCCATTTTGCGTGCTTTTGAGCCTTGATGACCAGCTCCGCGGCCAGCAGAGCCTCATCCTGGTTCTGCGCGAAGTGCGTGCGGTTCACGATGTCGGCCACGAACTGCGACCCGAAGGGAAGCGGCATCGCATTGCAGTCGATGTACCGCGCCTGCTTGTTGTCCACCACGAACAAATTGTTTCCCTGATGGCTAACGGCGACATTGGTGTACTTGCGCAACTCCATATATCCGTCGGTGCCAAGGATGAATAGCCGGCCGTCGCCCCAGGTTCCCAGGCCGCCGGGCGTAAACCAATCGAGCCGCACGTAGCCGAGGCCGCGGTTGCCGCGCAACACCATGTCGCCGAAGTCCTGGAAGCGCGGGTGATCGGGATGGCGCACATTCGCGACTTGCGACTCCACCACATCCGCCTCGGTCGATCCGGTGTAGAACAGGAACTGGTCCACCTGGTGCGAGCCGATATCGCAGAGAATTCCGCCAGCTTGGTCCGGATTCCAGAACCACGCAGGGCGCTGCGCTGCGCCGCCGGCGTCTCCGCTGTGCTGGACGATCTGATGCGGCGCAATGTTGATGGTCTGGATCACTTTTCCGATTGCGCCCTGCCGCACGAGCACGCCCGCATAGACCGCAGCCTTCACCTCCAGCAGCTCGCTATAGAGGATGGCGTAGATGCGCCTGGTCTCAGCGATGGTTTTGCGCACCTCCTCCAGTTGTTCCAGCGTCGTCATTCCGGGCTTGTCGGAGAGGAAATCTTTGCCGCGCTTCATGGCGCGCACGGCCAGTCCGGCGCGTTCGCT
>JARLJU010000034.1 GCA_031291055.1 Rudaea sp. | reverse complement strand
GCCGTCGATACCTTGTGTCCGGCATCTTCCAGGCAGTACCGGAACGTGCGCAGAATGTTCTGCTCATCATCAATCAGCAGAATCCGCGTCCTTTCTTCGCCACTCTTGCTTTCCTGCTCGCGTTCGGACATCGGTTGTTCCCTTTTTCGTTGTACGCGCGTTGCTTGACGGCAGAAGCGCATGCGTTTGTATGCTGGAAGACGGAGGACGAACCCGATTCATCCATGAGGACGACACCGGATTCAACCCAAGTTCTTGAATCGAGGCGCTCGGCTCAAGATGCCCGCAGGCATTGAACGCTGAAGCGCGCGCGCGCATCGGTCCACGCGCGTTCGACATGCAAGCCGGCGCGCGCGGCCAGACGCGCGAATTCCTCGGGCGAATACTTGCAGCTGTATTCCACCAGCATCGCCTCGTCCGCGGCGAAAGCAAAGCGGGCGTCGCCGATATTCACTTCCTGGGCGCGGCAACTGACGATATGGGTTTCAATGCGCCCAGCGAGCACGTTGTAGCGTGCGCGGTGGCGGAATTGCGCCAAGTCGAAATCGGCGCCGAGTTCGCGGTTGAACCGCGCCAGCATGTTGAGGGTGAATTCCGCGGTTACTCCGGCAGCATCGTTGTACGCCGCCTCGATTTCGACGCGGTCCTTCTTCAGATCGATGCCGATCAGTGCCGCGCCGTCGGCTCCGATCTGCGCGCGCATCCGCTGCAGCAACTGCACGGCCTCGGGCGTATCGAAATTGCCGAGGGTCGAACCGGGAAAGTATACAATGGTACGTCTCTCCCGGCGCGCCGGCACTGGCAACCGGATCTCCGTCGTGAAGTCCGCGCACAGCGGCAGCATTTCGATCCGCGGGAATGCCGGCGCCAGGCGCGCGAGACTGTCGGCCAGTGCCGCAGGCGAAACTTCCACGGGCACGTATGCCACCGGCCGATGCAAATGTCCCAGCAACAGGCGCGTCTTGATCGCGCTGCCGCTGCCGTATTCGACGAGCAGCGCGTCCGGCCCGAGCACGGTCGCCATATCGGCCACATGCGCATGCATCAATTCCAGTTCCGCGCGCGTCAGGTAGTACTCGGGTTGCTCGCAGATGCGCTCGAACAATTCCGAACCGAGGGCATCGTAGAAATACTTTGACGACTGCTTCTTCGGCTGCCTGCGCAGGCCCCGGCATACATCGGCGAGCATCGCCGCATGCGCCGATTGCCTGTGCCACGCAAAAACGTGCAGCGGCGCGCTCATGCATCCCTCGCCAGGCGCACGCCCGCAAACTGCCAGCGCTCGGCCGGAGCGAAAAAGTTGCGGTAGGTTGCGCGGATGTGATCGCGTGGCGTGACGCAGGAACCGCCGCGCAGGACCCATTGTCCGTTCATGAACTTGCCGTTGTATTCACCCAAGGCGCCGGGCAGGGCCTTGTAGCCGGGATAACCGGTATATGGGCTCGAAGTCCATTCCCAGGCATCGCCGAACATCTGCAGTGGGTTCGCACCCGTGTCGGCTTCTGCCGCGCGCGGCTGCAGCACATCGCTCTCGAGAAAATTTCCGTCGCTGCGGCTCGTCATTGCGCGCCGTTCCCATTCCGCCTCGGTCGGAAGCCGCGCTTGTGCCCAGCGCGCAAACGCATCGGCCTCGAAAAAACTCACGTGGCACACCGGCGCATGCGCGTCGAGTTCCTGCACCCCATCCAGGGTGAACGCGCTGTGCATATCCGTCGACCAGTACAGCGGCCGGTCCCAGGCCTCGCGCTGCACCGTATCCCATCCTTCAGCCAGCCACAGCGTCGGCGTGCGATAACCGCCAGCCTCGATGAATTCGCGGAATTCTGCATTGGTCACCAGGCGATTGGCCAGGGCGTGAGGGTGGAGCACGACGGCATGCTGTGGCAATTCGTTGTCGAAGGCGAAACCGCTACCGGCGTGACCGATCCGACCCATTCCTTCTTCGCCGCGCAGGAAACGCAACGGCATACTATTTCTTCCGCCGGCTGCCGGCGCGCGATCGCGATACGCCGGTTGCAACGGATTGCGCCAGAACAGATGCTTGATGTCGGTGAGGATCAATTCCTGATGCTGCTGTTCGTGATTCAGCCCCAGGGTCACTGCATCGGCTAGTGCCTTGTCGCCCGCCATCGTTGAGATTGCCTTCCCCACTTCTTCATCGACGCGACGCCGATACTCGAGCACCTGTCCAAGTGGAGGCCGCGAAAGCAGGCCACGCTGCGGACGCGCCTGCATCGGGCCGATCGACTGATAGTAGGAGTTGAACAGGTAGCGCCAGGAATCGGATGCGATGTGCTGCCCGCGCGCCGGATGCAGGACGAATTCGTCGAAGAACCAGGTGGTATGTGCCAGATGCCATTTTGCCGGGCTCGCCGACGGCATCGATTGCACGACGGCGTCTTCGGCGCTCAGCCCCGCGCACAGCGCGACGGTCTGCTCGCGCACGCGCCGGTACTTTTCCGCGAGCCTCTCCGTCGGGCCGTCGAACGGATACGACGCGGTATCCCCGGCCGAGCTGGATTGTGCTGTCGGCAAACGCATGGCTGAATCCATTTGACGGCAAATGCCACAAGCGTGCCAGTGTCGCACGCCGCGATGCCATCATGATCCGCATTGCACGCGCATGGCAAATTGCACTGCGAAGCGGCGGCGATATGGCGTTTTGAGGGACGCCGCAGGTTGCGCGCGCCCGGCAGCGCGACGGTTTGCCGGCGGAGGCTGGCTCCGGCATCATGCCGGCATGAGTTCAGAACCCGTGCAAAGCGCAGGCCAGCAGTGCCTCATCAATTGCGTGGTATATGGCGGCGACGGCCGCAGACTGCGCGATATCGGCCTCGAGGAAATCGGCGCAGCCCTGAAGGAACCGGGACAATTCGTCTGGGTCGGCGTGTACGAGCCCGACGAGGCGATACTGGACAAGCTCCAGGCACAATTCGGCCTGCACGAGCTGGCGGTGGAAGATGCGCATCGCGCGCATCAGCGCACGAAGATCGAGGTCTACGGCGACTCGCTGTTCATCGTCGTGCATACGGCGCAGATGGCCAAGAGCAAGATCGAGTTCGGCGAGACCCACTTGTTTCTCGGGCGCAACTACCTGGTCAGCATCCGTCACGGCGCCTCGCTGTCGTACGCATCGGCGCGGCGCGCCTGCGAGACCGCGCCATCGCTGCTGTCGCTGGGTCCCAGCTATGCGCTGTATACGGTGCTCGACTTCATCGTCGATCACTACGTGCCCATCGTCGATGCCTTCCAGACCCGTCTGCACGAGCTGGAACACCTCATCCTCGGCGGCGAGTTCCGCCAGCGCACGATTGTACATTTATACGAATTGAAAAAAGAACTTGTGCGCATGCAGCTTACGATGACGCCGCTGCAGGACATCATGAGCCAGCTGGTGCATCTGTATCCGGGCCTGGTCCGCGACGAAGTGCGCCCGTACTTCCGCGATGTCGGCGATCACGCCACGCGCATCAACGAGACCGCAGCCACCATGCGCGAGATGCTCACGGCGGCGATGGACGTCAATCTGGCCCTGGTCGGCATTGCCCAGAACGACGTCTTCAAGAGGATCGCCGGCTGGGGCCTGCTGCTGACCGCGCCGATGATGATCGCAAGCTGGTACGGCATGAATTTCCACGACATGCCGGAGTTGAGCGCCGCACACGGCTATCCGATCGCGGTCGGCATCACGGTGAGCATCTGCGTCGTTCTGTATATCCTGCTGAAGCGGGCGAAATGGCTGTGAAAAGGCCGGTGGCCGGCTCGCCGCGGGTCGCGGATTTTTCCGGCAACCGGCAACTGGCAACCGATCCAATTGTGCGGTTGCGGCTTGACCTTGAGACGGACACATCCGACGCTTAGACGCCTACATTCGGGGAGAGGTCCATGCGCCGCCTTTTGCTGCTTCTGCCTTTCATCGGCCTGCTGTGGCTGCCGTTCTACAACGCACGTGAACCTTATCTCTGGGGCTTCCCTTACTTCTACTGGTATCAGTTTGCCTGGGTGCCGATCGCCTCGCTGTTCACCTATATCGTCTATCGCGGGGGGAAGACATCATGAGTGGCGAAGTCCATTGGGTTGCCTGGGGTGTCTTCGGGTTTTTCTTTCTGCTGGTGACCGCGCTGGGCTTCTTCGCCTCGCGCTGGAAATCGGCCGACCTTTCACTGCTGCATGAATGGGGACTTGGCGGCCGCCGCTTCGGCACGCTGATCACCTGGTTCCTGATCGGCGGCGATGTCTACACCGCGTATACCGTGATCGCGGTGCCGGCCCTCGTGGTTGCCGTTGGCGCGTACGGCTTCTTCGCGCTGCCGTATACGATCATCGTCTATCCGCTGGTCTTCCTGGTGATGCCGCGGCTATGGAACGTCTGCCGCCGCCACGACTACGTCACCACCGCCGATTTCGTCGAGGGGCGCTACGGCAACCACTGGCTGGCCCTGGCGGTGGCGATCACCGGCGTCCTCGCCACGATGCCCTATATCGCGCTGCAACTGGTCGGCATGCAGGTTGTCTTTGAGGGCATGGGCTTCGGCGGTGTCGCCCAGGGCGCCGAAATCGCTCTCGTGATCGCCTTCATCATCCTTGCACTTTATACCTACACGAGCGGCTTGCGCGCACCGGCGATGATCGCCTTCGTCAAGGACATCATGATCTATATTTTCGTGATCGCCGCGATCATCGTCATCCCGGTACATCTTGGCGGCTACGCGGCAATGTTCGATGCGGCCGACAAGGCATTCACCGCCAAGGGCGGCGCAACGGGTATCGTGCTGCAGCCTTCGCAGGTCATGGCCTTCGCTACGCTGGCGCTCGGTTCGGCATTCGCGCTGTTCCTGTACCCGCATTCGGCGACCGGCACGCTCGCCGCATCGAGTCCGGACGTGATCCGCCGCAACGCGATTCTTCTGCCGATCTACAGCATCGCCCTGGGCCTGGTCGCGATGCTGGGCTACATGGCGATTGCCGCACATGTCAATGCCAAGGGCACCGCTGTCGTACCCGCGCTGATCATGCAGAGCTTTCCGGAATGGTTTGCCGGCTTCTGCTGCGCGGCCATCGCACTCGGCGCGCTGGTCCCGGCAGCCATCATGTCGATCGGCGCGGCGAATCTGGTTACGCGGAATATCTGGCGACCCTACGTCAACCGCAACATGACCCCGAAACAGGAATCCACGGTGGCCAAGGTCACGTCCTTGGTCGTGAAGTTCGGCGCGTTGATCTTCGTCGTCTTCCTGCCGCTGGAATTTGCCATCAACCTGCAACTGCTCGGCGGCATCTGGATCCTGCAGATTCTTCCTGCTGTGGTATTCGGGCTGTACACGCGCTGGTTCCATCCCTCAGCCTTGCTCGCCGGCTGGGTCGTCGGCATGGTGCTCGGCACGGGCCTGAGCTGGAGCCAGGGCGTCAAACCGATTTTTGTCCTGCCCGGAATCGGCGGGGTCTACATCGGCCTGATTGCGCTGCTTGCGAATATCGTTCTGGCCGTGCTGATCACGGCTGTCGCCGGCGCGCGTGGCCGCGGCACCGATCTGACAAAGGCGGCGGACTACGAGGACGCCGTCGAAGCGACCCGCTGAATCGGGTCGCGATATCCCACACGCGCATGGCGAACGCCCGCAACGGGCGTTCGGACAGGATCTAACCGGGTCGTCCGATCCGCCGGCGGCTTCACAGGGGGGTTTCCGCCAACCGGGTCGGTTCGATTCGACCTTCAGCCGGACGACGTGGCGCAATCCCAATGCCCCGACGCCGGAACGATCCGGTGCCGAGGACGCGCATTCACTGCGCCGTCCATTTCTTCAACCAGGCATTGACCGTGTCGTGCCAGAGCACGCTGTTCTGCGGCTTGAGCACCCAGTGGTTTTCGTCCGGGAAGGTGAGGAACTCGCTGGGAATGCCGCGGCGCTGCAAGGCGGTGAACGCGCCGATGCCCTGCTCGATCGGGATGCGGTAGTCGCGCGCACTGTGGATCACCAGCATCGGGTCGCGCCAGTTCTTCACGTAATCAACCGGGTTGTACTTCTCGTAGTTTTCCGGATTTTCCCACGGCGTGCCCTTGTTCTCCCATTCGTCGAACCATAGCTCCTCGGTCGAGTAACCCATCATGCGATTGTCGAACACTCCATCGTGATCGACCAGGCACTTCCACGGCTGCGGCCAGTTGCCCGCGATCCAGTAGACCATGTAGCCACCGTAACTGGCGCCGAGCGCGCAGGCGCGGCCGCCGTCGAGAAAAGTAAACTTCTCCAACGCCGCCGCCCAGCCTTTCTGCAGGTCAACGAGCGGCTTGCCGCCCCAGTCGCCGGAGATCGAATCGGTGAAGGCCTGTCCATAACCGGTCGAACCGTGGAAATTCACCGTGACCACGGCGAAGCCCTGGCCGGCATAAGTCTGCGGATTCCAGCGGTAGTGAAATTCGTTCGTCATCGCCCCTTGCGGGCCGCCATGGACGATGAATGCGACGGGATATTTCTTGCCTTTCTCATATCCGACCGGCTTGACCACGTAACCCTGCACGGTCGCATCGTCAGCACCCTTGAACGTGTAGAACTCGTAATCGCCCATTTTTGCATCGGCCAGGCGCGCGGCGTTCAGATGGGTCAGCTGCTTCGCCTTGCCACCGGTCGCATCCATGCGGAACAGGTCGGCCGGCGATTTCAGCGTGCTGTGCGCGAACACGATGTCGTTGCCGGCGACGCTGAAGCCCTCGACCTGGCCGGGCCCGTTCAATCTCGTCGCCTTGCCGCTGGCGATGTCGATCGCGAACACGGCGTGATCGCCGTTGTCGTCCGTCGAGGTGTACAGGGTCTTGCCATTGCTGGACAACTGCAATGAACCGGCGCTGCGATCCCAGTTCGGATCGATTTCGCGCGTGCTGCCGTTGGCCAGATCCAGAGCCATGATGCCGAAGCGGTCGGCCTCGAAGCCCGGTCGCTTCATCGCGAGGTAGTACAAGGTCTTGCCATCGGCCGATGCCAACGGAAAACCGTCCCAGGCAAGATTGCCCGCGGTGAAGTTCCTCGGTGTGGCGGAGCCGTCGCTGGGCACCTTGTAGATGTCGAAATTGGTCGACCACGGCTCGGTCTTGCCGGCGATGCGCGCGTCGAAATACACGGTCTTGCCATCGGGAGAAAAAGTATACTCGTCGTCGCCGCCGAACGGTTTGGAGGGTACATCGCCATCGATGCCGCGCGTCAGCAACCTGGGTTCAGCGGCGATCGTGCCATCCGCGCCGATGGCGGCGATGAACAATTGCGAACGGCGTCCGTCCGCCCAGGTATCCCAGTGACGGATGAACAGCTTGTCGTACAGCGTGCCGCTGGCCTTGTTGGCGGCGGTGTCATCCAGGCGCTTTTTCGTGCAGGCCAGATCATTGCAATCGACGAAAATGTCGATCGACAACAGGACATTTTTTCCATCCGGCGACAATCTGTAGTTGTTCACATCCAGCGCGAGCCGGGTTGCCTGCACCGGCCTGCTGCCGTCGGCAATGCCGCGTTGCCACAACTGCATCGCATCGCCGCCCTTGGCCAGGTAGTAGGCGCTCTTGCCATCAACCGACCAGCGCGGGCTGCTGGCATTGACGGCCTTGTCGGTCAGCCGAACCGGCTGCGCATTCTTCGCCGCCAGGTCAAGCAGCCAGATGCCGCTGACGCCCTTGTTCGCGGCGTAATCCGTCTCGCGCAACTGATACAACACGCGCTTGCCATCGGGCGATATCTGCGGATCGCTGACGCGCTCCATCATCACCAGATCGTGGGCGTCGAACGGATGCGGCGCGGCGACGGCGCTCGCGGCGCACGCAAGCGCCAGAGTGGCAAACACCAGTTTCATGGATTCTGTCTCCGCAGCGGTGAAACGGCGATGTTACGCGCGCAGGCCTGGATTCGGGAAGGGCAGCACGCAATAAAAGCACGGTTCGTCCTGGGCGCCGTGCCGGCGGCACGAAATCGACGGGTCAGACTCGCCAACCGGCGCGTCTATTTCGCCGCACACGTTGCGGTCTTGTCGAAGACCCGGTCAACAACGGCCGGGAACTGGCTGGCGCGTGCGCATCTGGCGCGCCGCGGCGATCTGCGTCGATAATCCACGCGCGTGTCGCTGCCCGGCACTTTCTGGAATCCTGCATGTCCGCCATTGCCTCGACCGCAAGGATCAGCCGGCCGGACGAAATGTTCGGCCATCCGAAAGGACTGTACGTCTGCTTTTTCACCGAGATGTGGGAGCGCTTCTCGTTCTATGGCATGAAGGCGCTGCTGCTGCTGTACCTGGTCAAGCACCACGGTTTCGCCGAAACCGACGGCTACACCGTGGTCGGCGCGTACGGCGGCATGGTCTACGCGGTGCCGCTGATCGGCGGTCTGCTCGCCGATCGCTACCTCGGCATGCGCAAGGCCGTCGTGCTGGGCGGCATCCTGCTCTGCCTCGGCCATCTCGGCATGGCGTACGAGGGGCATCAGGCCGAAGTTGTCAACGGCGTCGTGCACTGCGATGCATTCGCACTCGGCGTGTTCTATCTGTCGCTGTCGCTGATTATCAGCGGCGTGGGTTTCCTGAAGCCGAACATCTCGACCATCGTCGGAAAGCTCTACCCCGACAACGATCCGCGCGTGGACTCCGGCTTCACCATCTTCTATGCGGGCATCAACGTCGGCGCATTGTTCTCCAGCCTGATCTGCGGCTATCTCGGCGAGGTGTACGGCTGGGGCTACGGCTTCGGCGCAGCCGGCATCGGCATGCTGGCCGGACTCGGCATGTTCCTCAGCGGGCAGAAATACCTGCAGGGCCACGCCGAGCCGCGCGATCCCGAACACCTGCGCCGACGCGTGCTGGGTCCGCTCAGCGTCGAATGGTGCATCTATTTCTGCGTGGTTATCGCACTGCCGGCGATCTGGCTGCTGATGCAGCTCGGCCTCGCCGTGCTGTACCTGCAGTTTGCCCTGCTCGCGGCATGGCTTGCGTGGCTCGGCTGGTATATTTTTGTGCGTTGTACAAAAATCCAGCGCGAACAGATGCTAGCCGTGGTGTTCTTCATCGCCAGCGCGCTGCTGTTCTTCTCGCTGTACGAGCAGACCTATGGCTCGTGGCTGCTGTTCACCGATCACATGCTGACCAAGGACTTTTTCCCGTCGCTGGTGATCACCACCGGCAAACCCTGGCCATGGTGCATCATTGCGCTGGTGCTGGCACCGCTCACAGTCGGCATTGCCTTGCGCTCGGAGCCGCGCACCGCCGCCATCCTCGTGGCACTCATCAGCATCGTCGGTTTCGCGCTGTTCCTGCGCGATAGCCTGGTGCTGCCGCAAACCGCGGAATCGCTGGAATACCTTGCTTCGTGGGTGCTGGTGTTGCTCACGCCGGTCTTCGGCTGGCTGTGGCCCTGGCTCGATCGACGCGGCCTGAACCCAAGCAAGCCGATCAAGAACGCGCTTGGTCTTGCCTTCACCGGATTGTCGTTCGCGGTGCTGTCCTGCGCCAACGCGACGGTGAGCGAAGGCCATCTGGGATCGGTCTGGTGGCTGCTGCTGGCTTACGTGGTACTCGAAATCGGCGAGCTGTGCCTGTCGCCGATCGGCCTGGCTGCGGTTACCCAGTTGTCGATACCCGGCGTCGTCGGCGTGATGATGGGGGCGTACTGGCTGGCCACCTCGCTGTCCGAGCAGGCCGCTGCGCTGTTCGGCAGTTTTGCCGCACTGGATATTCCCGAGGGTGCCAAGATCGACATGATCGAAGCCAAACTCAAATACGGGATGCTGTTCGACCACATGGTCTGGCTCGGCCTCGCCGCTGCCCTGGTGGCGTTGCTGCTGAGCCCATTGATCAAACGCTGGATGCACGGCGTGAAATAGATGGGCGTGAAACGGATGCAGCGCGCCGTTTGCGCGTTGTTATTCCTGCACCGACCTACAAGTGGACGGCGACCGGATCATCCCGGTCGCCGCGTGGATTGGTCAGCGCCTGGCACGCATTCTCCATGCGCCCACCGCGGCCAGCAGCCCCAGTATCGACAGCATCGCCCAGCGCGCATCCAGCGGCACAGGTGCAGCCGGATTGCCGGCCACCGGTACTACGGTCGAGGCGCTGGAACTGCTCTGGCTGGTCTGGTCGCTGCTCACCGTTGCCGTGTTGATGATCGTGCCGGAAAACGTCGATGCAACCAAGAAGCTGGCGCTCACCGTCACGCTCTGGCCGGCGATCAAGGTGCCAAGGTTGCACGGGAATCCGGATGCCGCACACGGCGCGCCGGCGGATTCGAAGCTCAGGCCGCCGGGAGCCGGATCGGTCAGGATCGCATTGGACGCCGCCGCAGCGCCTATGTTCGTCACCGTGATCGAGTATGCAACGACATGTCCGGCCGTGGCCTGCTGCGGTCCGGTCTTGACGATCTGCAGCACCGGCACACCAACCGGCGTCGTCACCGTGCTGGAGCATTCCGGCGCAGCAGGGCATGTCGGATCGCCGCCGCCGCTCACCGTGGCGGTGTTCGCCAGCGTGGTGCCGCTGGCCGCCGCCGTGGGCGTCACCGGAATCACGAAGCTCACCGCGTTGCCTGCACCCGCCGCAAGGCCGGCTGCGATCGTGCAGGTGACCTGCTGGCCGGTCACATTGCACGCGCCCGGCACGGTGCCTATCGATAGGTTGGCCGGAATCGCATCATCCACCGTGGCCGCGGTCGTCGTCGCTGCGTTGCCGACGTTGGTCACGGTCAACGTGTAGCTCGCCGCGCCGTTGACCGTGAAACTGGCCGCGCTGGCCGTCTTCACGATCTGCAGCATCGGCGCGTCGACCGGCGTGCCGACCGTGCTCACGCAATGCGCAGCACCCGGACACGAAGGATCACCGCCGCCGGTGACGCTCGCGGTATTGGTCAGTGTCGTACCACTCGCCGCCGCAGTCGGAGTTACCGGAATAACGAAGCTGACGGCATTCGGCCCGCCCGTGGCCAGACCCGCAGCTATCGTGCACGTCACCGTTTGCCCGCTCGCGCTGCAGCTGCCTGGCAAGGTACCGATCGTCAATGCGGCAGGAATATTGTCGGTGACGGTCGCGATCGCCGTCGTCGCCGCCGTTCCCGTGTTCGTCACCTGCAGCGTATAGCTCTCGGCCACGCCGACCACGAAGTTCGGCGCGCTGGCCGTCTTCATGACCGTCAGTTGCGGTGCATCGACCTGTATGACCACCGTGCTGGTGCAATTGGCTGCACCCGGGCAACTCGGGTCGCCGCCGCCGGATACGCTCGCCGTGTTGGTCAGCGCGGTGCCTCCGGCCGCCGCCTGCGGTGTCACCGGAATCACAAAGCTCAGCGCATTGGCAACGCCCGTCGCCAGACCACTGGCTATTGCGCACGTCACCGTCTGTGCGCTTGCACTGCATCCGGCGGGTGGAGTGCCTATGGTCAGGGTTCCTGGAATATTGTCCGTGACTGTCGCCACCGCAGTCGTCGCGGCGCTTCCGGTATTTGTCACAGTCAGCGTATAGCTGGCTGCCACGCCGACGACAAAATTCGCGGCACTGGCCGTCTTGAGGAGCGTCAACTGCGGTGCGTTCACCGGTGTGGTGATCGTGCTGGTGCAGTTGGCCGTGGTCGGACAGGTCGGGTCGCCGCCGCCCTGCGCGGTCGCCGTGTTGCTCACGCTCGGCGATGCCGTCGCCGTCGGCGTGACCGGAAT
>JARLJU010000299.1 GCA_031291055.1 Rudaea sp. | reverse complement strand
AAGTGTTCGAGGAAGCCGTCCGCGCCATTTTTCCGATGTTCAGGGCGGGCGGCAGCGAGCATCACGGCAAGTATTTCGATATTCCCCTGCGCAAAGTGGTGCCGAAACCGGTGCAGAAGCCACATCCGCCGTTGTGGATGGCCTGCTCGCAGCTTCCGACCATCGAGCGCGCGGGCCAGCATGGTTTCGGCGCGCTCGGCTTCCAGTTCGTCAGCGCCGACGCGGCCCATGCCTGGGTGCATGCCTACTACAACGCCATCACGAAGCGGCTGAAGAAGCTCGCCGATTACCAGATCAACCCGAACATGGCGCTGGTGTCGTTTTTCATGTGCGCGAAGACCGACGAGGAGGCGAGGGCGCGCGCCGATGGCGCGACCTTCTTCCAGTTCGCGCTGCGCTTTTACGGCGCCTCGCAGAACCGCCAGCGACCCGCGCCCGGCACCGTCAACATGTGGGACGAGTACAACAAGTGGAAGCGCGAGAATCCGCAGGCGCAGGAGGCCGCATTGCGCGGCGGCCTGATCGGATCGCCCGAGACCATTCGAAAGAAACTGCGCCGCTTCAGGACGTCGCACATCGACCAGGTGATCCTGCTCAACCAGGCCGGCAAGAACAGCCATGAACACATCTGCGAGTCGCTGGAACTGTTTGCCACGGAAGTGATGCCGGAATTCCGCAGCGATCCCGAGCACGACGCGTGGAAGGCCGGCGTGATGAGCGGCGCGATCCAGCTCGAGGAGATCGATACCGAAGCGTTCAGCGATCGCTACGGCAAACTGGCGGTCGACGTTGCCAGGCCGGCGGTTGCGGCGGCGGGGTAGCCGTTTCCGACCGCCGCCGCGATCATGATCGCCCCGGTCTTGTCAGATCGGATTGATTTGCGCCAGCCAATCATGGGGTCTCTGGCGACGCGCAATAACCCTCGCGCTCAGGATCAGAACCGGAAGCGCAGTCCAACGGTCGGATCAAGGTTGTTGCGGACCAGATAGCCGTTCGACAAGCCGCCGTTCACGTTCGAGTACATGATGCCGAAATAAGCGTCCCACTT
>JARLJU010000298.1 GCA_031291055.1 Rudaea sp. | reverse complement strand
TGGGCGCACGGCAAAGGCATGGCGCTGACGCTGATCGAGGTGATGCCGATGGGCGACATCGGCGAAGGACGCATCGATCAATATGTGCCGTTGTCCCTGCTCCGCGCGCGGCTTGCAAAGCAATACACCCTGACCGACCTCGAAGAGTGCACCGGCGGGCCGGCGCGCTATGTTCGCGCCGACGAGACCGGCGGCAAGCTCGGCTTCATCACGCCGATGACGCATAATTTCTGCGAATCCTGCAACCGCGTGCGGATCACCTGTACCGGCACCCTGCACACCTGCCTCGGCCATGAGGATGCCTCCGATTTGCGCAAGCCGCTGCGGGCCTCCGCCGACAATGAGTTCTTGAGCGCGGCGATCGACCGCGCGATCGGCCTGAAGCCGAAGGGCCACGACTTCATCATCGATCGCAGGCACAACCGCCCAAGCGTTAGCCGGCACATGAGCGTTACCGGCGGTTGAAAGCGCCGGCCGCAGCCTCGGCTTGCAACTGTTTGATCCAACGTCAATTTGCCCATTTTCCAATTGACGCAGCCTTGGCGCGCTGAAATGGTGCGCTTGCTTTGATGCCCGCGCGGCTGGACAAGCCGCTGCGCCTGATCGGCGCGGTCAAGACGGCAAGAGCATAATTGGGGGAGGACTGTTGTTGCGATCGCTCCTGGAAATGAGCCGTAGCCCCGTGCGCGGAATCGAAGTGATGCCCGTTGAAACAACGGGCATGGCTTGATGACGTCCGCCAGGGAGAACACCATGCGTCCATTGTTGGCGGTCAGCGCCGCCATCGACCTGATCAATGAAAAGATAGGCTACGTCTGCAATCTGCTGGTATTGGCCGCTTGCGTCGTGAGCGCCGCCAACGCCATGATCCGCTACGCCTTTGGCTACAGTTCGAACGGCTGGCTCGAGCTGCAGTGGTACATGTTCGCCATTCTGGTCATGTTCGGCGCGTCGTACACGTTCAAGCGCAACGAACATGTCCGTGTCGAAATCTTCTACCTGTTTCTGTCCGAGCGCGGGCAACTCTGGCTCGATCTGATCGGCACGCTGTTCTTCCTGATCCCGGCCTGTCTGCTCTTGGCCTATCTGTCCTGGCCTTTCTTCCTGCAGGCTTATGCCGTCAGCGAAATGTCGGGCAACGCCGGCGGCCTGGTCCGCTGGCCGATCAAGTTCGTGATTCCGTCCGGCTTCGTCATGCTCGCATTACAAGGCGTCTCAGAGGTCATCAAACGCATAGCAGCACTTCAGGGTCAGCTGACGATCGATGCGAAGTACGAGAGGCCGACGCAATGATCACCCTGCAGACGATGCCGCCGCTGATGTTCGGCGGCCTGGTTCTCGCCATGCTGATCGGCTTTCCAGTGGCCTTCACGCTTGCCGCGGTCGGGCTTTCATTCGGCTTCCTCGCGATTCATCTCGGCTTTTTCGACATGAATTTTCTCCAGGCCATCCCGGGCCGGGTATTCGGCAGTGTGCTTTCGAACGAACTGCTGCTCGCGATCCCCTTCTTCACATTCATGGGCGCAATCCTCGAGCGATGCGGTCTTGCCGAGGACATGCTGGATTCGATGGGCCAGCTGTTTGGGCCGATCCGCGGCGGCCTCGGCTATTCCGTCATCATCGTCGGCTTCATCCTCGGCGCCATCACCGGCACGGTGGCGGCGCAGGTCATTGCCATGGCGCTGATCTCGATGCCGGTGATGATCCGCTACGGCTACAACATGCGTTACATCACGGGCGTGCTGGCAGCGTCCGGCACGATCACCCAGCTGGTGCCGCCGTCGCTTGTGCTGATCGTGCTGGCCGATCAACTCGGCAAGTCCGTCGGCGACATGTATCTGGGCGCGTGGGGACCGTCGGTTTTCCAGATCGCGCTGTTCGCGGGCTATACCTTCCTGCTCGGCGTCTTCAAGCCGGATCACGTGCCACCGGTACCGAAGGACGCGCGCACGCTGACGGGCTGGGCGCTGTGGAAGAAATGTCTGCTCGGCATCATCCCCTCCGCCGTACTGATCTTCGTGGTGCTCGGCACCATGATGATGGGTCTTGCCACCCCGACCGAGGCCGGGGCCATGGGCGCGGTTGGCGCGATCGTGCTTGCGGCGATCCACAGCAAGGACTTCAGCACGAACGGCCGGAAGATCCTCATCATAGGTGTGATCGCCGCCGGCATTGGCACCATGGTCGGAATCTTCATGACGGAAGGGCTTATCTTCAAGACCGCCTTTGCCTTGACCTATTTTGCGGTGGTGTGGATTTGCCTTGAAGCCGTGCGCATTCCCGAACTCCGCGACCTGATCAAGCAGGGTTACGAGACGACCATGCGCATCACGACCATGGTCGTGTTCATTCTGATCGGCTCGACCTGTTTCTCGGTAGTTTTCCTCGGCGTCTCCGGTGGCGTCTGGCTGGAGCACCTGCTGACGTCGCTGCCCGGCGGCGTCTGGGGATTCCTGATCTTCATCAACCTGTTCATCTTTTTCCTGGCGTTCTTTCTGGATTTCTTCGAGATCGCCTTCATCATTCTGCCGATGATCGCGCCGATTGCGCAGAAAGTCCTGACGCCCGTGGTCGGTGCGGATGCCGCGCTGATCTGGTTCGGCGTCATGCTGTGCGTGAACATGCAAACGTCGTTCATGCATCCGCCGTTCGGCTTTGCGCTGTTCTATCTGCGCGGTGTCGCCCCGAAGGAGGTCAAGAGTTCCGACATCTATTGGGGTGCCCTGCCCTGGGTGGGATTGCAGGCGATCATGGTCGTTCTCGTGATCGCGTTCCCGATCACGGTGACCGCCCTGCTCGACAAGCCGCTCAACGTCGACCTGAACCAGATCAGGATCGATGTTCCGCAGATGGAGCTGCCGCCGCTCGATTTCGGTCCGCCGCCAAAACCATAGCGATTTGCCTTCGCGCAAACGGAAAACCCCGAAGCTCGCGCTTCGGGGTTTTTTGTTTGTCTGGATTGTCGAGCCAATCAGGCGCCGGCTCAGCTCTGCGAATGTCGCGCCATGAAGTTGTCGTAGCCGACTTCCGCGACCTGGAACCACTGGTAGCCGTTGTTTGAAAACGCCGTCAGCGAGTCGTAGGCCTTCTTGAAATTCGCATTCGTCGCCGAGACCTCGCCATGCAATTCCTTCGCGGCCTTGAAGGAGGCTTCCATGACCGCCGGCGGGAAGGCGTGCAGCTTGGTGCCGCTGGCCAGCAATTTGCGCAACGCCGCCGGATTCTGGGCGTCGTATTTTGCCATCATCCAGTTATTGGCGTAGTGGCCGGCCTGCTCGAGCGCACTCTGATAATATTTCGGCAGCGCGTTCCACTTGTCGAGGTTGACGATGGCCAGAAGCATGGGCCCGCCCTCCCACCAGCCGGGATAGTAGTAGTGAGGTGCGACCTTGTAGAAACCGAGCTTCTCATCGTCATAGGGACCGACCCATTCCGCCGCGTCGATCGTGCCCTTTTCCAGCGCGGGATAGATGTCGCCGCCGGCGAGCTGCTGCGGCACGCAGCCGAGCTTCTGCAGAACGCGCCCGGCAAAACCGCCGATGCGGAATTTCAACCCCTTGAGATCGTCGACAGTGGTGACCTCCTTGCGGAACCAGCCACCCATCTGACATCCGGTGTTGCCCGCCAGCAGCGATGTGACGTTGTAGCTCTTGTAGATTTCGGTGAGGACTTCCTTGCCGCCGCCGAGCGTGTACCAGGCCTGGTTGAGGCGCGAGTCAGGTCCGAACGGTATCGACGAGCCAAAGGTGAAGGTCGGGT
>JARLJU010000297.1 GCA_031291055.1 Rudaea sp. | reverse complement strand
GCCGCGCACGCGGGCTGTGCCGCCGGTGGGCAGAGTGTGATTCGGTCCGGAGATGTAGTCGCCCATGGGCTGCGCGGACCATCGGCCGATAAACACGGAACCCGCGTTCTGCACCCAATCGAGATCGCCGGCGGCATCGACAGTGAGATGTTCAGGCGCAAGGCGATTGGTGATGGCACGCGACTCCTCCACATTGGCGGCAAGGACGACCAGGCCGTTGCGGTCGAGTGCGGCGCGCGCGATGGCGTTGTTGCAGCTGCGCACTTTGGATTCGGCGATCACGTCTTTGGCCAGATCGGCACGCGTCGTGATAAAGATGGCCAACGCTTCAGGATCGTGTTCGGCTTGGGCAACGAGATCGGACGCAATGTTGGCAACAGTGCCGCGCTCGCTGGTGACGACGATCTCGGTGGGGCCGGCGAGCATATCGACAGCGCAATCGAAGGCGACGAGGCGCTTGGCCGCGGTGACGTAGAGATTGCCCGGGCCGACGATCTTGTCGACACGCGGGAGGCTTGCGGTTCCATAGGCCAGCGCGGCCACCGCATGGGCACCGCCGAGGCGATAGAACTCGGCAATACCGAGCAGATGTGCGGCAGCAAGGGTTTCCGGTGCGGGCCGGGGCGAGACGACAACGATGCGTTCGACACCCGCCACCTGCGCGGGAATCGCGGTCATTAGCAAAGTGGAAGGCAGGGGGTGACGGCCGCTGGGCACATAGCAGCCCACCGAGCCGAGCGGACGCACAAGCTGGCCGGTGGACAAGCCCGCGGTAGGAGAGAAATTCCACGTGACCGGCATTTGACGCTGGGCAAAGACGCGAATCTGCGCGGCAGCGGTGGACAAAGCCTGACGCAACGCGGGATCGATTGCCTCCCATGCGGCGGCCATCTCTGCGGCGGTGACGCGGAGAGCATCGGCGCCGGCGAGACCGTCGAAGTGCGCAGCATAGCGAAGCAGGGCGCGATCACCCTGCCTGCGCACGCCGGCCACGATGCGTTTGACTGCGGGCAGAACAGCGTCGAGTGACGTGCCGCCGCGCCGCTCCAGCACAGCAAGCATCTCTGCCGATCCTCGCGCGCCTCGTCCTGTGGTCCGGATCAGTTTCATCGTTCCTCCGGTTAGAGCACAACTTTGTTGAGTGGGTACTCGACGATGCCGGTGGCTCCAGCCGCCTTGAGACGCGGAATCACATCGCGCGCTACGCGCTCTTCGACGATGGTGTTGACCGCGACCCACTCCACATCGCTTAACTGGGAGACGGTGGGCGAGTTGAGCGCGGGGAGCACGGCAAGCACCGCGGCGAGATCGGCACGCCGTACATTGAGCATGAGGCCGACTTGCGATTGCGCATCGATGGCGCCGCGCAGCATGAGTGCGATCTGGTCAATCTTCTGGCACTTCCATGGATCGGCAAGCGCGCTTTTGCCGGCGATGAGATGCGTCTCGCTCTCCATTACGGTGTCGATGATCTTAAGGTGGTTGGCTTTGAGCGAGCTGCCAGTCTCAGTGACTTCGACGATGGCGTCGGCCAGGGTGGGGGGCTTGACCTCAGTGGCGCCCCAACTGAACTCCACCCTGACGTTGACGCCCTTTGCAGCGAAATAGCGTTTGGTGACTTCAACGAGTTCTGTTGCGATGATCTTGCCTTCGAGGTCCGCGGCCTTCTCGAATCCGCTGCCATCGGGGACGGCAAGTACCCAGCGCACTTTGCGGCGGCTCTGCTTGGCGTAGGTGAGCGATGTGACGCTGGTGACGTCGAGTCCGCTCTCAACAACCCAGTCGATACCGGTGAGGCCAGCATCGAGCACGCCATGATCGACGTAGCGCGCCATCTCCTGGGCGCGAATCAGCATGCACTCGATATCGGCGTCGTCGATGGAGGGAAAGTAGGAGCGGCCGTCGGCATAGATGTTCCATCCGGCGCGCTTGAAGAGAGCGATGGTGGCGTCCTGCAGGCTGCCCTTGGGAAGACCGAGACGGAGTTTATTAGCCACGGGCGGCCTCCGATTCAGGGGAACCCACGTTGGGCGTGATGGGACGCGTAAAACAACTGACCGTACCCTCGTGACAGACCAGGCCGTCGCCCTCAACAAAAACGCGAAAGAGCAGCGTATCGTTGTCGCAATCGGTTGCGGTAGAGACTACGCGCAGGCGGTTGCCGCTGGTCTCACCCTTCATCCACAGCTTTTGGCGAGTCCGGCTCCAAAAGGTAACAAAGCCGGTTTCCAGCGTTTTGGCATAGCTGACAGGGTTGAGAAAACCCAGCATCAGCACTTCGCCTGTGCGCGCATCCTGCACGATGCCGGGCACGAGGCCGTCCATCTTATCGAAATCGATTGTTGCGGTTGATTCGCTCATTATTTCCTGATTCCTGGTTGGGATTTGAAGGGTACGCACGAAAAAGCCCGCCGGCTGGTGGCCGGCGGGCTCGTGTGTTTCTGATCTCTCTGGCCG
>JARLJU010000296.1 GCA_031291055.1 Rudaea sp. | reverse complement strand
CATTGTGTGCTCCGTTGCATGTCACGTCTGGCGCTGCGCCAGGCCCTCCTGGTCGCATGCTGGCCCGAACCGGAAATCAGTAATCCACGAGTTGATGCTCGCGCAAATACGCAAGGATCACTTGTGCTTTTTCGACGGAACTCCCTTCAATTACGACGCTGCCGCCGCGGCTTTCAGTGGTCGTCGCCGAGAGCATGCGGGCATGGCCGGAGCGCTTCTCGGCGGCGGCGAGGCGCACGGGTTTGGCGGTCGCGGGACGGGCCGTCCAGGCGAGGTCGTCGGGGTTGGCTGAGTCGGGAATTCGGGCATCCGGGCTTCCGGCATCCGCACTCCCGGGTGCTGCTGTCGCGACAGGACGGATCGTGCCTTCGCGCAGCCTTGCATAGGCGTAGCTCGGCGCCGTGTTGGCCATCGGGTGCACTGCAATCAAAGCTGGCAACTGCACTTCGACGCGCCGGCGCAAACCCTTCGGCATGAATTGCCGGACTTCGGCGCGACCGTCGCGGAGCGTCAGATCGACTGCCGCTCCGACCAACGGCATGTCCAGCGCGTTAGCGACGCGATACGGCAGCATGCCGCTATCGAATGCACCTTCGGCGCGGGTGCCGGTCAATACGAGGTCATAACCGCGCAGACGTGTGGCGAGCGGAGCCACCACATCGCGTTGCAATTCAGGCGCTGCAGGCACTTCCAGCACCTCGACGGTGCGCGCACCGAGCGCAAGATACTCCTTGAGCGCCGGGTTTGACGGATCGCCCGCGTGCAATACGTCGAGCGTTGCGCCGTGCGTTTTGGCGAGGGAGAGCGCGATCGTCAGCGCGGCGGCATCATTGCGGCTATAACGCGCGGTGCCGCTGACCGGGTGCCGCCCCACGGAAACCAGTACGGCGATTTTCATGCAAGCGCTCCTTCCGCAACAGCCGTTGAATTCAATAGCGCAGCACCGGTGCCGCGTGCCGTGCGCGCAGCCGCCGCGGCTTCGTTCAGCGCCGCGATGGTTTCCTGCGCGTCGGCGATAACGGTCAGATTGGCGCGCTTGGCGATCGGCGCGCTGGCATCGAGGTTCACGGCAATCACGTGCCGGCAATCCTTGATGCCCTGCAGATGCTGGACCGCGCCCGAGATACCGAACGCGATATAGACGCTCGCTTCGACGGTTTTGCCGGTGGCGCCAATCTGCTTGTCGCGCGTGAACTTGCCGTCGTCCACGGCGACGCGGCTTGCGCCGATCGCGGCGCCTAACGTGGACGCAAGACGCTCGAATGAAGGAACATCACTGACGCCATTGCCAGCCGAGACAATGAAATCCGCCTCTTCGAGCGCAAGCTGGGCCGCGTCGATCTCCTCGATGCCAAGATCGCGCACGACGCATTCAGACGAAGCCGCTTCGCCATCGAAGCGCCACACGACCCGCTCACCCGCACCCACGAACGGCAGTTTCGGATCGACCGCATTCGGCGCAAGCAAAACGACCTCAGGCAGTGAGCGCGTGGCGAATGCCGTATTCGTCTGGACATAAACAGTGACATGCGCCGCGTCGATTTCGACGACGTGCGTCGCGACGCTCGCGTTAGCGGCTGCCGCATAACGGCGCCCGAGGTCGCCGTCGCCGGTGGCGTTGTCGGGCAGGAAAATGTGCGCCGGCGCATAGGCCGCGACGCACGCGGCCAGGGCATTCAATTCGTCCAGAGGCGCAAAAACGCGGCGGTCGAACATCGGCAACTCGATCAGCTTGTCGGCGCCGAGCGCGGCGGCATCGCCGGTGAACTCCCCGAATACGAGCAGTACGACTTCGGTTGTTGCGTTCGCGATCAACGCAGCGGCGGCCAGGGTCTGGCGTGCATGGTCATCCAGCGCGCCGCGATCCGCGTGTGCGGCCACCAGCAGCACACGCTGCGGCGCGATCGTCGTGCGGCGCGGTTTCGCATGCTAGCGATGCGCCGACGCCGCCGAGCCATGTGCCGCGAATTCCATCGAGCCAGCCAGGCCCGTCATGCCGAGCGTGATGCGCTTAAGCCCGTCCACCGTGATCGTGAACGGCCGGCGCGGATCGATTCGTTTGATTGTGTTCATGGCCTTACTCCAGCGCCGCTGCAACCAGTTCGGCGACGTCCAGCACTTCCGGACGCGGGCCGACCACGCCTTCGAGCATCGCCGTGCAATTCGGGCAGCCCACCGCGACGATCTCGGCACCGATAGTGCGTGCATCGTCGATACGGATGTCCGGAATGCGCTTTTTTCCTGGGATGTCGGTCAACGGTGCACCGCCGCCGCCTCCGCAGCAACGTCCGCGCATCCCGTTGCGTTCCATCTCGACCACCTTGATGCCGATGGTTTTCAGCAAACGGCGCGGCGCTTCCGTTTCGCCGTTATAGCGGCCCAAATAACACGGGTCGTGATACGTGATCTTGCGGTCCGCGAACGCGGCGACCGCCTTCGGCGCCAGCTTGCCGCTCGAGACCAGTTCTTCGATCAGCGCGGTGTGATGCTGCACCTCATAGAAACCGCCGAGCGCGCGATATTCGTTGCGCAGGCTGTGCAGCACATGCGGATCGGCGGTCACGATCTTGCGGAACGTGTATTGCGACAGCGTGCCGATCAGTTTGGTCGCGAGTTGCTGGAAGGTAGCTTCATCGCCCAAACGCCGAGCCGTATCGCCGGTATCGGTTTCGACGCCACCGAGCACCGCATAATCGATCCCCGCCCGATTCAGCACCTTGATCAGCGCACGCAGCGTGCGCTGATAGCGCATGTCGAACGCGCCTTCACCGGCGATCAACAGGACGTCCACCGGACGTCCCGGTTGAGCGACCTGCACTTGCAGATCGACCGCCCAGTCGTAACGCGCACCGATGTCATACCCGTTCGAACTGCCCGTTTCACGCAGATTGGCGAGCGTGATCGGACCTTTGCCCGGTACGTTGCCTTCGACCAACGTCTGGTTGCGGCGCATATCCACGATCGCGTCGACGTGTTCGATCAGCATCGGGCATTCCTGCACGCAGGCGCGGCAGGTCGTGCAGGACCACAGCGTGTCCGCTTCGATCAGGCTCGACACGAGCGGCTTGCCTGGCGCGCCACCGTGTTTGCCGACCGGAATGCCCGGTGTCGGGCTGCCGGCATAAGCCTCATCCGTGCCACCGACCATGCCCGTGACAAGATCCTGAATCAGCTTCTTCGGATTGAGCGGCTGCCCGGCGGCAAACGCGGGGCACGCCGCTTCGCACTTGCCGCATTGCACGCAGGCGTCGAAGCTCAGCAACTGGTTCCAGCGAAACTCGACCGGCTTGCCAACGCCATATTCCTTCGCGTCGAGCAGCGGCGCCTTCAGCGCGGTCGGCGGGACGACATCGTTGTCGTTGCGCTCGGCAAAACGCTCCTGACGCGGATGAAACGCGAGGTGTAGCAGACCGGCGAGCGCATGCTTCATCGGACCGCCACGTGCCGCACCAAACGTCATCGTGAACGCGCCCACCGCGATCAGCAGCGCGACGATGATGGCCAGCGCACCCGACATCGCCGCAGCAGGCAGCGCGATGAACAGCGCCAAACCGAGCGCGAACGACCCAAGCAGCAGCGGCAGATGATCCCAAGGCCCGCGCGAGAGTCGTGCCGGCACGGCCTTGGCCCCATGCCGGCGACGCCAGACGAACACCGCGCCGACCAGCATCACGAGCGCTGCCAGAAAGATCAGCTTGTCGAGCCACGGTGAGTAGATCGCGAGACCGTAGTTGACGAACACCAGCGCCATCGCGAGGATCGCACCACCCGCCGTCGCCACATGCGTCTTCGCGATGTACGGGTCACGCGCGACCACATGGTGCAAGTCGACGAAATAACGCTTCGGAATCGCCAGCAGATTGGTCCAGCCGTACGCGCCCGCCGCCGTGGCGCGGCCTTCGCGCCAGTACGCAGCGCGTTTGGCGAGCGCGAATGCGAGGCCCGCCACCGACAACCACAGCAGGACGGTGATGACAAACACGGGGCTCATCGTCAGAAATCCTTGCAAAGGCGCAGCGCGTCGT
>JARLJU010000004.1 GCA_031291055.1 Rudaea sp. | reverse complement strand
ATCGAGCCCACCTTGCGCAGGGCAGCATACAGCGGGTTGATGGCCGCGCCGGGCACCCCGAATGCCACGGAAATCCCTTCGCGTGCCAGGACCAGCACCGCTGCCTCAACCGCTCTCATCTTTGCCATCGGATCCACTCTTTTGCTGGTCATCGAATGGGCGCGATCCTATGGCTGAAAGATGTATCGTGGTGGACGTTCCCGCATCTCGGAAAATCACGCACATTCATTTTCGATTTCAGGCCATTAGACACTTCTGACCACGTCCACCCACGGCTTTTCCGAGATGCCGCCAGCGATTTTCCCGCATCGCGGAAAATCTCGGGTTTTTCTGTGCTTGCACAGCGGGTTGCGACATACCGATGCGGCAGTCGCGTTCGCCATGCCGCACAGCTTCCGGACCGCGCGGCAACCGCCATTGCTGGGTTGGCTGGTCGGTCGCCGCGCCGCCGCGCACACCCCGGCGCGCCTCAGAGGCTGGCTGGCTGCTCGCCACGTTGCGCCGCCTCAGCGATGCGCGCGATGCCAGACGTCAGCTTGCTTCCGGAAGCGCCCATTTCCGCGGAAATGCGCCGCGCCGTCTGCAGCGCCAACATCCCCAGCTGGGACACCTGTTCGTCGCCGATACGGGCCATCGGGCCCGACACCGAGACCGCAGCAACAAGATCGCCGGTCTCGTCGAAAATGGGTGCCGCGATGCAGCGCAAGCCGACCGCATGCTCCTCATCGTCGACCGCGTACCCCAGCGTCCGCGCACGTTCCAGGTCGGCGCGCAGCACTGCCGGCGAGGTCACCGTCTTCACCGTCAGGCGCGGCATCCCGTGCTGCTGCAGGATCTTCGACAGTGCCCGGTCGGACATCCCCGTCATGATGGCCTTGCCAACGGCGGAGCAGTGCAACGGGACACGTGTCCCCGGCCGCGCGAATGTCCGCATCATCTGCCGGCATTCGACCTGAGCGAGATAGATCGCCTCCCCCTGGTCCTCGATCGCGAGGTTCACGGTCTCGCTGCTTTCCTCCATCAGATGGCGCATATGCGGCCTGGCAAGACCAACGAAACTGCGTGTCTTGGTGAAGGTACATCCGGTCAGGAAGGCCTGCGGGCCGATCGACCAGTTGCGTCCCTCATGATCGAACCGGACGTAACGCTCCTGCTCCAGCGTGGTCAGCAGCCGGTGCGCCGTCGACAGCGGCAGGCCCACCTGTTCCGCCAGTTCCGTCAACGTCGCGCCGCCATCGGGCGCTTCCGAAATCCGATTGAGCAAAGCCAGCGCTCGCACCAATGCCTGGACATGCTCGCCGCCGGATCGGGTCGGATGGGCATGGGATGCCGGGAGCTTCCCGTTCGCCGACTTTGCTGCCGTGGCATGCCGCGCCATGTGAAGACCCCGTGCTGGATGTCGTGCAGGCTCGCTATCGTGCGGACTGGCGCATCGGTATGCGGCAACCTGCTGGGCAAGCATACGAAAGTTCAGGGTTTTCCGCCATGCGGGAAAACCGCCGCAACCACCGCGGCAAAGCCCCGATCGTATATCGTCAGAAATGCATAACCGGCTGATATAAGAAATGGATTCAGCCAAACTTCCAAGATGCGGGAACACGCCCCACCAACACGCGGATCAGCCATAGAGTCAGCGCACGACGATCACCGAAGAGTGGATCCGATGGCAAAGATGAGAGCGGTTGAGGCAGCGGTGCTGGTCCTGGCACGCGAAGGGATTTCCGTGGCATTCGGGGTGCCCGGCGCGGCCATCAACCCGCTGTATGCTGCCCTGCGCAAGGTGGGCTCGAT
>JARLJU010000033.1 GCA_031291055.1 Rudaea sp. | reverse complement strand
GCCGTCGATACCTTGTGTCCGGCATCTTCCAGGCAGTACCGGAACGTGCGCAGAATGTTCTGCTCATCATCAATCAGCAGAATCCGCGTCCTTTCTTCGCCACTCTTGCTTTCCTGCTCGCGTTCGGACATCGGTTGTTCCTTCGTGGGTCAAGCGGTATTCACACGGATATCGGCCAGCGCGTTAAACGTTTGTGAGATTGCCGAGGTCGATCTTGCCTCTTGCATGATCGCCATCCCCGCTGCATGCAACCTGCAAGGTCACGCGCGGGCAACAGCGTTGCAACGGCTTGATTTGACTGCATGCCGATCTTGGCACGTCCGTTGATATGCATGTAATACGCCCGTGGCCATTGTGCCCTACCAAAGGAACGAACATGAATCGTCATGAAGACCTCCTGCAACAGATCGCCCGCATTGCGCGTGCCAGCCACGATTTTTTCGTCGACGTCTATCCGGGCGTGACCGATGCCGAAGTGCGCACTGCGTTTGCCTACATCAGCGAGATAAAGAGCCGCCTCGTGGCGGATCTGGAGCCTTGGCTTGCCCCGACGGCGGCGAATGGCGGCATGGGCGACCATATCAGTCCGGCAAGCGTCGTCGAAAAAATGTATGCCGATGTGCGCAGGAATTTTCGCGGCAACCAGCCCGCCGCGAGCGCCGCGGCCTTGGGCTTCGGCGAAGAGCAATTGTTGCGCCTGACCGAACGGGCCTTCTCCGATGCCAGTGTCAGTTCGCTACGGGAACTGCTCAAATCCTATTACCCGCAACTGGTGATTTGCCGCGAAGCGATGTTTCGCCTGCGCGCGCGGCAGGCGGCCTGAAAGATGCAAACGGTTCACAAACCAAAAAGAGCCTGATTCAAAAAGAGCCTGATTCAGCCTGATTCGATGAGCACATGTCCATGAGCAAATATCACGGCGAACAATACTGGGCGGAGATCCGCCACCAGACCCTGCAGGATTGGCGCGGTCTGAGCGATGACGATTTCGACACGCTGCGTGCCATCCGGCACGACCGCGAAGTGCATCTGCGCGATCAACGCGCGCGCGCGCGGCGCGATCGGCAGACTCAACGTCGCGACGTGGAAATGTAGTTTTGACGGCAACCAACTTTCCAGGAGAGTAAAAATGAAAAGCGAAAAGATGGTCAAGGATGCTGCCGCGGAAGCGGCGAACAAGATCCATAATGGCGTGGACCAGGCCGAAGATGCGGTGGACGAATCCGTTGATGCTTTCAGCGCGAGGTTGGCATCTCTGGAGGCGCAGTTGCGCGATAGCGGTGAACGCCTGCTGGCCAGCGCGAAACAGATGAGCGGGCTCGCTGAAAAACAAGTGCGCACGCACCCCTTGGCTGCTTTCGGTGTCGCGTTCGTTGCTGGCATAGCCGTAGCCCGATTGTTGCGGCGTTGAGCTTCATCAATCCTTTCGGGGAAACTCATGAACCCTGTTGATTCCGCGCCTGCGTCGCTGCCGCAGGACTCCACTCCCGAGCCGGCTTCATTGAGCAATCTGGCGCATGGCACCACCGACTATGTGCGTGCGTGGAGTTCGCTGGTGGCCAGCGAAAGCCGGCTGGCGCGGATCAGCGCGACGAGACTCGTGTTCGCGTGTCTGTTCATTCCGGCCCTCGGGCTGGGAATCTGCATCGCTCTGGATGCATTTCTCGTCACCTTGCTCAATCGCTGGCTGCACGACTGGAGCAGTTGCATAGCGATTGTCCTTTGCGCCGACATCGCCGTTCTGTGCGCCTTGCTCCTGGCCATGCGCCGCTGGTGGCGCAATCTGAGCATGCCACGTAGCCGCCAGGCTCTGACCCATCTGCTCGGGCGCATGACATGAAGCGGATCACGGCCGTTGCCCGGGTGCGCCAGGCGGAAGCGGAGCTGGCTGCCGCCGAACGCGAGCTGGAGAGAAGCGCGTTGCCGTGGCGGCGACGTCTGCAAAGGCATCGAGGAGCCGTCACCATCTTCGGCGGCTTCGTCGGTGGGCTCGCACTTACTCTCCTGCCATCGCGCTGGTGGGCGCGTGTTGGCGCACTTGTCGGCGCGAGCGCAGCAGGCATCGCCCGCTCAGCCTTGACGCCAGCGCTGATCGGCGCGGTAGTTTCGCAGATACGTCACGGCGGAGATACCCGCCCGGTCGTCGCCGCGGCGCCACCGGTCAGCGACGATCCAGAGCGGGTATGAAACTACGCCAGTGCGCGTTGCAGGGCGTCGGCAAGCTGAGTCGCCGTGCACGGCTTCTGCAGAATCCCAACCGCTCCCGTTGCGCGCGCCGCCTTGCGCAAGGCCTCGATGGGCTGTGCTGAAAACACCAGCAGCGGAGGCAGTTTGTGGCCCTGATGCCGCAACGCATTGACCAGGGTCACACCGTCGTATTCGCCCAGCCCGAGGTCGAGCAGCACCGCGTCGAACTCGTGATCATGGGAAAGCGATGCAAACGCCGCATTCGCGGAAGTCGACCAGGCCACCTCGTGACCAAGCTGGGTCAATACCTCGGCGGTGACTGAACCCAGCGCTGGATCGTCCTCGATCAGCAAAACATGTGCGTTGATTTCCGGGGTGTCCATTAAACAACTCCTGCACGATATACGCCATGCGCTCTTCCAACGTGGCATCTTGGGAAAAGCACGATCGCCTCGTGCGCGACCGGTTGCGGGTAGTCACGATTGGCGGATGCAGGGTCGGCGCTGCACGAGCGCTGCGGCCAGGCTTGGAACAATTTCCACATTGCACCATTTTTTCCGGCATAGGCCTTGCAACAATCCCGGCGAGGCTGGAGTTGCGGGCCGGCAGGGTCGGGTTTTTCAATCAGCATCCTTGCAAATCGCAACAATATGGCGCGAAACCCGCGTGTTCTGCACGACGGCGGAGCGCTCACAAGGAGAACGAAATGGGCAAGTATTTCATCGCGTGGTTGCTGGGTGTTCCTGCCGGGGTGCTGGTTCTGGTTTATCTGGTCATGCATGTCTTCTAGCTTGCCGGTGAAGCACTGTCCATGGCACACACTGCTGAAGGCCGACCTGAAAACTTGTACGTCGAGCTTGATGCTTGTCGTTCAGCCAGCTGACCGGAGGCATCGTCTGGAGTGTGGGCACCGGTAACGCGGCGGCCACCCGCCGATCACGCCGGACAAAGTGCTCTCGGCCTGGCCGGTCATACTTGCGCTAGCGCCACCAGCTACAGAACATGGCGACCACGGCAACCGCCATGGTCGCGGTTGCGAGCCAGCCGAAAACACGCAAAGGCAAGGTCACGGTGAAGTCTCCCATTACCTTGCGCAACGAGCCAATGTGCATGACCACGGCCATGATCGGCACGGCGATCACGCCGTTGATCACCGCGCTCCAGACCAAAGCCTTGACCGGATCGATCGGCGTGAAGCTGAGTGCCATTCCGCCCAGCATTCCGGCAACGATGGTCGCGTAAAACCCGCGAGCCTTCTGCCAGCGGCGTTCCAGCCCGAGCGGCCAGCCGAATGTTTCGGCGGCGGCGTAGGCGCTGGATGCCGCAAGCACAGGCACAGCCAGCAAGCCGGTGCCGATGATGCCGGCGGCGAACAGGGCGAAGGCGAACTTGCCCGCGACCGGCTGCAGCGCCTGCGCGGCCTGCGCCGACGTCTGGATATCGGTGACGCCCCTGGCATGCAACACAGCCGCAGTCGTCACCATGATGAAGAACGCGACGATGTTGGAGAAGGCCATGCCGGTGACCGTGTCGACCGTGATGCGGTTCAGTTGCGGCTCCGCGTCGTTGGCGTCCTTCTTCAGCGCGGTTTCGTCGGCGTTTGCGTTGATCTTTTCCACTTCATGCGAGGCCTGCCAGAAGAACAGGTACGGGCTGATTGTTGTGCCGAAAACCGCGACGATCATCATCAGGGTCGTGGAATTCCAGGTGATGCCCGGGACGAAAGACCGATAGGCAACGTCGCCCCACGGCACCTTGACGAAAAAGATCGTGGCGACGTAGGCGAACAGCGCGAGCGCGAGGAATTTCAGCAGCGGCGCGTACGATTTGAACGGCACGAATACCTGCAGTACCAGTGACACCGCACCCAGGCCCAAGGCGTACGCCAGCGCCGGTCCGCCAATCAGCAAACGGGTTGCCGCACCCATGGCCACGACATCCGCGCCGATGTTGATCGTGTTGGCCACGAACAGCAGCACGATGATTGAGTGCAACAACGGCCGCGACGAATGATTGCGCATGCCGGCAGCCAATCCGTGGCCGGTGACGCAACCGATGCGGGCACATATCATCTGGATCGCGACCATCAGCGGGAATGTCAGCCAGATCGTCCACAGCAAGCCGTAACCCATGCCGGCACCCGCCTGCGAATAGGTCGCGATACCGCTGGGATCGTCGTCGGCTGCGCCGGTGACGAGTCCCGGACCGAGCTTTTTCCAGAACGATGTCTTGGTGTCCGCAATGGCGGCCTCGCGTTTGGATCGCCTGGTCATGTTGTTCCTTCGCGCCGCGAATCGGACACGTCTGCCTCGAGCATCAATTGTCGTGCCAATGGGGCAATATGACTTTGTATACATTTTCGCTCGGCCGTCGGCGCATACGCTAGCGGCCATTTGCCTTGCGCCTGCCGATCTCCGTGTCTGGATCGGGAGCGCAGGCTGTGCATTTCGCACGACAACAGTTTTGCAATCGGGCAAACCGAAGTCCGAAAAACTGCTGCAAACCGCATGAGATCAGGCTTTTTCGCATATGGCTCCATTGGCACGCGGCTTGCGAATGCGTCTGTGCGACATTAATTCGCCGGCAGCAAATACGGCCGCACAAGCCACCAGAATTGCAGGAGTACAGCTATGAGTCTCGGTACCATTTTGTTGATCATCCTTGTCCTGGCATTGATCGGCGCCTTTCCCGCGTGGCCGTACAGCAGCAGCTGGGGTTACTACCCGACCGGCGGCCTGGGTCTGGTTCTGCTGATCGTGATCATTCTGCTCGTGCTCGGCCGCATCTGAGGCGCGCCATGCAAAGAGGCCTGCGCGCGGATGCGTGGCCCGCTGCTTCACCGCGGCTCGTGACACCCGTTGCCACAAATGGATTTATACAGATTCGAAAACAGGAGGGGCGGTCATGCTGAACACGAAAATCCTTTTGATGTCCCTGATGTCGCCTGCAGCCGCGTGGGCCGCATCGGCAAGCACGGGGCCATCGCTGCTGGTCATCCGCGTGATCTGTGCCATCGCCGCCTGCTTCGCCTTGTTCATCACGATTTTGCGCATCACCGAATCCAGGAACAGCGGACACATCCATCGCACCCCGGCGCAACGCGGGTTCGCAAATCGCCGTCAGCATCTGCCGACGCTCTGACTTGAATTGACGTCGTCGTTCAGGGCAAAGCCGGGCGCGGGCGTTTTTTCGTGCGCGGCCAGCAGCCGTTGCAGCGCACGCTCACGTAGCGACAAGCACTTTTTTGCACGCCGGGTGCCGGCGCACGGCAAGGTAAACTTGCGCTCGGCATGGGCCTGTAGCACGGCGGGGGGCACGTAACATGCGCGGCGCCAGGCGGCGGGCGGAATCGCGAGCGGGCGAATGCGCTCGATGATGCGCGCATCGCGCAGGCGTGGGCCGGATGCGGAAATGTATACAAATTATTCGCGCAGCCGGTGGCGTCGGTATCCGGCCTCGGCGTCGGTCGTACAGCGCAGACCGATACGCCGCAGGATGCGTGAAGACGGCGCGTTGAAAACGGCGGTTCGATTGCCCGAAGCGTCAATGAGGGATCCCACGGCGCAACGAACGTGCCGGCGCCAGTTCCGGGCCGATACGTCAATTTCTGTTGCAATTTGCATTATCGCCGCAGCTTCGCATTGCAATCCGCCCCGAAACACGCATCCAACCTTGCCGGATCGTAAGATTTTCCATGGCAAGGCTGCTGGCATGCTTGCTGCTCTGCCAGCACCGGGATTTAAAAAAGGAGTCTTCCCATGGGCGACATGTCCAATGCGCATATCCTGATTGTCGATGACGACACGAGCTTCCTCGCCGCTGCGGCGGAAATCGCCCAGCTGGAGGGCATGCACGCGGAACCGGCGGAAAGCCTTGCCGAGGCTCGAGCCAAAATGCGCCATGCGCGCTTCGACATGGTCCTGCTCGATCTGGAATTGCCGGATGGAAACGGGCTGTCGCTACTCCACGACGTCGACCCGGCCGACAACGTGCCGATTGCAATCATCACCGCCAACCCGTCGGTGGAATCGGCCGTGCGCGCCATGCACCTGCCCGTCGTCGACTACATCATCAAGCCCCTGGATCGGAGCACCCTGGGAGCGCTGTTCGCCAAGGCGGCCGGTTCGGCACGCCGGCATTCATCTGCTTTGCCGCCGTATACAGAGAACAGGCACGCAAGTGACGAGGCACGCACAGCGTCTGCAGCCGCGCCAATCTCGTTCCGGGTCGGCATGACCCTGGAAGAGGTTGAACGGCAAATGCTGTTCGAAACGATGGCCCATTTCAACAATCACAAACCGAAAGCCGCGCAGGCGCTGGGTATCAGCCTGAAAACCGTCTACAACCGCCTGGCCAGGTTTGGTTATGCCAGCCGTTCCGCGCAGGTCCCGCCGCTGCATACAGCCCAAGCCGGCGGCTGACGGGACGGGTGCAGGCGGCGACTTGAGCCGGAACAGTTGCCTGCCACCAACCCATGCGACTGATTCGGGTGCATACTGCGTTTTCAGCAATCCGGCGTGTTGAAACGGGGAAGACGGCTCATGGGCAAGAAACGCATTCTGCTGATCGAGGACGATCGCAGCTTGCAGGTGGCGTTGCGTTACATGCTGGAAGACCTGGGCTACGATCTGGTCAGCGCTGGCGATCACGCCAGCGCACGCGCGGCGATCGACGCTGGCGCGTACGACGTCGCGATCGTCGATTATTTCCTCGGCAATATTCCTGCTTCCGACTTGATCGCCGAATTGCGCCGCAGCTATCCGCGCATGCCGCTGCTGTGTTCGACCGCCGCATTTGCCGAGCAGGTCAAACTCGACGACCAATCAGTGCGGCCCGACGCTTTCCTGTACAAACCCTTCGGCACGAACGAACTGCGCGATACGCTCGCCTCGCTGTTGGCAACCTGAAACTGCCGGGCCGATATCACGCCGGGACTGCGTCGTTACCCAGGGCCGCATTGAGCGCACACAAGCGTGCATAGGCGCCGAGTGCAACGCAGAAACGCCATTGGCCGCCAGCGGTCGTCTCGCACTCGAACCAGATACCGGAATCCACCAGCGCTGCGGCAATGCGCTGTGCGTGGCCGCGATTACCTGCGATGACGGCGCGGTTGCCAGCGTTCGTGTGATCGTTGAGTCCGTCGATGGCGCGATCGACATCGCCCGCGGACAACGTCAGTGCATGCACGGCGTCCATCACCGAGACACTGGTTTGACGGCGAACTTGTTCAATGCGATCTTGTGTGAGCATGTGCGACATCCTTGTTTCTTCACAATCCGAAGCAGAGGTCGTGCCAATGCAAATGCCATCGCACACCTCACACCAGTTGTAAATTTTGCAGCGGAATTGATGCTTGCGGACAGCGATTGAACGAGGCAAGGCTAGCAAACAAATGAGTGTCGTCAAACGTGCCCTCTGGGCGATCGCGCTTGTGCTGATCGCCGCTGCCCTGATCGGCAACGCGATGCTGTCGTATCGCAATACCGAGACCCTGGCCGCGGGCAATGCCGCCAGTCTGCGCTCGCGCGAAGTGCTGAATGCAATCGACGATCTGATGTCGACGGTCACGGAGGCGGAAACCGGGCAGCGCGGCTATCTGCTGACGCAGAGCGCTGCGTATCTGGACCCCTATCGATCCGCATCGCACAGCGTAAGCGCAAATCTCGCCAACCTGAAAGCGTTGTTGGCCGAAAACTCCGCACAGTTGAACCGGTTGGCACAACTGGAACCTCTGCTCACGGCCAAGTTCGATGAACTGCGGCGCACGCTTGATCTGCTGGAATCCGGTCATCGCGATGCCGCACTCGCGCTGGTGACGACGGACCAGGGCATGCGCGACATGCACGCCATCCGCGAACAGGTCGGCGCCCTGCGCGCCGCCGAACTGAGCTTGCAGGCCGAACGCGATGCGCATGCGGCGGATGTGTACCGGTTCAGTCAGTACTCGCGCATCCTCGGCATGTGCGTGGGTCTTGCGCTGGTCCTGCTCGCCGCGGTTCTGCGGCGTCGCGACCGGCAAGCACGGGCGCGTGCGGCGAACGAGATTTTCCTGCAACGTGAATGGTTCAGCACCACATTGCGCAGCATCGGTGACGCCGTGATCGTCACCGATCCGCGCGGCCATATCGTATTGGTGAATCCCGTGGCAGAAGCGATGACCGGCTGGAGTGCACAAGACGCTGTGGGCAAGCCGCTGCTCGAAGTGTTCGACATCATCAACGAAACCACGCGCCAGCGCGCCGACAATCCCGTGGCGCGGGCACTCGCGGAAGGTAAGATCGTCGGCCTGGCCAATCACACCGTGCTGCGCTCGCGCTACGGCCGCGAATACGTGATCGAGGACAGCGCTGCGCCGACCTACGACGCGAACGGCGTGATCCAGGGCGCGGTCATGGTCTTCCACGACTCGACCCAGCGACGCGAGGCCGAAATTGCGCTGAGCACGGCATCGACGGAAGTCGCCCGCCGCGCCAGTGCCGCAATGGCGTCCGAGCGAACCCTCAAGACCATTCTGGAAAACGCGCCGATCGGAATTTCCATGACCGGCCCCGGCCCGGACTTTCCGATCATCGCCATCAGTCACCAGATGCGCGCCTGGATCGGCGCCGCCGAGAACACGCCGGCGCACGCGGCCTATCGCAAAATCATGCCCGACGGCAGTACGCCACCGGCGGCAATGCTGCCGCTCAATCGCGCCATGCACGAGGGACTCACTGTCCGCGATGAACAGTGGATCATCGAGCGCCCGGGCAAGGCGCCGCTTACCGTCATCGTCAACGTCGCGCCGGTACGCGATACCGACGGCACGATTGTCGGCGCCGTCCACAGCTGGGTCGATCTGACTGAGCGTCAGCAGCTGGATCGCGCATTGCGCGTCACCGAGTCGCGACTGCGCGTGCTGGTGGAAGCCAACGTCATCGGCCTGATCCTGAGTTTCGCCCACAATGGCCGCGTCACCCAGGCCAACGGCGCATTTCTGGAGATGCTCGGCTTCAGTGTCGAAGATCTGGCCGCGGGCGAGATCAACCTGATCACGCAGACGCCTGCAGCCTATCGCACAGCCGACGACGTGGCTTTCAAAGAGCTGGCCGAGCTGGGCTATTGCGCGCCGTACGAAAAGGAGTTGTTCTCCAGGAACAGCGACAGGCGCGTCTCCGTCGTCGTCGGCTATGCCAGAGTCAGCGGCGTCGAGGATGAATACGTCGGATTCGCGCTGGATGTTTCGGCGCGCAAGAAGCTCGAAAGCCAGTTGCGCGAACAGGCTGAAGAACTGCTGCTTGCCGATCGCCGCAAGGACGAATTCCTGGCCATGCTCGCGCACGAACTGCGCAACCCGCTGGCACCTTTGCGCAATGCGGTGCACCTGCTCGACACGCGCAAGGAAACCGATGCCGCGCTGGTCGCAAGCCTGGTGCCGGCGATGCGCCGGCAGATCGAGCATCTGGTGCGCCTGGTCGATGATCTGCTCGATGCGGCGCGTATCAGTCAGGGCAAGATCACCCTGGAGCGCAGCGTCGTCGAACTGCAATCCATCCTGTACGCGGCGGTGGAAACCATACAGCCATTGATCAATGTGCGCCGGCACCGGCTTGATCTGGACCTGAACCCGCAGTTGCTGTACGTGCACGGCGACAGCACACGGCTGACGCAGATGTTCGCCAACATCCTGCACAATGCGGCAAAATATACAAACGACTGCGGCAGCATTCGCGTGAGCCTGGTGCAAGAGGCGAACGAGGCTGTCGTCCGCGTGCGCGATAGCGGCCAGGGCATCGCCGCAGACCTGCTGCCGCGCATCTTCGAGACGTTCACCCAGGCCGACCAGTCGCTGGCGCGCTCGGCCGGCGGCCTCGGCATCGGCCTTGCGCTGGTGCACCGGCTCAGCGACCTGCACGGCGGCAGCGTAATTGCGCGTAGCGACGGTCCTGGCACGGGCAGCGAATTTGAACTGCGCCTGCCGCTGACGCAAGCGCGCGATACGACGGCCGCGACCGTTCGCACGGCTGCGCCGGCAACAGGCGGCAGGCATCGCATCCTGATCGTCGACGACAACATCGACCTGGCGGCCAGTACCGCTGCGTTGTTGGAACTGTGGGGGCACGCGGCACACGTTGTATACAATGGCAAGGATGCACTGGATGCGGCGCATTCGTTCCGGCCTGAAGTCATCCTGCTCGATATCGGTCTGCCGGAAATGGATGGTTTCCAGGTCGCGCAGCAGATCCGCGGCGAACCGGAGATGCAGGCAGTGCATCTGATCGCGATGACCGGCTACGGCCAGGACCGCGATCGCCTGCGCGCGCAGCAGGCGGGATTCAACGCCCATCTGGTCAAACCGGTACAGCCCGATGCGCTCAAGCTGTTGCTGGAAAGCCTTCAGTCCTGAGCATTGCCAGCGTGCGGCACGGGGCTGGCTGCCCTGGGCAGGCGCAGTCCGATGCACGTTCCGCGCGGCATGTTTTCACTGATATCCAGTTCGCCGCCGTGTGCCCGCAACAGTTCGCAGGCGAGGGTCAGGCCCAGGCCGCTGCCGCCCGTGCCGCGACGCGTGGAATAAAACGATTCGGCCACCCTGGCGCGCAATTCAGGCGCAATTCCGCCGCCATCGTCGCGGATGTCGATCAACACCCGATCGCCTTCGCCGCGCATCTGGATCTGGATCTTCCCGGCATCCGCCTCCGCCGCGTTGTGCAACAACCCGGCGATGGCGCGCTCAAGTGCGGGGCGATCCACCAGCACCGGTGCATCGACGCCATCGACGCAAACCGCCGGCAAGTCGCCAATGCGTTCCTGCCCCGCGAGCTTGATTGCCGCATCGACCAGCACCCGTACGGAAATCGTTTCGCGCGGATGCGCATGCAAGCCAGAACCAAAACGCTGGACTCCCTGGATCCAGCGCCCGCAGCGCGCGCAATCAGCGAGCAGCCGATCGAGCACTTCGCGCGCACGCTCCGGCTGCTCGCGCTCAAGCAGAAGTTTCGCCAACTCGGCGTTCATCGCAATCGCGTTCAGTGGATTGGCGATATCGTGCGCCAGGCCGCGGACGAATTCGCCGAGATCCAGAGCCGCATCGTCGCCAGACACGGACGCTTGCGCATATACACTGTCCATCGAATCACTCCACGCAGCACGGGTATGATTGGATTGCCGCATTCCCATGAAAATTTTCGCGGCCCGGTTGCGCGTGGATTATAGAACCACCGATGTCGAAGTTGTTCTCAGTTTGATTCGCGCGACGTGCGCAATTGCACGCCAACTCGCGCAACCGGCGGAGCAAAAAAAATTACGAGATGCGCCATGGCGCTGGTAAGATTTTCAAAATCTGCCGGCCGCCCATCCGTTTCATGCTTGCTCGAACCGCAGGGCGTCGCCGTCGTGGGCATTTGGCACAGTCTTTTCATCGCATGTTCCTCGCCACGAGGAGACAATGCCCATGATCCGCAAACTCAAATCCGGTGAATATCGACTTTATTCGCGCAAGACCGATCCGAAGACGGGCAAGCGCAGAAATCTTGGCACGTTCGGTTCGCGCGCGGCCGCCGCAAAGCATGAACGCGACGTGCAGTATTTCAAGCGCCGGGGGTGAAACTGCATCGTGTCAACGCTGGTGTCGGCGACGTTCGGCGCCCGCGATGCTTTCCAGTCCCTGATGTACCGAGTCGAATCCGGCCCAGGGATCGTTGCGCAGGCGGCGCAGCCGCTTGGGAACGCTGCGGATATCGAATGCGGCGCCACCTCTTATCCTGCTCAGTTCTTTCCAATCCAGCGGCACCGCAACCGGAGCGCCGGGGCGCGCGCGAAGCGAATACGAAGCCACGCTGGTCGCACCGCGCGTATTGCGCAGGTAGTCGACGAAGATCTTGCCACCGCGGCGGTTTTTCGTCGCCACGGCGATGAACTCGTCCGGGCGCGACTCGGCCAGGCTGCTGGCGAACGCGTGTGCGAAATCCTTCGCCTGCGTCCATGGCGATGGCGGCCGCAGGGGAACGACGACATGCAGACCCTTGCCGCCGGTGGTGCGCACGAACGAAGTCAGGCCGATGCCGGCGAGCAGGTCGCGTGCATCGATTGCTGCAGCCACGACGCGCTTCCATGCGACGTCCGGCGCCGGATCCAGATCGAATACGAGATACTGCGCGTGATCCGGATCCCGCGCCGTTGCCGCCCAGGGATGGAATTCGAGCGCATTGAACTGGACCAGTTCCATGACTGCCTCGGCACTGTCCACAAACAGATAATTTCCACTTTTTCCGTTTTCCTCCGTCAGGCGTACGCTGCGCACCCGCGTGAGGCCGGGGGTCAGATGTTTCTGGAAAAAACAAGCGTCACCGATGCCGTCAGGACAGCGCACGACCGACAGCGGGCGGTTGCTGATGCCGGCGAGCAACCACGGCATGACGGCGCTGTAATAGTCGGCAACCTCCTGCTTCGTGTAGCCGTCGGCGGGAAACGCCACGCGCTCAGGGTGGCTGAGCTTCACCGCTGCAGAGGGCGATGCCACCGCGGCGATCTTCCTGCGTGCGGGCTTGCTCGCCGCGTCTGGTGCGGATGACGCCTTTTTGCTTTTTGCCGTTGGCATTGCGGATTCTCCCCGGCGCACGCCGGCCACTGCGGTGACGAGATCGGCGGCGCTCTTGTCGGCACGGATCGCCTTCAGCGAAGGCTGGCGCAGCAAGCCCAGGTTGCCGATGCCGCGATAATATACTTCCGCCACCATTTCAGGTTCGACCCAATGTGCGTCGCGCAACAGTGGATCGATCGTCTCACGGCGCACGATGGCCTGCGGCCGCCGCGCGCGACGAAGTTCCTTCTCCAGATTGCCCAGTTGCGCATGCGAGAACCCGGAACCGACGCGGCCCGCGTAACGCCAACTGCCACCCTTTTCCGCGCTTGCCAGCAACAGCGAGCCAAAGCCGGCACGTGATCCCTTTGGCGCGGTGTAGCCAACGATCGCAAACTCGTCGCTCTGCGCCTGCTTGACCTTGCGCCAGTCATCGCCGCGTCCGCCGCGGTATGGCGATGCGGCGCGCTTGCTCATGACGCCTTCGAGTCCGTGCTCCATGGCCTGCGCAAATACTCGGCCGCCATCACCGACATGATGATCGCTGAACCTCAGATGCGGCGATTTGCGCAGATCGATGACGGAGCGCAAGCTCTGCTTACGCGCCACCAGCGGGCATCCTGCCAGCGAGTATTCGTTCAGGTGAACCAGATCGAACATCACGTAGACCGGGGAAGCCGCATCCTCGCCGGACAGCATCGCCTGCAGCGCATTGAAATCGCTTTTGCCGTCACGAAGCACGATCAATTCGCCGTCCAGCTGTGCGGCCTGCAAGCCCAGGCCGGAGAGTGCTGTAACGATATCCGGCAGGCGCGAGGTCCACTCCAGCGCATTGCGCGACCACAATGTCGGCCGTCCGCCGACGATCGTCGCCAGCAACCGATAGCCGTCCCACTTGACTTCATGCACCCAGTCATCGCCTTCCGGCGGCGCGTGCGCCAGGCGCGCCAGTTCCGGTTCGAAAGCGCCCGCAGGCACCCGGCGTTTCTTCGCTTCAGGAAAACCTGCAACATTGTCAACAATGCTGCGTAGTAGACTCTTTTCAGACGGCTTGCGCAGGACGGATCGGTGCGCAGCCGTTCGGGACTTGCGCACTTTGTTCGTCACAGCAAGCAAATCGTCGGCTTCGGCGTTGCAGGCGTAGCTGTCGGCGTCCTTGATCAGCAGCCATTCCGGCTGGCGCTTTGCACGCTGTGTGCGGACCAGGTGCCAGGACCCGCGCAGCCTGGCTCCGCACAACTCGAATTGCAGATGCCCCTTGGCGAGCTGGGCATGCACGTCGCCGCCACAGGCCCAGGTGCCGTGATCGAAGATATCGACGTGTCCGGCACCGTAGTTGCCTGCGGGAATGTCGCCCTCGAACGTTGCATATTCCAGCGGATGATCTTCGACTTCGACCGCAAGGCGTTTTACCTTGGGATCGAAACTAGGCCCTTTCGGCACCGCCCAGCTTTTGAGGACACCGTCGACTTCCAGGCGGAAATCATAGTGACGCCGCCGCGCATGATGCAACTGGACCACGAAGATGGACTTGCTCGCTCCATCCCGCCGCTTGCCTGGCGCAGGTTCGCCGCTGCGGGTGAAATCGCGCTTGCGCCGGTACTCGCGCAGGCGCGAAGTTTCTGCAACGCTTGCCCCGCTCGCCGCGGCCATTGTTTGCATGCCGGAAGATCAGCGCGCCAGGCGTGCGGCCCGGCGCGCGTGAGTGTGGCTGCGTGCCGCCTAGTTGCGCTGCGCGGCGTCGTTCTTCGATTTTGCGTCGGCGAGCGCTGCTTCATAACGCGATTTGGCGCCGTCGTTGCACGCCTTGCCGGCATCATCCGTCTGCGCCTCGCACTGCGCCTTCGCCACGTTGTACGCGGCTTCGGCCTTGGCCTTGTCGACATCATACTGCGCATCGGCTGCCTTTTTTCCGGCGTTCGCGCGCGCCTTGGCAACATCGTCGTTCGCTGCCGGCGGCGGATTGTTGGCGTTGTCCGCATGCGTATCGACCTGCGCGTTGACCACATCCTTGTTGTTCTGCGCATTTACCTGATCGAGTTTGGCCTGTGCGTCGACAACCATCTTCTGGCCGTCGGCCTGCGCCCGGGCGACGTCGGCCTGGACCTTGGCCGGGTCCGTACCATGGCTGCAAGCCTGCAGTAGCCCTGCGGCAACGAGTACGGCGAAACCTGTGCGATGGCTATTCATGACAATCTCCTTTGGTTGGTCAGGTACGTTTGAAAACTTGTGACGGATTGCGTTGCTGCTGCGCGCTTGGCGTCCGTCGCGCGATCAAGGCGGCAACGAAAGCGGGGATATCGTCCGGTTCGCGGCTGGCAATCAGATCGCCGTCTTCCACTGCGCCGCGGTCGTGCCATTGCGCGCCAGCATTTTTCAGGTCGGTCTGCAGCGACGGCCACGACGTGAGCTGGCGGCCACGCACGAGGTCGGCCTCGATCAGCACCTGCGGACCATGGCAAATTGCAGCGATCGGTTTTCCCTTCGCCGCAAATTGCCTGATGAAATCCCCTGCGCGGCGATCCGGGCGCAATGTGTCAGGATTGACTACGCCATTGATTAGGCCGCCGGGAAACCCGATGGCGTCGCAATCGCCCGCGTCGGCCTTGTCCAGCTTCGCATCAACCCTGATTTCATCGCCCCAATCCTGTTTGTTCCAGCCGCGGATGGCAGTGCCGGCAGGCGCGATCACATCGACCGAGGCAGCCGCTTTCTCCAGCGTTCGTTTGGTCCCGGCCAGTTCGGACTGCTCGAAGCCGTCGGTCGCGACGATGGCGATTCTCGTGTATTGCAACGTGCTCCCATCCATAGGCACCTCGGCGATCCCGGCGTGGAACAAGACGGCGGCCGCCCGGGCAAGCGCGGCCGCCACCGGGCGTCCGCGGGGAGGGAGAGACGCGCCGGTAAACCGTAGTTGCCTGAGTGCGGAGCAGGGATCGTGCCAGCGGTTTTTTTGCAACGACGCTGCGGCGCCAAGCAGAAATTACAAATATTCTACTTTTCCATTTTTTTCCCGTTCCATTCGCCGCCGGCATCAATGGGCGCACTTTTCGCATGGGAAAGCATTCCCAACAGGAGTACGCGCATGCCACGGCCGGTCTGGAACGGCGTCATTTCATTCGGTCTGCTCAATGTGCCGGTGCAGTTGCACACTGCCGAGCGCTAGGTCGATCTGCATTTCCGCATGCTCGATTCGCGCAACAAGAAGCCCATCCGCTATGAACGCGTCAATGCGGAAACCGGCGAGGAAGTGCCCTGGAAGGATATCGTCAAGGCGTTCGAATACAGCAAGGGCAATTATGTTGTCGTCGATGAGGACGAGTTGCGCAAGGCTGCACCGGAAGCCACCGAGACGGTGGACATCGAGACGTTCATCGATCAGGCCAGTATCGACCCGATGTATTTCGAGAAGCCCTACTACCTGGTACCGGGCAAGAAAGCGGAAAAAGGCTATGTGCTGCTGCGCGAAGTGCTGCGGCGTACCGGCAAGGTGGCGATCGCACGCGTCGTGATTCGCACGCGCCAGTATCTGGCGATGGTGATGCCGCGCGAACATGCACTGGTGCTGGATTTGCTGCGCTTCCCGCAGGAGATCGTGCCGGCCGGAGATTTCGCTTTTCCTTCCGGAACTCTGGGCAAATACCGCATCAGCGCCACGGAGCTGCACATGGCCGAGGAACTCGTCAAGTCGATGACCGGCCCGTGGAAGCCCGCCGCCTACAAGGACGAGTTCCGCGCGCGCCTGCGCAAACTGATCCAGGCGCGCGTGGACAAGGAACAAGGCACGGTCTCGCTGTCGCGCGAAGCTGGCGAAAAGGCTCCCGAGAATGCCACCACCAATGTGGTGGATTTCATGTCGTTGCTAAAAAAGAGTCTGGCAAAGAAGGCGAATCCGCGAGCACGCGTGAAAAGCAGTGGCCCTGCTCACAAACCGGCGCCCGCAAAAAGGCGCACGCGCAAGCACGCTTGATCACGATGAGACAGGATCGCAACGAAGATGCAAGCTACGCACGCATCTTCTTGTTGCGAAGGAAGCGCGCACTCAGGAACCGCCGCACCGCCGATGGGCTCGGACCCACGTGCGCGACTGCGCGGTAGAGCTGCATTTGCGTCGTGCCGAGCGATCTGCACCAGAAATCCATGTGTGCGCGTTCGCGCAGATCGATCGGTCGCTCGCCGGGACTCAACCCATGGGCCAGTGTCTTGGCGCGGATGGAGTTTTGCACCTGCGCATCTTCTGCACGAATCGTTGCCGCCATTTCCCATAGTGTCGTCATCGTTGCTTCCCTCTCTCTTGTCCTGTTGGCATCGTGCAGTTGCCTATCGCAACGACCATGCCACGCTTCGGCGTTCAGCCGTTGCACGATTCCACGCGAATTGCGCCATGGCGTGTCGTGCAATTTGCGTTGGGCGTGCATGCTGACGCTGCAAAATCACTGGTGCCGTTGAGGTCATGGGCCCGGCACATGTCCGTGTATTGCCGACGAACCTGGCGCAACGGCAATCCCGCAGGCTTGATCCGCCTTGGCATATCGCGTGCTAGCTCCATGCTGTCCGACACGTCGATGCCAAGGAGAATCGCATGCCACGCGGCGACAAGAGTTCCTACACTTCCAAACAGAAGCGGCAAGCCGGCGACATTGAAAAAAGCTACGAACGCAAGGGCGTGTCAGAGAAAGAATCCGAGCGACGCGCCTGGGCAACGGTCAACAAGACCACCGGCGGCGGACTGAAGAAATCCGCAGCAAAAAAATCGGCCTCGAGGAAGCCGGCTCCGAAGAAACCGGCGCCGGCCAAATCGGGCGCAAAAACGCGTGCAGGAAAAACCGGCGCGCGCAAGACCGCGCCGAAGCGCACCACTACGAAGAAAAGCGGACGAAAACCGGCGCGGGGCTAAAACACGCACGCAACCCCACAAGGAGCTCCACATGCGCAAATATACTTTGCTGCAAATTTTTCTTTTTTCCGGCACATGCACCCTCGCCGCTTTCATCGAGGCCGATGCACAGGGAACCAGTTCGCCGCAAACTCCGGCGGAAAGCCCGGATGCGGCATTCGTGCAGCAGGCCGGTCAGGGCGGCATGGCCGAAGTCGAACTAAGCAAACTCGCGGCAGATTCGGCGAAGTCGCCGCAGGTGCGCGAATTCGCGCAGCAGATGATTCGCGACCACACCGCGAACAACAAGCAACTGGCGCTGATTGCCACGCATGAAAACATCCAGTTGCCGAAAGTCCTCGACGGCGGGCACGCGAATCTGCGCGACAAGCTCCAGGCTGAGCACGGCGGCGATTTCGACCACGACTACGTCGATGTGATGCGTGCGGATCACGAGAAGATGGCGGCACTGCTGAGATCGTCAGCCGCCACCGTCAGTACCGAAGAACTGCGCAGCTTCATCAAGACCACCCTGCCCGTCGTCGAGGCACACTTGCGCATGGCGCAGGACCTGAAGGTCAACTAGGCGAAATATCCGGCGCAAGGGTGCTGCCGGCATGTCGCGACGGATGCGGCGGACAAACGACATCCGCGCTGTCTATATGGATCGAGCCGGACGTAAACTGATGCAGCCGCACTGCCGGAAAAGGCAACGCACGAATGCGCACACCGGACGGATTGAAATCTCGGGCAATGATAACCACGCAAGAAGGAGCAACCTCATGGTGACCAAAGCAAAGCGTGCACGCGCCAAACCCGCGCGCAAGAGTTCCAGGCCGGCTGCAGCGCGGCAGGCTGTTGCGCGAAAGTCGAGCGTGCGCAAACCCGCAGGAAACAAGACCGCAAAGCCTCGCGCCGCGACTCGCAAACCGGTCGCGCCCGGACGCGCCGTGCTGAAAAAAGACGCGCTGAAGAAAAACATCGGCGTCCCGAAGAAAAAGGTGGCGAAGAAGGCCGCAAGCAAACCTGTCCGACTTCTATCGGCCGGCAAGCCGCAGGCGAAAGCCAGCAAACCCGCACGCAAGGCGACGGCAAAACACCAACTCTCGCCGCGGACGAAAAAAGCTCTCGCAGCCAAGCATCTGTGGGCATTGGTGCAAGAGAAGAAACGTCGTGCCGCACAGCCACCGGCATGGCAGACCATCGTCCATCACGATCATCCCGCACCGAGCGCAACGCATGTCGACGTCACCGAACTGAATCCCGCACCGGTCATCCTGGAAATGCCCGGTCACCGCGATCGCGGCGGCAAGTAGCTGGCACGAGATTCCATGTCCGTTGCCGCCGAGCGCGCCACTACCCTCGACACACCTGTGCGCCGCCTGGCGCAACAGGCGCTCAGCCGCGCTGCCGGGGCACCGCTGATCGGCGGCAACAGCATCGAATTGCTGATCGATGCACCGGCCAACTACACGGCGTGGCTGGCAGCGATGCGTGCCGCGCGGCGGCGCATCCTGCTCGAGAACTACATCATTCGCGACGACGACGTCGGGCGGCAATTTCGTGCCGTGCTCGTCGAGCGTGCGGAAGCCGGCGTCAAGGTGCACGTGATCTGCGACTGGCTCGGCTGTCTGGGCCAGTCGCGTGCTGAATTCTGGCAGCCGCTGACCGATGCCGGCGGCGAAATGCGCCGCTACAATCCATTCCAGTTGGGCAATCCGGTCGGCTGGGTCAATCGCGATCATCGCAAGCTGCTGGTCGTCGACCGCGATGTGGCCTTTCTCGGCGGCATATGCATCAGTTCGAAGTGGCTCGGCGACAAAGTCCGCGGTATAGCGCCGTGGCGCGACACCGCGGTCGGCGTGCGCGGGCCCGCACTCGCCGAGTTCGAACAGGCGTTCGCCGATGTATGGGCGCAACTGGGAACGCCGCTGGTCCGTTTGCACGCGGGCGCGCCGGCGCCGGTCGGAGACATCGATCTGCGCGTCGTCGCCACCCAGCCCGACACGGCCGGCATGTTCCGGCTCGATCAGTTGATCGCGGCGATGGCGCGCCATTCCCTTTGGCTGGCGGATGCATATTTCGTCGGTCTCGCACCCTACGTGCAGGCGTTGAAGGCCGCGGCACGCGACGGCGTCGACGTGCGCCTGCTGGTGCCGGGGGCGAGTGATCTGCCGGTCGTTCGCGTGATGTCGCGATCCGGTTATCGACCGTTGCTCGAAAACGGCGTGCGCGTATTTGAATGGAACGGAGCGATGATGCACGCCAAGACTGCCGTGGCGGACGGCCGCTGGGCGCGGGTAGGGTCAAGCAACCTGAACATCTCCAGCTGGATGGGCAACTGCGAACTCGACGTTGCTGTGGAAGATGCCGCATTTGCGAAAAGCATGGAAGATCAGTACCTGCGCGATCTGGAGAATGCGACCGAAATCGTATTGTCTGCACGCCGACGCGTGCAGCGCTGCGATGCCAAGCCGCAGGCGCGTCGCGCCGGAGGCAGTTCCGGGCGCGCCGCCGCCGGCGCATTGCGGTTGGCGCATTCCATGGGTGCTGCATTCAGCAACCGGCGCGTGCTCGGTCAGGGCGAGATCGCGGTGCTGCCCTGGCTCGCAATCTCCCTGCTCGTCTTCGCCATCGGCACGGTCGTCTGGCCACGCCTGTCCGCATGGCCGCTTGCCGGGCTCGCCGCATGGTTCGGCATCGCTCTGCTGGTCCGATATTTCCGCTCGCGCCGCGTTGCACGCGATGCCAGGGTCGCCGGCTTGCCGGCTGCAAATTCCGCAACGCCATCGAAATTGCCGCCGTGATCATGTGAATCGCTGCCGGTCAGTGCGCGTTCACGGCGTCGGCGCAGAAGTTGCAGGCGCAGTGCATGAGCATGCGAAGAAGAAATCAGCTCGGCCATTGCAACAGGATGCTTTGAGCTTTCATCACGGAGGAAAGATCGATGAATACTTCAGGATATGGACTTGCAAGGCATCAAACCGCGACCCTGGCACTTCTGCTTGCACTCAGCGCCACCGGCGTGTCGGCAGCCGACATCAAGTCGAGCGCCGCCGAAAATCAGGCGCATGCCGCGGCGATCAATAGCGCGATCGCCGGCGTCAACAACGTCAAGGACGCGATCGCGCGGTACCGTCTGCACAACAAGGACTTTCCGTCGAGCAACGACGAGGCGGCCATCCCGCCACCTGCCGCATTTGCAACATCGGCACTCAAGCGCATCGAGGTCGGCCGCAACGGCGTGATCCAGGCAACCCTGACTGCGGACAGCGGCGTTGACGACGGCGTGATCATTTTCACGCCGGCGATGTCGGCACAAACCGATTTGAACCAGGTCGACTGGACGTGCACGACGCCGAGCTACTCGGATATCTCGGACATCACCAACAGCCTTTGCGTGTACTCGAAGAACCCGTAGGTGCGTTCGCGATCAGACGACAGTCCCCACAACCATGACATGGAGAACGTGATGGCCAAAGAAAGAAGATTCCTCAGCGACATCCAGACCATCCGCAAGCGCGCCCGCGAGCATATCGAGCAAGGCGCCATCACCAGCGGTTATGCCGCCGACCGCAAGACGGTGCTCAAGCTTCTCAACGAATCCCTCGCCACCGAGATCGTGTGCGTGCTGCGCTACAAGCGCCACTATTTCATGGCCAGCGGTATCAATGCCAAGAGTGTCGCCGCCGAATTCCTCGAACACGCCAATGAGGAACAGGGCCACGCGGATCTGATCTGCACGCGCATCGTCCAGCTCGGCGGCGCACCAAACCTGTCGCCGGAAGGCATGCTGACGCGCAGCCATTCCGAATATGCCGAGGGCGAAAACCTGGTCGACATGATCCAGGAAGACCTGGTCGCCGAACGCATCGCGATCGATACCTACCGCGAGATCGTCCAGTATCTTGGCCACGAGGATCCGACCACGCGGCGCATGATGGAAGGCATCCTGGCCTCCGAGGAAGAACATGCGGAAGACCTGAGCAGCCTGCTCGAGGAACTCGGCAAGAAGGGCGAACCGGCAAAACAGCCGGTGAAAAAGAACGGCGCGCGTTGACTCACAGTGCGATCAGCGCAACGAACCTGCGCGCATCGTCGTGATCAGCGCATCCTTTTCGACCCACAATGCGTTGACCCAGGTCTGAAAACGTGCGCGGAATTCTGCGTCGTTTTCGTAGACGCCGTGGATCAGGTCTGGAGGAATCGGCAACTCGCGAACGCGCACTCGGATCTCGCCGACGCGATCGGCAAGCAAATCGATGAGCGTGGGTACGCCGCCCGGATAAACGATGGTCACGTCGACAATGGACTGCAGCATTTCCCCCATTGTCTCCAGAACAAACGCCGTGCCGCCGGCGCGCGGGCGCAGCAGATTGCGGAATGGTGATTCCTGCTGGCGCTGTTTCGCCGGTGTGAACCGCGTGCCTTCGACGAAGTTCATCACCGACACCGGCAATTCGCGAAACCGCTCGCAGGCGATGCGCGTCGCCTGCTTGTCCTTGCCGCGCAATTCGGGATGCTTTTCCAGCGTTGCCTTCGTGTAGCGCTTCATGAAGGGAAAGTCGAGCGCCCACCAGGCAAGCCCCATCACCGGCACCCATTTCAGCTGGCTCTTGAGAAAGAACTTGAGGAACGGAACGCGCCGGTTGAGGGTTTTCTGCAGCACCGGGATATCCACCCAGCTCTGGTGATTGCTCAATACCAGATACCAGCCCTTGCGCTTCAAGCCTTGCACACCGTCCACGGCCCAGCGCGTACGCGTCAGCAAGGCGAACAGGACGCCGTTGACCGCAATCCATTGTTCGGCGATGACAACGAGGATGCCCGATACCAGACGGCGAAATCCGGCGACAGGCACGGCCGCCTTGATCACGGCGAACAGCAGCAGGACCGTGGCGTGCACGCCGACGTTGATTGCGACCAGCACCAGCGCCAGCGGCAAGCGTATGAACACGGGCAGAAATGTCAGCACGGGAAAGACACGAGCGGGTGAGCGCCCATTGTAGGGATAACGTGGATGAAAGCGACCTCGGCACCCGACCACCGGACCTGAGTCTGCAAGCGCCTACTCTCGGGTCGTGACTTCCGGCAGGGCTTTCGCGCTTATTTGATACAATATATCATCACCGACTGCCCCTCCGACAAGATGCGCGCGCATGAACAGCAGGTCGGCCGATTTGCTTGCCGAGGCCAAACGGCCATGCGATGAGATCGCGAAGGACGTCTGGTCCCGCGTCAACTCGTCACCATCGCGCGTGCCGTCTTTCATCGCAGCCCTGACTTGTGCCCTGATTGCCGGTTGCGCGGTGGGGCCGGATTTCAAGAAACCGGCCGCGCCGGATGTCAACGACTATACGGCTCATCCGCTATCGACCACTGTCGCTACCGCAGATGTTGCCGGCGGGCAAGCGCAGCGCTTTGCCAGGGGAAGCGACATTGCAGGAGACTGGTGGACCCTGTTTCATTCCACGCCGCTGAACGAGCTGATTGAATTGTCGCTTGGCAAGAATCCCGACCTGAAGTCGGCGCAGGCGGCGTTGACCGTGGCAAGGGAAAATGTCCTGGCTCAACGCGGCGCCTACTATCCCAGTGTCACGGGGAGTTTCTCGGCCAGTCGCCAGAGCCAGCCGGGGACGCTGGCACCGGTCCCCAGCTCCAACGCCTTCCAGTACAACCTGTTCACCCCGCAGGTGAGCATTTCCTACGTGCCTGATGTTTTCGGCCTCAATCGCCGCACGGTGGAGTCATTGCAGGCGCAGGAACAGCAGGTCCGTTACCAGATGATCGCGACGTACACGACGTTGACCGCCAACGTCGTGGTCGCGGCGATCCAGGCCGGCTCGTTGCAGATGCAGATCGACGCCACGCGCCAACTCGTCGACATCAATTCCAGCATGCTGCAGATCCTGCAATACCAGTTTGCCAAAGGCTATGCAGGCCGGCTCGATGTTGCCGCGCAGGAATCGCAGCTCGCGCAAGTCACCGCCACGCTGCCGCCGCTGCTAAAGCAACTGGATCAGCAACGCGATCTTCTGGCCGTCCTCGCCGGTCGGTTTCCGAGCCAGGCAGCGACGGAAAAATTCGAGCTTTCGAGTTTGCAATTGCCGCAGGACCTTCCCGTCAGCCTGCCTTCGGAGCTTGTTGCGCAGCGTCCGGATGTGCTCCAGGCGGAGGCCAATATGCATTCCGCCAGCGCCCAGATCGGAATCGCCATCGCGAACCGGCTGCCCAATATCGAGTTGACGGCAAATGCCGGCAGCACGGCGCTGGCCATCGGCCAGGTGTTCAAGTCGGGCACGGGTTTCTGGGGACTGGGCGCGGATTTGACCGCACCGATTTTCGAGGGGGGCAAACTGTTGCATCAGGAGCGCGCGGCGAAGGCAGCCTACGTGCAGGCGTCCGAACAATATCGCAGCACGGTGCTGACCGCCTTCCAGAACGTCGCCGATACCCTGGCAGCACTCGAACACGATGCCGAGGGCCTCGAGGCAGCCGCCAACGCCGCGGATGCCGCCAAGGTGACCCTGGATCTTTCACAACGACAAGCGCAGAGCGGCTACGCCAGCCATCTTTCGCTGCTGAGCGCCGAACAAGCCTATCAGCAAGCGCGCATAACCCTGGTGCAGGCCCAGGCCAATCGTTTTGCCGATACCGCGGCGCTGTTCCAGGCGCTTGGCGGTGGGTGGTGGCATCGCGCCGATCTGAGCCCGGCGGATTCGATCAAGTCCGATTCCATCAAATCCGATCCTATCCAACCCAATTCACCAACGTCCGATTCAACCCGGGACAAAGATGAAAAATAAATCGTTGCACGCGATATCGGCGATGGCGCCTGCGCAACCTCGGCCCAAGTTCCCGCGCAGACTTGCCGCGTCCGTGCTGGCGCTGGCAGGTGTCGCGACGCTTGCCGGTTGTTCCAAGCCTGCCGACAACAATGCGCAGGCCCAGGCCACGACCGCGCATAACGTGACGTTGACAGCGGAGCAGCGGCAGCACATCAAGCTCTACACCGTCGCAGCATCCACGTTCCACAAGACGATCGAGACTACGGGTGCAGTCGACTTCGACAACGACCAGGCCACCAGCGTGCTGGCGCCTTTTTCCGGTCCGGTGTCGCGGCTGCTGGTTTCCCCCGGCGATCACGTCAAGAAAGGCGAGCCGCTGGCGGCGGTGGACTCACCCGACTTTGCGACGGCTGTCAGCACCTATCGCAAGGCCATCGCCACCGCCCAGACCCTGCGCCGGCTCGCCGACATCGACAAGGATCTTGTCCAGCACAACGGGGTCGCCCAGCGCGAAGAAACGCAGGCACAAACCGATGCCGCCAACGCCGAGGCCGACCGCGAAGCCGCGTTGCAGGGGCTGGTCTCGCTGAGCGTCGATGCGAAGACGATAAAGGATATCCAGGAGGGCCGGCCGACACCGCACGTCGAAGGCTTGATCCGTTCCCCGATCAGCGGAACCGTGGCGGAGAAACTGATCACTCCCGGACAACTTCTGCAGGCGGGCACCACGCCGTGCTTTACCGTTGCCGATCTTTCCCGCGTCTGGGTCATCGCCCAGGTTTTCGGCTCCAGCCTGACTTCGGTCAGCCTCGGCGACGCAGCCGAAATAATCACCGGCATCGATGCGAAAAACTTCACCGGAAAGGTGGACAACGTGGCAGCGCTGGTGGACCCGGGCACGCGCGCGGTCGGAGTTCGTGTCGTCATCGACAATCCGGGCGACTTCCTGAAGAAACAGATGTATGTCCGCGTGCTCATTCGCGCCCGCCAGGAAAGCACCGGCTTGCTCGTTCCGGTTTCGGCGATCCTGCGCGACGACGAGAACCTGCCGTTTGTCTATGCGCTCCAGCCCGACGGCAGCTTCGCTCGACAGCACGTGACGCTGGGCTATCGCAGCGGAGAACAATACGACATTCCCGATGGACTGCAGGCCGGCACCCAGATCGTCGTCGATGGCGGCATCTTCGTTCAATTCATGCAAAACCAATGAGCGACCAACTGCCCATCAACGGGTCGCCGTCGCGCACGGCTTCGATCATGAACCGGATCGTGACCTCTTCGCTGAGGCAGCCGTTTCTCGTCATCCTCATGATGCTCGTGCTGATCGGCGTGGGCTCGCGTTCGCTGAACCGCCTGCCGGTGGATGCCTATCCGGATCTTGCACCGCCCAATGTCGAGATCATCACCCAATGGCCCGGGCACGCCGCCGAGGAAGTGGAACGGCTGATCACGGTGCCGATCGAAGTCGAAATGAACGGCATGCCGCAGATGGCCAACGCGCGGTCGATTTCGCTGTATGGCTTGTCCGACGTGATTCTCACGTTCGCCAACGGCACGGACAACTATTTCGCTCGCCAGCAGGTATACAACCGCATCTCCGAACTCAGTCTGCCGGCCGGCGTGACTCCGTCGCTATCGCCCCTGTCCGCGCCCTCCGGACTCATCTACCGGTATGTGCTGCAAAGCCCCGATCGCTCGCCGATGGAGCTCAAGACCCTGGAAGCGTGGACGGTGGAACCGCAGTACAAGTCGGTTCCCGGTGTGGCAGACGATTCGGGATTCGGTGGTGGCACCATGCAATACCAGGTGCTGCTCGATCCGGCCAGGATTGCCGCGGTCGGCTTGTCCGCGCCGCAAATTGAGGCCGCACTTGCGGCCAACAACGGCAACGCGGGCGGCGGGTTCTATTCGCAAGGCGGCCAGTTCTACTACGTGCGCGGCAACGGGCGCCTGACCACGCTCGAAGACATCGGCAACGTCGTGCTGGCGGTGAACAACGGCACTCCGGTCCTGCTCAAGGATGTCGGACGTGTGGAGATCGGCATTGCCCCGCGCCTGGGCGAGTTCGGCTACGAAAAACAGGACGACGCCGTGGAAGGTGTCATCCTGTTGCGCACCGGCGAAAAAACCCAGGACGTCCTCAAGCGGGTCGAAGCCAAGACCAAGCAACTCAATGACGAAGTGCTGCCCAAGGACGTGAAGATCGTCCCCTTCTACGACCGGACGGACTTGATCGAACTGACAACGCAGGTCGTGGAACAGAATCTGTTGCGCGGCATGTTGCTGGTCGTCGTCGTCCTGATATTTTTTCTCTACGATTTTCGCGCGGGGCTGATCGTCGCCACCACTATTCCGCTGGCATTGCTGTTCGCGTTCGTCTGCCTGGATCTGCAAAACGCCTCGGCCAACCTGCTTTCGATCGGCGCGATCGATTTCGGCATCCTGGTCGATGGCGCGGTGGTCATGGTCGAGAATATTTTCCGCCAGATCGCCGCACGCCGCGGCACGGCGCTCAACGTCATGGAAATCATCAAGGATGCGGCGGCGGAGGTGGATCGTCCGCTTTTCTACGCGGTCGCGGTGATCGTGGTCAGTTTCCTGCCGATCTATGTCCTGTCCGGGCCTTCGGGAACATTGTTCAAACCGATGGCGGATACGATGGTGTTTGCCCTGGTCGGATCCCTGATCGTGACCTTGGTTCTGCTGCCCGTGCTGTGCTCGTGGTTCATGCGCAAGGGTGTTCGGGAACGACGCAATGCGGTGCTTGAAGCGATCAATTCGACCTACGCCAGAGGCCTGGATTTCTGCCTCGCCCATCCCTGGGGGACGACGCTGGCATCGGCCGTGCTGCTGCTTGTTTCCCTTCTGCTGATCCCGCGCATCGGCGCCGAGTTCATGCCGCAACTGGATGAAGGCGCGCTGTGGGTGCGCGCGACGATGCCCTACACGATATCGTTCGACGAATCCGCGAAGATCGCGCCGAAAGTGCGGGATATATTGCGCTCGTTTCCCGAAGTCACCACGGTTGCCTCGGAACTGGGCCGACCCGATGACGGTACGGATTCGACCGGGTTTTTCAACGTCGAGTTCTACGTGGGCCTCAAACCCTATTCGCAATGGACCGGGGCTTACCGCACCAAGGCCGAACTCACGCGGGCGATCAATCAGAAACTTCTGTCGTTTCCTGGAATCACGTTCAACTACACCCAGCCGGCCGAGGATGCGGTGGACGAGGCGGAAACGGGTTTGAAAAGCGCGTTGGCCGTCAAGGTTTTCGGTTCCAGTCTGGAGACGCTCGAGCAAAAGGGCAAGGCAATCAAACAGGTCCTGGAACAGGTGCGCGGAATCCGCGATGTAACCCTGGTGCAGGAGCTCGGGCAGCCCAGTCTGGCCATCGATATCGACCGCGCCAGGATCGCCCGCTACGGTTTGAACGTCGCCGACATCAATGCCCTGATCCAGACAGCCATCGGTGGCGACGTCGCCACTCAGGTGGTGCAGGGAGAGAAGCAGTTTGATCTGATCGTCCGCCTGGATCGCCCCTATCGCGACAATCCCGAGGAAATCGGCAATATCCTGATGGCCACCTCCGGCGGACAGCAGATACCGCTGAGGGAACTGGCGGACATCCATGTCACCAACGGCGCCTCGTTCATCTATCGCCAGGACAATTCGCGCTACATCGGCGTCCAGTTCTCGGTGGAGGGGCGCGATCTGGCCGGTGCGGTGGAAGATGCGATCGCGCAAGTCAACGCAAAGATCACCCTGCCGCAGGGCTACCATCTGGATTGGGGTGGAGAATATACGGAATATACGGCGTCGCGTGCGCAGTTGAATGTGATCCTGCCGCTGACGCTGTTCCTGATTTTTCTTCTGCTGTTCATGCTCTACAGCAATATAAAGTTTCCCTTCATCACCGTAGTCGGCGTGGTGCTGTCGGCACCCGTCGGCGGGATCGTGGCACTGTGGATCACCGGTACGCCGTTCTCGGTTTCCTCCGGCATCGGTTTCCTGGCCTTGTTCGGCGTATCGGTACAGACGGCTGTCGTGTATATCTCGTATGTCAACGAACTTCGCGGCAGCGGTACGGCTCTCACCGACGCCATTCGCCAAGGCGCGATCCTGCGCCTGCGTCCGATCATGATGACTGCGCTGGTGGCGGCCCTGGGTTTGTTGCCGGCGGCGCTGGCCACCGGTGTCGGCACGGATACGCAAAGGCCGTTTGCCCTGGTCATTGTCAGCGGTCTGTTCACGCGACTGTTGATCAGCGTATTTCTGATGCCGGCGCTTTATTCACTGGTGGCGCGACCGGACGATCGGCTGGAAGTGTAACTACAGGCACGCGCTGCCATCGGCAGAAGCCCCGGCGGGACTCACCTTTGCAGACACGATCCAGACTCGTTTCTGCATTCGTATAAAAGATAATTGGTGGGCGCAACAGGGATCGAACCTGTGACCCCTACCATGTCAAGGTAGTGCTCTACCGCTGAGCTATGCGCCCGTAAGGGGCGGGAAGAGTAACCGACCGCGCCGCGGCGCACAATAGCCGCCGGGGTTTCAGGGGCGTCTGTGTATAATCGCCGCACCGCGCCAATCACGCCCGAACGCGGCCGGCGTGCGCAACAGCCCGATTCGCCAGCATGCAGTTCGACACGTTCACGTTCATCATCTTCTTCGTCCTGGTGCTGGCCGTCTACAACGGATTGCGCACCTGGAATGCGCGCAAGAACTTCCTGCTGCTGGCCAGCTACGCGTTTTACTCGGCGTGGAATCCGCCATTCCTGCTGTTGCTGCTCGGTTCGACCACACTGGACTGGTGGATCGCCCAGCGCATCGCGGCCGCGCAGAAGCCGCGCCAGCGCAAGCGCTGGATCACCCTTACGCTGCTGATCAACCTGGGCGTGCTGGCCTGTTTCAAGTACAACCGCTTCCTGCTCGACAATTTCGCGGCCCTGCTCGGCGCCTTCGGCGTGCACTACACCCCGGCGCGCCTGGACGTCGTTCTGCCGATCGGCATATCTTTTTATACATTTCACTCTTTATCGTATTGTATAGACATATACCGCGGCAGGTTCGCGCCGACGCGCAGCTGGCGCGACTATGCGCTGTACGTGGCATTTTTCCCCCAACTCGTCGCCGGCCCGATCACGCGCTTCACCCAGATGCGCGAACAGATCGAGACGGCGCGCGGGAGTATGCGCGACGGCATCGGCCTCGGCTGCGCGTTGCTGATCCTCGGCCTGTTCGAGAAAAGCGTGCTCGCCGACTCGGTCTTCGCACCGGTCGCCGACGCCTTCTTCAATGCGGTGAAAGACGCCGGCAGCGGCGCAGCGTGGAGCGGCGTGGTCGCGTTCAGCGGCCAGATCTTCTGCGACTTCGCCGGCTATTCCACCTGCGCGATCGGCACCGCTCTCGCGCTCGGATTCGTCCTGCCGACCAACTTCCGCAATCCCTACGCCGCGATCGGTTTTTCGGACTTCTGGCATCGCTGGCATATTTCGCTGTCGAGCTGGCTGCGCGACTACCTGTACATTTCCCTCGGCGGCAACCGGCGCGGCGCGGCGCGCACCTACGTCAACCTCATGCTGACCATGCTGATCGGCGGCCTGTGGCACGGCGCAGCGTGGACCTTCGTGATCTGGGGCGGCCTGCATGGCCTTTACCTGGCCGGCGAACGCTTCGCGCGCGAGCACCTGTGGCCGCAACGCTGGCGCGCGCCGCCACTGCAATTCGGTTACGGCCTGCTGACCCTCTTCCTCGTCACCCTGACCTGGGTCTGGTTCCGCGCTCCGGACTTCGCGACCGGATGCGGCGTTTTCCACAAATTATTCTCTGCGTCGCCGGCGTGGACGCTGGATGCCGCGCAGAAACTTTCGCTACTGGTGTTCGCCGCGGTCGTCGCCATCCAATGGCTGTTCCGCGGCACCGACATCAAGGCCTTCTGCGTACGCGTCCCCGCTCCGTTGCTCGGGTTCGCGCTCGGTATCCTGCTGGCCCTGATCGTGCTGTCCCCCGGCGACAACCATGCCTTCATCTATTTCCAGTTCTAGTAGCGAGCCTGCACGCCCGCAGCGCTGGCGCTGGCCGGCCGCACTGGCATTGGCGATCGCCGTTGCCGGCATGATCGTGGCTGCGACCGAAGCCTACTGGCGCGCGCAGGACTACCGGCCGAACATCCTGGATTCCGCATCGCTGTGGTCGATCCAGCGCGATCGCGTCTATACCGGCAAGAAAATTCCGCTGGCCATCCTCGGTGCATCGCACATCGAATACGGCATCGACGTGAAGCTGCTGAGGCAACAACTGCCGGGCTATCAACCGGTCATGCTGGCGCAGAATGGCCACTATCCGCTCGCCACACTGAGCGATCTTGCGGCCGACGAGCGCTTTCATGGCGTCGTGCTGTGCGATATCGATGCGCGCGGCCTTGCCGGCTACTACCGCGAGGCGCAACAGGCATATGTCGATTACTTCCACCGGCAATGGTCGCCGAGCTGGCATGTAAACCGCCTGCTGCTCACGCGTTGGCAACAGGCGATGGTGACAGCGATGCCGGATTTCGGCGCGCTAGCTGAAGCAAAACGGCTTCTCTGGACTCCGGCATGGCCGTGGCGATCGCCGACCGCGTTTCACGCCGACCGCAGCGGCGACATCGATTTTACCCAGGCCGACCAGGCCGGCCTGACACGCAGTTTCATCGATGGAATCCGCAACGATCTGCGCGAGCATCCGCCGGAAAGTCCCGGGCAGTGGCTGGCCGGACTCGAACCGGTCGCGACCTGGGTTGAGGCCATCCGCAAACGCGGCGGCGCGGTCATTTTCGTGCAGACCCCCACCTCCGGCGAGCTGCGCGCACTTGAAGACGCTGCCTATCCGCGTGCCGACTACTGGGACCATCTATCCGCAGCCACGGGTACTTCGGCTATTCACAGCGACGATGTGCCTGGCTGGAAATCGTTTCGCCTGCCCGATGGATCGCATGTCGACATGCGCGACAAAGCTGCCTACACGCAGGCCCTGGTCGATGCCCTCGTTGAACGCGGCGTGGTACAGCGCCGATGAACGCCGGCAGCGGATCCAACGTCGCATTCGCCGCTCCGCGCTGGCACTGGCTGACGACATTGATGCTGGCGGCGCTGGTCGCGCTGATGATCGTCGGCGCCATGGAAATCCACTGGCGCGCGCTCGGCTACCAGCCGAACATCCGCGATTCCAGCGAGCTTTGGTCAATCCAGCGCGATCGCGTGTACTCGACGAAGAAGATCCCGCTGGTGCTGCTCGGCGCATCGCGGATCGAATTCGCCATCGACATGAAACTGCTGAAGCAGCTGTTGCCGGACTATCGGGCGGTGATGCTGGCGCAGAACGCGCACTACCCGCTTGCGGCGCTGCGCGATCTGGCCGCAGATGATCGTTTCCACGGGGTTGTCCTTTGCGATATCGAGAGCCGTGGCCTGTATAAAATGTTTACCGATATGCAGCAGCCGCTGGTGGACTATTACCATCGCCAATGGTCGCCGAGCTGGCATGTACACCGGGCTATGCTCAGCCTGTGGCAAGCATATTTCGACGTCGCCGATCCGCAACTGGGCGCGATCGCCGCGTTGCGGCGCTGGATCGACGGCTCGCCGCCGCCAGCGCCGGACTACTTCCGCTTTCATGCCGACCGCAGCGGCGATATCGACTACACGCTGACCGACGCCGCGGCCGCAAAGCGTCACTTCGAGCAACTGGTCGGCGATACCAAGGACATCCGCGCACTGGTTCCACCCGATCAGTGGCTTGCCGACCTGGGTGATGTATACGAGTGGACGAAGCAGATCCAGGCACGCGGCGGCAAGGTCATTTTCTACCAGTCGCCGACCTCGGGCGCCGTGCGTGAAACCGACGCCATCGCGCATCCGAAGGCACTCTACTGGGATCGCTTCGCCGCCAACGCACCTGCGGTCGGCGTGATCGACGCTGAGGACGATCCGTCATTGAGTGCATTTCCGCTGCCGGACGACTCGCATATGGATTTTCGCGACAAGGCCGGGTATACGCGGGCGCTGGTGGATGCTTTGGTTGGGCGCGGGCTGGTCGCACGCTGAGTGACGCCCTCCCTTCTCCCAGCAGGAGAAGGGCTTTAATCTGTCAGCGGAAAATTGTCAGCGGATCAACGCCAATCCGCGCACCCGGTGCAGTTCATCGCGCGCCCGTGCCGCGTCTTCGAATTCCAGATTCTGCGCGTGCTTGTACATTCTCGCCTCGATCTTCTTCAGCTCGGCGGCAAGTTTGTCCGGCGACATCGCGGCGTAGTCCATCGTTGGCTCCGCCACGCGCCGCGTGCCCGACTTGCCGCCGCGCGTCTGCTTGCCCTGCCTTTCGGCTTCGGCATCGGCGCGCGCGCCTTCCATGATGTCGGTGATCTTCTTGGTCACCGACTTCGGCGTGATGCAGTGCTCGATGTTGTACTCAACCTGCTTTGCGCGGCGGCGGTCGGTCTCGCCGATCGCGCTGCGCATCGACTCGGTCATCTTGTCGGCATACAAAATGGCCTTGCCGCGCAGGTTGCGGGCGGCGCGGCCGATAGTCTGGATCAGCGAACCGGTCGAACGCAGGAAGCCTTCCTTGTCGGCGTCGAGAATCGCCACCAGCGACACCTCGGGCATGTCCAGACCTTCGCGCAAAAGGTTGATGCCGACTACGACGTCGAATTTCCCCAGACGCAGATCGCGAATGATCTCCACGCGTTCCACCGTCTCGATATCCGAGTGCAGGTAGCGCACCCGCACGCCGTGCTCTTCCAGGTAGTCGGTGAGATTTTCCGACATGCGCTTGGTCAATGTCGTCACCAGCACGCGATCGCCCATGGCGACACGCAAATGGATCTCGGAAAGCAGATCGTCCACCTGCGTGCGCACCGGACGCACTTCAACTTCCGGATCGACCAGTCCGGTCGGACGCACGACCAGCTCGACGATATTGCCTTCGGTATTGGCGCGTTCGTATTTGCCCGGCGTCGCGGAAACATAGATCGCACGCGGCGCGCGTTGCTCCCATTCCTCGAACTTCAGCGGCCGGTTGTCCAGCGCCGACGGCAGGCGGAAGCCGAATTCGACCAGGGTTTCCTTGCGTGAGCGGTCGCCCTTGTACATCGCGCCCAGCTGCGGAATGGTGACATGCGATTCATCGACAACGAGCAACGCATCCGCTGGCAGGTAATCGAACAGCGTCGGCGGCGGCTCGCCCGGCGCGTGCCCGGTGAGATGGCGCGAATAGTTCTCGATGCCCTGGCAGTAGCCGATCTCGGCCATCATCTCGATGTCGAACTGGGTGCGCTGCTGCAGGCGCTGCGCTTCGACCAGCTTGTTCGCCTTGTACAATTGCTCCAGGCGTTCCTTCAGTTCGACCTTGATCGTCTCCACCGCTTCCAGCACCGTGCGCCGCGTGGTCACGTAATGCGAACCCGGATAGATCGTGTAGCGCGGAATCCGGCGCAAGACATCGCCGGTCAGCGGATCGAACACGGCCAGATTCTCGATCTGTCCGTCGAACAGCTCGATGCGCACTGCGTCCATCTCGTTTTCCGCCGGAAACACGTCGATCACGTCGCCGCGCACGCGATAGGTGCCGCGGTGCAGTTCGTAGTCCCCGCGTTCGTACTGCAATTCGGTCAGGCGGCGCAGCAGTTCGCGCTGATCAAGTTTGTCGCCGCGCACCAGGTGCAGCACCATGCGGTGGTATTCGCCGGGGTCGCCGAGACCATAAATTGCGGACACCGTGGAAACGATGATCGCGTCGCGCCGCTCGATCAAGGCCTTGGTAGCCGAGAGGCGCATCTGCTCGATGTGCTCGTTGATCGCCGAATCCTTGTCGATATAGGTGTCGCTCGACGGGATGTAGGCTTCGGGCTGGTAGTAGTCGTAGTAGCTGACGAAGTATTCCACTGCGTTGTGCGGGAAGAATTCCCTGAACTCGCCATACAGCTGCGCGGCCAGGGTCTTGTTCGGCGCCAGGACCAAGGTTGGCTTCTGCACCGCATTTACCACATTTGCAATTGTGAACGTCTTGCCCGAGCCGGTGACGCCGAGCAGGGTCTGCTTGGCCAGCCCAGCTTCGAAGCCGTCAATCAGGCGCCGGATCGCTTCCGGCTGGTCGCCGGCCGGCTGAAACGGAGAAACCAGTTCAAAACGATCGGCCATCGAGTGCTCCGCGGAACAGCAGATTATAGCTTTGCAGGACAGCTAGATGTCGTGGTGACACGACCCGAATGCAAGGCGTCGGAAGGGCTGCGTCCAGGTCGCAATGGATATTTTCCTACACTAAATCGCAGCACCGCCCGATCGTGCGATCGCAAGCCGGCACCTAGCATGGCCGCACCCTCCAGGAGCCATCGCCATGCGCAACCAGCCAGCCGGAAAACAGCGCGGATTCACCCTCGTCGAACTGCTGTTCGCCACCGCCATCATCGCCACCCTGTGCGCCATCAGCCTGCCCGCACTCGGCAGCCTGATGCAGGGCGGCCAGTCGCGCAGTATGCACAATCAGTTGCTGACCATGCTGAATCTGGCGCGCAGCAGCGCGGTCGCACGCGGCGGCGAAGTCGTACTCTGCCCGAGCGCCGACCAGAACCACTGCGACAACGGCCTGTGGTGGCAACACGGCTGGATCGTATTCCTCGATCTGGACCGCAACGGCAGACGCGACAGCGGCGAACCGATACTCGCCACGGCGCCGGCGCAACCCGGTGTGGCCGTCGCCAGCAGCAGCGGACGCGAGCATGTCACCTACCGTTTCGATGGCAGCGCCACCGGCACCAACCTGACCTTCACGCTCTGCGACCGCCGCGGCTCCGCCTACGCCAGCACCATCGTCGTGAGCAATTCCGGCCGCCCGCGCCAAGGCCTGGCGACCCCGACCCAGGCCGCCACCGCTTGCGCGCGCCTGTGAAAGTGCAACGGAGCTTGACGCGGACCGCCGGGATCACGAAAATACGCGGCTCGGTTTAACCTTCCCCGATAGCTCAGCCGGTAGAGCAAGTGACTGTTAATCACTGGGTCGGCGGTTCGAGTCCGTCTCGGGGAGCCATCTGCTAGTCCGAAGACATCCGGAAAAGTCCTAAAAACCCGCATAACAGCGGGTTTTTTTGTGCCTTTTGTGTCCAGCAGCGTCCAGCCCGGTTCGTAGACATATATATACTGTTGAGTACCACTGAATATTGAGCCAGTTTAGATAGAGATTTTCGTCGAATTTTGAGCCACGTGTAGTCACCGTCCTGTTCGGAGTCCGAGCAGGAGCAACCGGAGTGATCGACGTGGCGTTATTGAGTGTGATCCGGC
>JARLJU010000032.1 GCA_031291055.1 Rudaea sp. | reverse complement strand
GGTCCGCGCCCTCGAGCGGCAGTTTGCGCAGTACCAGGTCAGCATGCGGCGCGTTGTGCGCGTTCGCCACCTGCACGTTGAATCCCGCTTCGCGCAAATTGAGCGCGATGCGTTGCGCCGCCAATTGCATTGCGCCATCGACTGTGCTTCCGTCAGATAAGCCGCCACGTCGCCCGACTGCGCCAGTTCGAATGCCATCGAACGAGCACGCTCGCTCGCGGCCAGGCGATTCACAGAGGCAGCCACCTCCTGCGAGCGATGCTGAAACTCGCGCTGAAACTGGCTGACGAAGAGCTTCGTCTCGTCCTGGTCGCGCATTTCGAAAACGTGGCGAATGCGCACCAGCACGGTCCACGCCACCGCCGCAACCGCTGCGGCCACGGTGAGCGAAAACAGCAGCAGTAGTTTTTGGCGCAGACTCACTGTGTTCCCTCCAACGACGCACTGGCAAGGTCCGGCGTGCCGTCGGCCCGTAGTCTTAGGTCGCGCACGCGGCTGCCGATCGCCCAGGCGCGCGGAAGATCGAGCAGCGGTACGATGGTGTGGAGATCCAGAACGTCGTGCTCGGCGCGGAAGAGCGCGTTTGGATTTCGTCCCGCCACAGGAACATTTTCGTCCGCACCGCGCAGCAGAGTTTCCAGTGCCGCCGCAGGGTCCGCGCCCTCGAGCGGCAGTTTGCGCAGTACCAGGTCAGCATGCGGCGCGTTGTGCGCGTTCGCCACCTGCACGTTGAATCCCGCTTCGCGCAAATTGAGCGCGATGCGTTGCGCAGCCAATTGCAAGGCGCCATCGCCGTCAGCCGTTAGTGTAAGCGGCGGCGGCGTCAACCCACCGCGCAGCTCATTCGCCTTGTTCAGATTGCGGTCGGCCGGAAAGAGAAATGCGTAGCCGGTGAGCGACTGCGGCAGAATACTGGCGGTGATCTCGCCCTGTTTTTGAAAGATGACGTTCGAGAGCGCGCCGCGGTCGACGGCTTGCGCAATGGCTGCACGCAACATGGCATTCGTGAGCGCGCCCGTGTCTGACACCTCGAGCGCCAGCAGTTCCACTGGCGGCGAAACTTGCACCGCGAGATGCTGCTGCTGTGCCGGTCGAAGCTCCTGCGGCGGAACTTCAGCAATGTCGGCGCGGCCCACGCTTAGGTCGAGCCATTGCTCGCGGATCGTGCGGTTGCCGGTGATCAGAATCTCGTCAAGGAACGGCCGTCCCTGCCAGCAAGTCTCGTTGGCGGTGAGCGTGACCGTACCATTGTTCGAGCTGGTGAACTGAAACGGCCCAGTG
>JARLJU010000295.1 GCA_031291055.1 Rudaea sp. | reverse complement strand
CCAAGATGCTGGTGGTGCAGTGCAGCTCCGACCTGTCGATGCGCGCCACCGCCAAGCTCTCCGGCGAAGCGGGCAATACCATCGGCGACGATACGACCATGATCGAGCTGGTCAACGCGAGCGGCCATGGCCGGTGCGTGATTACGCTCGACCCGCGCGACAAGCAGCCCGGCCAGCAACCGTATCAAAGTATCGTGCCGCTGTCGGGCGTGGACGGCCCGCTCAAGTCGATGTCCGAAGTGCTCGAGCACTACATGCATCACTCGGAGCAGCTCGACACGCGCCTGTGGCTCGCGGCGAACACCGAACGCGCCGTCGGCATGCTGCTGCAAAAGCTGCCGGGCGACGGCGGCATCGTCCCTCACCCGGGCGATCTGGACGCGGACACGTGGGAGCGCGTCTGCACGCTCGGCGGCACGATGTCGCAAGACGAGCTGCTGAAAGAAGAACCGGCAACGATTTTCCGCCGTCTGTTCTGGCAGGAGAACGTACAGCATTTCGAACCGGCCATGACGCGCTTCGAATGCAGCTGTTCGCGCGAAAAAGTCGGCGCGATGCTGAAGATGCTGGGCCGCGAGGAAGTGGACGGCGTGATCGAAGAACGTGGTCACGTCGAGATTCATTGCGAATTCTGTAATCAACGATACGAATTCGATCCGGTCGACGTGGCGCAACTTTTTGTCGCCAATGCGCTCTCAGAAGGCGTGACGCCGGCGGCCGAGCAGCGGCACTGAAGCAGCCAGGCGGTGGCTTATTGCACCGGTGTACGGCAGTCAATGACGCGCCGCCTGCTGCCTTCTCAGGGTTCGGGCGGCGCGTTATCGTCGATCATTGCGTTGGATCGTTGGCGGGGTGCGCTGCGCATGGTTTGCTTAGGCATCCGACCGATGGAGATCAAAATGAACATCCCTACTTCATTGAAGCATTGCGTGCGCACGTTCACCGTGCTGGCAGTCGCAGCCGGCAGCGCTGCGCTGACGGGCTGCGTGATGGACCCACCGGGCCCATCACCGATTTATAGCCGCCTGCCGGCCGATCAGTCGGGCATGGCCAGCACCGCCCGTCCGCTCACGCCCGAAGAACGTGAACGCTACGATGCGATCGACCGTCAGGTGCTGTCGGATCAGAATCAGGCTATTGCCGCCGAGAACGCGGCTCAGGCATATTCGCGCTACTACTCGCAGCCCGTTAGCGTGTACGGCAGTTATTACGGTGGCGGTTGGGGGCACGGTTGGGGTACGGGTGTCGGCGTAGGCTACTCACCGTACTGGGGCTGGTAAGCCGAAGCGGGCACTGCCGGACAGTAGGCTTACCGACACGGCGACACGGCGGAAAAGCAGGTATCGCAAGGTCAAAGAAAAAGGCGCGGTTCACACCGCGCCTTTTTTTCGTCTTCGTACGAGCTTTTACGTTCGCCGCTGCGTTTTGTTTTGCATTCGCCCGCGAACTCAGCCAGCCTGATTCACTCAGTGCGTGGCCTTCTTGTCCTTGACCGCAGTCTTCCCGCCATGCTTGCGATCCGGCTTCGCGCGCGACTCCGGATTCGGCACCACATGCAGTGGCGCAGCCGACACCTCACCGCGTGTAGACGTGGTCACCGAAGGCGTGTTCGTATTCGGCAACGGTGCGTTCGGCGAGACGAACTGCACGAACACTTCGCCGTCCTTCACCATGCCCATTTCGTAACGCGCCCGCTCTTCCACCGCGGCCGTACCGTTCTGCAAATCCTGGACTTCGCCCTGAATACGCTCGTTGCGCAGCTTCGAATCAGTGTTCTTTTGCAGTTGCTGCGCCAGTTGCTGCTGCAACTCGTGCACGCGCAACCAACCGCCGTGCCCCCACCAGAGCGGGTACTGGATCAGCGCCAGCAGAACGATCAGGACAGCAGTGACAAGCCGCATGAAGTAAGCACAATAAATACACGCCGCCCTGCGCTATACGCAGGGCGGCGGGGTCAATCAGAAACGAAGGATAACCGGCTCATCGGT
>JARLJU010000294.1 GCA_031291055.1 Rudaea sp. | reverse complement strand
TTGGCCTATCAGCACATCGGCTTCGCGCAGCTTGTGAATAATCTCTTCGGAACGAAAGCGTTTCTTAGGCATGGTCCAGTTCTCCTCGTCATAGTCTAAGGACAAAGATTCTGGATCAGAAAATTCAGGTCAGCTCACGAGCATGCGCAGTGTAGAAAACCGTCAACACCAAGACAGTTGCTGAGCTAAGCGGCCGCTGCCGCGAGGAGATTTAGTTTACACCGCCACCATTCGCAGCGGTCCGCTTGAGCGAATAGTTATGCCTCAATGAGAAGCAGCTGCCAACCCTTATGCTGCATGCAGAGCGAGAGGTCTTGCCGAGCGATCTCTTCACCGGTGAAGAACCCTGCCTTAGGGCGAAGCTCTTCGACGCATTTGGCGAGACTTGGAGCTGCACTCTCGTTTTGACAGGAACTTGCCTTGTTCTCAGCTCCGCTCGGCGCCTAGCAGAACGTAGCGTGGTAATAATTTAGGATGTGCTTTTTCTCGCGTTCGTATGGATTCAGCGACGCGCATGACGTAACCAGCGCAGCCAGAAGAATGCCAACTATGAGATTGCGTTCCATGCGGTATAACTACAAATAGACCCCAAAAGCGGGGTGTTGCACCGTATGGTCGGGTGCTGCTGGTCTTTCGTCAAGCAGATTACCGCTTGAAGTCAAAGCCTTGGACGATGGGATAGCGACAACGGCCCTCCCGGATGACGCACTACTTTCCGGAACTGAGGGCGTAATTGGTTACGCGGACGAAAATAGGATGTAACAACGTGCGATTTTCGAGCAGAGTTACCGTCCGATTGGTTGTCGTTCAACGCGAATTGACGGTGAATCACCGAACTTCGACCGCTGCGGCGTCAATGCGGCATCATCCAATCGTTCAGTCTTGCCGGCGAGTATTTCTTTCGGGCGCGTATTCTTAGAGCGCGGGGGTAACTTTGGGGGTATCCGAAGAATACAGTTCTGTAAAATACATTCATAAACAATTAATTATAGCTATAATGTGATAGCGTCCCCGCCACCATATTCACCTCCCGCAGCATCCCCCCAATACCCAGGAAAACACCCTGCATAGCTGTTTTGAGCACCATCCGTTTCCCGCGAGTATCTGCCGCCCTCCTTATGTTACCCCCGAGCAGAGCGCCAGTTACCATCTGGCGTTTGAGCGCAGCCATGTCTCGGCAACATGCAGCCGATAGCCTTGTTTGCAATTTTGACTTCGCGGCGGATTTTCCTACTTGCATCGTCGCGAGATTTTCTGCTTGAGAAGCGTATGATGTTGGGCCTTCGTGATTATTCAGGCTGATCGCGACAGTCGGTAGCGTCCGATTGGACAGAACATTTGTCGGGTTGCTAGGTCAAGTTCGAACTGATGTATCGCTAAAAAGGCCATTGACTCGTACTCCAAGAGATTCCGAACCGCCAATTCCACAAACAGGGGAATGAACATGAAGCGCAAGATTTATCACGCGTGGTTGGGCGCGCTGTCGCTCGGCTTGCTTTTGGCGAGTTCAGGTAGCGGAGCCAATACGCTGACCGCAAACGTGGCTGATTACAATGCGGCGAAGGTAGCGACGGCAGACGGAGTGCTGACCGTGCCGGCGAACTTGGCAACGTACAGCGTCACCGGAACCAGCATCTTGAGCGTCGGTTCGAATCTGGTCGTTACGCTGCCATTGAATTTTGCTTTTGCATCAACCCCGTCGCTGTCGAACACCGGCACCTCGACCTTTACCCTGGTTTCCGGCGGTTCGGGGTCTCGGTCGGCAACTTTTCAGATCGCGACTGCGGCCTTGACCTCAGGTCAGAGCGCTTCGCTGGATGGCTTCATGGTCCAGGGGGCTACCGCATTGGAAACGCTTACTCCAGTGGCTGACGCGTTGCCACTGACCGTGCAGGCCATCGGCAACGATCCGACACCGCTGTCGGTCGGTGCGTTTGCCAGCGAGCCGGGGACAACCGCCATCTACGTCGGGGCGATTCAATTCATCGATCAGCAGGCGCCTTCGCTGGGCAAGCTTTATTACGGCTCGCCGGATACGACACTGATCGTAACCAGCGCCACCGCAATCTCAGCACAGACCGTCGATTACGCAACGTCGACCGCGCCGGTGCTCAATCCGGACGGCTCAAAAAATTCGCTGGCGCCGGGCGACACCGCAACCATAACCATCGGTGGCAACTATCTCGGCATCGTTTCTGCGTTTTCCTCATCAACGTCGGATTGCAAGAGTCCGATTTCCCAGGGAAGCGTGACTCCGACGGCGTTCACGGTTCCAGACGTTGCTTTGAATACCGAAGTCTTTTTCTGCATCAATGCCGGTGGGGTCATACCATTGCAGTACCAGCCCCAAGGTTTCGTGCCGGTGACTGTCACCCCAGGCACCAGCACCGATTTCCTCAGTCCCCCGGTCACCGTGGAATTTCCGGGCTATGTCTCCTGCCAGGTACCCAACGGCAACACCACCGGCGCTTGCGTTTCAAAGGCATTCGCCGCTGGTCCGGTTTCCGCCGGTGGCACGACGACACTGACTTTCGTCGTCGACAACACCGGTTTTGTCGGGTTCAAGGGGGGCAGTCTCGGCGCACTGGGGACGCAGGCCACGCAAGCCGCAGCAGGCTCGCAGACGGGATTGGCGTTCACCGACAATCTGCCGCCAGGACTGGCGGTTGCCAGTCCGAACGGTTTGACCGGTAGTTGCGGTGGCGGAACAATCACGGCGTTCCCGGGATCGCACACGATTTCCTTGGCGGGAGGGTCGCTCGCGACTGGCGCAACGTGCACGTTTTCAGTCGACGTAGCCGTCCTCGCGGGCGGTGCCATCTTGAATGTTCTGGGTCCGGTGATTTCGGATCAAGCTCCGGCCGGCGGTGGTTTCGCGAGCGCCCAGATAAACGTGATCGAGCCGACGCCGACTCTTGGAACAGGGGTGCTCGGGCTGCTCGGCGGTCTTCTCGCCCTGCTCAGTGTGAAGTTCTTGCGACGCAGAACGTCTGTTGATTGACACGCTGACTGCGAAGCAGGCCCGGGCAGTGCGACGGCAATTTCGCGTGCGGCCATCGCCGATCAGTGGCGACTGAGCACTCGACGATGATGCATGCGTCCATTTCCTCGCGAAATGGGCGCATACGTATGCGACAACCCGCTGGATGCTACACGCCAGGCGCCTCCGTTCGCGTTGCACGGTGACAAAGCTCGAAGGGTTACGGTTATAGCGGGTACACTGCTGCCGTTGTTGGCATCAGCGTTGAAGGCCACCAGCGTTGAATCGAATCGTACTTTCTGCACCACCTGCGTGTAGTAGGGGTCATCGACAGTCACCACCTCGCCGAAGGTGACGTCAAAACGCAGAATGTTGTGGCCGCGTTCGACGCTGTATGTCCCGTTCGCGGGCAGGCCGACTGCTTGCACACTCGGCGCCGCCGCACACGCAGCGGCTGAAATGCACATCATTGCCATCCCAAACGATCCCATGCCGAGCATGCAACATCGCCGCGTTGTAGACGCAAGGCGGTTTGCGCTCGCCGAGCAGGTGCGATTCGATGTCGGGCAAGTATCCGACATTTGAATAACGCGTAGCGCCACGTCTTGGATAGTGTTTGCAGCCGCTGCAGACGGCCTGCCAGAAGCCGCCCGCCTGACAGTTTACGCGTCGGAAGTGCGGTTCGTATGCGGGTTACGATCCAGAGGCGTAGAAATAATACGTGGCTTTGTAGGGTACCCGGACTTCTTTGCCAGGATGTTCCTTGTCGCATCCGTTGCTGGGTGCCTTGCCGCCTGACGTATCCGTGCGCTGTATACTTTGCGTGTGCCCGAAAATGCCGTTGCCTGATGCTGATTTTGCACTGAGCAATAGCCAGGCAATCGCACTGCTGTCCGGGCCGGCGTCCTTTGCCTTGACCTCGCCCACGACGATACTTCCGTCGTTCGACTCCCAGGTCGGACCCGCGTAGTGCTTGCCGATGCTTTTGCCTGCGGCGTCGAACAGATTTGCGTCGGGAGCCTTGAAAGCCCACTCGAAACGATTCGGATCGTCCTTGCTGGCTTCGCACAGGTAAATCTGCACGCCAACGGCATGTGCCTCGAGCGACAGTTTCTGATCCGCCTGGACCTTCAGCGCATCGGGGACGACCGGACCGGTTTCTGCGATCGAAATTTCGCCGGCAAAGGCCATTGCGACGAATAGCGCCTTCACGCACGTGGTTGCATCGAGATGTTTCATGGCTGCAGTTGCTCCCAATCCGCTTGTTCGATCGAACGGGTGAAACCATGCTGCGCTTGGACGCCTGAACTGGCGCGCCGCCGAGGCGGCGCTGCATCGCGGCGATCCGTTCCGGTTGCAACGCTAGATATTGTGCCGAGGATACCAGACTCCACGCACGGCCAGCGGGCCGGCATTTGGAAGTACATGCTCTTTGTCCAACGAAGACACGCTCACGCCTTGCGTCACGTGCGTGATCCGCTCCGTTGGAAGAGGATAGCCGTGGTTCTTCAGAAGCTTCTCCGCATCGGCTTGCGAAGAGGCCGTAACGCCGTACCCCAAACCGCGATCTGTCTTGAACCAGAAACGCTGCAGCATAGACATCAAGCTCTTCAATAGTGCGACGGCTATCGCCCGGGACAAAAGTGTAGCGCACCGGCATGCGGGATTTTTTTGCCGGAGCAGTCAGACGCGCAGGTGTTCGTTGAAGAAGCTGATCGTGCGCTGCCAGGCCAGTTTTGCGGCCGCCTCGTCATAGCGCGGAGTGGTGTCGTTGTTGAAGCCATGCTCCACGCCTGGATAGATAAAGGCCTGGTACCGCACTCCCGCGGCTTTCAGCGCCATTTCGTATGCCGGCCAGCCTGAGGTGATGCGCTCGTCCTTTTCCGCGTAGTGCAGCAACAGCGGCGCCTTGATTTTCGCGGCCTCTTCCGCGGGTGGCTGCGCGCCATAGAAGGGTACGGCCGCGGCCAGGTCAGGGACGCGCGTCGCCAGGAAGTTGGCGATGCCACCGCCGTAGCAGAAGCCAACCACGCCAACCTTGCCATTGCCCTCGGGCAGATGCTTGAGCGCGGCGGCCGCCGCCAGAAAGTCTTCGTGAGTCCTGGCCTGGTCGAGCTTGCCGAACAGTTCCCGTGCCTGGTCTTCGTCGCCGGGATAGCCCCCAAGCGGAAACAGCGCGTCGGGCGCAAAAGCAATGAAGTTGTCCAGGGCCAGGCGCCGCGCGATGTCTTCGATATGCGGGTTGAGGCCACGGTTCTCGTGTACCACGAGCACGGTCGGCAGCTTTCCCTCGGCCTTGGCCGGCTGCGCCATATAGCCGTGCACCTTGCCGTAACCTTTGGGTGACGGATACTCGACATAGCGCGTCTTGATGCGCGGATCGTTGCCGGCAACCTGCTGCGCCTCGGCAAAGCCCGGACTCAGCGCCAGCAGCAGGCCCTCGGCCGTAACACCCGCCGCGGCAAATTGTGCGGCGTGCTGCAGAAAGCCGCGCCGCGACAATTGCCCATGCACATACCGGTCAAACAGCTTCAGGGCTTCCGGATGGAAGTCTTTGGCGGTCTTGCGCGTCATCGCAATTCCTCGTCTCGACCGGATGCAAAAGGGACCGGACATCCAGGATCGGAATTACACGTCATCCTTTCTTGAGCTCATGCAGGATGATCGAGTTGCCCTCGGTATCCAGGATGACGGCCATTCTGCACACCGGCGAGTGGATCATGTAGGTCTTGAAGCGCACACCTTCATTCTTGAGCCGTGCAGTCAGCGCGTCCAGGTCCTTGACCTCGAAGGCGACACTTCCGCCCGAATCGGCACTTGGCCTGATATCGTCGGTCGCAAAAAGTGCCAGGCAGCCGCCACCGGGCAGGTCGTATTCGGTCCATACGCCGCTCGGCGCGTATTTTCCGGGAGCGAGTCCCAGGGTTCCCTCGTAGAAGGCGCGCGCGCGTGCCGGATCCTGTACCGGATACATCGTGAAGGCCACTTTCTCCAACATCGCAGTGCTCCTGACCGGGTTGGATCGTCACCCTTGCACCGGCGCGCATCCGCGTCAAGCATGTTGCCGGCGCATCGATGAAACTGCATGCCGCTGCCTCGGGCGCGATTCAGGTCACGCCTCTGGCGATCAGTTGGAAAGCGCGGGCGTCGGCGCTCGCTGCAACCTTGTGCTCGCAATCGAAGCTGCAAGCGCCTGCAGATATATCCGTTCGCCGACGCGGTTTTCCGCAGAAAGAAACTGCCGCCCCAGCGTGCGGCTCGTCTCCTCGACCTGCTCCGGCCTGCCCGCGGATAGATCCGCCATCAGGAGGGCGCGCACCAGGTAGTCGGCAACTTCGGGCGTCAGACTGGCGCCATGTTCGGTCAAGAGATCGCGTGCGCGATCGCCGATCGCCTGCGCGTCCCGTGCGCCGAGGGCGACGAGAAAATCCTCCATCGCCGCCGCGGATCCAGGCCATGGCTGGCAGGCGCGCAGGCGATCCTTGATCCAGACAGGCTGCAGTTCTTCGGGACTCAAATACGGAATCGTTGCGGCGCCTGCCTGATACATCCACGTGATGGCAATATCGGCATTCGCCGATCTGCCGCAGGTACGGTCATATTCGCGCAATGCGGAAACGACCGAGAGCATCTGTTCGTCCACGCCTGCGGCAACGGGCGAAGGTTGATTTTCGTCGAGCAAGCGCGCGCGAATATCCCGCGCGGCACTGACGTCCTGGGTCTTGGTAAAATTGGGGTCGATCGAAATAGGCGTGCCGCGCTGCGGTGGCGAAAGTCCCCGCGTCATTTCCATCAGCGGCAAATCCGAGTGCGGCAGCTCCAGCAGCCTGGCCGCCGTCAACGAGGCAAAACGGGCTCGCGGCGCTTCAAGAGACAGGATCGGAAAGTAATCGGAGTTTGTCGTTTCCGACAAGGCCTGGAAGAACGGCGCAAACTCGCGCTTGCCGCCGAGTTCATGCAGGCGCAAATCCGCATTCGAGCGAATGGATATCCGCTGCAACGATGCCTTCAACGCGTCAATGGAAAAGATCTGTCCGTCGACCTGGCCGACTGCGCCGTCTGCGCTGGCGACGATCAACAGGTCGACATCATTGGACAGGTAAAGCCGATAGTCCTGAAACTGACGCGAGAGCGCGTTGGCAATCGTCGCAACAAGCGCATCATCGATCTCATACAGCTGGACCCATTGGACCAGCAAGCCATGTGGCGCGAGATGACGCGCCGCATGCGCATAGAATTCTTCCGTGAACAGGCTCGCCACGCCCGACACCCAGGGATTGGACGGCTCGGAAATGATGATGTCATACCTGGCGTTGTGTGCGGAAAAATATACCTTCGCATCCTCAAGGTGAATGCGTGAACGCGGATCGTCGAACACACGCTGCGAAAAACGTCCGAAGCCATGCGCCGCTGTCACCATCGCTGGCTCGATCTCGATCGTATCCACCCTTTCCAGACCCGGTGCGCCGAGGAGGGTATTCGTGGTCAGGCCGGTACCGATGCCGATTACCGCCGCGCTGCGCGCTTCTGGCTGGATTGCCAGCGGAAGCGCCGCCAACAAGACCGTCGTATTTTCGTCGCCGGTCGGTATTCCCGATTCGGCCATCTGGATGGCGGAGTCGGATTTTCCGTTGGTGGCGATCGAGCGGATGCCTTGCTTGTCCGCAAGCGTAATCGAGGCCGTCGATCCATCGCGGTAGAAGAGGATCTTCGCGTCGTCCGGGATCCGCGCCGCGCCAGTGCGGTAGACCGCCGACGCCAATTCGCGCTGGTCGAAGGGAGAATAATGGATGAAGACAATTGCCAGCAGTCCGGACACGACCAGCGCCGCAAGATAGGTTCGCGGGTGTCTGCGTTCCACGGCGCGACGAAGCAGCACCAGGCCCAGCGCGATGTCGCCTATTGCAGCGGCCGTCATCGACAATTTCAGTCCCAGCATCGGCATCAGCCATTGCACGGCAATGACCACGCCAACGATCGCCCCGAGTGTGTTCGCGGCATAAATGCGCCCGATCGCCGTTTCCTGCGCACCATTGCGGGTGAGCGCAAGGGAAAACATGGGCAAGGTCATGCCAGCGAAAAATGCCGCCGGCAACATGATGACTAGCGCAATCAGGGCGGTAATGACGTTGAACAGGACGTATCCCGATGCGTTCCGCGCCAGCGAATGCATGAAAAACGCAATCCATTCGAACGACCGGCCGTAGAGCATCATGGTCGCCAGAGCCGCCAGGCCCATCGCCATCTGGATATATGCCGCGGCACGCATCAGGTTGCGGAATCGATCGATGCGTCGCCGCAATACCCAACTGCCAAGCGCCAGACCGCCGATGAAGGCCGTGAGCATCAATTCGAAAGCGTGCAGGGTTGTCCCGCACACCAGGCTGAGCATCCGTACCCAGACTATCTCGTATACAAATGAAGTTGTTCCGGTGACGAATGCCGCCAGGAGCAACAGCCGGGTCAGTGACACTGAAATTGCCGCGGGTTGCGGGTGCGGAAGCGGCTCGGTAGACGAATTGTCGGGAAGCCAATCCGTCTTGGCGGCAAGCACCACGCGGCGATAGGCGAGGATGCAAGCCAGCAGCGCAACGAACAGATTCAGAACTCCGGCAAACTCCATCGCTCCGGGCAAACCGATCGTTGGAAGCAGGACAAAAGTCGCCACCATTGCGCCAGCGGCGGCGCCGATGCTGTTGCCGAAGTAGAGTCTGCTGATAATCGAACCGGGTGTTTCGCCGATGCGGCGTATCACCCCGTTTGCCATCAACGGAAAGGTCATTCCCAAGAGTATCGACTGGGGCAGGATCAACAGAGCGCCACTGGCCCATTTGACCATCGCGACCGCGCCGTCCGATGGCATTGCCGGGAGTATCCTGTCGTAGGCCAGGTTGGTCCCGGCCACGAACAGCGTGTGGAACAACAGGCCGAATACGCCGATCGCCGCTTCGACGATGGCATAGCGGACGAGCAGATCGCTCCATTCAAGACTGCGGCGACTGACCAGCCAGGACCCCAGGGCCAGACCGCCCATGAAGATGGCGAGCACCAGGCATTGCGCATACGCGGCGTGGCCCAGATACAAACCGAGGTAATGCGACCAGATCGCCTGATAGACCAGCCCGGAGCAGCCCGACAATGCGAAGACGACGACAGCACCGGTCACGAAGAAATCCGGTGACGGCGCTGATCGGAATTTCGGCATGCGACTCTCCTGTCACAACATACTGCCAGATATCGCCTGCTTCCACGTGGCGGACGCGTTTCATTTCGCTACGCTGTAGGCCGGCAGGGACAGAGGAGCCACGAACCCGGCGCGATGTTGCGTTGCAGTCCTGATTGGCGCGGCTGGGCAGTCACGACGATGAGGCGCTCCGGTTCGTGCGTGATAGGCTTGGCTTCCCGAATCCGCTATGCATCGATTCAATCCAGGCGCTGCGCCACTCGGCGGAGGCAGTATGTTGAATCATCCAGGTATCGCGCTGGTTGGCTGGCCAGGCCGGCAGCGTCGCAGTTGGTTGCTGACCGCAGCCGTTGGATTTTGCATCGCGGCGGGTGCGCAAGCGGATACCACGACCATCAGCGCATCGGGCATGACGGTGCTCGCCGGTGGCACGGGCGTGATCGGCAGTTTTCCGCTGACCCGAAGCGGCGATACCGGCTACGACGCGGTACTGAACTACCATACGGTCGACGGCACGGCCTTGGCAGGCGTCGACTATACGGCTGTTTCCGGCACGGTGGTCGTGCCTGCCGGATCGACGAGCGCGTCCATTCCGGTCAACATCGGCGCCAATCCGGACGGCACCTCGAACCTCACCTTCCAACTGGTACTGGACAATGCCACCGGTATCGGCCGCACGCCGAGCTTTGCCGGGCAACGCACTTATTCCGTGGGCAGCAGCCCCTATTCCGTCGCCAGCGCTGATGTCAACGGCGACGGCATGCCAGACCTCATCGCCGTGAACGGCGCGGACAACACCGTCTCCGTATTGCTCAACACCAGCGCTCCCGGCGCGGCAACGCCCAGCTTCGCGGCACAGCAGACTTTTGCCACGGGAACGACACCTTTTGCCGTCATCTGCGCCGACATCAACGGCGACGGCAGACCTGACCTGATCATCGCAAACAATGGCAGCAACACCGTTTCGGTGCTGCTCAACACCACGGCGCCTGGCTCAACTACCGCAAGTTTTGCAGTCCAGCAGACCTTTGCCGCCGGTAGCGGGCCCTTTGCCGTCGCCACCGCCGATATCAACGGCGACGGCAAACCCGACATCATCGTTGCCGATGGCAATGGAACCAACGTCTCCGTACTGCTCAATACCACAGCTGCGGGCGCAGCCTCGGCAAGCTTTGCAACGCAGCAGGGCTTCACCGTGGGCAGCGCCCCCTACTTCGTCGCGGTCGCTGATCTGAACGGCGACGGCAGGCCCGATCTGATCGTCATCAATTCGTTCGGCACCAGTTCGCTGTCGGTGCTGCTCAACACCACCTCGCCCGGCGCCAGCACAGCCAGCTTCGCTGCGCAGGAGACCTTCTATGCCGGGTTCAATCCATTTTCCGTCACGGCGGCCGACATCAACGGTGACGGCAAACCCGACCTGATCGTCACCAATTACAACTTCAACAATACGGTCTCGATATTGCGCAACACGACGGCTCCGGGCGCCGCGGCAACGTTTGCCCCGCTACAGACGTTCGCCACGGGAACGAACCCTACATCCGTCGTCGCCGCCGATGTCGACGGCGACGGCAAGCCGGACCTCATCGTGCTGAACGCGATCGATGGTACGGCCTGGGTAATGACCAACACCACCATTCCCGGCGCCGCGGCGAGCTTTGCCGCACCGCAGATTTTCGCCACCGGGGCGTTTCCCCGTTCCGCCACTGTCGCCGACGTCAACGGCGACGGCAAACCCGATCTCATCGTCGCCAATTTCGAAGGCAACAGCCTGTCCGTACTGCTCAACAACACCGCAGACATCACTGCCGAGACGGGTTTTGCCGCACAGCAGGCGTTCACGGCGGGAGACCATCCTTTTGCCAGCGCGGCCGTCGATATCAACGGTGATGGCAAACCGGACCTCGTCGTCGCCAATGAAAACGACAATACGATCTCGGTCCTGCTCAACACTACGGCGCCAGGCGCGACTGCGACGAGCTTCGCCGCACAACAGGTCTTCGCCGCGGGACAGGCTCCGGTTTCCGTCGCTGCCATCGATGTCAACGGCGATGGCAAGACGGACCTTGCCGTCGCAAATTTCAACGCCGGCACCATCTCGGTGCTGCTCAACACAACGACTCCTGGCTCCACCACACCGAGCTTCGCCGCGCAACTGGCTTTCCCCTCCGGGTTCGGCCCCGTCGCCGTGACTGTCGCCGACATCAACGGCGACGGCAGATCCGATCTCATCGTCGGCAATTTCAGCGCCAGGACAGTGTCGGTGCTGCTCAATACCACGGCGCCGGGCGCGACCACACCGAGCTTTGCCGCGGCACAGTCCTTTGCCACCGGGACGAATCCGTTTTCCGTCACTGCCGCCGACATCAACGGCGACGGCAAGCCCGATCTCGTCGTCGCCAATGAAAACGACAACACGGTTTCGGTGTTGCTCAACACCACCGTCGCCGGTGCCGCAACGCCGAGCTTTGCCGCGCAGCAGACAGTTGCCACCGGGGCGAATCCGTTTTCCGTCACCGCCGCCGATATCAACGGCGACGGCCGACCCGACCTGGTTGTCGTCAACAACGACAATGTCAATGCCACGGTTTCGGTACTGCTCAATACCACCGCTGCGGGCGCCACCGTTGCAAGCTTCGCCACGCAACAGACTTTTTCGACCGGGCCGAATCCGCTTTTTGTCACCGCTGCAGACGTCGACGGCGACGGCAAACCCGACTTGCTGGTTGCCAACAGTGGCGACGACACTGTCTCGCTGCTCATCAACACCACCGCGCCCGGCTCCGCCGTGCCGACGTTTGCCGCACCGCGGACTTTCGCGACGGGAATCACGCCGCGCTCGATCACTGCAGCCGATGTCAACGGCGATGGCAAGCCCGACCTGATCGTGGCGAACAACGGCGACGCGACGGTGTCGGTGCTGCTCAATACGCAGTTCCAAGTCGTGCTGGCGGGCAGCCCGGCCACCGCCACCATCGTCCACGACTACATTTTTGCCAATGGCTTCGAGTAGTCGTTGCGCCTGCGGTCAGCCCGTCATCAGCGGGATGTCCGCGTTGAAAGTATACAAGTGAATTTTGCGTCCGCGTTCTTGCCGCGTCGCGATCCCGCTCGTCCAGCACTCGTGGAAGGGTCAAGTCCGGGTCGGCAACTGCGCGAGTCTGGATCTTGATCGCCGGCCCGGCTCGCTTACACTAGGCCTCGGACTCGCAGCAAAGGCACTCATGCCAACCCCGGCCGCCCTGTTCGGACTGATCATCTTCGGCGTCATCGGCCTCGCCGCGTTTCTTTACGGCAAGAAGGCGGCGCTGTGGAAGCCGACAAGCATCGGCCTGGTGCTGATGGTGTATCCGTATTTCGTAGAGCAGACCTGGGTCTTGTATGCCATTGGCGGCGGCTTGTGCGTGGCACTGCTGCTGTTTCGCGAGTGACCCCGCTACTAGCAGGTCATGTCCGGGAATAGCCTGGCCAGTTCGGGCAAATGCGAAGCGTAAATGCGCGATCTGCCGATGGACGAGGTATATACAGGCTGGGTCGCCTGCCAGAGGCTGGATGACGCGATCACGGTGTCTTGCGGCAGTCGCGTGACGGTGGCGTTGTCGTCCGCGATGCCGATACGTTGGCGCAGCGCGGCGATCGTCTGCGCTGGCCGCTGCGCCAGCTCTTCATAGTCCAGCGTGTGAATCGACAGCGGCAGGGTTCGCCGCCAGTGCTCCATCAATTGGTCATGGCCGGCGGCAAAGGCAGCGATGTCCAGGAAGTCGTAAGCGAAGTCGCCATCCGTGTGCGCAAAAAACTGGCTGTACAGGGACAGCGCCGTGTCGCGACGATTGCGCCGGCAATGAATTACCTGCGCCTGCGGAAACAAGCTTGCGACGACATCCAGCCGCACGAAATTCACCGGCGTCTTGTCGATGTACCAGCGCGCCGGGGCATCGTCCTGACGCAGGTGCGCATAGTACAGTCGCGCCGCCTCATGCAGAGCGCCCGCATCGTTTTCGTGCTCGCCTGTCGAAAGACGCTCGGCGATAAAGCCAAGATGCGGCAGTTCGCCGCGATCGCGTACTTGGGAATGTCGGCCCAGCAAGACCGCGGCGAGTGTCGTGCCACTCCGCGGCAAGCCAACGATGAATATCGGGATGATGTCGCTGGGCGGCAATTGGAAATTGCCACATGACGTTTTCAGCAATACGGCAATTCGGCTGCGATACGTATCGCTCGACCAAGGCTTGATTGCCCGCGCCTGCAGGTTAGCTTCGCGCCATAAACCAGCCGCGCGTGTGATGTCGCCGATGTCGTCGCACGCTTTGGCGAGAGCGAATTTTACCGATGCTTGCGCTTTCTGCGACAGCGCGTGATTGCGAAGCTGCCGGTCGAACAGTTCGAAGTCCGGATGCCGAGCGCTGGAATAGCGTTGCGCATAGGCCAAGGCGGCAGGCACGAACCAGACATTCAAGTCCACGCCGCCATCGAGCGCCGCCATGAGATGCGATCGCGCGGCATCGAAGCGCCCCAGTTCCAGGGCCAGCATTCCGGCCTGTGCATGAATGGCCGGATCGCGAATCCCGCCATGCAGAGCCTCGTCGCAAAGTTCGGCCGCGAGCGCCTGACGTTGGCAATGCCGGATGAAATCGGCGCACTGCAACGTGTTGTCAACGGTACCGTGTTGGCGCCGCCACGAATCCAGGGCCAGCTGCGCCGCCGCCCCGAAGCGGCCGTCATTGCGCAACAGCATCGCCAGCAAGCGCAATGCATCCGCATGATCGGGCTGCCTGCCAAGCAGCTCGCGTAGCTGGCGTTCTGCGGCCGATACGTCGCCGCGCGACCATGACACGAAAGCCAGCCAGTAATGTAGCTGGATGGCTTGCGGCCAGCGCGCGATGGCAGACTGGAGCCAGGTTGCGGCAAGCGGTTCATCGGCGAGCTGGGCAATGTCCTGCGCGCACGCAAGCCAGGTCTCGACGGGCTGCAATTCAAGTTGGCGTGTGAGGACTGCGAAAGCCGGTTCGCTGCCACCGCGAGCGCGATTCGCGCGAAACTCGGCGCGAAGATTGTCGACGCTATTCGTGCCCGTGTTCACGCAGAGGAGTGCCGGCAATAAAAAAACCGCGCGGTTCGCGCCGCGCGGCTTGAGAGAGTAGCAAACAACCGCCTAGAACTTCACGGTCACGCGCGCAAAGTAGAACCGGCCGATCGTATCGAACGTGTTCGCATCGACGTTGCCGTTGAGCGTGTTGTTCTGATAGATGATCGCCGGGAATTTGTCGGCTAGGTTGTCGATACCCACGTCGATGCGGGTATTGATCGGCTCGATGTTATAGCCGGCCGACACGTTGTGGTACACCGACGCGCCGTACTTGAGTTCGCAACCCGGAGGCGAATTGGACTGGCACGCGGAGATGCCATCCGCCGGATTGGCATAACCGACGTTGTACTTGCCGACGTACTTGACCGTCCACTGGGCGCTCCACGGACCCAGGTTCCAGTTCAGTGCCGCCAGGGCTTTCCAGCGCGAGAAGTTCGCGAAGGAAATCGCCGATGCGCCGGTCGAGTAATGACCGGCGTATTGCTGCACCAGATCGCCCGGAGTGCCCGGCGCCGGATCGTCGCTGAACTGCTTCAGGTACGTGGTCTGGAAGCTGAGCGCGAAGTTGCCCCATGCGGTTTCCGGCAGACGGTAATGTGCCTGCAGGTCGGTGCCGCTGGCATCCAGCCGGCCCAGATTGCCGAACGGCTCCTGCACGAAAGAGATCTGCCCTGCGTCCGGACCGCTGGTCGAGCGATGAATCAGGTTGCAGGTGGGACCGCCGTTTTGCAGGAAGCACAAGGTCAGCGCGTTCTGCGCCGTGATCACACTGATCTCGTTGTTCAGGTACACGCGCCACAGATCGGCGCTCAGCGACAGGCCCGGGATCCAGTGCGGATCGTAGACGAAGCCGTAGTCGAACGACTTGCCGAATTCCGGCGTCAGGTTGTAACCGGCCGCTTCCGAGCCGGAAGCGATACCGTTGATCTGGCTGGTCTGGCCCGGCAGCTTCTGGAAGCTGCCATCGCCTGGAACACCCACGCAGGCCGCATTGGTGCCATGCAGGCCGAAGCAAGGATCGACCACCTGCGGGGCGGAACTGGCGGCACCGGCGAACAGATTGCTGATCGTCGGCGCACGGAACACCTTGGACACCGTACCGCGCAGGAGCAAGTCCTCGATCGGACGGTATTCCACGGCGAACTTGGTGTTGTTGGTGCCACCGAAATTGCTGTAACGGGAATAACGATCACCGACGGTCAGGTTCAACGCGTTCGCGAACGGCACATCCTTGAGGATCGGGATCAGCAGTTCGGCATAGACCTCCTTCACGTTGAACGAGCCGGAAATCGGCGAAACGCAACCGGTGCCGATGTCGCAGATGAAGTCATCGGCGGGGTTCGGAATCTCGATCGCGTCAGGAATCGTCTGGCTGAAATCCTTGCGATGGCTGATGCCCGCGGCCAGCTGGACGGAACCGGCCGGCAGATCGAACACACTGCCGTTGACTTCGGCCACTTCCGACTTCTCCCAGGAGAACGCCTGGGTAAACGTGTTGCCGGAGGCCGCATCCAGTGCCGCCACGGTGCCCGGTGCGGTGATGTCGAAGAAGTTGATCGGCGTGCAACCGGCGATCGGACCGGAACCGCCCAGAGCCGGGTCGGTGCCGCAGACAATATTGCCGCTGGAATCCTTGTAGGACGGGCCCAGGCCGGCGCCGATCTTGGACAGGTTGATGAAGCCGGACGTGTGCGAGAGTATGCCGGTATGGCCATAGTCGAAATAGGCATTCCACTGCCAGCTGGTCTCGCCGATCGTGCCCTTGAAGCCGGCGACGATCTGGTCGGTCTCGGTGCTGAAATTGGTGATGCGGTTGCCGTTGCCGACCGAACGGGTCTTGAAACGGTTGCCGGAGTTGCTGAAGGTGACGCCGAACGGGTTGTAGTAGTTGTTCGCGGCGATGACCAGCGGACTGCCCAGCGTGTCGATGGGCTGCGGCGCGATGGATGAGGCTGACTGGGTCTTGTTGTGATAGACCTCGAGAT
>JARLJU010000293.1 GCA_031291055.1 Rudaea sp. | reverse complement strand
AGCCACGCGCCGGCGGCTTTCAAACCCAAGAAGTCCGTAGCGCTTTCGGGCACGCCTGCGGGCGAAACGGCCGTTTGTACCGTTGGCCAGAGCGGCAACGACCTGCATTACCGCGGCTATGACATTGCCGACCTGGCCTCGAAATGCGAATTTGCCGAAGTCGCCTACCTGCTCATCCACGGCAAGCTGCCCACCGCCGCCGAGCTGGCCGCCTACAAAACTCACCTGATCGGTCTGCGTCACCTGCCCGACGGAGTCAAACACGCGCTCGAGCAGTTGCCCTCGCACGCTCACCCCATGGACGTGCTGCGCACCGGCGTCTCTGTTCTCGGCTGCATCCGCCCAGAAGCCGTGGACCACAACGTTGCCGGCGCGCGCGCTATTGCCGATTCGCTGCTCGCCTCGCTGCCATCCATGCTCCTCTACTGGCACCACTTCGCGCGCAACGGCAGGCACATCGCGGTCGACGCCGACGCCGAGCCGCTCGCCGAGCACTTTCTCCACCTCCTCCATGGCCGCACGCCCAGCGCCGAATGGATCCGCGCCATGCAGGTGTCGCTCATCCTCTACGCGGAGCACGAATTCAACGCTTCCACGTTCACTGCGCGCGTCATTGCCGGAACCGGCTCCGATCTTTACTCGTGCATCGTCGGCGCCATCGGCGCGCTCAAGGGGCCTAAGCATGGCGGCGCCAACGAAGTGGCGCTGGAGATTCAGCAGCGCTATACATCTGCCGATGAGGCCGAGGCCGACATCCGCCGCCGCGTGGCCAGCCACGAGGTCATTATTGGCTTCGGCCATCCGGTATATACGGTCAGCGATCCGCGCAGCCACTTCATCAAGGAGCAGGCACGTGCCCTGGCTGTGAACGCCGAGGGATTGCGCCTCTTCGCCATCGCCGAGCGGATCGAGAACACCATGCATAACGCCAAGCGCATGTTTCCCAATCTCGATTGGTACTCGGCTGTCGCCTATCACCTGATGGGCGTTCCGGTCGATCTCTTCACGCCCCTCTTTGTGATGGCGCGAACTGCCGGCTGGTGCGCACATGTCATCGAGCAGCGCCAGGAGGGAAAGATCATTCGCCCTTCGGCAATCTATACTGGGCCGGAGAATCTGCAATTTGTGCCGATTGGCGATCGCGAGTAGCGCCGGTCTCCTGACCGGCTGTCGTGTGGGCGTCCACGCCCGCACCTTCGCTTCCCGGTTGGTTGCATGTTCTCCAAGGAGCCCGCTTGTCGTCCCGAATCAGCAATGAACGCCCCACACCTGACAATGTCCTCACCGACATTGCCGACTACACGCTGAGATACAAAATCGAAAGCGATCTAGCCTACACCACCGCGCGTTTTTGTTTGATCGACACTCTAGGCTGCGGTCTCGAGGCGCTCGAATATCCGGCTTGCACCAAGCTGCTCGGTCCCATCGTGCCCGGCACGATTGTTCCCAACGGCGCGCGCATTCCCGGTACGCATTTTCAACTCGACCCGGTGCAGGCAGCCTTCAACATCGGCGCCATGATTCGCTGGCTTGACTTCAACGACACATGGCTGGCCGCTGAGTGGGGGCATCCAAGCGACAATCTCGGCGGCATTCTGGCAACGGCCGACTGGCTGTCGCGCGAGGCGATTGCTTCGGGCCGGCCGCCGCTTACCATGCGCGATGTGCTGACGGCCATGATCAAGGCCCACGAGATCCAGGGCTGCATCGCACTGGAAAACTCGTTCAACAGAGTTGGGCTTGATCACGTGGTGCTGGTCAAGGTGGCATCCACCGCCGTTGTGAGCCAGTTGCTCGGT
>JARLJU010000292.1 GCA_031291055.1 Rudaea sp. | reverse complement strand
TGCAGCCTTCCCTGCCGGCATCAAATGGCGCACGGTGCGCGGCGCCAAAGCGGCGCAGAAATACATCGTCTGCAATGCGGACGAAGGCGACTCCGGCACTTTCTCTGACCGTCTGGTGATGGAAAGCGACCCGTACGTGCTGATCGAAGGGATGATCATCGCGGGCATCGTGACCGGCGCGACGGTCGGCTATATCTATGTGCGCAGCGAATATCCGCACTCGATTGCAACGCTCGAAGCGGCCATCGCCAAGGCGCGCGCCGCCGGCTGGCTCGGCGACAGCGTGCTCGGCTCGGCGGCGCACCGCTTCGACCTGTTCGTGGCAAAGGGCGCAGGCGCTTATGTGTGCGGCGAGGAAACCGCGCTGCTCGAATCGCTCGAAGGCAAACGCGGCATTGTGCGCGCGAAGCCACCGGTACCGGCGTTGGTCGGCCTCTACGGCCAGCCGACGGTGATCAACAACGTCATCACACTCGCGACGGTGCCGATCATCTTCGCGCGCGGTGCGGCGTTCTACAAAGACTTTGGCATGGGTCGTTCGCGCGGCACGCTGCCGTTCCAGCTCGCCGGCAATGTGAAGCAAGGCGGTCTGGTCGAGCTGGCATTCGGCGTCACGCTGCGCGAGCTGCTATTCGACTACGGTGGCGGCACGGCAAGTGGCAGACCCGCGCGTGCGGTGCAGGTCGGCGGCCCGCTCGGCACCTATCTGCCGGAAAGCCAGTGGGACATCCCCATGGACTACGAGGCGTACGCAGCAGTCGGGGCGGTGGTCGGCCACGGCGGCATCGTCGTGCACGACGACACGTCGAATCTCGCCGAACTCGCGCAATACGCGATGCACTTCTGCGCGCTCGAATCGTGCGGCAAATGCACGCCCTGCCGGATCGGCTCGACACGCGGTGTCGAAGTGATCGGACGGATTCGCAACGGCGACACCTCCACAAGGCTAGTGCAGTTGCTGCGCGATCTGTGCGACACGATGGTGTCCGGGTCGCTCTGCGCGATGGGCGGCATGACGCCGTTCCCGGTGCTGTCCGCGCTCGACCATTTCC
>JARLJU010000291.1 GCA_031291055.1 Rudaea sp. | reverse complement strand
GGCTTGCCGACCAGAACGACCAGCGGCTTGGTGCCGTCGCGCCAGACCAGCAGCCGCTGCACGCCATCCATCGCGCCCGATCCGGAATACCATCCGCTCGGTTCGGATAGGACGCGCATCACGCCGGGCACCTCGCCGAAATTCTTGCCGATCACGTCGAGGTCGAACGGCCGGCGCATGATCACGGTGGCGTCGGGGCGCAGGACGGTGATGGCGTCGTCGGCGCCGAGATTGAGGCGGCCGAACAGCTCGTGAAAATAGGAAAAGCGGATCGAGCCTGTGACCACGCCGAGAAAGCCACCGTCGGGAGCGGTGATACGCCGGCTCAGCACGATCGCATAGGCGCCGTGATGCAGCATCGGGCGGCTGATATAGAGGCCCGCGTCGGGCTGGTTGCGATGGATCTGGAAATATTCCTCGTCGCCATGGTACTCCGGCAACGGATCCAGCGTCGAGGCGTCGACGATCAGCCGTCCGTTGGCGTCGAATACCTGGATGCCCCCGAAATGCTTCGCGGTCGCGGCATGGTCGAACAGGATCAGCTGCCGGACCGGTTTGCTGACGTCGTTGATCTCCGGCGCAATCATGTTGCTCGCCACTGCGCGCAGCGACAGGTCGTAGAGCTCGACGTTGCGGCTGATGTCGGAATCGATGCTGGAAGCAAGGTTCTCGAGGGTCTGGCGCGCGAGCTCTTCCTCGCCGTGGCGCATATCGACTAGGACGCTGGCGCAGATCGCGGAGAAGCCGATCACCGTCGCAACCGACGAGGCGATCAGCAGCTTCCCCGATAGCCGCCAGGGCCGCTTGGCCACGCCTGTGCGTCGTCCCAATCGCATTCACTCGCTCCCGGGCCCAGTAAATGCGCTTTAATCATTGCCGCAGGCTTAAGTAACGACAAGGATGCGCCGATGAGTTAACGGTTGGTTGCCGTGCGTGCGCGAAAGGCGAGAATGCCTTGCAAGCGCATAATGGCTTACCGCTAGAGCATATTCGGTTCTGATTGAATCAGGACCGAAGCTCTGGATTCTTTTTTTGACGCGTTTTCTTCACGCGAACCGGTATCCACTTCGCTCGAAAACGCTCTATTGCAGAGGGCACAGGTGAACGACTACGACGCGTTGCGCGATTATCTGAAGAAGCAGAAGCTCCCCGAATTCGTGCTGAGCTTCGAACAGATCGAGGAGATCATCGACGCGGCCCTGCCGCGCGCGGCGCACCGGGCGTCGTGGTGGGAGACCCTGCGCAGCCCGCAGGAAAAGATGCCGCAGCGCGAGGCCTGCCTCGAAGGCGGCTACATCGCGACCCGGCAGGCGGACGGCAAGAGCGTGCGGTTCAAGAAGATGAAGTGACCAAAGGTCATGCGCGGGCCAAACACGTGACCCGCGTATCCATCATCTTCGAAAAAGTTGTTCCTCTTGATGGATTGCCGGGTCAAGCCCGGCAATGACTGAGGTTCTCAGCTCGCCGCCTCGAGCCGCTCTTCTGTCAGCAGCCGCATCGCGGCGTCGGCATCCATCGGCTCGCCAAACGCAAAACCTTGCGCGTATTCGCAGCCCAGTTGGTAGAGCTCGACCGCGTCGGAGTCGGTCTCGGCGCCTTCGGCGACCACGTCCATGCCGAGGTCGTGGGCGAGCGCGATGATCGATTTCAGGATCACCGGGCGGGTGCCGCGGCTGGTGGTGCGCACGAACGACTGGTCGATCTTGATGGTGTCGAAGGGAAAACGCTGCAGATAGGCCAGCGACGAATGGCCGGTGCCGAAATCGTCCAGCGACAGCCCGGTGCCGAGTTCGCGGATCCGCGTCAGCATCTGCGCCGCGTGTTCCGGGTTCTCCATGACCAGCGATTCCGTCAATTCCAGTTTCAGCGTGCCGCGCGCCACCGAGGAGCGCGACAGCACGGTGCGGATGTCGTGGATCAGATCGTGCCGCAGCAACTGACGGGAAGAAACATTGACGCTCGCAAAAATCGGTTCGCGCGAGCGCATCGCCCGCTGCCAGATGGCAAGCTGCCTGGCTGTCTGGTCCAGAACGAACATGCCGAGATCGATGATCAGGCCGATTTCTTCCGCAATGGCGATGAATTCCACCGGCGACATCCGCCCGAGCTTCGGATGGTCCCAGCGCGCCAGCGCCTCGAAGCCGGCGATCGAGCGGTCTTCCAGCCGTACGATGGGCTGGTACAGGATGGTGATCTCCTCGCGCTCGATGGCGCGGCGCAGTTCGCTTTCCAGCGTCAGCCGGTCGGTCTTGCGTGCGCGCATCGCCGGCTTGTAGACGTCGATGCGGTCGCCGCCGATGCGCTTGGAATGATACATCGCAAGCTCGGCGTCCTTGATGATCTCGTCGGACAATTGGGTCTGCGGATCGGAGAGCGCGAGCCCGATCGAGGCGGTGAGGAAGATCTCGCGGTCGTTGAAGGCGATCGGCGCGCGGATGGTCTTGCGGATGGTTTCGGCGAAGG
>JARLJU010000290.1 GCA_031291055.1 Rudaea sp. | reverse complement strand
TCGTGCTGAGCCAACGGCCGCACGAAGGCAACTGGGTGCGTATGGAACCGGGCACCAACGCGCTGATCGCGCGGCAGACGTTTCTCGATCGCAAGTCGGAGAAGCCCGCCCAACTGAAGATCGAGCGCATCGGTTCGACCGACAAGCCGGCTGCGCTCGATCCCGCCACGCTGCACACCGGCCTGTTGCGCGCGGGCAGTTTCGTCGAGAACACCGCACGTCTCTTCGCGAATTGGGCGGAAGGTTATCAGCGCCACGCCAACCAGTTGCCGCCCGCCGATCAGGCGGTGTGCCAGGCCGTGGGCGGCGATCCGAACATCTTCTACTACCACTCGTACTGGACCCTCGCCGACGACGAGGCGCTGGTGATCGAGGCGGCATCCCTACCCGAATGCGACTTCTGGAACCTGCAGATCAACAACTACTGGATGGAATCGCTCGACTACCGGCACCACACCATCTGCATCAACAAACATTCGGCGTGCTACGACGCCAATGGCGGCGTCACGCTGATCCTGAGCGCGCGCAATCCGGGCAAGCCCAATTGGCTCGACACGGCGGGGCACCGCAATGGCACGATGTGCTGGCGCTGGGTCGGCGCCGCGCAGACGGTTCATCCGGTTGCACGGGTCGTCAAACTCGAAACGCTTGAGGAGGCAGCATGACGACCGACGCAAGCACGGCAACCCGCCTCGACGCAGACAGCCTGTTGGCGCTGGCGATCGAACGCTCGGGAGGCCTGACCGATTTCGGCGCCGGCAACTATCGTGAAGCGCTTCACGTCTTGATCGATTCGCTGACCCGCGAGGCCAACCTGTCGCCGCAAGGCGAGGCGCTGTTGCACGGCAAGGTGCTGGCGCAACTGGTCAACCGGCTGGTCATCGAAGACTATTGCCGGCGTTATCCCGAGATCCTCACGCAACCGATCGATGATCCGCTTGTCATCGTCGGCTTGCCCCGGACCGGCACCACGCTGCTGCAACGCATGCTGGCCGTCGACCCGCGCTTCTACTCAGCGGCCTGGTGGGAAACGCGCTACCCGGCGCCGTTGCCGGGTGAAGCGGTTGAGCATCCCGCGTCGCGCATCGCGTCGGCCTGTGCGGAGG
>JARLJU010000289.1 GCA_031291055.1 Rudaea sp. | reverse complement strand
GATGCCTTTCCTCGCGACGAGCCTAAATTCGAAACATACAGGAGCCATTGGCGCCCCTACATTGCGGGGCAGTTCTACGGGACGAACATGCACGGGGAGAGCGAAACCGTCTTCAAGGGCGCATGGCGCGGAGATTTGACGACCGGCAAACTCATCCACGTTTGGCCATAGCGTTCCAACGACGAAACCGACAAATTGCTCAATCTTGGCCTCCATGAGAGCCGTTGCAGGCGCGGATTGGCAGTGTCGGCAATTAGCCCATGTCAACAGCGGCGCGCTCTAGTGTCCTGAACCGAAAGTTCGCGACATTGAGATTAGGCTTTAGCCTGAGCGTTGTATACGCAGAAGCGTTCGATTGATGCGAGGATGTCGTCGGCAGATTTTGTCCAGCGGAACGGCTTCGGGTTGGCGTTGTGCTGTTCGATGAACGTGGTGATGGTGGCCTTCAAGGCGACGACGCTGCGGTGAATGCCAGGTCGGATTTGGCGTTCGGTCAGCAGAGCAAAGAAGCGCTCCACCTGATTGACCCAGGAGGAACTGGTCGGTGTCAGATGCACGTGCCAGCGCGGGCGCCGATTGAACCAGTTTCGGATCAATGGAGCCTTGTGGGTTGCGTAATTGTCGATGACCAGATGCACGTCGAGGTCGGCCGGTACGGCGGCTTCGATCTCATCGAGGAACTTGCGGAATTCGATGGCGCGGTGGCGGGCATAACACTTGCCGATCACCCGGCCGGTAGCGATGTCGAGAGCGGCGAACAGCGATGTGGTGCCATGACGCTTGTAGTCATGGCTGCGCCGCGCCGGCTGGCCGGGACGCATCGGCAGCATCGGCTGGCTGCGGTCCAGGGCCTGGATTTGCGACTTCTCGTCGACGCAAAGCACGACGGCATGGGCTGGCGGCGAAACATAAAGCCCGACCACATCGCGGACCTTGGCGACGAAGTCCGGATCGGTGGAGAGCTTGAAGCTCCCCAGCCGGTGCGGTTGCAGTCCAAAGGCGCGCCAAATCCGCTGCACGGTAGACACCGACAGGCCGCAGGCTCGCGCCATGCCGCGCGAACTCCAGTGCGTTGCATCCGCAGGTACGCTTTCGAGCGTGCGTACGATCACCGCCTCGATGCGGGCGTCATCAATCGTGCGGGGGGTGCCGCTACGCGGCTCATCGCGCAGTCCATCAATGCGATGCTCGGCAAAACGTCGGCGCCACTTGCCAACGGTGGTCTGATCAAGCTGCAGATCGGCCGCGACCTGCTTGTTCTGTCTTCCAGTCGCGCAACGCAGCACGATCCGCGCCCGCAAGGCCAGCGCCTGTGCGGTGTTGCGCCGCGCCGCCAGCGATGTCAGCTCCCTGCGTTCCGCATCACTGAGTACCAAAGCCGCCAATTGTCGCCCCGCCATGATCCACTCCATGTCCGCAGAAGCCTGACATGGCGGCGTGAATCTGCAATATGGCGAAGTTTAGATTCGGGACACTAGAACCCGGGCGCTTTTATGAGTTCACACCCTGGCTCGCGCTTCCCTGCAGCGGCGGCCAAGCCGCTTCGGGCTCATCCGGCGGCACCGACGACAACAGCGCCCGCGTGTGCGCATGCCGCGGATCGGCAAAAACCTTCTCGACGGCGCCCTCCTCGACGATCTCGCCGCCATACATCACCAGCACACGGCTGCACAGGTGACGCACCACGGACAGATCGTGGGAGATGAACAGCATGGCGAAGCCGAGCTCGGCGCGCAGCCGCGCCAGGAGATTGAGAAGCTGCGCCTGGATCGAGACATCGAGGCCGGACACGATCTCGTCGGCGACCAGGATTTTCGGCAACGTGCACAGCGCGCGCGCGATGTTGATGCGCTGGCGCTGGCCGCCCGACAATTGGCCCGGCAGCCGCGCGGCAAAATCGCTCGATAGACCGACCTCGGCGAGCAATTCCCTAGTCCGCGCCAGGCGCTCGTCCCAGCTCGAGTGCCGGCTGCCGGCTTCCATCGCTTGCGTAACGATGCTCGCCACGCGCCGCCGCGGATTAAGCGCCGATTGCGGATCCTGGAACACCATCTGCAAGCTCGCCGCGTTGCGTGCGCGGCTGCGCAGCGACGGCTCGGTCAGGTCCTCGCCATCGAGCAGGATTTTTCCGGCGGTCGGCGGCTCCAATCCGACCAGCATTTTTGCAATGGTGCTCTTGCCGCTGCCGCTCTCGCCAACCAGGGCGACGAATTCGTTCTCGGTTATGCTGAACGAGGCGTGCTTGACCGCGACAATGTTACGCGCGGCGGCAAACAATCCACCGCCGGCCGCATAGTGCTTCTGCAGAGCTTCGACTTGCAGCAAAGGTCTCCCGGAAGCGCCGGCCGCAACGCTATCGCGGGCCGTCGTTGCGATGGTGCGCGTCGCCTCTGCACGAATGCACGCAACATGCCGATCGGCGGCGACGGCAATGTCCGGCGGCTCGCCGCGGCGGCACTCTTCGGCGGCCAGCGGGCAGCGCGGCGCGAAATGGCAACCGGATAGAGTTTTGAGCTGGCGCAGGCTCGGCATCTGATCCGGCATGACGTAAAGCGCGCGTCGCTCGGCGCGCAGCGACGGATTGGCGAGCTGCAGGCAGCGCGTATAGGGATGCGCCGGCG
>JARLJU010000288.1 GCA_031291055.1 Rudaea sp. | reverse complement strand
CATTTCTCCGTCCGCTCGGAACTGATCGGCCACGCGGCGGCCCAAGCGCGCGAGATGGCTGGTAAGGATGCCAAGGTCTGCGTGGTCGGCGACACGCCACGCGACATTGAGGCCGCGCGGGCCAACAGTCTTTCAGTGATTGCGGTCGCAACCGGCAACTACAGCTTCGACGATTTGCAGAGGCTTCAACCGGAGGTCTGCGCCTCCTCGCTGGCCGATCTGTTGGCGCTGACGCGGACCACGTCGTGATGCAGATCGAATCATCCTTTGGCTGCGCGGCGCACGGTTCGTTGAGTTGCGCCATGAAGAACTCCGCGAGATACCCGGCCATGAGCGCACTAACGTGCGTGCTGGCATGGATACTGCTGCCGATGGCGTTTGCCAGCTCCATGCAGGCTCAGACGGCCGGCGCGAGCCAATCTGCACAGCCTGCGCAATCTACGAATGCTCAGCCTGCGGCGCCTGCCGCGACTGAGACGCCGCAGCCGCGTAACCATGATCGACGGCGCGCAGCCAGGTTATACCTCGCCGCCAGCAAGCTCTTCATGGACGAGCATTACGAAGACGCGATGAAGGACTATGCAGAGGCAGCAAAGCTCGATTCGACCAACCTGAACTATCGGCTTGCGATCAACGTAGCACGCAGCCACGCGGTGACGGCGCTGATTCAAATCGCGGCCAAGGACCGGCTGCGCGGCGATGCGGAGGGCACGCGCGCCGCTCTGACTCACGCGCTGAAACTGGACCCCAATAACGTGGAAGCAACGCAGCATCTCTACGAGCTTGGCGACGATGCGATCCGGGGACAGCCCAAGCGACTCTACGAGCAGCCCGCGGGCGCCATCGACGATGTGGTCACACTTGCTCCGGCGGCCGGACTGCGCAGCTTTCACATCCGCGCCGATCAGCGCCAAATTATCCAGCAGGTATTCCACGCTTATGGCATCGACGCCACGATGGATGACAGCGTCCAGGCATTGCCGGTGCAGCTGGATATTGACGGTGCCGGTTTTGAAGCGGCCACTCGTGCTTTGGCCCTGGTCACCAATACCTTCTACATTCCCCTCGATGAGCACCGGGTTGTGCTGGCACGCGACACTCAAGCAAATCGCCAGGAATTCACTCGCCAGGAGATGGAGACGGTTTATCTCTCCAGCCTCAAGCCGGACGAGATAACCGAGGTGGCCAACCTGGCCAAGCAGGTCTTCAACATACAGCAGGCGGTCCCCGAGCCATCAGCGAAT
>JARLJU010000287.1 GCA_031291055.1 Rudaea sp. | reverse complement strand
TTGCAGGTCTCGCCGAGATCGGCAACCAGGTTCGACAGAATCGCATGCCGCAGCCGGCGGGCGCCCGAATGCATCATGACACCCAGACCCAGTTGCGCGAGACGCGGCCCGATCACATAGGCGTTTTTTTGGCCTGGCTCGCGGATCACGAGGCCACCGGCCTCGAGCGAAGCCAGCATGCGGTGCAGCGACGCCTTCGGCAGGTCGACGTCCTGGGCAATGTCGGCAAGCGACACCGGACCTTCAGCGCGGACGAGATGTTCGAGCAGGGCGAACGCGCGCAGGGTAGGAGTATCCGCTTTAGTCATGTGGGCCGTTCCGGAAAATGGATCGGCGTCATTGTACCGCGTGGCCCTACCGGTGGTGGTTTTCGCGAGGTTAGGGTGATTTCAGAGCGCTGCTTCAGCAAAGATCATCCCGTTTTTCGGAATGCGCCCACTACTGCCGGAATGTCTTGGCGGTTTCCTCCGCGGCGAGCCGCAGATCGGGCAGGAAGGCCAGCAGATCCTCGAGTACGACCCGCCCGACCGGCGCCTGGACGGCAATGGCCGCGCAGGCGCGATTGCGATCCAGCATGACCGGCACCGCGATCGCGATGAGCCCTTGCAGATGTTCCTGATTGTTGATTGCGAGCTGGCGCCGCCGCGTGATGGTCAGCTCCTTGCGCAATTCGGCGCGATCCGTAATGGTCCGCTCGGAATAGGCGCGCAGCGGCAAGGTTTCGATGACCCGTTCGCGCCTATCCTTGGGCAGAAAGCTGAGTAACAGCTTGCCGCTTGCCGAACAGTGCAGCGGCACATGCGAACCCGGTTGAAGATGCATGCGCAGCGGCCACTCCGTTTCCACCCGGTCCACATAGACCACATCGTTGCCGGCCAGCATCGTCAGATTGCAGGTCTCGCCGAGATCGGCAACCAGGTTCGACAGAATCGCATGCCGCAGCCGGCGGGCGCCCGAATGCATCATGACACCCAGACCCAGTTGCGCGAGACGCGGCCCGATCACATA
>JARLJU010000286.1 GCA_031291055.1 Rudaea sp. | reverse complement strand
TTTTGAAGAAGATTACAGAGTTGAGGCGTAGCAATATTTCGGAAGCAGAACAACTCGATGAATTGATGCGATCTAGCGTTTTTGAATTTAACAAGCAAGCATTCTTCCATGAGCTTACCCGGATCATGCCCCACGCGGGGCGTTTTTGCAGGTCTGACCAAAGGTCGCGCGCCGGCGATCCGTCCGTCTGGATCGGTGTGAGGCCACTCTTGATGCAACGCGTTTGAGATTTTGTCTGCCTGCTCGGCGGCTCGTCGGGGCACGGCCCCGCGGCTCACGGGCCGGACGGCATCAGGCCGAGCGCGACGGCTCGGAACAGTGCCCGCTCCGGGCAACTCGTCGGCAGCTGGACGCGGATGCGCGCGATGTGCTCGATCACGCGCGCGCCGATCTTGATCAGGCGCTCCCGGATTGTCGCGAACTCAGCCGTCGCGAGCGGGTCGGTCTTCGGAATCGCGGCGCGCACGCCGTGCATCAGCCAGAACGCGGCGGTGTGGAGGGCGAGCCGCACCTGATTGGCGGTCGCGCTGTGACACGACATGCGGTCCGACGCCAGCTGCGCCTTGTGCAGCTTGATCAGATTCTCCATCTGCCCGCGCTGGCAATAGACGTTCTCGTAAAGATGCTGCGCCGTACCCTTGAGCGAGGTGACGACATAACGCATGTCGACCTCCTGGCGCATGCCGGTCGAGGTGGTTTCTCCGGCGTCCGGCTGCAACGAACATTCGAGCCGCGCCACGACTTTGCGCGGTCGGTCCCAGCTGCCCGCCTGGTAGGTGAAGCTCGCATAGGTGCGCAGCTTGGTGTGGCTGCTCTTGGCATGATGGAAGCGCAGATTGTCGGCAGTCTCGGCCACCTGTGCATCGAGCGCGGTATTGCCGGGGAGGCCGAAAATATAGTCGGCGCCGTCGTTTTCCGCCCACTCCATCGCCTCGACGCGACCGTAATGACTGTCGCCGCGCCACACCATGCGGGTGTGCGGCCAATGCTGCCTCAGGCGCTTCGTCACGTGCTTGATGACGGTCCTCACCTCCGTGCCCTTCGGGGTGCGCGCCGGGCGCAGAATGGTGGCGACCGGCGTGCCGCTCGCCACATGATAGATGTGCATCGACGCAAAGCCGCGCTCGTCGTGATGCGCGTTCCAGAACGCAAGCTGCTGGCCGCCATGCGCCGTACAGAACGTGTCGTCGATGTCGAGGATCTCAAGCCTGCCAGGCTTCACGGTGGTGCCAAACTGGTCGAGCAGAGCCACAGAGAGCCGCGCCGCCTCGGTCTTGCTCGACGCGTTCTCCAGACGGCTGATAGTCGATTGTGAGGCTAACGCCGCACCGCTGTCTGGACAACGCCCGACCGCAAGCTTCATCAAAGGATCGTGCCGCAGCCGGTCGAGGTCGATCGCATCCTTGTGGCCGCACGCGATCGCCGCCACGCGCTCCATCACCATCTCGAACATCTCGTGCCGGACGCGGTCCTGATCGCGGCGATCAGGCATCGCTTCGGCAAGTCGCCGGCACACACCGAGCTGGCGCTCCACCTGCCGCAGCAGCAACAGGCCAGCATCCGACGACTGGTTGCCGCCGTCAAAATCCACTGTGAGTTTCTTGCGGCGCACACTTGGAAGGTCGAAGGGAAGCGGCGTATTGTCGGTCATGGCGGCTGTGGCGCTCGGCTGATACGCGATGCAACTCGTCTCGACACCGATTTGCTACGTGAATCGCTCGCTTTGCGC
>JARLJU010000285.1 GCA_031291055.1 Rudaea sp. | reverse complement strand
TGGAGACCATCGGCTGACTGACTTCCGGCACGCCTGAGCCGCCTGTGATGTTTTAACCCAGGCGCTCGCGGCGTCCCCCCTTGTGCAGGTCACTCAATCGTGCAGGTCGCGAGGACGACTCGCGCGCGCAAAATGCTCCCTACGGCTGACAGCTTCCACCTTGAGCGCCGGTTCACCGCTTGACTTCCAATACGGTTGCTTTTCTTTGCGGCCGGCAAAGAAAAGTAGGTGCCGCCCCGCACAGGGGCGACGCTAATAGACCACTAAGAAATCAAGGAAAATCCAACGCCACAGGCGAACAAAAAACCCCCGTCCCCGCGAGGCCCCAACCTTCAACCCCTCAAAAACTCCCCAACCATCCGGTTAAACCTATCCGCATGTTCCCACTGCGCCCAATGCCCGCATCGGCCGAACACATGCAAATCCGCATGCGGCATACCGGCAACCAGGCGCAAACCCACATCCATCGGCACAAACCGATCATCCCGCCCCCAGATCACCAGCGTCTGCGCCAAAATCTCACCAAGCCGATGACCAAAATCATTAAACTGCTTCGGATTAGCCGCCAGGCTCTTAACAAAGTTCTCCAGATGATCCCGCCGCGCGAGCATGTTATCGAGTCGCGCCTGCATGAGATCGTCGGTCAGCGCCTTCGTATCGAACACGAACACATTCATCATGCGCTTGAGATTCTCGATCGTCGGCTCGCGATACAAGCCTTGCAGCAGCTTGATGCCCTCGGTCGGCATTGGCACAAACTGACTGGGCCCGCCCGTCCCGCCCCCCATCAACACTAGCTTGCCGACGCGCTGCGGATTCTCCAGCGCAAAGGCCACCGCGCTATGGCCGCCCATCGAGTTACCGATGATATGCACCCGCTCGATATCGAGCGCATCGAGCAAACCCTTCAACGAGCGCGCGTTGAGCTCAGAACGCGAGCCCTCGCACACGATCGGATCGCTCTTGCTCCAGCCGAGGCAGTCCATCAGAATCACGCGGTACCCCGCCGCGACCAGCGGTTCCACATTGCGATTGAAATTCGCCCAGCCGCTCGCGCCCGGCCCTGAGCCATGCAGCATGACCACCGTTTCCGCGCCCTGCCCCACGTCGTTGTAATGCAATTGCACATCGCGCTCGCCTTCCTTGATACGCACGAACTTGCTGGTCGACGCTTCGGTGAATGCCGGTACATTTGAGCTCACGTTGAATTCCTTTTTCCGAAAATAGAATGAGTTGGCCGCAGGCCGTTATCGATACAAAGCCGACAACAAGCCTGCGCATTGCAATCCGCAAATCTACTGCGCGATCACCGGCGCATTGACGGACGCAGACTTGCCGACCACCAGCCATGCCGCGACCGCCGCAATCGCGATCAGCGGAATGCTCGCGCTCAACAACACGGTGGCGCTCTGCCCGATAGCGAGCAACTGGCCGGCGATCAGCGGTCCGAGAATCGAACCCATGCGCCCCACCGCAACAGCCGCACCCACACCCGTACCGCGCACTTCGGTCGGATAGATGCTGCTCGCAAGCGCATACAGCACCGACTGTCCACCGACAAGAAACAGACCCGCCAGCAATCCGCCCCACGCCATCGACGTGCCGCCGCTCGCACCCACGAGCGCGGCCAGCGCCACCGCAATGCCCAGATACATGCCGGCCACGGTGCGATGGCGGCCAATCCGGTCCATCATGCTGGCGATCACAATCGCGCCGATCCCGCCGCCGATGTTGAACATCATCTGCACGACACCCGACTGCACGCGCGTGAGACCGCGGCTCAACACCAGCGACGGCAGCCAGTTGATCAGGAAATACAGAACGACGAGCGTACCCAGATAGCTGATCCACAACGCGACGGTCGTCCCGGCGCGCCCTTCTTTCCACAGCGCCTGCGCAATACCAGGCGACGCCTCGCGCAAGCGGCCGGAGTTCGAGCGCGCCTTCACGAAATGCGCCGACTCCCGCATGAAGATCGCCAGCAACGGCAACACCAGCAGCGGCCCAACACCGCCGACATAAAAGATATGCCGCCAGCCTGCATCGCCGGGACTGACAATGCCGATCACCGCTGCCAGCGCCGCGCCGAACGGCATGCCGCAATACATCGCGCCGACCGCGGTGTTGCGCTGATGCAAAGGCGCCGCTTCCGAACACAGCGCGATCAGATTCGGCATCGCGGCGCCGAGGCCGAGCCCCGTCAGGAAGCGCGCCGTCAGCAAGCTGTTGAGATCCCACACCTGTGTGGTCGCAATCGAGAAAATGCCGAACAGCGCCACCGAAAGCATCAGTACGCTCTTGCGGCCCAGCTTGTCGGCAAGACGTCCGCCGATCGCCGCGCCGGGCAGCAGTCCGAGCGCGCCGATGCTAAACGCCCAGCCCATCTGCGCGACGGCCAGATGAAACTCGCGCGCCATGCGCGGCGCGGCAACGCCGGTGGATTGCAGATCCAGCCCCTCCAACAGAGCGACGATGAGGCATAGCCCGATGGTGACGACACCACTGGTCCGAGTGTTCGTTGATCGCTGCATAAAAGTCTCCAAGGTGTACTCAGCATCGCTCTTGACGGCGATCATGCTGTGGTGGTGTGGACCGTGCCCGGATGGCTCGCAGCGCAACCGGGCAACGTCAGGTCCTGCTAAGAAAACGCTATTGGCCCGCCGCCCGCTTCAGATCCAAAGCGACGTCGACGATCATGTCCTCCTGGCCACCGACCATGCGCCGACGCCCCAACTCAACCAGGATATCGACGGCCTTCAGTCCATACTTCTTCGCGGCGACTTCGGAATGACGCAGGAAGCTCGAATACACGCCCGCATAACCCAATGCGAGCGTCTCGCGGTCCACGCGAACTGGGCGGTCCTGCAGGGGCCGCACGATGTCGTCGGCGGCATCCATCAACGTGTACAGGTCGGTGCCGTGATTCCAGCCGGCACGCTCCGCCGCGGCGATGAACACTTCAAGCGGCGCGTTACCCGCACCTGCACCCATGCCTGCCAGCGACGCGTCGATCCGGTCACAGCCCTCTTCCACCGCCACGATCGAGTTCGCCACACCCAGCGACAGATTGTGATGCGCATGCATGCCGGTCGTCGTCTCCGGTTTCAGCACGGCTTTCAAGGCACGGAATCGCGCGCGTACGTCATTCATGTTCATCGCGCCGCCCGAGTCGACCACGTAGATACAGGTCGCGCCGTAGCTCTCCATCTTTTTCGCTTCGACCGCCAGGTTCTCAGGCGTGGTCATGTGGCTCATCATCAAAAAACCGACCGTGTCCATGCCGAGTTCGCGGGCATATTCGATGTGCTGCTTCGAAATGTCCGCCTCGGTGCAATGGGTCGCCACGCGCACGATGCGCGCGCCCGCCTGGTACGCAGCCTTCAGATCGTGGATCGTGCCGATACCCGGCAGAAGCAGCGTCGCAATCTGCGCATGTGTCACCACGTCGGCGACCGCCTCGATCCATTCGAGATCGCTATGCGCGCCGAAGCCATAATTGAAGCTCGACCCTTGCAAGCCGTCGCCATGTGCGACTTCGATGCTGTCCACCTTGGCCTTGTCGAGCGCACGCGCGATCTGCTGCACGTTGTCGATCGAGTACTGATGGCGGATCGCGTGGCTGCCGTCGCGCAGCGTCACGTCGGAGATATAAAGTTTCTTGTCCATGCGAAAAGTCTCCTTAAGCCTGCACGAGCGATTGCGCCATGCGCTCAGCGGTTGCGAGCGCGGCCGAGGTCATGATGTCCAGATTGCCGGCATAGGCGGGCAAGTAGTGTGCGGCGCCTTCCACCTCGATAAACACCGAGGTTTTCAAACCGCTGAAGCGGCCAAGGCCCGGAATAGTCAGCGGCGCATCGGCGGGGATCACGTCGAACTGCACCTTCTGCTTCAGACGATAGCCCGGCACATACGCGTGCACCGCCGCGGCCATCGCTTCAATCGAGGCTTCCACTTGCGCCTGATCGGCGAGTTCGGAGAGCACGTAGACGGTGTCGCGCATCATCACCGGCGGCTCGGCCGGATTGAGCACGATGATGGCCTTGCCCTTCACCGCACCGCCGACGACTTCAATGGCCTTCGAGGTGGTTTCGGTAAACTCATCGATATTCGCGCGCGTGCCGGGACCCGCCGATTTGCTGCTGATCGATGCGACGATTTCCGCGTAGTGCACCTTCGCCACACGCGACACTGCGGCGACCATTGGAATCGTCGCCTGCCCACCGCAGGTCACCATGTTGACGTTGCGGGCGTCGAGTTGCGCGTCAAGGTTCACGACCGGCACACAGTACGGACCGATTGCCGCCGGCGTCAGGTCGATCAAACGGATGCCGGGCTTCAGCGCGCGCAGGAACGCGTCGTTCTTCACGTGCGCGCCGGCCGAGGTCGCGTCGAATACGAAGTCGATTTCGCCGAACACCGGCAGGCGCGTCAGTCCTTCGACGCCCTCGTGAGTGGTCGCCACACCCAAGCGCGCGGCGCGTGCGAGTCCATCGGAGGCTGCGTCGATGCCAACCATCGCCGCCATTTCCAGATGCTTGCTGTTGCGCAGGATCTTGATCATCAGATCGGTGCCAATGTTGCCCGAGCCGATGATCGCGGCCTTGAGTTTTTCGCTTGCCATGTCAGTCCTCAATCGAGTGCTTGCTTATGCGGAGAAAGTTGCGCGGACGCTGCCGAGACCGTCGATCTGCGCGCTGAAGGTGCCGGGCTGCGTCACCGCGACCATCGGACCGAGGGCGCCGGTCATCAGAACGTCGCCGGCCCGTAGCGGCGTGCCGAGCCGGACCATCCGGTCCGCGAGCCACGCCGCGGCGTTGAGCGGATTGCCCAGACACGCGAAGCCGTTACTGCGCGACAGCACCTCGGCTTCGTTCGATAGCGTCATCGCGCAGGCGGCCAGATCGATGTCGCGCAGCAGCGCCGGACGGCTGCCGAGCACAAAGCGCGCGCTCGACGCGTTATCCGCGACCGTATCGACGAAGCGGATATTCCAGCCTTCGATGCGGCTGTCC
>JARLJU010000284.1 GCA_031291055.1 Rudaea sp. | reverse complement strand
TTTCGCGTCAGGTCTTCCTGCAATTTCTATCGCGGCATCCTGGCGTTTATCCCATCGTCACGCGCGAGATCAGCCGCAGCTTCTCGCTTGCCTGCGATCAGTTGCGCATGGTGGGCCTCTCCACTTCGGTGCCTGAACGGCTGGCCCGCCTGCTCCTTGGGTGGAGCGACGAAACCGGCCAGAAACCGGAGCGCGCCGCGCACTGCCGCATGTCCCTGACCCACGAAGAGATTGGCGAATTCATCGGCGCCTCGCGCGAGACGGTCACGCGCACGCTGAGCATCTTCAAGAACCGCCACCTGGTGGCCCAGCACGGATGTACGATTACGATTCCCAGCCGTATAGCTCTGGAGAGCTACACGCGCGGGTAAGATTGTCCGGCTCTTCTCGCGCTCTGATTTTCACGGGGGAAACACCGTAAGTCTTGGCTTGAGCCGCAAGCTCTGCTGCACTGTTTGAATCTGATCTGGCCGTTCGCTTGGTCCGCGCAATGTGGAAGGCATCGCGCAACTTCGGTGATCGGCCTGAGCTTTCTTGATCGCCAGTCGGCCACTGTCCACCCCTCTTCGCTCGCGCTGCTAGGGCGCTACAGCAGAATGTCGCAGGATGGGCTGGGAGCTAGAGGCTAGAAGCTAGGAGCTAGCTTTTGATCTGCCGCAGCGCGAGTTTTGCCGCGTGATAGCCGCACATGCCGTGCACGCCTCCGCCCGGTGGCGTCGATGCCGAACACAGATACAGCTTCAGCGCGCCGGTTGAGTAGCCGCGCAGGGTGGGGCGGAAGATCGTCTGCCGCATCGACATTGCGCCGCCGCTGATGTCACCGCCCAGAAGATTCGCGTCCATCGACTCCAGCGCTGCGGGCGAGGAAACGTGCCGCGCCAGCACGCAATCGCGGAATCCCGGTGCAAAACGCTCGATCTGCGCCTCAATGCGCTCCGTCATATCGAACCTCGACCCATTCGGCACGTGACAATAAGCCCATAGCACGTGCTTGCCCTGCGGCGCGCGGCTTGGATCGTAGAGGGTAGGCTGCGCGACGAGCACGAAGGGCCGCTCCGCTTCGCGCCCGTGCGCCACGGCGTCCTCGGCCGCGGCGATCTCCTCAAACGTGCCTCCCAGGTGCACAGTGATCGCGCGACGGCAATCTGAAGCGCGCCACGGAACTGGCTCGGCGAGAGCGTAGTCGATCTTGAAAGCGCCCGGACCGTGCTGGAACCGCTCGACCGCGCGCTGATAACCGGGAGCAAGCCGCTCCCCGGCAATGGCAAGCAGATTCCGCGGCGCAGTGTCGAAGAGCACAACGTCGCTGTCCGCCTCCAGCTCGCGGAATGCCGCTGCATCGATCCGGCGCGAAGTGTGCACTGTGCCGCCCAGCGTCTCCAGGTGGCCGATGAGCGCATGCGGAATCGCCTGCGCGCCGCCGCGCGGAATCGGCCAGCCCACCGCGTGAATCGTAATGCCGAACAACCACCCGATGGTGGCGCTCAATGGCCGGTCGAAGCTCAAAAACGAATGGCCCACGAGCCCCGCGAAGATGGCGCGCGTGCGTGGGCTGGTGAAGCGGCTCTTGGCGAAGGTTTGCGCCGACTCGAGCGCGGTCAGTCCGAAGCGCGCCATTCGCAGAGGATGATGCGGAATCCGCGATACTGGCCCAAGAGTGTCCTCCGCGAACTCATTCCAGTCATCGGCTGCGGGCTGCATCAAACGCCGCCATCGCTTGCCGTCTACGCCCAACGCGCGTTCCGCATGACCGATGTCGCGCTCCAGCATCACTGCCGATCCATCGTCGAGCGGATGCGCCAGCGGCGCATCTCCGTGGATCCACTCCAATCCGTGATCCTGGAGCGG
>JARLJU010000283.1 GCA_031291055.1 Rudaea sp. | reverse complement strand
GCTTGAACTTGACGGTATCGTCGACGAAGTACTTCCGGATAGCCGTTACCGCGTGACGCTCGACAACGGCGTCGTGGTTGGCGCTTACGCGTCCGGACGCATGCGCAAGAACCACATCCGTATTCTCGCGGGCGACCGCGTTACGCTGGAACTGTCGGTTTACGATCTGACCAAAGGCCGGATCAATTTCCGTCACAAAGACGAGCGCGCCACCGGTGGCGGCGGCGCACGCAACACGCAATTCCGTCGCCGTTAAGGCTGGCGGCACGCTGACCGCTCATTGGCTTACCTCATGATCGGTCCGGGCGTGGTCAATTGCTGCTGTTCAGTTTGTTCGCGAAGCCTTTCGCGCGCCTTCTCCGGCTTGACTCGTTGACTCGAGCCTGAGCGGCGCGCTGCGGCGTCGCATGAGTTGCCCTTCCTTTTCTACACGCCGAACACCGCACCGAGATCCTCTCCTGCGGCGCTCTTGCGCACCTGCTCGACCACCCGCTCCTCCAACGCCGACAGATGCTCGCGCATCGTATCCAGTGCCGCACGCAGGTCTCCCGCGTCGAGCGCTTCGATAATCTGCCTATGCTCGTCCGCGGAACAGGTCGAACCCTTCGACGGGTCGAACAACGCCTTGTACAACTCGGTCTTCGCGACGAGTTGCCCAACCAGACCGAGCAATTCCGTCCCGCCCGCCAGCTCCGTCAACAAAACATGAAACTGGCCCGCGAGCCGTACGGATTCCTCGATCGCGCCGGCGCGTGACGCCTTCTCTTCGCTGCGCACATGGGCGCGCAGGCGGCGCTGGTGAGCCGCGCTCAAACTCCCGCACAAAGCCGCGACGATGCCCGCCTCGACAATCTGCCGGGCGCGGTACACCTGACGAATGTCTTCCTCCGATGGCGACGGCACAAATGCGCCGCGATTCGCCTCGAGCACCAGCTTGCCCTCAAAACCCAACCGCGCCAGCACCTTGCGCAACGCGCCGCGCGTGCAGCCGAACGCCGCGGCGAGGTCGCGCTCGACCAGTTGCGCGCCCGGCCGCAGACGGCCTTGCAACAACGCCGCGGTGATCGACGCGTAAACACGCTCCTCGACGCTGACCGAGTCATCGCCGATCGCGGTGTGAAGCGGCGTTTCTGCGTCGGCAGACGAGGGATTTCGGGAACGTGGAGCCATGAGTTCAGTGACGGAAACGGAGCGATATCGCCCGGCATTCTAGCGGCGACGGACGGCAAGCGCCATGCGGGTAGCGTCTCATCTATACCGGACATTAGTCAAATGGTTAACCATTCTAAGTTATTATGGTTGACCAAAATGAGCTGGGAACGGATTTTTTACTTCGTTCGACGTTCTTTTCCAACCATGCCGCCGCAGTAAGCGCAGCCTTTCCCGCGCTTACTGCGGCGCTCACCCCTCACCTTCAGGTCCATCGTGAATTCGCACTCCAGCGCCACTCCGGTCCGTACAGACGCCAACGATGCATCCCACGCGCTGACGTGGCGGGACGCCTTATGGCTGGGCGTGATCGTGGTGATCGGCATCAATCTGCGGCCCTTGCTGACGTCGATCAGTCCATTGATGACGACGATCCGCGCGGCAACCGGACTCAGCTTTTATGGCGCCTCGTTGCTGACCAGCCTGCCGGTCGTCGCGATGGGCATCGGCGCGTTCGGTGCCGGCGCGCTAACCCGTTCAATTGGTGAAACGCGCGGCGTCGCGCTCGGTTTGCTGGCGATCGCGCTGGCTTGCGGTGCGCGCTGGATGGCGGCAAGTGGTGGGACCTTGCTGTTGACGGCGGCGCTTGCGGGCGTCGGCGTCGCGGCCATTCAGGCGCTGCTGCCGGCTGTCATGAAGCAGCGTTTTCATGCGCGCGTGCCGCTCGCGATGGGGGTTTTCTCGGCGTCGATCATGGGTGGCGGCGGCTTGGGGGCGCGCTTGAGTCCATGGATGAGCGGCGCGACCGGGTCGTGGCATGCGGGTCTCGCCATGTGGGCGATTCCTGCTTGTATCGCGCTGATTTGCTGGTTGAGTTTGAATTTCCGCACCCCGCGCGATGCTGCCAAGCAGGCAACGCCGGGCAATGCGGTGACTTTTTCGCTGTGGCGCAAGCGGCGCGCCTGGACGCTCGGCTTGTACTTCGGGATCGTCAACGGCGGATATACGACGCTCGTCGCCTGGCTGCCGGCGTTCTACCAGCAGCGCGGGGTGAGTGTCGCGGATAGCGGTTCGCTGCTTGCCAGCATGACGGCGTTTCAGGCCGCATCAGCTTTGCTGTTGCCGCTTGCTGCGGCACCGTTTCGGGATCGGCGGCCGTGGCTGGTGCTAGGTTTGTCCGCCCAATTCGCCGGGTTGCTCGGATTGGTCATGTGGCCCGACGCAGCGCCGCTGCTCTGGGTCGGCGTTGCCGGCGCCGGACTTGGCGGGACGTTCTCGTTGACGCTCGTCACAGCCATGGATCATTCGTCGGATCATCGCGTCGCGGGCAGGCTCGTCGCATTCACTCAGGGTGTCGGGTTCATTCTGGCGGCCGTTGCACCCGTTGTTGCCGGGATTGCTCGGGGTTGGACCGGCGGTTTTGGGGTGGCCTGGATCACCCTGGCTGCTAGCGTTGTTGCCATGATTGCAGTGAGTTTATTGTTTTCGCCCCGGAGTTACGGGGAATGGAATTGATTGGATAGCGCTGCGCGAGTGCGCGTCGAGCCTCATCGTGGGTCCCGCACACGCCGGAACGCCATCGCCAACACAGATACCGAATCACGTATCAATCAGCCAACGGTGCGACGCTTGCCACCGTTGCGCGAAATTTGCCATTGCCCTCGTCATCACATCCTCGCTCCCCCGCTCGGCTGGCTGAGTTGCCCCTTTAGCCTGCACGAGTAGGCACCGATAGTCTTACGCGCTGAGTAAGTTATCTGACGAACAAATAGAAACGCCTGATTGTTTATATCAATCAGGCTATTTATTATCCATTTCAGGCTAACTACGTTCCCGTCCAGGCTATTAATTTCGCGCGATGCAGGAATGCAACGAGCTGGCTGGCGGCGGCGGAAGATAACCCATCACGCAAGCGACAGCGACAGTAATTAGTTAGGAATCTTAATCTACTGTCGTATGGCCTACGCCAGAGAAGCAAGGACTGGCGCGCGGCTTATGGCCCCGGCTTATGCCGACAGCACGACTGCTGCATAAAAACAGAGGCAATCCTTTTTATATGTCGTACAAGGGATAAAAACATGCAAAAACAGAGACATAAGAGCAAGCAGCACGGTTCTCCTATAACCCTTACGGAAATCGGCGTGCTGTGGTTGAAAGCAAATGCACGTCGTGTGTTTGCAGGCACTGCCTATATTTCTCTTTCGCTGGCACTAGCGGCGTGTGGCGGAAACAGCGACGTCGATACAACGTCCGAAACAACACCGACTCCGGAAAGCGCGGCGGCGGCACTGGCGGCGGCATCCAGCACCGTTGCCCTGCAATCGTCCTTGAAGATGAATGTGAGCGGCCTGTCTGCGGACGCATCCAACGACCGCTTCATTGTCAAGTACAAGACCGGCACCGCAGAACGCGGATCAACCTCTGCAGTCCAGTCAAGACTAGACCGGCTAACGAACGCCTTCCCCGCGAAAGCGCGCCATCTGCGCCGCATGGGAATTGGGGCTGATGTGGTTACAACAGAACGCAAGCTGAACGCCAGGGATGCCAAAGCGTTCATGCGGGCCATTGCATCGGACCCTGACGTCGAGTATGTAGAGCCTGATACACCGATGTCCGTCACCATGGCGCCAAACGACCCGGAATACGGCAAACAATGGGGCTTAAGCTCGAACCAGAAACCCGGCGTCACCACGGCGGGAATACGGGCAGAGGGCGCCTGGGATATGGCTAACGGTGCCGGGACCGTGATCGCGATGATAGACAACGGTGTAACTCGTCATAGCGACCTGAATGCCAATATCCTGCCTGGGTACGATTTCACCGCGAACAACCGGGGCGGCGACGGCACGAATCCGGGTATCACCACCGAGACATGCCCGGTCGTCTGGCACGGCACCCACGTCGCGGGCATCATGGCCGCGCAGACCAATAACGGCGTTGGTATAGCCGGGATCGCACCCGCCGCCAAGGTCATCCCGGTCCGGGTCATGAATGCATGCGGAAGAGGCTTTACATCCGACGTCGCCGACGGCGTGACGTGGGCCGCTGGCGGCAGCGTGTCGGGTGTCCCTAACAACGCCTACCCGGCGAAGGTCATTAATGTGAGCCTTGGCGGCGGCGGCTCTTGCGGCATGACGTTTCAGAACGCCATTGACTACGCCGTCAGTCGGGGGGCCGTTGTCGTTGCGGCGGCTGGCAACGATGGCAACAGCGCAGCGAATTTTACGCCGGCGAACTGCCGGAACGTGATCAGTGTCGGCGGCAGCAATCGCCCCGGTTTGAAGTGGGTTCTTTCAAACTACGGACAGACTGTCGATATTGCCGCGCCTGGCGACTCGATCTGGTCCACCTATAACAACGGAACCGCCGCGCCGGGCACCGAAGGCTATACCTACCTGGACGGCACGTCGATGGCGGCACCCATGGTGAGCGGCGTGATCGCACTCGCTCAATCAGTCGCTCCCACGCCCCTGAGCGCCACGGAAATGAGAGCGCTGCTGACGCAGAATGTGCAACCGTTTCCCAACGGCAAACCGGATCAACCTATCGGCTCAGGCATTCTGGATGCGAACGCGACTGTCATTGCCGCCAGGTCCGGAAAGATTCCTGCGGCAGCGGATTTTACGTGCTCCGAAGCGACGACGATCATGCAAGTGACATGCAAGGACCTGTCTACTGCCAGGGGTGCGCCGATCAAGTCATGGACCTGGAATTTCGGCACGGGTGGTCCTGATATGGTGCGCACACAATCGGTCGCGCCCTATGTGAACTATGACTATCCCGGCACTTACGAAATCACATTCACAGTGACGGATAGCACCGGAGCCGTTAGCAAGCTGACGCGCCCATTTCAGGTCATGCCTCCAACCCTGACGGACCTAAGCGCCGGTACTCCGCTAACAATCTCAGCAAAAAACGGCGATATGCAGAATTACGATCTGGTTGTTCCTGCGGGCGTCAAGAGCCTGACGTTCACCCTGTCGCCAGAGACAGCCAGTCAAATCGCAACACTGTATGTCAGAGCCGGTACGCCATCCATGCTCCATCCTGACTGCGAGTCCGTTATGGTCAGAGGTGGGGCCGCCACCTGCACGATCACCAACCCGGTAGCCGGAACTTACTACGGCATATTGAGCGCCAACACAAAACTGAGCGGCGTTTCTCTCCTGGCTACCTATACGCAATAAATCGGCTACGCCGGAATTGCGCCCCTGCGTCGCGACTGCGGATCGCAGGGGCCGTACATCCCTCAATCCACGGGCAAGCAATGAATCACGATGACGCAGACGCGAACGCTGTCGTCGCGCGTGCAGATGCGCATTTTTCCGCGCGACGGATGACCGAGGCGATGAACGGTTACCGCCAGGTGCTCGCCATACGCCCACGCGACGCACACGCGCTGCACCGTATGGGACTTGCCTGCGTTCATACGGATGAAATCGAGCGCGCGCGCGAATACCTGGAACTGGCATTGCAAGCCGCCCCTGAGCGGGCTGAATTGTGGGAGCACGCGGGCCTGCTTGCCGCGCTGAAGGGCGACCATGGATCGGCTGAAGCGTCCTATCGCCGAGCGATCAGCCTGGCGGGCAGTACCGCCAGTCTTCACCGGAACCTTGCCGACTGCCTGCGGCTGTCCGGCCGTCTCAACGAGGCAATGGACCACTATGAAAAGTCCATTGAGATCGATTCGGGAGTGCACCACGCCGTTCGCGCGCTGGCCCGGATCTGCACGGCGCTCGGCAAGAGCGATGACGCTGCGGACTACTGGTTGCGCGCCTGGCTGCTCGACCCGGCAAGCCCGCAAGACGGCCTCGACCTGATCGCGGCACTGCTCAAAGCCGGCCGCAATCGCAAGCTTGATGAAGCGATCGAACAGATCAGAATCCGCTTTGCCGACAATGCCGATACGCTTAATTCGCTAGCGTACGTGCTGAACACCCGCGACCTCTTCAGCGAAGCGCTTAGCGTGGCCCGGCAGGGACTCGTCATCGATCCGCACCATCCGTTCCTGCATCACAACGCAGCAAGAGCACTCAGCATCACCGGCAACGTTGCCGAAAGTCGGCCGCATAGTACTGAAGCGGCCCGGCTTCTGCCGGATAACCCGCACCTGCAATTTCATCTTGCCGGTGTGTTGCTTGCCCTTGGTGAGTTCGAGGAGGGCTGGAAGAGGTATAGATCGTTTTACGACCTCCCCGGCACGGAAAATGAGCGGGTTCGCCCAGGTTTCCCCGAGTGGCATGGCGAACCCGTCTCAGGATGCCGGTTTCTGCTCGTCGGCGAACAAGGGCGCGGCGATGAAATCCAGTTCCTCAGATTCGCCGAATGGTTGAATCGTCAAGGTGCTGCAGTCGATGTACTGGTCAGCCAGCCGATCGCGGAACTGGCCGCGAGCACGACAGGTGTGCAGACCGTATTCACTACCCTACCGCCCGGTCCATATGACTACTGGTGCCATATGCTGAGGATGCCGGAACATACAAAACTCGACTTACCCATGCTTCCGATTGCGATGCCCTACCTCGCGCCAACGCCGGAAAAACTCAGTCATTGGAAGATTCATATCGAAGCGATTCCACATGGCAACAAGCAGGCACAAAACAAACGCGTCGGCGTAGCGTGGGCCGGCAGCCCTCACCATGTTCTCGACCGTTACCGGTCTATCCAACTGGCCGCGCTGAAGCCACTTTTCGGGCTTGACGGTATAACGTGGTATTCGGTCCAGAAAGGCGTCCACGAGCATGAAAGCGAAGACCTGGCACACGAATACGACCTGCATGCTCTGGGCCCCGCGATCAACGACTTTACGGACACGCTAGCGATACTGCAGACGCTCGACCTGCTCGTTACCGTCGACACGTCGGTCGCTCATCTGGCCGGTGCGGCGGGACTGCCTGTCTGGGTGCTCGTGCCCGCCTATCCCGAGTGGCGATGGCTGACCGGCAGAACCGATAGCCCGTGGTATCCGTCAATGCGCCTGTTCCGCCAGCGGGAGCTGGGTAAGTGGGATCCCCTTGTCAAAGAAGTGCGGGCTGCGCTGCAACTATGGCGTGACGCCCCGGCAGCCCGGCTTTGCGTTCGTTGAGACAATGTTCCTACCTCATGCGCCGCTTCGGGGCATGCCTTGCGCATGCCCCATGCGGGTGCGGCCACGGTTGCCTACACTGTTTGTAAGCCCATGATTGCGTTACCTTCATCGCAATCGTTTCGCACTGGCATGCAGGTTGCTTTATTCGTAGCCAGCCGTCGATAAACCCAACCCCATGCTGCGTGTTCTCCTAGTCACCGATACCGACAAGCCGATAGGCGATCTGCGCGACGCCCTCGCACGACTTGGCTACGAGATGCTCGCCGGCACGGCGACGCCGCAAGCGCTACACCGCGTGGTTCAGAGCGAACGGCCGGACGTCATCATCATTGATACGGAATCGCCATCGCGTGACACGCTCGAACAACTCGCGGTCATGAACGCCACGGCGCCACGTCCGGTGTTGATGTTCAGTCACGACGCGAACCAGCAATTGATCCGCGACGCAGTGGGTGCGGGCGTCACGGCCTACCTTGTCGAAGGTCTTGCCACGGAACGGCTCGCACCGATTCTCGAAGTCGCACTCGCACGGTTCGCGCAGGAGTCGCAGTTGCGCGAGCGCCTCGCGCAAGCCGAAAACGAACTCGCCGAACGCAAGCTGATCGATCGTGCCAAACGCCTGCTGATGGATCAACAGAAGATCACCGAACACGCCGCGTACGCTAACCTGCGCAAGCGCGCCATGAACCAGGGCGTCAAACTCGCTGAAGTCGCGCGTGCCGTCATCGCGTCAGCAGATTCGCTTAAATGAAGCGCCGCTCATGAACTCTCCCGCCCCCCTCGCCCCAACGTCCGCATCTGCGCCGCTCGAGAAGACCCATCTGCGGCTCGGCTTCGTTGCGCTGTCCGATGCCGCGCCGCTCGTCGCTGCCAAGCTGCTCGAGTTCGGCCACGCCCATGGATTGACGCTGGAGTTGTGCCGCCAGCCGTCATGGGCCGCTGTGCGCGACAAACTGCTGTCGGGTGATCTCGACGCGGCGCATGTGCTCTACGGTCTCGTGTACGGCGTGCAACTCGGACTCGGCGGTCCGCAAACGGATATGGCCGTGCTGATGGTGCTCAATCGCAATGGTCAGGCATTCACGCTGTCAAACCGTCTCGCCGATGCATTAGCCGAACACGGCACCCTTCCCAGGGCGTTGGCGACGCTCGGCCGCAAACCGGTGTTCGCGCAGACTTTCCCCACCGGCACACACGCGATGTGGCTGTCCTACTGGCTGGCGTCGCAAGGCGTGCATCCGTTGCGCGATATCGAGAGCGTCGTGATTCCACCGCCGCAGATGGTCGCCGCGCTCGCCGAAGACAAGCTCGACGGCCTGTGCGTCGGCGAGCCGTGGAATGCGATGGCAGAGGCACAAGGCGTCGGCAGGACGGTCGCTTATACGAGCGACGTGTGGCCCGATCATCCCGAGAAAGTGCTGGCATGCCGGCGCGATTTTGTCAGCGCGACGCCGAAAGCGGCGCGAGCGCTCGTGCAGACCATGCTCGAAGCGTGCCGCTGGCTCGACGGCGCGGGGCATCGTGAGGAGATTGCACGCTGGCTTGCACGGCCTGAATTCATCGGCATCGATGAAGCCTTGATTGCGGCGCGATTCGGCAACGAGATCGCCGCCTCGGCGCCGCAAGGTCTGCCTGTGCGGTTCTTCGACGACGGTGCCGTGAACTACCCTCGCGCCACCGACGGGGCCTGGTTCCTCACGCAGTTCGAACGCTGGGGCATGATCGATGCACGCGCGGATTATGAGGAGATTGCGGCGCAAATCAATCAGACGCAGTTGTATCGCGAGGCGGCCGCACGCGTCGGTGTAGCGGTGCCGGGCGACGCGTGTTCCCAAGTGCTGATCGACGGTAAGGTGTGGGGTAGCGACACGGTATCCAAGGCTTACGCGCAGAGCTTCGCTATCCGCGCATAGCGTTGCGGTTGCGGGTTTTCTAAACGTCACCCCGCCTGCGTTCCATACTCTGTCACCGCCGCGGGCTTCGGTTTCGGCGGGTTCGGCACGCTCTGCTGAGGTGCGTTGCGCCTGATCGTGTCATCCGTCGCGTCAACGAGATTGAGCGTGTTGTCGCGCGCCTCGATCTTCACCGGGTCTGTGTTCTTCCACTGCTTCTTCGGGATCACAAGCTTCCACGTGGAATCCTTGCCGGCGTTGCGGAAGAAGGCGACCACGCCGACATACTGCGCAGCGCTATTCATCGGCTCGCTGACGCTTGTGCTCGCGTCAGGACGCAGCACGACGTCTTTGGTCGCGAGCAAATCGGCCTTCAACGCATCGAGATCATTCGTCTGCAACTGCGTGTAGTCGAGCTGCTGGAATGCCTGCGGCGTTTTCAGCTGGTAAATCCGCACCACGGTCGACATCGACTGTCCGGCACCATTTGCGTTTAATGATGACCGGCTGACGAGGTCCACGTTCATAGTTTTAATCTGCGTCGTGAACGCCCATTTCGCTGCGTCCACCGTGCTGTCCTTCACCGCCTGACCTACCCCACACCCGGCGCTGGTAAGGATGGCCAACACCGTTGCAGCGGTTCGAAGCTGTCGCATCATCCTGTTGATCCTCTATGTGTTCCGTATCAATCCGTTAAACGCCGTGTCAGTGCGACGCGCGCCCCTGGCTTGCGCGTCGCTCGCTACCACCCGTCCACTCGCCAAGCTGCACGCGCGTGAGCCCAGCGACAGGGTCGTGCCCGCGGGGCTGCGGCAACTGGCTGGTGTAACCAAGGCTGACCTGATCTGAGTTCAACTGCTGCGCAGGCATCAGTTCCGCGCTGACGTGCATTTCCAGATGCGCCCTTGCCTCATAGCCCAGGTAAAAGCGCAACAACGCCATGAGATCCCGGTGACAGGTCCGCCCTGGCATCAGCCCGAGTACCGATTCACGCGTCTGCGGTGTGATGACCACGCGCACCGCATTCGCCCGGTCATAAAACCCACGACCGAGCAGGCAGCCGTCACCTAACGCTCCCGGCGTGTACCTGTCGGCGCGGATCCATACCGGATAGAACTCCTCTACAGTGATCCGCGCATCAGGCACCGCATGCTGCAGCACACCCGTCAGTCCTTCGGCCGTGCGGGTCCTTTGACCCGCTAAGCCGAGCATCGACAGCAGCTTGCGCGGGCCGACTGCCTGCGCGATCTCCGGCGCGCCGATGCCGAGTCCCGCAAAGCTCAGCAGGTAGCGCGAAATCTCATCGGTGCCCCCGCTCCTGAATCCTGCGGGATAGCGATACTTGCGCCACACGCGGTAGTACTGAGTGACGACGCGGTGATGGAACAGGTCAAGAAAGCCCGACATCGGCTCTGCGCCGTCCCGGTTCTGCGCGATCTCGTCGACGAAGTACGACGGCATACGGGCATCAACCCCGTACAAGCCAAGAAACGTCGTGCGTACCGCAGGCGGCGCCGAGGGGTCATCGGGATCGTATTCGACCGCATCGATTTCGCGGTTCGGAAATCCGATCCGCGCCCGCGACCGAAAGCGCACCGGCTCGGTGGAGGGCGAATCAGTCGTACCCAGCGGCGGCTTGTCGGGCGCGGCCAGTTCAATCAACTCGCAGAAACGGAAGAAATTCATCCGCGTCGCGTCGTCGAGCAGCACCGGCAGCAGCGCCCGGTCGACGTATGACGGAAACTCCCTGTCCGGTGCGTTCAAAACGGTGCTCCTTCGCCCTTCGTATCAGGCCATTCGATACGGCGACCGGTCGGCTGCGACACGACAACTAGCTTCGTGAACAGGTTCAGCGTCGCGTACAGCCCGAGGAAACGGTTCAGCATCCCGCCAAACAGTTCGATGTCGCCGTCGCCGGCAAACCGGTGGCTGTCGAGCGTCACCTCGATCTCGACGCCGCGCTGCAGTCCGCCCTTCACGAGCTTTTGCAGCAATCGGTGCTGTACATCGGCGATAGCGTCGATGCGGCGTTTGTTCAGCTCACCCTCACTCCAGTCGTACAGCGCGAGCGAGCCGCGCAGGATTTCCGGGTTCAGTAGCGACAGGTAATTCGGCGCGAGATGCGACAGCACGCGCCACTGGAAGCGGTCGCCGGTTGGCGGGTAAACCGGCAGCGTCGGCGCAGTCAGGTTGCGTACCGAGCCGATGTTCGTAAAACCGCTGCGCATGCGGGTGATGCCCGCTTCGCGCAGGGCCTTGCGCGGCACCATCCCGTTGGTGCCTGTCACCGACAGCGACAGGGTTTCCTTCGGCAGTGTCGCGTGATGCTCCCAGGCGTGGCCGCCGAGGACCACCCATGTGTCGAACCGTCCCGATGGCCCGCGCCGTACGCGCGTGTGGAAATACCGTTCAGGCATTTCGTGACGCAGCATGCCGCCACGATGACGGAACGATGCGAACGGCGCGTATTCGAAGCGCCGGCCTGAGCCAGCCTCAAGGCCCTGAATGGTATCGACCGAATACACGTCGACATTGTCCCCGTGCTGCTCGGTCGCGTAGACACGGTATTCAGTTTCGTACTGGGTGGCGACGATCGGGTTCGCTTCCAGTTGAAACAGATTGATGATCGGCGTGCAGAAGAGGCGCACATTCTTGGCCGAGAAACGTATGTCGTCCGGATAGGGCTTCTCCAGTACGACTTCGACATCGAAATACGGCGCATCCTGCGGGATGGCCTGCATGTCCAGACCCAGCAGGTCCACGAACATGAACTTCTCAGGAAACGTGAAGTATTCGAGCAGCAACTGGTAACCGCCGAACGCATTGTCCGCCTTCGGCCACAGGCGTTCGTCCGCGGCAAAACCCGCCGGTTCGAGGTGTAGGCCCGGCATCGGCTGTGGCAAGCCGGGACGGTCCGCGGGATAGCCGGGCACACGCACATTGATCGCCACTGGCTCGGCGATGAGCGCCGCGTACAGCGCGAGCGCAACAGGCCGGTCGGCGTTCAGGAACAGGCGCAGGCGCGGCACTTCCAGTTGCTCGCGCCGCGCCTGCGGCTGCACCTCGAGTCGCAAACGCAGCACCGAACGGCCGTCCTCGCGCGCGTAGGCGTTCGCTTCACTCAGGTGCAGTGGATATAGGTCCACTTCCTGCGTGGTCCGGTAGATGCATTCGATGCCCCCCTCGTCCGCGCCCGACGACGGTCCCGCCGGGATCCGGTCGGACGTGACCTCAAGTCCGGCCGCAAGCGTTTCGTGCTTCTGCAGTGCGCCGTCAGCAGGGCTCAGTTCGAGAATCGACAGCGACGGAATCATGCGCAGGTAGTGCGGCCATAGCATGCTGACGAGGCCCTCGGTCAGCTCGGGCAGTTCGTCGTCGAGCTTGTGCCGCAAGCGACCCATCAGGAACGCGAAGCCTTCGAACAGTCGTTCGACGTGCGGGTCGCGCTCACCGACGCGATCGATGTTCAACATGCGCGCGCGGTCCGGGAACGCTTGGGCGAATTCCTTGCCCGCCTCGCGCAGGTAGCGCATTTCCGCTTCGTAGTAGCGAAGGATTTCGTTGTCCTGGGTTGCGTTGCTCATTGGCTCTGTCTCTCGATCTCGCTATCTATACCGCTCACGCGAGCGTCACGGCGTGTGCCGGATCGATCGCCGTCAGCTCGCCCATCAGCGCGTCGATGCGAGTCGCAAGCGCGGGCTTGTCCGCTTCCTTGCGATTCATCCGGATCTTCAGCAGGCGCAGCAAGTGGTGTTTGGTTTCGAACGCCAGCGACGGCTCCCAGGCAGCAAGCTGGAAGCGCTGCGCGGCGATATCGAGCGTCGACAGCAGATGCATTGCCGTGTCCGGACGCTCAGCGCGCTCGGCCACGCGCGCCATCACCAGATGCCGCACGAAGCGGTCGCGTTCGCCATCCTGGGCGGGCAAGCGTTGCAGCCAGGCAAAGGCGGCGTCCAATCCCTCCTGCGAGGCAAGATCGAACGCCTGGGCTTCGGTTTCGGCCCAATCGGTATTGACTGACGATACGCTCACGGGCACGACGGCCTCGCCCCGCTCTACGTCACGTACCGTGGCGTAGCGTGCAATCCATTCGAGCGTCGTGTCATCGGCGAAGGGCGAGCCATCTGAAAACGCCAGTTGGTCCAGGCCAGGCAGACGTTCGAGCATCAGCGCACAGTCGGTAGCGACGAGTTCGCGGATCTGCGCGTATTCACCGCCGGCACGCTCCTGCGCACTGAACGCGTAGTACTGCAAATCTAGCCAGAAGTGATTCGCGCCTTCGGCGAAGGCGGCCTCGACGCGGTCCAGCAGTCCCGGCCACTGCTTCTGCAGCATCAGGCGTTTAAGGTTCGCGCGCAGTTCGGCGCGCGGCGCGACGAGCCGTGTCTTGCCGCTGACTTCGTGCGGTGGCACTTCGGTGAGCGTATCCCAGCGCACGCAGCGCATCAGGCGGTAGGCGGCGAGATAGCCCTGCGGCTGGTCGCGCAGGAACTGCGCCATCTGCCGTGCACGGTCGAGCAGCTCGCGGGTGGAAGAGATTTCGGCGGCCGCTGGCAGCGTAGTGGCCGATGCGCCGCCTGAGGAGGGGCCACTGTTTGCGCCCACCGACGGTAGCGGTGTTTCCACGCGGCTTTCGAAGCGGCGAAACAACGGATCCAATTCAGGACGAGCTGCCGCGGGCCATTGCGCCGTGCGCTCGGTGATCAGCGCGAGCGCCGACAGCGTGCGCTCAAGGAGTGCGTCAGAGAGTCCCTGCACGCGGTCGAGCCGGTCAGCAAAGGTCCCGCCCGCGAGCCATTCGAGCGCGGCCTTGCGAGTTTCGGCGCGGGCCGGCATCAGCGCGTCGCCGAAGCGATCAACGAGCGCCGAGAGCAGTTCGAAGCCCGATGCGACGCCTTCCGCGCCGTCGCGACGCATGCGCCCATAAACGTAGTAGACGGCAACGCGTACATCCTTCGCGCTTTGCTTGAGCAAGCGCTCGGCGATGTCGACGATCAGCGTATCGTCGACATCCGAAAGTTTTGCAACTTCTTCCTTGATCGCGAGGAAGTCGTCGTCATAGCCGGGGTCGGCGCCGGTCGGCGCGCCCTCGCTGACGGGGCGCAGCCAGTCATCCCAGCGCCCCTGTGTCGAGCGGGCCAGGTCAGAGGGCGGGCGTGCGCCGAACAGCGCGCTGAGGAGGTTCGTTAGCATAAGGGGCGGTATCCCAGCGAAGCAGCGTGGTCTGGTTTCACAGCGGATTCAATCCACCAGGGAGCGGCGTTTCAGCGTGCTTCGCCGCGTCGAGCATCGCCCTTGGCAACGGTGGCGGCCCCTCAGCCTGCACGGTCCTTCTAACGCCCGCTGCGGCAACCGTACCTTTGCCTGCGAAGATGCGTGTCGGAAGCGCGAAGTTGCGCAGCGCCAGCAGTTCCAGCGGCCCCTTGCCTACGTCCGTGCGCATCACGAAGCTCAGGGGAATAGTAAGATCCTGCGAAGCCGGCGTGAGCGGACCTTGCGTGGTCAGGGTATCGAGACGTCTGGCGCCAACAAAAAACGGATCACTGGTGTCGTCATCCTCTTCGCCATCGACGCTCACGATTGCCGACGCGCCGGCCGCAGACGACGCGGACGCTGGCTTCGGTGCCTGCGCAGTCTTCGGTGCACGCGTGTCCGGCGCGGCTCGCCATGTCAGCTGGAACGTTGCGCTGTCGACCGGCTGGACCTGGGCTCGCTCGAGCATTCGCACCAACCCCCAACGGCCACCAAACTCAAAGCTCTTGTTGGTACCGGCCTTCTCCGTCTGCCATTGCAGACGTGTGCCGAGGCCCTGCGAATTGTTCGACGGCCAGGTCAGCGCCTCCCAGGTTTCCTGCTGGTTGTAGTAGTGCAGGTTCTGGCCGTCGAGCGCGAACACGGTGTCGGTCACGCCTGCCGTCGGCACCGGCTTGAAGTCGAAGCGATATTGCGGCTCGCCCTGTGCAAGCAGATGGCCCGCGATGCGCTGCAGCGTGTTCAGCGCCTTGAGGAAGTTGGGATCAAACGTCAACGTCGCGTTGCCTGTGGCCACCGGCACCCACTGGTCACCCTGCAATTCGAGCACGCCCGCGAGTTGCGAACCAAGGAACGCACCGATCAACCCACCCTGCGGGCGCAGGAAACGCGCGAGTTCGGGGAGGGACGCATCGTTGTCCGTATTAGCGAACGGGTAGCGTCCGGCAAACGAGCGGTTCCACGTCGCGACGATGGTTTGCCGCCATGCCTCGTTCAGGCTGGCCTGGGCCGGTTGCAGCACCGTTTGCGTTGCCTGAGCGACAGGCCGAACGAAGAGCGCATCGCCCATGCCCGCCCATTGCGCGCCGAGACTCGCGGCGATCAGTTGCGCGTAGGCCTGGGTGTCGGCCAGTTCCGAGCCCTTGCCCTGGAAGAGCGACTGCGCCACCTGTCTTGCCTGGGAGTCGGAATCAGGGCTGTCATTGATCTGCTGCAGCTTCAGGCGCAAAGCGGTGACACGCTCCATGAAGCGTTGCAGGCTGAGGTCGCGGTTCGCGCCGCTATTGGCATTGCCCTGTGCGCCGGTGTCACCAATCAGGCGCAGCACCGGACCGAATGACGCTCCAAGTGGCCCGGCCGGATCGGGCGTGGCCGTCTCCGGGCCCTCGACCTTGCCGGCGAAGACGTGCTGTGCCTTGTCCACCAGCGTGTCCGACAGCGACGCCTTCAGCGCCCCCGCTCCGCCCTGATACTCGAGCGACTTCATTAGCGCGATCACCGGCGACTGCCGCGCGTCGGCCATCAGCTTCAGTTGCCCAATCGCGGATGGCAGCGTGAGCGCTGGCTCCCACTGCAGCGTGTTCATGAGGCCCAGCCAGTGGTCGGTGTAATCCGCGAAGTAGCGGCTGGTGAGAGACGACCTCATGTCATCGGCCGATTGTCCCGGCTCCTGGCGTTGCGAATTGTTGGCCAGCACCCAGTCGCTCGCCGCTTCGTTGCGCTTCGCGGCTTCGTCGATGGCTGCGGCGATGGTGCCCTCGTAGGCTTGCCGGGTGAAGACGCCCGATACGGACGATGACGTGCGCAGCAGTCCGCGCGTGTCGGTGCCTGCCGTGATGGACGCGAGCGTCTGGTCGGGGTAGCGGTTGCCCACCCTGTCGAGAACGCCTTGGTAAATCGTGTCTTCGGAGTTCTTCACGCCGATCACCGCAAGCAGCGTCTGGCGCGATGAGTTGACCAGATCCTGGCGTGGCTGGATGCGCCAGTCTTCATGCGCCCTCAGGTGCTGGGCGTAGAAGCCAAGCAAGCGCTCGGAGAGGTCGAGTTTCTCGCCGGTCGGCAGGTTCGCGTTCGTGCTCCAGTAGCGGGTGAGGAACGGCGTCATGAACGCTGCGTCGGCGCGGCTGGGTTCGGCCAGCATCAAGTAGGTTTTGAGCGCCTTGTGGCCGTCGAGTGCAAGCTGGTTGGTCCGGTCGTCGACATGTTCGGTCTGCATCTGGCTGAGGTCGACCAGGGAGGCTTCGAGGTTCTGCTGGACCGGCGTGACGAGAACGCTGCGGCTTGCCCGGGCATACGGCTGCCACAACGCCGCGAGTACCTCGCGATCGCGGTTCAGGCCGAAGCGCGTCAATAGCGGCGTGTGGTGCTGCGTGCGATCTTCGTAGAGATCGATGCGCTGCTGCAGCGCCAGCAGCGCATGCAGGCGGGCGGCGGAATCGGGAGCTGTGTCCAGGGTGTGGAGCGCTTGCCTCGTGAGGTGCAGTTCGCGCGTGTTCGACAGGCCGGAAATCAGCATGCCGGCGGTCCACACCCCGATAGCCGTGAACGCGACGATCGAGAACACCGTTACCGGATGCCAGCCAATGCGGCGGCCGGAGATCGTTTGCGCTGCGTCGCCGATGTACTGCCACAAGGACAGGTCAGCGCTGGTCGGTGCATTCTTGTCGCGGCCGGTAGCGGGCATAGGGTATGGCGCAAAGAATGCGCCGCTGACCTGCTGCTGGCGATACCGTCCCCCAGACAGACCGGCGATCCAGCTGGCAAGCGGTCCGCTGCGCGTGTCGAGTCGCTCTGACAGGTTCGCCGTATAGCGGTCGCGGAAGTTGCGGCTCAGTTGCGCGACACTGCGATCGGCAAGACGCAAGCGTACTGTCTGCAACGTGGCTTCAATTGCAAGGGTATCGGCATTGCGCGGGAATTCGCAACCGGTCACCGGCGTATTAGCGTTAGCGACATGGTCAGCGTCCGCGATGTCGAGCACGTAGACAGGAGCGGCCCAGCGCAGCGTGTCGGCGATGCGCACAAGGTTCACGCTCGACGCACTGGCGCCACGACGCTGCGCAGGCAGATCCGCGGCGCCGTCAACGGTCAGCACGACGGCATCCACCGGTCGGCGGCGACGCAGTCGGTACAGCTGTTTCAGCCAGTCGGCATCCGGTTGCCCGTCGGCGCCGGTCTTGCTCCACAACAGCACGACGTCATCGGTGACAAGCCAGCAGTTTCCGGCCAGCTCCGGCAGCAATCGGCCAATTACGGTGTCACTCCCGGTGAGAAGCAGCCACGGGCGATCGTACGCCCAACCGAATCGACGGATCTGCCGCAGCTCGAAGCGCAGCGCTCGCGCGCGAGCAACCGCCGAAGCGCCGCTTGCGCGTGCCGTTGCCGCAGCATTGTCGACAGGTTTGGGCGGTTCCAGTCCTTGCTCATTCGATGCCTGCTGCATGGCAAGTCGAATCTGCGGACGTCTGGGAAAGGCCATCGCGAGCAACGCCAGAACGGCAAGCGCCACGCCGGCAAATACAAGCCGGTATTTCACGAACCAGGCTTCCAGATCCTGTGAGCTTACTGTCAGCATCACAAAGGCCGCGATCGCCAGCACCACGGCGGCCAGAATCAGCCACCGTCCCAACACATACTTTTTCAATTCAGTTTCCTTCGAATCGCCCCGGAGCGACTATGCACAACTGGGTCTGGTCGCTTCCCGTTTCATGCGACGCAACCAGTTGCAAGCCCGGGTTTTGCCTGCCGGATTCAAGCGCGATGGCCAATGCAATCCACCCACTTACAGGCCCCGGATTGCCTGTAACGTGGTCGATCAGACGAGCCACCGGTGTCTCTTTCTGCAGTGAATCAAGCGATGCCGTGGCCGCAACGGTGAGCGGTTCACGGCACCCGGCAAACCAGACATGGGTCAGCTTGTTCGGGGTTACCTGCATCGCTGCAAGCTGCGACAGGTCCGTCTTCAGTGTCTCGTCTCCAGTCGTCATTGGGCGCAACACGTGTCCCTCAACAGGAGCGGAAAGGTTGGCGCGTTGCCCGACGCTAGCGGTACGTGGCTCAAACAGGACTGCCGCCGCACCCTCACTGAAGGTGTGATCGTCATTGCCATGCCAGAGCTGCGCGGCGATAACGAGTTTCGCTGGAGCGTCGACGCTGTCGATGTTCTCCGCGACCCAGGCTGCGCAGTCCAGCCCAAAAACGACATCGACATCAACTTCGACACCCTCCATGACTTTCCCGAAAACCCGCTTCACCTCCGACTTCCACACGTCCTGCCCAACAAACGACCGATCGTCGAGAACCAGCATCACCTCGACCTCACGCAGTTCCTTGAGCCTGTCATTGAAACCCGCCGCAACCCGATCAAGCAGGACCTGGCATTTGTGTTCACGCGGTGTGTTCTTTGCCCAGTCAAAACCTATCGACCGGCTAAGGTTCACCGGCACATCAGCATCCCGATCGGCCAGCGCAGCCACCTCGATAGCCTGCGGCAGGAAGGCCTCGGCATGAGCGACCGACAGGTGACGGCGGCACCAGTCGCGCCAGAGCAATTCAACGCGATCCCGTTCCCGCTCGCTCTCCTCTGCGGCTACCTGCTCGCCTTCCCACCGGTTCAGCCTCCAACCAGCAAGCAAACCGCACGCGCATGCCGGCGCACCAATCAGGAGCACCCAGAAGGCGGCAGTCTGGGTTGACTTGCCGTGCGGCCATAGCATCAGTACGGCCGCGGCGACCGTAGCTGCCACGGCAAATAGAATAGGTAGCCACGTGGCCAATGAAATTGGTTGTGGACGCTGGATCGGAGTCAGTGTCGGGATAGGCCAGGGCATAGGCGAATAACAGAAAGCATGGAACTAAAGGCAACGCCAGGCACATGACGGTGGAGTTCGGATTACGGCAACGCAGGCATTCTCACGGCGTTACAGGGTGCGTCCGTTGAATACATCGCCGATGCCAGATCCTTTGGTATTGAGCATGTTCTGCATCTCGATCTGCTGCAGTTGCTGGTCGGCAATGGCTACGCTGTAGGTGCGCGCCGTATCGAAACCGGTATAGAAGCGCCGATAGCGCAGATAGCCTTCTGGCTCCCACGAACCAGACATCAGCTTTCGGCAACCGGCTATCCACAGCCGGAACTGATGATCAAACGGCCGGAAACCGGCGTATGAATCATGCGCATAGGTGGAGAACAAATGAGCCTCCGCCTCCGACACCTTGGGATAGCGTTTCGATCGCTGCAACACATTGCTCGCTTCAGGCGCCAGCTTGCGCAACTTCGATAGGCTGGAATCCGGAAACGCACGTGTCAGTGGACTCCCCGGCTGCAGGGTGGAAAGAATTGTCTTGCCGCTCTCATACATGGCGGAAGCGGCTCGCTCAAGCAGGTCCGTGTCGAGGGCAGCGATGTCACTACGCAAGGTCTGGTTGGCACCGGTCAGATCGTCCATGTCGTTTGTATTCAGGGAATCGACTCGACTGGCCCACGGCAGTTTTGTGTAGCTGTCACGTACCTGGTACCGCCAGGCAAGGTAGACAATTAGCCAGTCCGCTGGCTGACGGGCGTCAGGGGAACTGGCGGCGTGGAAGCGGGTGTAGGCCTGGCGGAGACCATCGTCCACCTGAAATGGATCGTAGCCGCTTTCGCCAGATTGCTGCGTGGCCAGATCCGTTCTTAGAGGCACCTTGGCTGCCTGCGCAGCCTTGAGCATGTATTCCAGCGGAATCTGCGAAAGCTTTTCGCTGTTGAGCAAGTTCTTCGACGATGAAGTGGGCAGGCGGCCACGCCCCTGTTCGTTCACGCCGTAGCCCCCGCCCACATCCGAGTGCATGCCGGGAAACGCGTATTCGTGGCAGTTGCCGGGAAGGCCGTTGTGTACCAGCACCCGTTCGAGTGGAAACGACGGCCGATTTTCGTGCATCGCGACGAAATGCACGCAGTTCTGCACTCGCTCAGGAATGCGAAGGTATTGTTCGTTACCCCAGGCAGTATGACCGTTGGTGATGTTATGGGTCATGCTGGGGTTGTTCGGTACTCCCACCGACGCCACGGTGTCAAATATGCCGAGGAAGCGGATTGTCGTGCGCACCCCGCACAGCGTATCGCCGTCAAACAGTTCATTTAGCCAGTTGCAAAATACCCGGGCCTCCGCTGCACCCCGCGAGAAGCCGAACACGTCGATGAATATCTCGACCGGTTTGGGCTTAGCCGTCTTATTGATGATGCCGGCGATCCGTTGCACCTCGCGCTTGTAGAACGCCTGAGCCTGCTTGCGGTCCCCGCTCACTGCGTCCATCAGCAGGCCGCCGGTTGTCCGCATGCCCACCTTGTCAAGCGCTGACTCGTCTGCCGCGTCGCCGGCCAGACGGCTCCTCGTGCCTGTCCTGGGGTTGGCAGTGCGGACACCGTTGCGGCAGAGGGCCAATAGAACACCGTCGTCGTAAGCTCGAAGATCGGTTGACGATGCTGCGCGATGGATGGAGTTCAGCACCGACAACAGGCCGAAGTTGATCCGCCCGTCGCCGCCGCCGCCGAATGCCATGCCTGTCGAGGCGGGCACATATTCGCCAATGGGTCTGAAGGGCGTGCCCACACCGCTAACGTACATGCGGTGGTATCCGCGAAGGGGATCGTCGGGATAGGCGAAGAATAGCCGGGCGACGTTGCTTTCCTTCCTGCGTTGCAACTGCGTCCCACTACCGACGTGGCAGTCATCCTCGTCGTTCCAGTCCTTGTTGTTGCCTGTGCCATCGAAGAACAGGCTGATGTGCACCGGGATTTCGCAATGCTCGGTGCGCGGGATCACTGTGGGCAGTACCGGCACAACACCCGGCGTAGGGCCGAGCGGATGGATCGCGACGGGGACTTCCTGTTGGGGCAACGATGTCATTGGTGTGCTTCCTGTCTCGACCTACTCAAAATTCTTCTTGCAATGGACATGAGGGGGATAGTCATCCCACGGATGTTTGTCGGGAATCGGATCTTTTACAGGGTGCCCCGAGCCCGGCGCATTGGCTTTTGCCGCTCCGTAAATGGACGACACCACTCGCACCTTGCCGTTAGCCATGAAATGCACCCAAAGCTGTTCTGGCTCGTCATACCTCTCCACGGGTACCACGGCCTCCAAATCCTCACCCCTGCAGTCGCGCCAGTTGGTGACGTTCCAGCGCACCGTTACTTTCAGGTTCGGATGCCACTTGTACGGCAGCATCACGCAGCAGACCGTGGTACCACCCTTGCCCGCCTGGAAACCGTTGGTACCGTCGACCGAAAACTCCTGCACGCTCAGGTGATCGGCCAGATGATCGATGCCGGTCAAACTGACAGGTGCCGCGTCCTCGGCAGGATCGTGTTGCTGGCATGCTGCGATACCCATGCATAGCATCAGCAGCAGTCCGGCACAGAAGCGAAACAGGTTGCGGCTTTTCATGACCACTCCTCCCCGCGCTCGCCAGGCTTGCCGGCTAACTGCTCACCGCGAAGTGGGTCGTCGGAATAGGCGTAGAACGGTCGGGCTACGTTGCTTTCCTTGCGGCGTTGCAACCGCGTCCCACTACCGACGTGGCAGCCATCCTCGTCGCTCCAGTCCTTGTTGTTGCCTGTGCCATCGAAGAACAGGCCGATGTGCACCGGGATTTCGCAATGCTCGGTGCGCGGCACGACTGTGGGCAGTACCGGCACGATACCAGGCGTAGGGCCGAGCGGGTGGATCGCG
>JARLJU010000282.1 GCA_031291055.1 Rudaea sp. | reverse complement strand
GCTGCACGACACCAAGAGCGTCTACGAAGACCAGCTCGCCGCGGTGAAGAAGAGTCGCGTCAATCGAGCGGCGAACGGGCATGTCGACTTTTCGCTGCTTACCGACGGACTGAGGGCTGAGCGCGAGCAGGGCATCACTATCGACGTTGGGTATCGCTACTTTTCGACCTCGAAGCGCAAGTTCATCATTGCGGACACTCCGGGGCACGAGCAGTACACGCGCAACATGGCGACCGGCGCTTCCACCGCGGACGTTGCGATTATTCTGATAGACGCGAAGGCGTATGCGAAGGCCGGCGGATTGCTGCCCCAGTCGCGGCGGCACACGTACATCGCGTCGCTGCTCGGGATTCCGCACGTGGTTGCCGCAGTGAACAAGATGGACCTCGTCGACTACTCGCAGGAGAGCTTCGAGGCGATCCGGCGCGATTTCCAGGCGCTGTGCGCGCAGCTCGGACTGCCGGACGCTGCGATGATTCCGGTGAGTGCGCTTGAGGGCGATAACGTTGTCACGCAGAGCACCGCGATGCGCTGGTACAAGGGGCCGACGCTGCTCGAATACCTGGAAACAGTGCCTTTGGAACTGGCGGACACGACCGGGCCGATGCGGTTTCCGGTGCAGCTTGTGCTGCGGCCGGACGCGAACTTCCGCGGCTTTGCCGGACAGGTTGCGCGTGGAACGCTGCGTGCCGGCGACGCCGTGATGGCGCTTCCTTCGCGCAAAGAGACCAAGGTGCGGCGCATTGTTACGTACGACGGCGACCTTGCGGCTGCGTCGTATCCGCAGAGCGTTACGGTGGAACTCGAGGACGAGATAGACCTCAGCCGCGGCGAGATGCTGGTGGCTTCCGCAGCTGTCGGCGAAGCGCTGCCTGCCGTGAGCAACCGCTTTCGCGCCATGGTGGTGTGGATGCACGAGGATCCGCTTGTGGTCGGGCGAACTTACTTTGCGAAGCATACGACGCGGACGGTGCGTGCGACGGTGCGAGCGATTCGCTACCGGGTTGACGTCAATAGCCTCGAGCATCTGACGTCCGCGGCGCTGGCGATGAACGAGATTGCGGAGGTGGAGTTCGAGACGAACCTGCCGCTATTCTTCGATAGCTATCGCGCGTGCCGATGGACCGGCTCGCTGATTCTAATCGACTCATTGACCAACGCGACCGTTGGCGCGGCGATGATCGTGGCCGCTGCGGAACATGCAGAAACGGCACTCAGTGGGGCGTCGAAGGCGTCGTTGATCTTGCTGCCGGGACGCGGTGAACTGGCGGCTCATGTTCGTGACGCGCTAGTGGCGCGAGGCGATCGGGCAGTCGTGATCGACGATGGGCTGATTCCCGATTCGGCGGTGGCTGCGGTGGTAAGGGCGCTCGATCTTGCGGGCGTGATTGCGGTTTCGGCGCGGGCGCTGTCGCAGGATACGATCGCCGAGATTGAGAGCTTCGCGGCGGGTGCGGTGCGGTTGGACGATGGATCGGACGATGAGGCAATTCTGAAGGCGTTTGCGGTGAAGTCATGAATGGGATTGAGACGGTTGCAAATTACGAGACGCTGACGGCGGACGCGCTGGTCGAACACGTTGTGCGCGAGGCCGCTGGCGCGCCAGTCTGCCTGACCAGCAGCTTCCAGACGGAAGACATGGTGGTGCTGCATTTGCTGCGCCAGCGTCTTCCGGACCTGCCGGTGATCTTTCTTGAGACTGGCTATCACTTCAAGGAACTGCTGGCGTATCGCGACCGGATGACTGCCGAGTGGGGGCTGAATCTGATCAACGCAATGCCGCTGACGACGCTCCAGGAGCACGAGGCGCAGTATGGTTTGCTGCATATCGTGCAGCCGACGCAGTGCTGCGCGATCCGCAAGGTTGAGCCGCTGATGCGCAATCTCGAGCCGTTCGACTGGTGGTTCACCGGGCTGCGGCGGGAGCAGTCGCCGACG
>JARLJU010000281.1 GCA_031291055.1 Rudaea sp. | reverse complement strand
CTCGGCATCGAAGACCGCGGCAGCATCGCGCGCGGTGCGTGGGCCGAGGTGGTCGTGTTCGATCGTGAACTGGCGTTGACCGCGACTTACGTCGAAGGAGAATCAATTGTCGAATATGCTTAAAGAGGCGCTGGCGTCCGCTGAAACGGTCGCCGCGCAGCTCAGGGAACCCTCGCGCGTCGAAGCATTGGCAGCGAAGCTCGCCCAACAACCGCGCCACGTTGCGCTGACGGTCGCGCGCGGCAGCTCGGACCACGCGGCGAGTTACTTCGCCAGCCTGACGATGAGCCGCCTCGGCGTGCCGGTTGCCTCGCTGCCGATGTCGGTCGCGACGCTCCAGCAGGCACCGCTGCAGGTGCGCGATCAGCTCGCACTGGCGTTCTCGCAATCGGGCAAGAGCCCGGACCTGGTCGGCACGATGGACGCGTTGCGCAAGGCCGGCGCGTTGACGGTGGCCGCAGTGAATGCGCCGAACTCGCCGCTGGCGGATGCTTGCGAATTTCACCTGCCGCTCATGGCAGGTCCGGAACTGAGCGTCGCGGCGACCAAGAGCTATATCGCCATGCTGTCGATCTCAGCGCAACTGGTCGCTCACTGGCAGAAAGACGAAGCACTGCTCGACGCGTTGAACACGCTGCCCGACGCGCTGCAAACCGCAGGCAAGCTGGACTGGTCGAAAGCGGTGGACGAATTGCAGGGCGTCGAGCGCATGATCGTGATCGGCCGCGGTCTGGGTCTCGCGATCGCGCAGGAAGCCGCACTCAAATTGAAGGAAACCTCCGGCATCCAGGCCGAAGCGTTTTCGAGCGCAGAAGTGCGGCATGGTCCGATGGAACTGATCGACCGCGACTATCCGCTGCTGGTCTTCGCACCGCGCGGCCCCGAACAGGCAGGCTTGCTGCAACTCGCCCGCGACATGCAGGCGCGCGGCGCCCGCGTGCTGCTCGCCGCACCGGCCGACGTGCCGGAAGCGACGCTGCCGCTCGCCACCACCGCTCATGCGGCGCTCGATCCGATCGCCGCGATCCTGTCCTTTTACGTGATGGCCGCCGGCCTTGCCGCCGCACGCGGGCGCAATCCTGACGCGCCACGCCATCTCAACAAAGTCACCGAAACTCACTGACGAGAAATCAGATGCGACGTGTCGAGGAGTCCCGCTTGATGAGCCATTCTGAAGGCCATATTGTTTTGCTCGCGCCGATGACCG
>JARLJU010000280.1 GCA_031291055.1 Rudaea sp. | reverse complement strand
TGCGGATCGGCAATGGCGATCAACGCCTCGGCGCGTTCCCGCAGCGTCTTGCCATGCAGATATGCGATGCCATGCTCCGTCACCACATAATGTACATCCGCGCGCGAGGTGACGACTCCAGCGCCCGGATCCAGCACCGGCGCAATGCGCGACACAGCGCCGTGCATGGCTGTCGATGGCAGCGCAATAATCGGCACGCCGCCCTTGGAGCGCGCAGCGCCGCGAATGAAATCGATCTGCCCGCCAAACCCACTATAAGGCTTGGTCCCCAGCGAATCCGCGCATACCTGCCCGGTCAAATCCACTTGCAGCGCCGAGTTGATGGCCACCAGTTTGTCGTTCTGCGCCACCACAAACGGATCGTTGGTGTAGCTGACGCAGCGGAATTCGAAGCTGGGATTCTCGCGGATAAAATCGAATAGCCGCTGCGTTCCCAGCACAAACGAAAGCACCGCCTTGCCCCGGTGCAGCGACTTCCGCTCGCCGTTGATCACGCCCGACTCCATCAGATCGATCACGCCGTCCGGGCACATCTCGCTGTGGATTCCAAGGTCGTGCTTGTCCACCAGGCACTCCAGCACAGCCTGCGACATGCCGCCGATCCCGGTTTGCAGCGTCGCTCCATCCGGAATCAGCGAAGCCACATTGCGCGCCACGCGGAAGTAAAGCTCCGACGATGGCTCGGTGCAAATTTCCAGCAGCGGATGCGAGGTCTCCACGATTGCGGAAATGCGGCTGATATGAATGCTTGTGTCGCCGTGTGTGCGCGGCACCTGATCATTCACTTCGGCAATCACCGTCTTCGCGCAGCGCACCGCGGTCGGTGTGCAATCCACCGTGGTTCCCAGGCTTACGAATCCGTGCTGGTCTGGCGGGGAGACCTGCATCAACACCACGTCCAGCGGCATCTCGCCACTCAGGAACAAGCCCTCAATTTCGCTCAGGAAGATCGGTGTGTAGTCGGCGCGTCCTGCGGCCACCGCTTCGCGCACATTCGAGCCAAGAAACAATCCGCGATGACGAAAATGTCCGGCGTACTCCGGCTTGGTATAGTCCGCGCTGCCCAGCGTCATCATGTGCACGATTTCCACATCGCGCACTTCGGGAGCCCGCCC
>JARLJU010000279.1 GCA_031291055.1 Rudaea sp. | reverse complement strand
CGCCGCCTGACGCAGGCGGTTCATGGTGAGGCTCAAGCTGTCGATCAGGTCCTCTGCGTTCTTGCTTGCCGCGTCGGTCGCCGTCATGCGCGCCGCATGTTCCGCTGCCGCCGACTCCAGCAGCGCGTGAAAGATCTGCGTGGTCACATACTGCGGCATAAGGTTGCGGAACAACTGCTCCGGCGGCTGGTCGTAGATGTAATCCACCTCGGCGGTGCCGAACTTCTTCGCCTCCGACTCGGCGGCCGCGTCGTCCGCCGCGAAGACCGAGATGCCGGAGGACTGCGCAGCGCGCGCCGCCGCCTCCCTCTGCTCTTCGGTCATCTCTTCTGCGGCGGTAATCTCCTGCACGCCCAGCTTGCGGATCGGCAACAGCTTCTCCACCACCAGGCGCTGCGCTATCACGCTCTTGAACTCGTTGTAGATCACATAGACCGAATCGATCTCCGCCCGTTCGAAGCGCTCGACGATGGAGTTGACCATCTGCAGCACATCGTTGTAGTCAACGCGCAGCAACAGCCCCGCATGTTCCGCCACCACTTCGACCGGCTGCGCGCGGTGGCGCACCGTATCGTAGTGGGTCGAGAGGTCGTTGTCGTAGTGCTGCTCGGTCTTCTCGTAGTTGGCCGCTGCAACCTTCTTTTTGTAGAGCGCAATCGCCTTCTTGCCCACCGGCTCCAGGTCGATCGTCTGCCCCAGCGCGCGCCGCTCGTCGATGAACCGCTGCGCCGCCTTGCCGATGTTCGCGTTGAATGCACCGGCAAATCCCTTGTCGCCCGCGACCACAATCGCAAGCACATTCTTCTCCGCGCGCTCAATCAGCAGCGGATGCAGGATCTCGCCCGTCTGCTCGTTGTAGAGGTCGGTGCGGCGCACCAGCGACACCAGCACATTGGCCAGCATCCGGGCATACGGACGCGCCTTCATCGCGCGGTCCTGCGCGCGCCGGAGCTTTGCCGCCGAGACCATCTTCATGGCCTTGGTGATCTGCCGCGTGTTCTTCACACTGCGGATGCG
>JARLJU010000278.1 GCA_031291055.1 Rudaea sp. | reverse complement strand
CACGCTGGCGCGGCATCGCGCGCAGGCAACACGGCGCGGCCGGGACGGCTATAAGCGATCCGAAAGTTTAACATAACGAGCAGAAGCAGCAGGATTGCGGCCCCCCCGTTATGGGCGACGGCAATGGGCAACGGCCATTGCAGGACGATGTTCGACAGGCCGGTGATGAACTGGATCAGCACCACCAGCAACACGCCGTTTGCCGGCCGCCGCAGCGACTCGAAACGGCGCATTTTCAGCGCGAACCACGCCAGATAAGCGACCACGACGATCGCGAACGTGCGGTGGGTCCAGTGGATGGCGACCAGCGCATCTTGCGTAATCATGTCGCCGTCGCCGGTCATGCCGAGCGCGCGCCACAGGTGAAAGCCGTGCGCGAAGTCCATCGGCGGGATCCATTGGCCATTGCAGGTCGGGAAGTCCGTGCAGGCAAGCACCGCGTAGTTGGTGCTGACCCAGCCACCCAATGCGATCTGCACGACCAGCAGCACGAGACCGGCGAGCGCCGCCGCGCGCCAACGCGCGGCTTCGGGCTCATACGCCGGCAGCGGCGTTTGGCGCGCGGCCAGCCAGCCGAGCGTGCCGAGCAATGCGAGGCCGAGCAGCAAATGGGTCGTGACGATAATCGGTTGCAGCTTCATGGTCACGGTCCACGCGCCGAACGCACCCTGCACGAGAATCAGCAGCAGCAGCGAAGTCGGCCACCACGGCGACACATGCAGCGGACGGCGTTTGAACCGTGCAGTCCATGCAATCAAGGTCTGCGCGATGATCAGCACGCCGATCGCCATCGCAAAGTAACGGTGGATCATCTCGATCCAGGCCTTCGTCATACTGACCGGGCCGGTGGGCATCAATTGATGCGCGGCGGTAATCGCGGCATGCGCGATGAACGGCGATGACGTGCCATAGCAACCGGGCCAGTCGGGGCAGCCGAGACCGGAGTCGGTGAGCCGCGTGAAGCCGCCGAACATCACCAGATCCAGTGTCAGGAAGGTGGTGAGCCAGACCAGCTTGCGGAATTTGCCGTCGTCGGCCTTGACCCAGACGTAGGACAGCGGCAACGCCGCGATACACAAGCCGATCAGGGCCAGTTGCAGTACGAACATCTTTCTTACCCTTGTTGCGGCATCAGCCGATGCTCGACCATTTGAGCAGCTTGGTCACGTCACCCTTGATCTTGCTGGGGTTCGGATCTTTCGGGAAACGCATCATCAGATTGCCGTTCGGATCGACCATGTAAATGTGGTCGGCGAGTTGGGTGCCGGCGTCGGTCGGCAGCCATGCGGACACCTGCGCCGGGTTGGCGATCAGCATGTCGGTGTCGGGGTAGGCCTTTTGTATCACGTCGGACACCTTGCCTGCATCGGTGCGCAGCCACACTTCCACGACGCGCTCGCGTTCCGGGCCCTGAGCTGCGCGGATTTGTCGCATGAAGTACAGCT
>JARLJU010000277.1 GCA_031291055.1 Rudaea sp. | reverse complement strand
GCTCCTGCTGTCGCGCGATCTCGCGCGCAAAATCATCAAGAAGAACAAGCTTGCGGAACGGCCGGAATTCGATCCGGTCCTGCAGGGGCTTTCGCCCCTGAAGTCGCTGCTCGCATTGCTCGGGATTGGCCGCGATCCGTTTTCGCTGACCCCCGAAGAGCGGGTGCTGGACGCCTATTACGACCGCTTCACCGCCTACGCGGTCGATAAGTCGCGCGTCATTGTCATCGAATTCCAGTCGCGTGATCCGGAGCTGGCGGCGCGGGTCGCCAATTCGATTGCCGACGGCTATCTGGTGCTGCAGCAAGGTGCGCGGCAGGATCAGGCCAAATCAGCCAGCCAATGGCTGTCCGGCGAAATCGAAAATCTGCGCAAGAAGGTTGCCGACGCGGAGTCCCGCGTCGAGGATTTTCGTTCGAAATCCAGCCTTTTTGTTGGCACCAACAATACCACGCTCTCCAACCAGCAGATGGGCGAACTCAACACGCAATTGAACAACGCGCGGGCGCTGAAGTCCGACGCGGAATCGAAGGCGCGGCTGATCCGCGAAATGCTTCAGAGCGGCAAACCGATCGAGGCTTCGGAAGTGCTCAATTCCGAATTGATCCGCCGGCTGACCGAACAGCGCATTACGCTGCGCGCGCAATTGGCCGAGCAGTCGTCGACGTTGCTCGATGGTCATCCGCGGATCAAGGAAATGAAGGCGCAGCTTGCCGATCTCGACCGGCAGCTTCGCGAGGAAGCGAGCAAGATCTCGCGTTCACTGGACAATGATGCGCGCATCGCCAGCGGCAGGGTCGAGGGCCTGAGCGCAAGCCTGGAGCAGTTGAAGAAGCAGGCGAGTTCGACCAACGGCCAGGACGTCCAGCTTCGGGCGCTGGAGCGCGAAGCCAAGGCGCAGCGCGACCTTCTGGAATCCTATCTCGCGAAATACCGCGAGGCCAACACCCGCGAGAACATCGAGGCTGCGCCTGCGGATGGCCGGATCATTTCCCGCGCCAGCGTGTCCAACAGCCCCGCCTATCCGAAGAAGCTGCCGATCGTGCTGATCGCGACGTTGGCAACCCTGATGCTCGGTGCCGGCGCGATCGTAACCGGCGAATTGTTGCGCATGACCGCGCCGCATGCCGTGGCGGCCTTTGCTTTATCGCCGGCAATGGTCCGCGTGCCGGCGGTTGCCGCGTCCACTGCCGCCGTCGAGCCAGTGCCCGAGCCCGAGCCTGAGGCTGCCAGCGCTGCCGCCCCTGATATTGTCTCCGAACTCTCCGAGATCGAACGCCTGGCCGACGATTTGCGCGAGGCGGGCATGGCCGCGCGCAAGATCACTGTCCTCGGCACCGCCCCGAACGAGAGCATCACATTGACGGCCCTGACGATCGCGCGCCTGATCGCGCAGAGCGCGAAGGTCGTGGTCGTCGATTTGTCGGCGTCGTCGCCGACCATCGCGGCGGTATCGGTCGATCCGAACGCGCCTGGGCTGGCGGAATTGATGCTGGGCGAAGCCTCGTTTGCGCAGGTTATCACCAGGGATCGGCTTTCGCGGGTTCACCTCGTGAGCGCGGGGCGGCCAGGCTCGGACCGGGCCTTGCTGCATTCGCCGCGGCTCGGTCTTGCGGTCGATGCGCTGCTGCGGGTCTATGACCATGTCCTGCTTGATGCCGGTGCCGCCTCTGATCTGCCCGCCGAGTTGTTGACCGCGCAGGCCCGCGCCGTGGTGGTGCCGGACGCCTCGATGGCCGCCGATGCCCGCACCCTGATGTGCGAACAGCTCAAGGCAGTCGGCTTCGGTGAGGTGACAATGCTGAGCGAGCCGGCCCAGCCTTGCGATGCGGTGGATCCCGGTCCGAGGGTGGTGGCGGCCTGATCGCAATCCAAACCTTTTGGGAGAACGGGCGTTAGCTGAACGCGCTTCGCAGTTTTTGCGCCATGTGCAGCAGCGATGGCGTATGCTTCACCAGGTGCTTGGCGCGGTTGACCCCTGACATGGCGGCGGCCGCGATCCTGCCGCGCAGGCTGAGCGGGATGAAGCAATCGAAAATGGGCTCACTGCCCTTGCAAAAAAGGCGCTTGTAGTCGTCTGATCCGATACCGAGATCGAGCGCGCAGTATCCGCGCTCGGCATAATGGTCGACGATATTGCGTATAAGGATCAGGCCGGGACTGTGACGCGAATTGCCCGATATCGTGTAGGTATTGAACATCATCGAAAAGCGATGACCATTGGCGACGCCGGCAAAGATCGCGATGATCTCGTTGTCGCATTCAAGGGCGTGGATATCGATCACGCGGCCACCGCTTGCCAGCGGCGTCATGCAGGCGGTGCGGATAAAGTCCTCGACGCCGGGTTCTGCGAACACGTTGGGCAGTTTCTGTTCCGCCATCCGCTGCGGCTTGATACGGAAGAACGCGTCGAGCAGCCGCCTGATCTCGGAGTCGGTGGTGGCGAGGCGGTAGCGATAGCCCGGCAGCATCTTCAGCTTGCGTTCCTTGCTCTTGAGCCGGCTGCGCAAGGACTGGCTGACCCATGTGGTCGGCGATGCGCCGGGCGCCATCGTCATCAGGGGGCAGTCGTTGGCCGAGGCCTGGCACGGCAGCAGCGCCATCGGGTTCGGCAGGTCTCGCCACTTGAGAGGTTGCCGGCAAAACGCCAGAACATCAGCCTCGTAGCGCGCGCGTATCGCCGAAATCAGCGCGTCGAGATCGGCCCGGGTCGCCTCCGTTGCAAAATTCCGGTCCCACAGTGCCATGTTGAAGGTGGCGTGCTTGCCGCCCATGAAGCGCGCGATGCGAATGCGGTGCGCCTGGCCGAGCGCGAGCGGAAGCAGCAGCAGCGGTCGACGTTCGCGGTCATAGGCAATAACGATGAAAGGCCGAAGGCCCTCGCGCTCTCCGACCAGCTGTTGCCAGGGGCGAAGGAAGTCGAACCGCTGATACGGCGTCGAGATGTGCTGGTGATTTTCGAGACTGCGCCAGATCGTCTCGGCCTGGCCAAAGTCGTCGAGAAAATCGACGCTGGCGATGCGGCTCGTTTTAGACCACGCTGGCGCATCTGCCGTCCGGCTTTCGATCGCGGCAGCCATGGTCATTGCGAAACCTGTCTACGGGGAATTATTTACATTTTTCGGCGTTGGCCGACTTTTGCAAAGAAATGTCAACAAAGAGTAATGACAATCCGGCCGCGGGGAGGCGGAAATCGCTTGCACCGGAGTCAAGCGGAACTCGCTTTGCCACGAGCAATGCGCCTGACCAGAAGTTGCGCGTATTCTGCTTGCAAAATCGATAAATTGCCTTTGCAGAATAAGCGCTGAGAGGCGAGACGTTGTCATCTGAAATCAGATTCCTGACGAGCCTGGGACTGGAACTCGCCTATTTCAGTGGTCGTGCATGGGTGAAAGGACGCCAAACCGGGGGCGCCGGCGTCATCCTGCGGTTTGAGCGCGTCCGCCTGCGGGGCGCTGCGCGCTTTCAACCGCTCAAGTCTCACGAAATCACGCCCAGATTTCTCGATCGAACGATCCGCGCCTTGAAGCGCTGGAAATACGATATCGTTTCGATGGACGAGGTCTGCCGGAGGGCGGTAACGCTGGCCTCGCCGCGACGCTTTGCATGTCTCACATTCGACGGCGGCTACAAGGACGTGATGACGTCAGCCTATCCGGTGTTGTCGCGACACGGCGTTCCCTTCACCGTTTATGTGCCAACCGCGTTCCCGGACGGTATCGGGGAGGCCTGGTGGATTGCGCTCGAACAGGTGGTCGCGCGCGAGAGCCGGCTGAGCCTTGTGGTGGGCCGGGAGGAAAGGCATTTCAATATCAGAAGCACCGCAGAAAAAAATCAGCTCTATGATTTTCTCGCGGGATGGATGCGCTCGCTCGCGCCATCGGATCTTTCTTCCGCGATCAAGGACCTCTGCACGCGTTACGCCGTCGACCTCGGGGCGCTGTCGCGCGAGGCATCGCTGGACTGGAATGATCTGGCGAAGCTTGCGGCAGATCCGCTGGTGACGCTTGGCAGCGCCACGGTGAATTATCCTGTCTTGTCGAATTTGAAGGACACGGCCGCGCTACGTGAAATGACGATGGGGAGGGCGGTCGCAGGGGCTGCGTTCCAGCGCGACGTCAGGCATTTCGCCTATCCGTTTGGCGATCGGGCGTCGTGGCTCCGGAAACACGCTGTGATGGCCGAAGAAGCTGGTTTCATCAGCGCCGCATCGGCGGTGCCAGGTGTGGTCGAGGCGGAGGGGCGAACCAGTCTGCACGCGCTTCCGCGTATCGCCTGGGACGGCCGGCGACGTTCGCTGCGCGCCATGCGGGTAATCCTGTCGGGCATCACATTTCCACCCGTGAAGCCGACGCGAAGCCGGGCATTTTAGCGCGGTTTCAAGCCAGGCATGCCCTCGGACTGGATCCGGAGGTGGCACCGGTTCGGGTAAGGAAAACGCGTCAGGCGTCCGGCCGTGACATCCAGCTGACGATCGGCATCGCCGGCAGTACCCATCCGATCCCGGCCGCGACATAGAAGATGGCCTGCAATAGTCCGGAATTCGCAAGCCACGGCGTCTGCGCCACCGTCATGCCCATCAGCGACCACACCACGACCAGCAACAACAGCGCGATGGTTCCAAGGAATTTGCGGGTGCGTATTCTCATGACGGAAATATGCGGCTCGTTGCCGGTACGCGCCTTGCGCGCGGGATGGAGCGGACTATAAGGTGCGCGCAAATTCATTCAAGCGCAGCTTCAATGACCGATATTTCCGCCCATCAAGCCTCACACGATCGCCTCATCCGCGGCTGGTTGATCTCGATCGCAGCACTGATCGCGATCATGGTGCTGGTTGGCGGCGCCACGCGTCTGACCGAGTCGGGGCTTTCGATCGTCGAATGGAAACCGGTCACCGGCGCGCTGCCGCCGCTCGGTCAGGAGCAATGGACGCAGGCCTTCGACGCCTACAAGACCATCCCGCAATATCGTCAGCTCAATGCCGGCATGAATCTCGACGAGTTCAAGACGATCTTCTGGTGGGAATGGAGCCACCGATTGCTCGGGCGCGTGATCGGCGTGGCCTATTTGCTGCCGTTTCTCTGGTTCCTGTGGCGCGGGGTGCCGGGCGCGGAACTGCGACGGCGGCTGTGGCTGATCTTCGGCCTCGGCGCGCTGCAGGGCGCGGTCGGGTGGTGGATGGTGGCGTCGGGACTATCGCAACGGGTGGAGGTTTCGCAATATCGTCTCGCCACCCATCTGGTGCTGGCTCTCCTGATTTTTGCAGGCATTGTATGGACGCTGCGCCGGCTGCGAGCGCGGGCGCCGTCGGCTGAATCCGCACGGTTGAAGATAACGGCGGTGGTCCTGCTGGTGCTGACGTTCGTGCAGCTTTATCTGGGTGCGCTGGTGGCGGGACTGCGCGCAGGCAAGATCTACAACACCTGGCCGGAAATCGATGGCGCGTTGATTCCCTCCGCGGCGCGACTTTTCTTTGAAGCGCCGTGGTGGCGGAACCTGTTCGACAACACGCTTACGGTTCAATTCGAACATCGTGTGGTTGCCTACGCGCTGTTCGTGACGGCAGTCCTGCACGCGCTCGACGCGGTTGGCTCGCGGGCCGGAAGATCAGCGGTCAACGGCGCCGTTTGGCTGGCCGGCGTCGTCACCCTGCAGGCGACGCTGGGCATCCTCACGCTGATCAATCAGGTTCCGATGGATCTCGCGCTCGCCCACCAGGCCGTTGCGATTGCGGTTCTGACGCTTGCGGTCTTTCAGGTCGAACGCCTCGCTGGCAGGCAACGAGAACAGGCGCCGCATGTGATGGTCCGGCCTGTCACCCAAACCGACTGAATTGAACTATTCTAATTTTTACGCCTATGCAGAAAACCCCATTTCTAATGGCTTTCCCTGCATCTCACGTGCACTGACAAAGTTGTGTGATGCGCTCCCGCTTTACTTCAGGCGTTTGGGGGATAAAACGAACAAAACACAGGTTCGCCCATGTCGTCTGCATTTGTTCAGGCCGCCGTCATCCTGCTCCGCGAGGGGCTTGAAGCCATGCTGGTGATCGCCGCGCTGGCCGGATATCTGACCAAGGTCGGCGCCAGCCATCGCATCCAGGCCCTGTATGCTGGATCGCTGGCCGCGGTCGGGGCCAGCATCATCGCTGCGTGGCTTTTCGCGGTGCTGAATTCGGGCGAACACAGCGACCTCCTTGAGGGCGCCATCATTCTGGTAGCCGCGGGCCTGATGCTTTACGTCAGCGGCTGGCTGTTGGTGAAGCAAGATCCGCGTGGCTGGCAGGATTACCTGGCGCACAAGGCCGACAACGCGCTGGCACAGGATACCGTCTGGGCGGTCGGCGCGCTTGCCTTCCTCGCGGTATTTCGCGAAGGCGCGGAAACCGTGCTGTTCATCCATGCGCTCGCCACGACCGAGGGCGGCTGGAGCGCCGGGCTGTTCGCCGGACTTGGCGCTGCGACCGTTGGTCTCGTGGTGCTGTTCTATTTCATCAACCTGATTGCGCAAAAAATCCCGCTGCGGCCGCTGTTCATCCTTACCTCGGCATTTCTGTTCGCAATGGCGATCAAGTTCATCGGCGAAGCCGTGCAGGAATTTCAGGAACAGGCGATCCTGCCGTTTACCGAACTGAAGAGCGCCGCATGGCTTGGCACCATTGGGCTGAATCCGACCGTAGAGGCGCTGTCCGCGCAGCTGCTTGTGATCGTATTCGCGCTCGCGACCTATTCGGTGGTCCAGCGTAACGCCCGGCTCGCGCGCGAGGACAAGGCCGCGATGAAAATCGCGAAGCCGTAAATCAGAAATCTCTAGTCTCTTGTTTTGACGCGTTTTCTTTACGCGAACCGGTACCCACTTCGCTCGAAAACACTCTAGCAATAGCCGTAGACCCCGCAGGCATAGGGCAGGCGATACCAATAGCTGAGATTGGGGCCGCCGTAATATGGGCCCTGATACTCGTAGGAATGGGTCGATCCGTAATAGCCGGGAAGCGCCGCAGAGCCTGGAAGCAATGGTGTTTGAGGCGGGATTCGGACGTAGGGGTAGCTTTCGTCGGACGGTGTGAAGAGAACCTCCGATTCTTCCTCGACGTGGGCAGGGCGGCCATGAACACGCGGCGCCTTGTCGTAAACGGCCGCTCCAGACCTGGGCAGGTCGGCCGCAGCGGCTGGCCCCACGGCAACAGTCGCGGCCACAACGGGCATCATCCAGCGCAGCATGGTTCCGCTCCGAATCATTTGCAGTGATTCAATGCGACTTTATGCCGGAACGAATCTTAACGAGATGCTTCCGATCTCGGGTTTGATGAAAGATTGGGTTCAGTCGCCAGGCGAGGGCGACCGCGCCCGGATCACAGCATTCCGATAGTCTCAGTCCTGGCGGCAGAACACCTCCGCGCACTGACGATGCTGGACGGGCGCTCGCGTTACGCGCTCAGCGCCTGCTCCAGATCCGCGATCAAATCTTCCTTGTCTTCGATGCCGATCGACAGCCGCACCACGTCCGGGCCCGCGCCCGATTTGATCTTGGCGGCATCGTCGAGTTGGCTGTGGGTGGTCGAGGCCGGGTGAATCACGAGCGAGCGGGTATCGCCGACATTGGCGAGATGCGAGAACAGTTTCAGGTTCGAAACCAGGTTGACGCCCGCGTCGTAGCCGCCCTTGAGGCTGAAGGTGAACACCGCGCCGGCACCCTTCGGGGCGTATTTGCGGGCCAGGTTATTGTACTTGTCTCCGGGCAAACCCGCGTAATTGACCGACGCCACCGCCGGATGGCTCGCGAGGAATTCCGCGATCGCCTTG
>JARLJU010000276.1 GCA_031291055.1 Rudaea sp. | reverse complement strand
CGACGCCTGGGACCGTTGCCTGGCCGCCGAGCTTGCCTTCGGTACCCACTTCGCGTGCGACTCGCGTGACTTCGGCGGCGAAGCTGTTGAGCTGGTCGACCATCGTGTTGATCGTGTTCTTCAGTTCTAGGATTTCGCCCTGCACATCGACCGCGATCTTGCGCGACAGATCGCCCTGGGCGACGGCGGTCGTGACTTCTGCGATATTGCGCACCTGCGCCGTCAGGTTCGACGCCATCGAATTGACGTTGTCGGTGAGGTCCTTCCACACGCCCGACACGCCTTTCACCTGCGCCTGTCCGCCGAGCTTGCCCTCGGTGCCCACTTCGCGCGCCACGCGCGTGACTTCCGCGGCGAAGCCGTTGAGCTGATCCACCATCGTGTTGATGGTGTCCTTGAGCGCAAGGATTTCGCCTTTTACGTCGACCGCAATCTTGCGCGACAGGTCGCCGCGTGCCACGGCCGTGGTCACTTCGGCGATATTGCGCACCTGCGCCGTCAGGTTGGTCGCCATCGCATTGACCGAGTCGGTCAGGTCCTTCCATGTGCCGGCAACGCCGGGCACGGTCGCCTGTCCGCCGAGCTTGCCCTCGGTGCCCACCTCGCGCGCCACGCGCGTGACTTCCGCGGCAAAGCCGTTGAGCTGATCCACCATCGTGTTGATCGTGTCTTTCAGTTCCAGGATCTCGCCCTTCACGTCGACGGCGATCTTGCGCGACAGGTCACCGCGCGCCACCGCCGTGGTGACCTCGGCAATATTGCGCACCTGCGCCGTCAGGTTCGACGCCATCGAGTTGACGTTGTCGGTAAGGTCCTTCCAGGTTCCGGCGACGCCAGGCACGTGGGCCTGGCCACCCAGCTTGCCTTCGGTGCCCACTTCACGCGCGACGCGCGTGACTTCCGAAGCGAATGAGCGCAACTGCTCCACCATCGTGTTCAATGTTTCCTTCAGCTCCATGATCTCGCCGCGCACGTCCACGGTGATCTTGCGCGACAGGTCGCCATTCGCGATCGCCGTGGCCACCTGTGCGATGTTGCGCACCTGCGCGGTCAGGTTCGACGCCATCGAATTGACATTGTCGGTCAGGTCCTTCCAGACGCCTGAAACGCCAGTCACCTGCGCCTGGCCGCCAAGCTTGCCCTCGGTGCCCACTTCGCGCGCCACGCGCGTGACTTCCGCGGCGAAGCCGTTGAGCTGATCGACCATGGTATTGATCGCATTCTTCAGCTCGAGGATCTCGCCTTTCACGTCCACGGCGATCTTGCGCGACAAGTCGCCGCGTGCCACGGCGGTAGTGACTTCTGCGATATTGCGCACCTGCACGGTCAGGTTCGTCGCCATCGCATTGACCGAATCGGTGAGGTCCTTCCAAGTACCGGCGACACCGGGCACGATCGCCTGCCCGCCCAGCTTGCCGTCGGTACCGACTTCACGAGCGACGCGCGTCACTTCCGAGGTGAACGAGCGCAGCTGATCGACCAGGGTATTGATCGCTTCCTTCAGCTGCAGGATTTCGCCGCGCACGTCGACCGTGATCTTGCGCGACAGATCGCCGTTCGCCACCGCGATCGTGACTTCGGAAATATTGCGCACCTGCGCAGTCAGATTGCTCGCCATCTGGTTGACGCTTTCGGTCAGGTCCTTCCACACGCCGGACACGCCCTTGACCTTGGCCTGACCACCGAGCTTTCCGCCCGTGCCCACTTCGAGCGCGACGCGCGTGACCTCCGAGCTGAACACGCTCATCTGCTCGATCATCTTGTTGACGATCGTTGCCGAGCGCAGGAACTCGCCCTGCAGCGGCCGGCCTTCGACCTCCAGCCCGAGTTTCTGCGACAGATCGCCCTTGGCGACGGCGGCAATCGCACGGATCACTTCCTCGGTCGGCCACAACAGGTCGTCGATCAGATTGTTCACCGAGCTTTCCATTGCACCCCATGCGCCGCGACGACCGCCCCACGCCGCCCGCTGGCGGGTCTTGCCTTCCTTGCCGACGACCTGGCCGATCCGCTCGAGTTCCTCCGCGACACGCTGATTCGAAAAAACGATGTCGTTGAAAGTGTCGGCAATCTTGCCGGTAAGCCCGGTCCAGTCCGAAGGCAACCGCACCGAAAAATCACCGTCGCGCATCGCGCGCAGTGCTTTCAGCACGACACGCAACTCGTTTGCCGTGTCGCCGGTTGACGGGTCGGGTTTTGCTTCACGTCGCACTTGCGGCATACATGATCTCCGGATGCAAGTCATTCACACGACATGTTCTCCGCGACGTCACGGACCTCAACAAGCATGCCGTTATCGACTGCGGAAACATGTTCGAGACAGGTTGATGATACGCCGAGTTTTTGACGGCCCAGAAGCCCTCGGGAGACAGCAGCGGCATTGCAAAATTTACAATGCGGCATTGCTCGCGCAGCGTCGCCCCTCGCCTGTGGCTGCCACCAGGTTCATCGGTCAGGGACTAGGGGCTCGGCCACAATCCGGATCGCCGCGCCTGGTCGAGAACAACAATTTCGTCTGCGGCGACGATTACAGTCCACACGGCAGCCCGAGCCGCAAACAGTGGCGGCTTACGATCACGCTCAACGATCGGCTGATGCTGCGATGAGCACGCTGCCTACAATGCCGATTCCCAACTCTGTTCCGGCATATGCGCATCGATTGCGGCAGGTGATCGGATTTTGGTCGATGGCGCTGAGGATGGATCAGGCAGGTTGTCGATGACTGATGAATTCTCCGCCGCAACGGACGGATGGCACCAGCAGTCTCCCAGTCCGCCATTCACCAGCGTGCGCCATGTCACCGGCGAGTCGCCAGCGATGCCCAGCAGCCAGAAGCAGAACCCCGAGAACGCGCCCCAGGCGACGACGCTCAGCGCATCGGCGGCATCGAAAGCCTCCGCTCGCGGCGATGGGTCCCAACAGGTGTAAACGATGATGGCGGATACGCTGCACAACATGCCTATCGCCAGGCAATGCCCCCATCTCACCCTTCGTTTCCGCGCCAGTATAGCCAGCAACGGCGCAGCAATGAAAAGCGCGGATGGATAACTGAGCAGAACACCGATGGGCAACGCCCACGGCCGGCCAAACAATATTGCAGCGTAGAACGGCGCGAGCAACGGTGTGACCAGCAAGGCGCACACAACACGACGAGGACAAATCGCACCTCGCTCGCGTTGTGGGATTGCTGCCCGCACTTCGGATAGGTGGCTTCGCGCCATCGTCGCCCTCGCCTTGACGGTTCTGCCGATGCGCGGCGCCACCGCGGATCAATTCCCTGCCCGCGAGGACAGGCAACCCGGTCGACTCGACACAATCAACGGCATAGTTTTCCCGACCTGGATGACACTTGGATGACGATCGCACGCCATGATGCCATCGGCTCGACCGCGGACGGGGCCCGGTCTCGCATATTGGCGATCACGCTGGGACGCAGTGTTGGTTCGCGAGATCCCTGCCGTGTCATCGATTGGTAACCAATGCGCCCTAGCCTGATCGCTCAAATTGAAGGGGCGACGCATGGAATTCCTATTCGACGGTTCCCTGTCCGGATTGACGCTGTGCCTGCTCGTCGGCGCGCTCGTGCTGGCGCTGAGTTTCGAATTCGTCAACGGATTCCACGACACTGCCAACGCGGTGGCCACCGTGATCTATACGCATTCGCTGAAACCATATCAGGCGGTGATCTGGTCCGGATTGTGGAATTTTCTCGGTGTGCTGACGTCGACGGGTGCGGTCGCTTTCGGCATTGTCGCGCTGCTGCCGGTGGAGTTGATCGTCAACGTCGGCTCCGGCGCGGGTTTCGCGATGGTCTTCGCGCTGCTGCTGTCGGCGATCATCTGGAACGTGGGAACCTGGTATTTCGGTCTACCGGCATCCAGTTCGCATACGCTGATCGGCTCGATCGTCGGCGTCGGTCTGATGAACTCCTACCTTTCCTCAACGGCCAAATTCGGCGAGGGCGTAAACTGGGCCAAGGTTTCCGATACGGCGACAGCGCTCGTCGTTTCGCCGATCATCGGATTCGTTGCCGCGGGCCTGCTGCTCTTGCTCGCCAAATTGCTGATCAAGAATCCGGCGTTGTACCAATCACCCGAAGGCAACACGCCACCCCCTCTATGGATTCGCTCGCTGCTGGTGCTGACTTGCACCGGCGTGAGCTTCGCGCACGGCTCCAACGACGGCCAGAAGGGCATGGGTTTGATCATGCTGATCCTGATCGGCATCGTACCCTCCGTTTACGCACTCAACCTTGCCAGCGACGCCGAGGCTGTCAGCAGGCTCAGCGCGACATCGCACGCAAGTCTGGCGATCCTGGATCGGCAACCCGGCGCGCGCAACTTCACAATGGACGCCAAGGCGTCGCAGGATGCGCTGTCGGCGTATCTGCGCTCCGGCACGGTCGCCGACAACACGCTCGCGGCGCTGGACGCAAAGAGCCATCAGATCGATGCAGCGCTCGTCAATATCAAATCGCTCAATGACATTCCGCAGGACTCGCGCCGAGAAGTGCGCAGCTCGATCTACCTTGTGTCGGAGTCGCTCAACAAGTTGCTGAAAGGCGCGGCGTTCGGTGGCGACGACAAGCAAGTTCTGGGCGCATTCAAGGATCAGCTCAAGGGAGCAACGATGTTCATTCCCACCTGGGTGAAGGCACTGGTTGCCTTGGCGCTGGGACTGGGCACGATGATCGGGTGGAAGCGCATCGTTGTCACCGTCGGAGAAAAAATCGGCAAGGCGCATCTGAGCTACGCGCAGGGTGCTTCCGCCGAACTCGTGACAATGGCGACGATCAGTGCCGCCGACGCACTGGGCCTGCCAGTGAGCACGACGCATATCCTGTCCTCCGGCATCGCCGGAACGATGGTTGCGAACAAGTCCGGCCTGCAAAAGGATACGGTGCGCAATATCGTGCTCGCCTGGGTATTGACGCTGCCGGTTTGCGTATTCCTCGGCGCTTCGCTGTTCGCCGCCGGCTTGTTCGTCGTGTTCCGGTTGCTCGGCATGCAGTAGTGGCACGCTCAGGAATTTGCGCAGTCCGTGGTGGTGTCAGTTGGATACGGCAGCGTTCGCGAGGGCCGGCTGCCGGGTTCCTGCAACGCCGTTTGTACTCTCGATGAGGGTGCGGGAACCGAAGCGTCCAGACATTGGTCGCATGCTTGCGCGGCGAGCGCGCTCGTCGGCGGCAACGCCGGCAGGCTGGTCACCGGCGTGGAGAAGTCGAAGGCGGACGTCAGGTCGCCGCAGACCTGGCGCCGCCACGGCGATATGTTCGGTTCGATGACGCCGGTCAGGACTTCGAGAAAGCGGATCACCGAGGTGTGGTCGAACACTTCGGAACACACGTAGCCGCCACGGCTCCACGGTGACACCACGAACATCGGCACGCGTGGGCCGAGACCGATCGGCAGGCCGTTGACGAATTCGCCCGGCGTACCCGGCGCAGGAACGGGTGGCGGGACGTGATCGAAGAAGCCATCGTTTTCGTCATAGTTGACCAGCAGGACGGTAGACGCCCAGACGTCCGGATCTGCGCTCAGCGCAGACAGCACGCCGGCGATGAACTCTGCCCCGCGTGCCGGTGTGGAACCCGGATGTTCGCTGCACTCCTCCGGCGCCACGACCCAGGACACCAGCGGCAGCGTGCCGTTCAGCGCGTCGCTTCGAATCGCGGCGACGATGTCGTTGCCGGTCACACCCGTTACTGCCGGCACCGAGTTCATGCCGCGGTCGTACAGCGGCATGCCCGGCTGCGCATCCTGGTAGCGGCTGAACCAGGCAAGCGCATTGTCATCGAAATTGTCCTGCGCGTTCTGATAGACCTTCCAGTCGACCCCGGCTGCCTGCAATCGCTCCGGATAGGTCGTCCAGCCAAGACGCCTTCCGGTATTGTCGATCGCCGGTCCACCGGCAAGAGCTTCTGCGTCGATCGTCCCGCTCCACAGATACAGGCGATTGGGGTTGGTCGGTCCCATCACCGAGCAGAAGTAGTTGTCGCAGATCGTGAAGCCGTCGGCCAGCGCATAGTGGAAAGGCAGATCAACGCGAGTCAGATAGCCCATCGTCGCCGCGCCCTTCGCCCTGACCCAGGCATCGTATTCCCCGCCATTCCAGGCAGCATGCGTGCCATTCCAGCTATGATCCAGATTGGCGACGCACGGCGCATCTGCCTTGCCGTTGAGATGAAAGGGAGTGACGTTAGCAGCCTGTCCCTGCAATCCTGGTTGACTGAAGACCGAGTTGCCGTTGCGCAGCCGCAATGCGTTGGGATCATCAAAACCGCGCACTCCGCGCAGCGTGCCGAAGTAGTGATCGAACGAGCGATTCTCCTGCATCAGGATGACGACGTGCCTGATCGAGAAAATGGAGTCGCCAATCGGTGCGACAGCGCGTGCGGCACGCAAGGCGGAAGGCAGTTTTCCGAATGCCGCCGCCCCGGCGGTCGCCGCGGACATGCCGAGAAACGTACGCCGCGAAATCCTGCCCACGAGTGCGCCCGGGAATGAGAGGCGTACAGCGTGTCAGTCGGCGTTGACCCGACGATTAACGAACGCTTGCAGTTGCATGAACATTCGGTTGCGGCATGAAGACACCGTCACGCGTTGGCCGGTGCCGGCAAGACCTGAAACGGCCGCATCATTTCGTTGTCCTCGTGCTCGAGGATATGGCAGTGCCAGACGTAGCGGCCGGCGAAACCTTCAAAGCGCACGATGATGCGCGTGATCATGCCGGGATCGGCGCGCACGGTGTCCTTCCAGCCGGCCTCACCCGGCTCGGGCGCGATGGCGTGGCCGGTATGGCGAACGGTTTTCTTCGTCATGTATTCGTCGACGGCGAAACGGCGCCGGTCCAGAATCTGGAAGCGCACCAGATGCAGATGAATCGGGTGTGCATCGTCGGTCAGGTTGATCAGATTCCAGATTTCCACGGTGTCGAGGACCGGGTTCTCCGTGATCGGCATGCACCAATGCGTGCCGTTGAGCATCATCGTGGCCGACTCGCCGACCAGGTTGTCGACTTCGTCCAGGGTCAGGTCGCGGGTCCTGATCGCTGCACTTTCCGGCGTGCGAACAAGCGGACGCAAGGACGCGGGCAAGACGCTTTCATCCCGCCCGGAATGGGCGCCGACGCGGAATTGCAGAATATCCTGGATATCGTTCTTCAATGTGATGCGCTTGCCGTGCAGGCCGCTGAAATCGACGATCACATCCGCCCGCTCGCCTGGCGCCAGCGACAGGTACTTCAGCGTAACCGGCGCGGACAGCAATCCCTGGTCGCTGCCGATCTGGTGGAACGGCACATCGGCGGAAATGGAAAAGTGGAAAAAGCGCGCGTTCGCGGCATTGAGCATGCGCAAGCGGTATTTGCGCGGTTCCACGTCAAGATACGGCAACAGCTTGCCGTTGATCAGCACTGCGTCGCCGAAAAACTCCGGCATCCATGGCGATTGCGGGTCCGCCGACACCGGATAATACAGCTGGCCGTCGCGGCCGAACATGCGATCGAACACGATCAGCGGTATTTCATGCTTGCCTTTCGGCAGGCTCAACGCATCTTCGTCGTCGTCGCGGATGAAGAACGTACCGAGCAGCCCGGCGTATACATTCAGGCGATTGATGCCGAGCGTGTGATCGTGATACCACAGCATCGCGGCGTCCTGCGCATTGGGGTAGTGACACAGCGCCGATGTCCCAGGGGGGTACCATGCTTCCGGATAACCGTCGCTTTCCGGCGCCGCCTTGGCACCGTGCAGATGAACGACCGCGCGCACTTCCGGCAATTCGGCCTCGGCGCCGTGGATGCTGTGATCGACCGGCAGCAGATGTTTCTCCGGCAGCGCATTCACCCACTCGACCAGCAGGCCTTCGCCGCGGCGAGTCTCGAAAGTGGGGCCGGGAACAGCGCCGGCGAAGCCCCACATGCGCGTCGGCGCCAGATCGCGATGCACGCGCAGCATGCAAGTCTGCAGGGCGATCCGATAGTACGGCAGTCGTTGCGCCGGATTGACGGGGTCGGGGCGCAGACCTTCGGCACGCGCAATGGCCGGAACCGGCAGCGGATCGACGAACGGCGTCAGCGTGTGCGGATCAAGCGCCGCTGGTGGCGGCGCAAGTAGCAACGTCGGGTGAGCGTATGCCGGCCGGCGCGCGCCGAAGCCGGCCAGCCCGAGACCGGCGGCATACAGCAGCGATCGGCGTGAAATCGGCAAGATCAATCCTGAAGAAAGCGCAAATGTCCACAATGCGGCACATCCAGAACGCACCCGGCAGGCGCATTGCGTGCGTCTGCCGGGTATCGACATGGATGGCGATGAATTGTGGTCGCGCTCAGAAAGTCGGGAATTGCAACGGTTCGCCGTTCTGGTCGAGGATCAGGTTGTCGTTGAACGGCCCGGTGAAATCGAACATGTTGTTGAGCGAGCCCGCGACCGCATCGAACGATCCCTGGCCGACGCGCGTACCCTTGAGCCAGTTGTCTTCGATGAAGCGCAGAATCGAGGTCTGGTCGGTGACCGCATGGTCGACGTAGTTGCGCTTGGCCCAGGGCGAGATCACCAGCAGCGGCAGGCGCGGACCGTAACCGCAGCGACCCTGCGCGTGCGCCGCGACCAGTCCGGGCAGCGCACCAACGCCGTTGCCGCAGGCACCGGTGCCGGTCAGCGCGTCGTCGGGGGCACTGGACTGGTTCACGATCGGCGGCATCTGGTGGTCGTACCAGCCATCCGAATCGTCGTAGGCGATGATGATCGCCGTCGTACGCCAGCTTGGCAGCGATTGCAGGTAGTTGACCACGCGCGTGACAAAGGCCTGCTCGTCAAGCGGATCGGAATAGCCGGCGTGACCGTCCTGGTAGCCGGGCGCCTTGATATACGTTACCGCCGGCAGGTTGTTGTCGGCGCCAACGCTGAAAAGATCATTGATGTCGTACTGATGGTTCGCGGCGTCGCCGGCATGGCCGATGCTCGACACCGAACTGGGCCTGGTGTGATTCGGGTTCGCGGTCGAGGCGTAGTACTGGAACGGCTGGTGATGCGGGATGTAGTCCTTCTTCTTCACCCCGGTCACGGCCGAGGTCGTGGTGCGGTTGCAGCCGGTGGAGCCGTCGGCGTTGACGGTGTTCAGATTGAAGCCGCCGGAAAAAAATCCCCAGCTGACGTTCGCCGCATTGAGCAGATCGCCGATATTCTTGCCGCCCATCGTGACCTGGTTGCCGCTGGAAGCCGAACAGACATCGCCGATCGGGTCGGCATCGCTGATCAGCGTCAGCCCGCCATTGCCGTCGTCGGTCTCGTCGCCGGTACCGTTGAGCGTGGCAATGACGCCATTGGTTTGTCCGGAGATCAGATTCAGCGCGCCGGGCGAGGACGGACCGAACGTGGTGTTGTAGGAATTGTCGCTCAGCGCAAAATGCTGTGCGTAGTGCCAGAGCGCGGTGACGGTGTTGCCGTCGTAGTAGCCCATGACCAGGCCGGGCGTGCTGAAGATCGCCGGCGAATTGGCCGGCACCGGGCCGCCGAGCGCCGTTCCACCGGCACCGGTGTATTGCGGGAACGCGTCCATGAGTCCGGTGTGCAAGGCCTGTTGCTCGGGCGTGTAGTCGTGATCCTGGTCGGCGGTGGATGCCTGCGCCGGGCTGAGCCGGAACGGGTTGGTCGCGCCTGTGCCGTTCGCGCTGTTGCTGGCAGTCGGATTGTTGTCGAGCAGCGCCGTGCTCAAGCCGTTGACCGAGGGCGTATCCGGCAATGCGACGAAGGGTGGCTCGCCGGGGAGATTGGCCGCATTCGGATACGTGCCGAAGTAGTGATCGAAGGAAACGTTTTCCTGGAAGATCACAACCACGTGCTTGATCGGCGTTCCGGTGGGATAGAACTCGGCGGACAAGGCTTGTGCGTCTGTCTGGCAAACTCCGCCCAGCGCAATCAGGACCGCTGTGGCAATGGCGTTACGCATGATGGATGGACTCCGCTGGCTGGAAATACGCGGGTGCCGCGCTCGGCATCCGGGATGCAAACCATAGAGGCCAACTGTGACGGCGGGATGAACCTGGCATGACGCCGGCGAGAATGTCGCGCCTCGGCGACGTCGATATTCCACACTTCCAAAAAATGAACAGGACCGCCCGTTGCCATCCTAATGACGCGCCCGCGCAGCGCGATACGGCTCGACCATGGACCAAACCTGTGTCAGGAATGGAACAGTCCCGAACCGCGCGGCGCAATCGTCGCTGCACCCGCTTCCGCCGCTGCGGGCGCTGTGCCATATTTGTTCGGCGGGGACGTATTCGCCGGCTTGCGGGCACGACGCAGTGGCGACCGACCGTTCTCATTCCCGAGAGAGGCGAGCCGTCATGAAAGGCATCACCGCGGTTGTATGCATCGCTCTGTCTACGTTCTCCGCTGCCAGCTCCGCCGCAGCGCCCGTCCTCAAGGTCACCAGGAGCATCACGGTCGATGCGCCGGCATCGGCGGTATGGAGCAAGACGAAGAGTTTTGCCGGCCTCAACGCCTGGCACCCCGCAGTCGACACCGATCGGATTGTCGAAGGCAAGGACGATCAGGTCGGCGCGGTGCGCCTGTTGACGCTCAAGGGTGGCGGAACGATCAAGGAAAAGCTGCTCGCCTTCAGCGACTCCGGGCGTACGTTCAAATACACGATCCTTGAAGGTGTGCTGCCGGTCAGCGCCTACACCTCTGCGTTCACGGTCAAGACGATCGGCAAGGATAAATGCGAAGTCATCTGGTCGGGCGAATTCAAGCGCAAGAATACCGGCGAGAATCCGGGCGACAATGAAAACGACAAGACTGCGACCGACACGGTCGCCGGTGTCTATCAGTCGGGTCTGGACAATCTCAAGAAGATCGCCGAAAACAAGTAGCGTGCCGACCCGCCGCTTGCGCCCGGAAACCGCTTGCGGCAAGGTTGCGCTTTGGCCGAGCCTGCCTGCCCGGGTGCGGTCCGCACCCACCGAAAGGCCCGCTTTGCGCCGGCATTCCGTCCACAAGTATACTTTCCCCGCCGGCCGCGTATTGCGGCTGGCGGGGCAACCGCCTATGCTTCAGGCAAAGGCGTACGTGGGGACGACGCATGATCGGCGCTGTAGTGGACGCAGGCTCACTCGACAGCGCGCTCGCGTATGCGCAAGGCCTGCTCGCCAGTAATCCTGCGCTCGCTGCGGATGCCGCCAGGCGGATCCTCCAGGCCACTCCGGACCATCCCCTCGCCTTGCTGACCCTGGCCGCAGCCAACGACGCGGCCGGAAACACCTCGGCAGCCGTCAGCATCCTGAAGGCATTGACGCGCAATCGGCCGGACTTGGCCTCGGCTCACGCACGCCTGGCCCTGACCCTGCATCGGACAGGCAATCGCGCCGCCGCGATCGCCTCGTTGCGTCGCTCCCTTGCCCTCGATCCGACCCAGCCACAGGCATGGCGGCAACTTGGTGATTTTCTCCTTGCCGGCAAAGATCGGGCAGGCGCCGAAAGCGCCTATCTCGCCCATGTTGGGCATGCCCAGCACGATCCCGTGCTGATGCTTGCGGCCGCGGCTCTGCAGGCCAACCGCATCCCCGAGGCTGAGGCACGCCTGCGCGACCATCTCAAGCAGGCGCCCACCGATGTCGCCGCAATCCGCATGCTCGCCGAGGTTGCCGTGCGCCTGGATCGCGGCGAAGACGCCGAGCACCTGCTTGAGCGCTGCCTGGAACTCGCACCGGGATTCCGCGAAGCACGGCACAATTACGCGATCGTGCTGCACCGGGTGAACAAGCCCGCACAGGCCATCGCCGAACTGGAACGGCTGCTGCGCAACGACCCGGTCAATCCGGCCTACCGCAATCTGAAAGCGGCGGTCCTGTGCCGCACCGGCGACTACGAACCGGCGATCGCCCTGTATGCCGATCTTCTGCGCGAATATCCGCAGCAGGCGCAAGTATGGCTCAGCTACGGTCACGCGCTGAAGACCGCCGGGCATCCGGAGCGCGCCATCGCTGCCTACTGCACCTGCATCGGGCTGGACCCGGATTTTGGCGAAGCCTACTGGAGCCTGGCCAACCTGAAGACGTTTCGTTTCGACGACGTCCAGCTCGGCACGATGCAGCGTGCACTTGAGCGCGGCGATCTCGGCGACGAACATCGCCTACATCTGGAATTCGCCGTCGGCAAGGCCCTGGAAGATCGCGCCGACTACGCCCAGTCGTTCCGGCATTACGCCAGTGGCAATGCATTGAGGTTGCGCAAGTCTCCCTACGATGCCGACGACACCACGGCGCGTCTGCGCCGGATTCCGCAGATCTACACCGCCGGTTTTTTCCGCGAGCGTGCGGGGTCGGGCTGCGCTGCTCCGGATCCTGTTTTCATCGTCGGCTTGCCGCGCTCCGGCTCCACCCTGATCGAGCAGATCCTGTCCAGCCACTCGGCCGTCGAAGGCACGATGGAATTGCCCGAAATCATTTCGATGACGCGGGCCTTGCGCCGCGCCGCCGCAGACGGCCGGCCGGCCGCATATCACGAGGCGCTGACGCGCATGCATGGCGATGAGTTGCGCGAGCTGGGGCAACAGTACATCGAGCGCACACGCATCCACCGCAAGCTGGGACGGCCACTTTTCATCGACAAGATGCCGAACAACTTCGCCCACATCGGCCTGATCCATCTTGCCCTGCCGAACGCGAAGATCATCGACGCGCGCCGCCATCCGCTGGCCTGCTGCCTGTCCGGCTTCAAGCAGCATTTTGCGCGCGGCCAGAACTTCAGCTACAGCCTCGGGGATCTTGGCAGATATTACCGCGACTACGTCCAGCTCATGGAACATTTCGACGCTGTGCTACCCGGCCGCATCCATCGTGTGATCTACGAAGAAATGGTCGAGAACACCGAACACGAGGTGCGGCGCTTGCTCGAGTATTGCGGCCTGCCGTTCGAGGCAGCCTGTCTGCGTTTTTTCGAAAACGAACGTCCGGTGCGCACCGCCAGTTCTGAACAGGTACGCCAGCCGATCTATCGGGAAGGGATGGATTACTGGCGCCATTACGAGCCGTGGCTCGGCCCGCTGAAAACCGCATTGGGAGAAACGAGCGCCTGAGGTAGCGCCTGCGTCGAAAAAGTTCAAATGTGGAAAAAGTCGTCCAATAAGACCGTTGCGCGGTCAAACCCTGTTCCAACAGACCTTGTTAAACCAGACTTGGGGAAGTCAAATCATGAAAAACTCGATCGGCAACAAGTTGCGTTACTTGCGTCGCTGCACCGTGTCCCGCCTGCCACTGGCCACCGCAATCCATCTGGCCTGTTTCGCACCGGCCTTCGCCACGCCCGATGCACAGGACGCGCCTGCGGCGCAAACCTCCGCGGCCGATGACCAGAACAAATCGCATGAGCTCGGCACCATCACCGTCACTGCGCAAAAACGCGTGGAGAATGTCCAGGACGTGCCCATCAGCATCGACGTGCTCAGCGCCGACAAACTGAAGGACATGAACGTCGCTGATCTGAACGACTACGTGAAACTGCTGCCCAGCGTATCGATGCAGGACCTGTACCTGGGTTTCAGCCAGGTATACATGCGCGGCGTTGTCAGCGGCAGCAACGGCAACCACTCCGGACCGCTCCCGAGCGTCGGCGTCTATCTTGACGAAGAACCGATCACCACGATCCAGGGCAACCTGGACATGCACATCTACGACGTCGAACGCATCGAAGCACTCGCCGGCCCCCAGGGCACCCTGTATGGTGCAAGTTCGCAGTCGGGCACGATCCGTATCATCACCAACAAGCCCGACCCAAGCGCGTTCTCAGCCAGCGTCAGTACCGAACTGGATACGATCGACCACGGCAATACCGGCTATGTGACCGAAGGCTACGTGAATCTGCCGCTGTCGCCCGCCGCCGCCCTGCGCGTGGTCGGCTGGAGCAAGCAGGATGCGGGTTTCATCGACAACGTGTTCGGCACCCGCACGTATCCGACATCGGGCATTACCGCCAACAACGCTGACGAAGTACGCAACGACTACAACTTTGCCGATACGCGCGGCGCGCGCGCCGCGCTGAAGGTGGATCTCAACGAGGACTGGTCTATCACGCCGACCCTCGCCGGCCAAGGCCAGCACGCCAACGGCATCAATGCCTACGACCCCAGTGTGGGCGATCTGAAACTCACCCACTTCTATCCGGAAGATTTCGACGACCATTGGGTGCAATCGGCACTCACGGTGCAGGGCAAAATCGGCAATTTCGACCTGGTGTACGCCTTCGCCCACCTCAATCGCGACGATCACTACGACCAGGATTACAGCGACTATTCTTTCTGGTACGACACGCTGCACGGCTACGGCAGCTACATCCATGACAACAACGGCAACCTGATCAATCCGGCGCAGCACATCACTGGCAACGACAAATACCGCAAGACCAGCAATGAATTGCGTCTGTCCTCGCCGCGCGAGCAGCGTTTCCGCTTCCTCGTCGGCGCATTTGACGAGCGCCAGTCGCACGACATCAACCAGCAATACCTGATCGACAATCTGGGTTCGGACCTGTCCGTTACCGGTCATCCGGATACGCTGTGGCTGACCCAGCAGCTGCGCGAGGACAACGACTCCGCCCTGTTCGGCGAGATGAACTACGACTTGACCGACACGCTCACCGCCACGCTCGGCGGCCGCTACTACCGCACCGACGACGGGCTCAAGGGCTTTTTCGGATTTGGCACCGGTTACAGCAGCACGACCGGGGAAGCCGCCTGTTTCGGGCCTGCCTTCGAAGGAGCACCGTGCACGAATCTGGACAAGGACACCAAGGAAAGCGGTTCGCTCGCACGCGCCAACCTGACCTACAAATTCGATCCCGACAAGATGATCTACGCCACCTGGTCGGAAGGTTTCCGGCCAGGCGGCATCAATCGTCGCGGCACGCTTCCGCCCTACAAGGCCGACTTCCTCACCAACTACGAATTCGGCTGGAAGACCGAATGGCTGGATCACCATCTGCTCTGGAATGGAGCCGTATTCCGCGAAGACTGGAAAGACTTCCAGTTCTCCATTCTCGGGCAAAACGGCCTGACCGAAATCAAGAACGCCAACCAGGCGCAAATCAACGGGTTCGAATCCAACATCGGCTGGGCCGCGACCTACAACCTGATGCTGTCGGCCGGCATTTCGCTGTATCACTCCGAGCTGACCGCAAATTACTGCGGCTTCACCGATGCCAACGACAACCCGGTCACCGATTGCGCCGATCCGCAGGCGCCCAAAGGCACGCAGCTGCCGATCACGCCGAAAGTGAAAGGCAATCTTACCGCGCGCTACAGCTTCGACTTCCATGGTTACGACGCCTACGCGCAAGGCGCAGCCTTTTTCGAAGGGCGCCGCACCTCGGACTTGCGCATCGTGGAAAACCAGATTCAGGGCGACCTGCCCGGCTACGGCACCGTCGACCTGTCGACCGGCGCCAAGAAGGGCCTCTGGAGCGTGGATTTCTACATCAAGAACGTTTTTGACAATCGCGGCCAGCTGGCCCGCTACTCGGAGTGTGCGATCGACGTTTGCGGGGTGCAGACGTATATCGTTCCGGTCCAGCCCAGGACCGTCGGAGTGCGCGTCACGCGCGATTTCTGACCCTCGGAACAGTCGATGCGGGGCCGCTGCCCGGATGGGCAGCGGCAGTGTGCCTGCCAAACCCGCGCGGCGACAAGCTTCATGCTCACCGACGCGAGGCGCCACGCGAATTCGCCTGCGCGATGGGGCATACTGGCAGAGAAAATCATCACGGCAGCGGTTCGATCGATGAGCGACGAGCGGGACCAATGGTGGATTGCGTCAACCGGCGCCACGCTGGTCTGGGCGCGTCTGCGCATCCTGGATTCGGGGGTGGCGGAAGTGTTCGGCGCACGCGGCGAAACCCTGCGCTACGACGACGAGGATGCTGCGCGCATGGCCCTGCTGGACGCCGAGTTCCGCACGTTCGACGGCCTCGATGCCGAAGATGCCGCCCTGCTCGGCTTCGATTTCGATTCGCTGGAACCGCCGCAAGGCATGAACGATGACGAACTGCTGCCGCAGATGACCGAAAAACTCCTGTCCGGACACAGCTGATGAACCTGGATCTCACTGGCAAGCACGCACTTGTCTGCGGCGGTTCGCAAGGCATCGGTCGCGCCGCCGCGATCGAACTGGCCGCGCTCGGGGCCGATGTGACCCTGCTCGCGCGCGCGCGCGACGCACTCGCCGCAGCACTTGCGGACTTGCCGAAAACCGGCGGGCAAACGCACGCCAGCATCGCCGTCGACATGGGCGACCATGCCAGCCTGCGCGCCAAGGTCGAGGCCGCAGCGAACGCGCACCCCGTGCAGATCCTGATCAACAACACCGGCGGACCGCCGGGTGGTCCGGCACAAAGTGCAAAAGTGGAAGAATTCCTTGCCGCCTTCAATCAGCACCTGATCGCAAACCACGTCGTGCTGCAGGCGGTGTTGCCCGGCATGAAAGGTTCTGGCTACGGCCGCGTGATCAACGTGATCTCGACTTCGGTCAAGGAGCCGATCAGGAACCTGGGCGTGTCCAACACGATCCGCGGTGCCGTCGCCAGTTGGGCAAAAACCCTCGCAACCGAACTGGGTCCGTTCGGCATCACGGTCAACAACGTACTTCCCGGCTACACCAAAACGCAACGCCTGGCGCAGATCCTCGCCGACCGTGCCAAGGCCACCGGGCAGAGCGAGGACGACGTCGCCAAGAGCATGCTCGCGACCACGCCGGTCGGGCGCTTCGCCGAAGCAGGCGAGACTGGCGCCGTGATCGCATTCCTGGCGTCGCCAGCCGCAAGCTATGTCAACGGCATCAATGTACCGGTCGATGGCGGGCGCACTTTGTCGCTGTGAACTGTCGCCTCGCTCCGCTGGAGAGAGGGAAAATCGTCAAATCGCGCTAAGCTTGCACCCATGGGTGCAAATTCCATTCTGCTGGCCAATTACGTTGACGGCCGCCTGTGCGCGCCGCGCAATGGCCGCTACCTCGACATATTCGAGCCCGCGACCGGTCAGGTGTATGCGCAATGTCCGGATTCGGACGCTGCCGATATCGACGCCGCTGCGACCGCGGCGCGGCGCGCATTTCCTGCCTGGGCGACGATGCCGGCCGGCGACCGCGCGCGCTTGCTCGACCGCATCGCGGATCTGATCGAGGCACGCCTTGACGAATTCGTCACCGCCGAGTCGCGCGACAGCGGCAAGCCACTGGCGCTCGCGCGCAGCCTGGACATCCCGCGCGCGATCGCCAATCTGCGCTTCTTTGCCGCGGCTGCGACGCAATTCAGCAGTGAATCCCACGCGATGGGCAACGAGGCCATCAATTATACCTTGCGTCAGCCGCTCGGCGTGGTCGCCTGCATTTCGCCGTGGAACCTGCCGCTGTATCTGTTCACCTGGAAAATCGCACCCGCGCTTGCCGCAGGCAACGTCGTCGTCGCAAAACCGTCGGAAATAACGCCGTTCACCGCCTGGCTGTTTGCCCGCGCCTGCATCGATGCCGGCCTGCCGCCGGGCGTGCTCAATATCGTCCATGGCAGAGGCCCGGATGCCGGCCAGGCACTGACCGGTCATCCCGGGATCAAGGCGATATCGTTCACCGGATCCACGCGCACGGGTGCCGCGATTGCCGCGGTGGCGGCGCCGAAGTTCAGGAAGCTGTCGCTGGAAATGGGCGGCAAGAACCCGACCCTCGTTTATGCGGACTGGGACGCGACCGCAGCGAACTGGGCGACGATCGTGCGGTCCGCGTTTTCCAACCAGGGCCAGATCTGCCTGTGCGGTTCGCGCCTGCTGATCCAGCGGCCGATCTACGAGAAATTCAAGGCCGCGTTTGTGGAGAAAGTCCAGGCGCTGCGCGTGGACGATCCGCAGGAATCCGGTTGCGATATCGGCGCCGTGGTCTCGGGGGCGCATTTCGACAAAGTCATGGGTCATATCGCCCTGGCCCGCGACGAAGGCGGCAAGGTGCTTTGTGGCGGCAACGCGGTGAAGCTTGACGGCCGCTGCGCCGGCGGCTGGTTCATCGCCCCGACCGTCATCGAAGGACTCGACGTGCGCTGCCGCACCAACCAGGAAGAAATCTTCGGGCCCGTGGTCACGCTGACGCCGTTCGACGACGACGACGACGCCGTCGCGCTGGCGAATGCGACGGAATACGGCCTTGCCGCGTCGATATGGACAACGGGGCTTGCACGCGCGCACCGAGTTGCCGCGCGGCTGGAATCGGGTATCGTCTGGATCAACTGCTGGATGCGGCGCGACCTGCGCACCCCGTTCGGCGGCGTAAGGAACTCCGGCGTCGGTCGCGAGGGCGGCATCGAGGCAATGCGCTTTTTCACCGAACCCAAGAACATCTGCATACAACTGGATTGAATCGATGGCCGCACCGAACGACCTGCTGAAGCGCAACCATGTCTGGGCCGACCGGGTGCACGAGCAGGATCCGGAATTCTTCCGCAACCTGTCGCAGCAGCAGGCGCCGAAATATCTCTGGATCGGCTGCTCCGATTCACGCGTGCCGGCAAACCAGATCGTCGATGTGGCGCCGGGTGAAATATTCGTTCACCGCAACGTGGCGAACGTCGTCGTGCACGCCGACCTCAACTGTCTTTCGGTAATGCAGTTTGCGGTCGATGTGCTCAAGGTCGAGCACATCATGGTAGTGGGACATTACGGGTGCGGTGGCGTGCAGGCCGCGCTCAGCGGCGTGCGCCTGGGCCTGGTCGACAACTGGCTGCGCCACGTTGCCGACGTGGCGCAGAAACATGCGTCGATGCTGTCCGCGCTTGCGACGCAATCGCAGCGCGAGTTGCGCCTGTGCGAGCTGAACGTGATCGAGCAGGCACTCAACGTCTGCCAGACCACGGTGGTCCAGGATGCATGGGATCGCGGCCAGGAACTGGCCGTGCATGGCTGGGTGTATGGCCTGCGCGATGGACGCGTCCGCGACCTCGGCCTCGACGTGACCGGGCGCAGCATGCTGGGTGAGCGCTACCAGCGCGCGCTGAACAGGCTGGCCGAGGCGCAGCAGTGACTGCGGCACCCAGTGCAGCGCCGCGGGAAGCCGATCATGGCAAGTTGCTTGCGGCCAATCTCTGAGGAACCTGCAATGTCGCATCGAACCGGAACCGCCATCTGCCTGGTCATGATCCTGGCACTCGTCACCTCGGCCTGCACGTTGGCCGCAAGCGACGAAAAAAAGACGCCCAGCAGCAGCGAAATTTCGCCGCAGCAATGGCGTGCGCAGCAGCTGGCCGCCGCAGACAAATCCGACGAGATCATGCGCGACGCGCAGAAGCGGCCGGGGCTGCTCGGCCAATACGAACAGATGCAGCTCTACTACGACACGAATCGCGACCGTGCCTTTCAGTTGATCTTCGGCCAGTACCTGAGCTGGTATCAGACCTTCATCGCCGACTACAACGGCGCACGAAACAGTTTCTCGATTGCGCAGCCGGTGCAAAAGGACGATGGTCCGTCACCGCTGGCGGGCGGTTACAGCACGCGAGCCGCCGGGGATGTCATCCTGGCTATGGCGAAGGATCGCAAGGCGGTCTTCTTCAACGAAGCGCACAGCGCGCCGATCACACGCACGCTGACGATCGAACTGCTGGCGAAATTGCGCGCCGAGGGCTTCAACTATTTCGCCGCCGAGACCCTGTACGACACCGATCACGATCTGCAGAAACGCGGCTATCCGACGCCCAAAAGCGGTTTCTACATCAACGAGCCGCTGTATGGCGAGATGGTCCGCACAGCGATCAAGCTGGGCTATCACATCGTCGCCTACGACGTGGAAAACGCCGGCGTCGGCGACGCACGTGAACGTGCCGGCGCGCAAAGCCTTTATTCGCAGGTATTCAAGAAAGACCCCGATGCGCGCCTAGTCGTCGATGCCGGCTTCGCCCACGTGCAAAAGAGCGGCAAGTACCTTGGCGGCAGCAGCATGGGTGAGTTCTTCCGCAAGATCTCCGACATCGATCCGCTGACGATCGAGCAGACCATGCTGATCCAGCACGCCAGGCCCGATCAGGATCATCCGTATTACCTTGCAGTGATGGCAGCGCAACATCCGGCCGATCCATTCGTGTTCATCGGGGCGGACGGCAAGCCTTGGACGTTGAAACCGGGCGAATACGACATGAGCGTGTTTTTTCCGCCGCAGTCGTCTGCGTCCGCACGGCCGTCGTGGCTGACCCTCGACGGCTTGCGCGTGGTTTATCCGGTCGCGTCGGATCTGTGCAACGGCAGGTTTCCGTGCCTGATCGAAGCCCGCTACGCGGACGAAGGCGACGATTCAGTCGCGGCCGATCGCACGGTGCTCAACGTGATCGATCCGAAGTCGCCGGTTGCCAGCCGCTTTGTTTCCTTCCATGGAGAAGCTCAAGGCGAACTGTTCCTGCGTCCGGGCAAATACCGGCTGACCGCCACGGATACGCAGGACCACCAGTTGACCGCCCGCGACATCACTGTTGTCGCGGAGGCTGCGGCAAAACCATGACCGATATCATCCGCGCCGGACAGGCGCCAAAACCCGTCGGCGCCTACCCGCACGCACGCCGCGTCGGCAACCTGCTGTTCCTCTCCGGAGTCGGCCCGCGCGATGCGTCCACCAATGCAATCATCGGCAATGTCTACGACGCAGCCGGCCGCCTGCTCAGCTACGACATCGAAGCGCAATGCCGCGCCGTCTTCGCGAACGTGCGCACGATCCTGGAGGCCAGCGGCGCCCGCTGGGAAGATCTCGTCGACGTGACCGTGTTCCTTACCGACATGACGCACGATTTCGCCGCATACAACCGCGTCTACGCGGAATACTTCAGCGCCGCACAACCATGCCGCACCACGCTCGGCATTACCGCCCTGCCGACGCCGATCGCGATCGAACTCAAGTGCATCGCGGCTCTTCCGGAAGAAAGCTGACATGCTTCTGGCGCCGATCGATTTCCACAAGTGGATAAATGAGCATCGCCATCTGCTCAAGCCACCGGTGGGCAACAAGTGCATCGTCGATGGCGATTTCATCGTCATGGTGGTCGGCGGCCCGAACGCGCGCACCGACTATCACTGGGACGAAGGCCCGGAGTTTTTCCACCAGATCGAAGGCGAGATGGTGCTGAAGATCCAGGAAGACGGCAAGGCCCGCGATGTTCGCATCCGTGCCGGCGAAATCTTCTATCTGCCACCGCGCGTGCCTCATTCGCCGCAACGCATGGCCGACTCGATCGGCCTGGTGATCGAACGCAGGCGCCTGCCCGATGAGCGGGACGGCCTGCTGTGGTTCTGCGAACGCTGCAACCACAAGCTGTACGAAGAGTTTTTCATGCTGCGCGACATCGAGCGGGATTTTCCGGCAGTGTTCGAACGCTATTACCGCTCGCTGCAGGCACGGACTTGCTCGCAGTGCGGGCTTGTGGCGAATGTGCCGGAGAAATATCGCTGACGTCAGATCATCGTTTCGGCAGAATTCCGAATTCGGTGTTTTGATCCCGTCTTCAAAGCGGGGTTTTCGCTCGACCGCACGGCGAGCGAAAGCCGGTTGCAAATCCAGCAAGCCCATCGCCCGCGATTCGCTATCATCCGCGTCATGCTGCAACCCCTGCTGAAACTCAAACCACGCGACGTCCCCGTCGTCGTCGCGTTGCGCAACACCGCCGCGGTGGCGTTGCCGCTGGCGCTGGGCGTCGCCACGGACCATCTGGGAATTGGACTGGGTATTTCCGTCGGCGCGCTCAACACGATGTTTTCCGACCAGCCCGGGCCATATCGGCTGCGCATGCGCCGCATGCTGATTGCCGCGAGCGCGGCCGGCGTCTCCGCATTTGCCGGTTACACCCTCGGCGGCAATGATCTGCTGATCACCCTGACCGCTCTGGTCTGGGGCGTTGGCGGCGGACTGCTGGTCGCACTGGGTACCGACGCAGGCCGCATTGGGCTGACCAGCATGATCCTGCTGGTCGTCACCGCCGCCGATCCGCGACCGCCGGCGGAGGCGATCGGTCCGGCGCTGCTGCTGTTCGGCGGTGGCTTGCTGCTGACCGGCTTTTCGATCGCAGCGTGGCCATTGCAACGCTATCGACCCGAGCGCACGGCGCTCGCGCAATTGTGCCGCCAGCTCGCCGCCAGTGCACGGCAACGCAACGACAGCGACCAAGCCCCGCCCGTCACCCAGGCAGTCACCGACGTGGAGAGCCTGCTGTACGGCTCGTATCGGGCACGCGGCGTGGCGATGGAGGCGTTCCGCGTCCTGGCTGAAGTGATCGAGCGCATCCGACTTGAACTGCTTGCACTCGGCGGGCTGGACGAGCGTGCCCATGACGCCACGATCAAGGCAACGCTGGAACGCCTGCGCGACTATGCGGCACGCGCGCTCGACGCCGTCGCAGCCGCGCTCGATGCCGGCGCGACGCCGCTCGCGGCCTCCGCTGCCCTCGAAGGGTTCGACGCGGCGCTGGCCGCACTGGCCAGATTGCGTGCGTCGCCGGGCGATGCGCATGATCGGCGCATGCTCACGATCGCCCTGGCGCATGCCCATGCGCTTGGCGGCCAATTGCGTGCCGCGATACGCACGGCCGACCTGGCAGGCAGTCGCGGCGAACTGCGCCTGGCAGCGTACGAAGCGCGCCTGCCCGGCGTGTTGCGTACGCGCGATACGCTGGCCGTCCTGCGTGCAAATCTGCGTCTGTCCTCGGTAGCCTTTCGGCACGCCATCCGTTGCGGCGCGTGTCTGGCATTGGCGATCGTGGCCGAACGCGCCCTGGGCCTGTCGCACGGCTACTGGATTCCAATGACCACCGCGATCGTGCTCAAGCCGGATTTCGCCGGCACCTTCAGCTTCGGCCTGCTGCGCGTGATCGGCACCTTGCTCGGACTCGCACTGACCACCGCGCTGGTGCACTTCGCGTTCGGCGGCGAGTGGCAGCGCATCGTCCTGCTGGCCGTGCTGTGCTTCGGCTTTCGTGAGCTGACAACGGTCCACTACGGCCTCGGCGTGATGATGCTGACCGGCCTGATCGTCGTGCTGCTGACCTTCGAGGGCATCTCGCCGGCCGAAACCATGAACGCGCGCGCGATCGGTACCGGCCTGGGCAGTGCCCTGGCCCTGCTCGCCTACCTGGTATGGCCCACCTGGGAGCGCGGGCGCTTCCGCAGCGCACTCGCGGACCTGCTCGATGCGTATCGGCGCTACTTCCTCGCCGTGCTCGACGACGACACGCGAGTGCGTGCCGACGTACGCAGCGCCAGTCGCAGCGCGCGTACCAACGCGCAGGCGTCGCTGGATCGGTTGCGCGGCGAGCCCGGCGTCAAGCCGGGTGTCGTCGCCTTCGCCGAAGGCGTCTTCGCCAACGCCAATCGATTCGTCCGCGCGGCAATGGCCCTCGAAGCCATCCGCCAGGATTCCGGCGCGCTGCCGGCACACGATCACGTGCTCGCCTTCGCCGCGCGGGTCGATGCGGACTTGAAGCATCTGGCGCAGGGTCTGGTCGCGGGGATGCCGGCGCATGCCGACCACGGCCTTGGCGCGGCACAGGCAGTGTTGAGCGCGGCCCTCGACAACGCTGCCGTAAGCGAGAACGAACGCGTGCTCGCTGCGGCCTGGATCGATGCCAGCGACCGCATCACCAACAGCGTCGACACGCTTGCCCATCTGCTCGAGGAAAGAAAGGGGCCGAGCGCCGCGAACTGAGGGCGGAATATGCGCGAGCGCTCGTCGTGGACCTGCGATAACCGCTAGAATCCGCGCATGCTCAAGATCGACACGCACGCCCACATCCTGCCGCCGACATGGCCGAATCTGGCCGACAAATACGGCGACGATCGTTTTCCGGTAATGGTCCAGACCGAAGGCCGCCATCGTATCTACAAGGACGGCAAGTTCTTCCGCGAAGTCTGGGAAAACGCGTTCGATGCCGATCACCGCATCGCCGACTACGCCAGGTTCGGCGTGCAGACGCAGGTGATCTCGACCGTGCCAGTGCTGTTTTCCTACTGGGCCAAACCGGGCCAGGCGCTGGAACTGCACCGGTTTCTCAACGATCACACCGCCGAAGTCTGTCGCAAGCACCCACGCCACTATGCCGGCATCGGCACAGTGCCGCTGCAGTCTCCGACCCTGGCGATCCAGGAAATGGAGCGCTGCATCGAACGTCTCGATCTGCAGGGCGTGCAGATCGGTTCGCACGTGGAACAATGGAATCTGGACGCGCCGGAACTGTTTCCGTTCTTCGAGGCGGCGGCGGATCTCGGCGCCGCGATCCTGGTGCATCCCTGGGACATGATGGGCCGCGAGACCATGCCCAAGTACTGGATGCCCTGGCTCGTGGGCATGCCTGCCGAACAGTCGCGCGCGGCCTGCTGCCTGATTTTCGGCGGTGTGCTTGAACGTCTGCCCAAGCTGCGCGTGTGCTTTGCGCACGGCGGCGGCGCCTTTCCCTACACGATCGGCCGCATCGAGCACGGCTTCCGCATGCGCCCGGACCTGGTCGCCACCGACAACTCACGCAATCCGCGCGAATATTTCGATCGCCTGTATTTCGATTCCTGCGTGCACGATCGGCGTGCGCTGCAATACCTGCTGGATGTCGCCGGCGTCGATCATGTCATGCTCGGCACCGACTATCCGTTTCCGCTGGGCGAACAGGAGCCCGGCGCGGGAATCGCAACGCTGCAACTCACATCTGCGCAGCAGCATCGCCTGTACCACGGCAGCGCGCTGGAATGGCTCGACCTGCCGCTCGCGCGCTTCCAATGACCGCCGGAGAAGATCATGTTCAATAGTATGGGGTTCGACAAGATCATGCTGCGACCTGTCGGTTTCAGCCTCGCTGTTTTCGCGGCATTCGCCGCCGCGACCGCGCAGGCACAGGTCGCCGGCGAGTTCTCGCTCGACCAGGGCTTCGTCAAGTTCAACGCGCCGCCGGACTGGCCGGTCATCATGCAGAAGACCGAAGGCAATCCGCAATTCATCGCCTTTCAGGTCAAGGACCCCGCCGACACCGGCACCGGCGAAGCTGCGCGCGTGACCGTGGATACCAAGTTGCTGGACGATTCGTCCAATTTCCAGTCCATGGTGAACGTCGGCGTCGACAAGGCCAAGCAGTCGCCCGGCTTCGAGCAGCGCACCGATGGCGTCGACGCATCGGCCATGCGCTATTTCGCGCTGAACGGCAAGACCCGCTACGAATACCGCGAAACCTGGTACCTGAACGGCCACGTGATGGTGCATGCTCGCTGCGCGCGGCCGATGCTGGCGGCCACCACCGCGCAATGGACGACGGATTACGAGAAGGGTTGTGCACTGATCATGCAATCGCTCAAGCCGCACTGACCGCAATGCGACCTGCCGCCGATTTTTCCGCCGATGAAACATCGGCCCTCGCGCGCGACGCCGCCGATGCGCTGGCATCTTTCCGCGGCGAGTTCCTGATTCCGGCACACGGAAATAGTGAACAAATATACCTGTGCGGGAATTCGCTGGGCCTGCAACCGCGAACGACGCGGCAGGCGGTGCTCGACGAACTCGATGACTGGGCGCGGTTTGCGGTCGAGGCGCACTTCCGCGGCAAGCACCCGTGGATGCCCTACCACGAACTGGTGCGCGACCATCTGGCCGAACTCGTCGGCGCGCAGCCCGGCGAAGTCGTGGCGATGAACTCGCTCAGCGTCAACCTGCACCTGATGATGGCGAGTTTTTACCGGCCAACGCCGCAGCGCAACGCGATCCTGATCGAGAAAGGCGCGTTTCCATCGGACCGCTACGCCGTCGAATCGCAAATCCGCTTTCATGGCCATGATCCCGCAATGGCGCTGATCGAACTCGACGGGAATGCCGCGAACGGCATTCTGTCCACACAATCGATCGAGCGCGTGATCGACGAGCACGGCGCGCGTATCGCCCTGGTATTGCTGCCGGGCGTGCAGTATCTGAGCGGACAGGCCTTCGATCTCAAGCGCATCGTCGAGTTGGCGCAGCGCAAGGGTTGCACGGCCGGCTTCGATCTGGCGCACGCTGTCGGCAACCTGCCGTTGAGCCTGCACGACAGCGGCTGCGACTTCGCAGTGTGGTGCAGCTACAAATACCTGAACTCCGGACCCGGCGCCGTCGGCGGTTGCTTCGTCCACGAGCGTCACGCCCGCGCCACGCTGCCGCGCCTGGCCGGCTGGTGGGGCCACGACAAGGACACCCGCTTCAAGATGGGTCCTGACTTCGTGCCGACCGCGGGTGCCGACGGCTGGCAACTTTCGAATCCTCCAATCCTGGCGCTGGCGCCGCTGCGCGCATCGCTCGACATCTTCCACCGCGCCGGCATCGCGCGCCTGCGCGCGAAATCCGTCGCTCTGACCGGTTATCTGGCGTGGCTGATCGAAAACCGGCTTGCCGACATTGTGGAAATTGTCACGCCGGGCGTAGTTGAGCGCCGCGGCTGTCAGCTCTCGCTGCGGATCAAGGGCGGAAAAGGCCGCGCGCTGTTCGAGCATCTGTCCGCGCATGGCATCGTCGGCGACTGGCGCGAACCTGACATCATGCGCGTGGCGCCGACACCGTTGTACAACCGGTTTATGGATTGCCTGAGGTTTGTACTGGCGGTGCGCGAATGGGCGCTCGCGTAAGCTAAACGACCCGGCATAGCCGGAGGCTTGGCTTACCTCATTGCTGAGTATCGACTCACGGCCGGCGCGTCCGGCGATACGCGGCCGGCCGGACTGCCGCAATGGCTCCTCTGGGCTGACGTTCATTGCACGGTATGCCTCGGCGCAATACGGGCATTTGTGGCTTACCCATCCAGCAACAAAGCCTGCGAGCGTTGAGTCGAGTTCACCATAGGGCGTTTCAATGAGTGCAATCGCTAGAAACGATTTCACCTGTCGGCGTGCTTAGGTCATGATGAATCAAGTATTTGGATTGGAACTTCCGGAGGAGAGAACCATGTCAACCGAATCGGGGTGCCCCTTCTCGGGCGGAGCGCGCAAGGCTCAAACGAATGTGCGCTGGTGGCCGGATCAGTTGAACCTGAGCGTCCTGCACCAGCATTCGTCGTTGTCCGACCCCATGGTCGAGGATTTCGACTACGCGAAAGAATTCAAGACGCTCGATCTGGATGCAGTCGTCAGTGATTTGCATGCCTTGATGACGGACTCGCAGAATTGGTGGCCGGCGGACTATGGCCACTATGGACCGCTCTTCATCCGCATGGCCTGGCATAGTGCGGGGACCTACCGTATCGCCGATGGCCGCGGCGGCGCCAGCGCGGGCGAGCAGCGATTCGCGCCGCTCAACAGCTGGCCGGACAACGGCAACCTCGACAAGGCACGCCGCCTGCTATGGCCAATCAAACAGAAATACGGCCGCAAGCTCTCCTGGGCCGATCTGATGATCTTGGCCGGCAACGTCGCGCTGGATTCGATGGGTTTCAAGACATTCGGCTTTGGCGGCGGCCGCGAGGACATCTGGGAACCGCAAAACATCAACTGGGGCCCGGAGGCCACATGGTTGGGCGACGAGCGCTATAGCGGCGACCGCCAACTCGCCAACCCGTTCGGTGCCGTGCAGATGGGCCTGATCTATGTGAACCCGGAAGGCCCGAACGGGAAACCCGATCCCGTCGGGTCGGCGCGGGATATCCGCGAAACCTTCGCGCGCATGGCGATGAACGACGAGGAGACCGTCGCGCTCGTTGCCGGCGGGCACACGTTCGGCAAGTGTCACGGCGCCGGCGATGCCAGGTACGTGGGACCGGAACCCGAAGGCGCGAACATCGAAGAGCTGGGCCTCGGCTGGAAAAACAGTTTCGGCAGCGGCCAGGGCGAGCACGCAATCACCAGCGGTCTCGAAGGCGCCTGGACTCCAAACCCCACGAAGTGGGACAACGGGTATTTTCAGACGCTGTTCGGCTACGAGTGGGAACTGACGAAGAGTCCCGCGGGTGCTCATCAGTGGAAGCCCAAGGGCAACGCCGGAGCAGATGCCGTCCCGGATGCGCATGATCCGAAAAAACGTCACGCGCCGATGATGACCACGGCCGACCTCGCGCTGCGCATGGACCCGGCCTATGAAAAAATCTCGCGGAGCTTCATGGCTAATCCGCAGGAGTTCGCCGACGCCTTTGCCCGCGCATGGTTCAAGCTGACCCACCGCGACATGGGCCCGGTCACACGCTATCTCGGCCCGCGCGTACCGAAAGAAATGTTGATCTGGCAGGACCCGATTCCAGCGCTGGATCATCCGCTCGTCGATGCGAAAGACATTGCTGCGCTGAAGGATAAGTTGCTCACGTCCGGGTTGTCCGTCTCCCAGCTGGTGAACACCGCCTGGGCATCGGCCTCGACATTCCGCGGCAGTGATAAGCGCGGCGGCGCCAACGGCGCACGCATCCGCCTTGCCCCACAGAAGGACTGGGAGGTCAACCAGCCGGCTGAGCTGACGAAGATCCTCGTGACGCTGGAGAGGATCCAGAAGGAATTCAACGCTGCGCAATCCGGCGGCAAGAAGGTCTCGCTCGCTGATCTGATCGTGCTCGGCGGCTGCGCCGCCATCGAGGCTGCCGCGAAGAACGCAGGCCACAACATCGCCGTGCCGTTCTCACCAGGTCGCATGGACGCCTCGTTAGCGCAGACCGACATCGAGTCCTTCGCCGTGCTGGAGCCGGTCGGAGATGGCTTCCGCAACTACGTCCGCAAGGGTTTCGAAAGCGTGTCTTCAGATCTGCTCATGGACAAGGCGAACCTGCTGACCCTGACGGCACCCGAAATGACGACGCTCGTCGGAGGCCTGCGCGCGCTGGATGCCAATGCCGGTCACGCTCGGCACGGCGTGTTCACCAACCGCTCCGGCACGCTCACCAACGACTACTTCGTCAACCTGCTCGATATGCGCACGGCGTGGCGTAAGTCGGACAAAGACGCCAACGTGTTCGAAGGGCGCGACCGGACCACGGGCGAGCTCAAGTGGACTGCCACGATCGCGGACCTCGTCTTCGGTTCGAACTCGCAGCTGCGGGCTCTCGCTGAAGTCTATGCATCCAGTGACGGCGAAGCGGCGTTCGTGCGCGACTTCGTGGAGGCGTGGAACAAGGTGATGAACTTGGATCGCTTTGATCTTAAGTGATCCGGGTTGAAAGTTGGCATCACCTACCGATAGCCTGGATTCGGCTTCGAGTAACTTCGAGCCGAGTCGAGGCCGAGCGATCCGAGCAGGCAAAGCTCATGGCAGAAAGCCAAGGAGTCTGGGCACCTCCAAAGCACGCCAACGATTGTTTGAGCGCAAACGAAACCATTCGGCCGTCCCAATTGCATTCCGAATGTCCGCAGCTGAGCGCCGGGTGCCTCTTATTTGCGAATTCGCCAAGGAGCCGTGCGGCGCACAGCTTGGAAACTTCACGTGGCCGACACAACCGGCGAGCGATGCTCGGGCCTGAATCATATCGTCCCGGCCATGAGATCAACGATCCCGCTTGCGCTCATATCTTGCTCATTGCTCGTTGCCTGTGCAGGCGAGCATGCCAAGCCTTTGTCGAATCGGGCACTGCTCCCATCGGAACGGCTACAGGAAGACGTGGATGTGCTTCAACGGACGTACGAAGCACTACATCCGGGCTTGTATCGCTACAACACACCGCAGCAGATGCGGGAGCACTTCGCACTGTTGCGACGCTCGCTCGATCACGATCAACCCCTCGACGATGTCTACCTTGCCTTTTCAGAGTTTGCAGCCACGGTCCGCTGCGGACACACCTACGCGAACTTTTTCAATCAGTCGGATGCGACGCGGGCTCAGCTGTTCGAACGGGCGGACCGCGTGCCGTTCTATTTCCGCTGGCTGGACGGACGCATGATCGTTACCCGCAACCTCTCGCCGGAAGTGAGTCTGTCGCCCGGTACCGAGATCATCGCCATCAATGGCATTTCAGCGCAGACAATCCTGGCGCGGCTAATGCTGGTCGCGCGAGCCGATGGATCGAACGATGCCAAACGCATCGCATCTCTGGAAGTGCTGGGCAACGAGAAGATAGAAACGTTCGATGTGTTCCTGCCGTTGTTCTTCCCTGATATCGGTTCCAGGCAGGTGCTGACCGTGAGGGCGCCGAACGAAACCCGGACTCGTCGTCTTACAGTCACCGTGCAGACGTACTCCGAGCGATTCGCAGCGCGCCCGGCAAAATCGAGCAGCGAAAGCCCGTGGACGCTTGACACTTCCAATGCGCGTTTCGCTGTGCTGCGCATGCCGACATGGGCACTTTACGACAGCGCGTGGGACTGGCACGGGTTTCTCGACCAGACGTTCAATGTGCTGAACGAACATGCCTACGAGGCTCTGGTTATCGACCTGCGTGGCAATGAGGGTGGACTGGACGTTGGTGACGTAGTGCTTGCTCACTTGGTCGAAACCGACCTGCCTTTGAGCGGCTACTTGCGCCTTGTTCGCTATCGAAAGGTTCCAGATGAGTTGCTGCCGAATCTACGTACGTGGGACCCCTCGTTCAAGGATTGGGGTGACAAAGCGGTTCCCTGGAACGATCGATTCTATCGCCTGGCCCGCTACGACGACGACTCCGCCGGTACGGTGATTCATCCGGCAACGCCGCATTTCTCGGGCAAGGTCTTCATACTGGTTGGTGCAACGAACAGCTCCGCGACATTCGAGTTTGCGCAACGCATGAAGGAGAAGCACCTGGGAATTCTCGTCGGTCAGACGACGGGAGGCAACCAACGCGGCATCAATGGAGGAGCATTTTTCTTCCTCACGCTGCCAAACTCTGGCATCGAGCGTGATGTGCCCCTCATTGGCCGGTTCCCGCGCGATGGCGTCACTGCGGACGATGCCGGCGTTGCCCCCGATGTACCCGTGCCGATCACGGCAGCTGATATTGCGGCCGGCACCGATGTCGAACTCACGGCGGTGAAAACGCTGGTGAAGTAGCCGTTGCAGGACCGCCGCTCAAGTAGATTGCCATGCCGAGGAACACAACGACCATCATGGGGATGGTCACACACGTCAGCGAGAACCAAGTCAGCGCCAATGGCGATGGTGGAATACACAATACTCCACCTATCCGGAAGAATCGTGTTTTCACCCAGTGAGTGCCGACCGATTTCAACCCCGCCCGTTCGTCATCTCGATCCAGCGCTTCCGCGCCCGCTCGATGTTGGCCTGCGGGCGATCAAGGAAATACACCAGCGAGGTTCCGCTCGCGAAACAATAGAGCCTGCCGTCATCGGGATCAATCCAGTTGAGCGAGCAATCCGCCTTGATTTCCGCCCCGGCGGCGATGCCCAGGGGATCGAAGCTGTCGAATTCCCCGCGCATGGGGCGAACGGGAACAGCGGCTTTCCAGATGCCTGCCGCGTGCAGCGGATTTTCCTGCGCCACCAGCTTGGCGGGCGCGATTGCGGCGCAAACAGCCGCAAGCAACAAGCAACCCGACATATTGGAACTGATCATGGCAACGCGTGCAGGCATAAGTGATCGGCTTGCCTATTCTGGGCGATCCGATTTACCGCGCAAGTGACCAAATCCGGCATACTTATCCGATGAATCGCGACAAGATCACCCTCGTCGGCGCCGGCCTCGTCGGCGCCCTGTTCGCCACCCTGCTCGCCCAGCGCGGATTTCCCGTCGAAGTGTTCGAGCGCCGGCCCGATCCGCGCAAGGGCGGCTTCCTCGGCGGGCGCTCGATCAATCTGGCCCTGGCCGAGCGCGGCTGGCACGGGCTGCGTCTGGCCGGACTCTCGGCGGCGCTCAAGCCGCTGGCGGTGATGATGCGCGGGCGCATGGTGCATCACCTGGATGGCCACACCGAACTGCTGCGCTATGGCAGGGACGACAGCGAGGTGATCTGGTCGATCAACCGCGGCAGCCTCAACATGGCCCTGCTTGACGCGGCCGAAAGCGCCGGTGCGCGCATCCATTTTGGCCGCCGGCTGCAGACGATCGACTGGGACAAATCCACATTGCAACTTGTGGACGACGAGACCGGAACGACGCATGCGCATGCCGCGGCAACGCTGATCGGCGCGGACGGCGCTGGCTCGGCACTGCGTGCGGCGATGGCGCAGAAGATCGATCTGGGTGAACGTTTCGACCCGCTCGATCACGGTTACAAGGAGCTGGAGATTCCGCGGCTTCCCGATCTGCCGAGTGCCGCCCTCACCCCGACCCTCTCCCGCCGGCGGGAGAGCGGGGACTTGTTCGCCATGGAACCCAACGCCCTGCACATCTGGCCACGCGGCAACTACATGTGCATCGCGTTGCCGAATGCCGAAGGCAGTTTCACGGTCACGCTGTTCCTGCCCAATGCCGGCAATCCGGGCTTCGCAAGCGTGCGTAGTCCGGCCGAAGTGCGCACGTTGTTCGAACGCGATTTCGCCGACACGGTGCCGCTGGTTCCCGACCTGGAAAGAGATTTCGCGTCCAATCCCACCGGCCTGCTCGGAACCCTGTACCTGGACCGCTGGCATATCCAAAACCGCGCCTTGTTGATTGGCGATGCCGCGCACGCGATCGTGCCTTTCCATGGCCAGGGCATGAACTGCGGTTTCGAAGATGCGGTCGAACTTGCTGAACTGATGGAATGCGACCCGAACGACAGCGCCACGGTCTTCGCCGAATTCGAGCGCCGGCGCAAGCCCGATGCTGACGCGATCGCGGCGATGGCGCTGGAAAACTACGTCGAGATGCGCGACAGCGTGGCCGACGCGCATTTCCTGTTGATGCGCGCCCTGGAACGCCAGCTTGCCGCGCGGCACGCTGGGCGTTTCGTGCCGCGTTACTGGATGGTGACGTTCTCGCGGCTGCCCTACGCGACGGCGTTTGCACGTGGCGAAATCCAGTCCGGCATCCTGCGCGAGCTTTGCATGGACAAGACCGAGCTGGCGCAGATTGACCTTGCCCGCGCAGACGCGCTGGTCGCAGCTCGTCTGCCGCTGCTGCCCTCCGCATGACTCACGTCATGGTATCCGTCCGCCGCCGCGGTTAGCATGGCGCGCCTAATGGTTGCCGAACACGACATCCCACCGCTGCTGCAAGCCAGTGCGCTGACCTACACCCGCAACGCTGAAACGATCTTCGGCCCGTTGGATTTTTCCCTGCGCATGGGCGAAGTCGTGCTGATCGAAGGCGACAACGGCTCGGGCAAGACGACGCTGCTGAAGGTGCTGTGCGGATTGCTGGAGCCGTCATCCGGACAAGTGTTGCTGCACGGCGTGCCGCTGACGCTGGCCAAGCTCTCGCACCAGGTCGCCCTGCTCGGCCACCTGCCCGGACTGAAAATGGAACTTTCCACTTTACAGAACCTGCACTTCGCGGTCGGCATGGGCGGTGTGCGTTCCGGCATCACACCGCGGCTCGCGCTGGCCAGCGTCGGTCTGGAAGGTTACGAAGACCAGTCCTTGCGTTCGATGTCCGCCGGCCAGAAAAAACGCGTCGCCCTGGCGCGCCTGCTGCTGGTGCCGGCGGGACTGTGGCTGCTGGATGAGCCGTATGCGAATCTGGATCGCAGCGGCATCGAACTGGTCAATCGCCTGCTCGACAACCATGCGCGCCGTGGCGGAGCTGCACTGATCACTTCGCACGGCGCGTATGCCTATACTTCGGGCACGCCGCGCAGGATTGCGTTGCGGACGGCAGCATGAAACCGGGAACGACAACGGCTGCATGCGTTGCGCTGCTCAGGCGCGACCTTGCCCTGATCTGGCGCCGACGCGGTGACGCGCTCAATCCGCTGCTGTTTGCAATCATCGTCGTGGCCCTGTTCCCCTTCGCGCTCGGGCCGGAACAGGCGACGCTCGCGCGCATCGCTGCAGGCACGATCTTCGTCGCCCTGCTGCTTGCGTCCCTGCTGTCGCTGGACATGCTGTTCCGCAGCGACCTTGAGGATGGATCGCTCGAACAACTGGTGCTGTCACCGCATCCGCTTTCCCTGCTGCTGGCCTGCAAGATCGCCATCCACTGGCTGACGACTACCCTGCCGCTGATCGCCATTGCACCGCTGCTTGCGCAGTTGCTGTACTTGCCGGTTGCGGTACTGCCCGTGCTGTTGATCGCATTGGCGCTGGCAACGCCGCTGCTGAGCCTGATCGGCGCCGTCTGCGTTGCCCTGACCGTCGGCATGCGTCGCTCTGGTATGCTCCTGACCTTGCTGGTGCTGCCGCTGATTGTGCCGGCCCTGATCTTCGGCGCGGGTGCCTGCAACGCGGCGCAGGCCGGGTTGCCGTTTACCGCACCGCTGCTGTGGCTCGGCGCGTGGCTGGTTCTGGCCCTGGTACTGGCGCCGCAGGCTGCGGCCGCTGCGTTGAAGATTTCGCTGACGTGATCTGCTCGACAGCCTGATATGAATCCACTTCTGCTCTGGTTCCACAAGCTCGGCTCACCGCCGTATTTCTATCGTCTGGCCGGACGCTTCCTGCCGTGGCTGTACGTCGTGGCCCTGGTGAGCGGTGCAATTGGTTTCTACGGCGGCCTCGTCGTTGCACCGGCTGACTATCAGCAGAGCGACTCGTTCCGCATCATCTACGTGCACGTGCCTTGTGCGTGGATGAGCCTGTTCGTCTACGCCTTCATGGCCGCGAACGGTTTCATCGCCCTGGTCTGGCGTATCAAGCTCAGCGAAGTGCTGGCGATGGCCAGCGCGCCGATCGGTGCCGCTTTCACTTTCATAACTTTGGTCACCGGATCTGTCTGGGGCAAGCCGACCTGGGGCACGTGGTGGACCTGGGACGCACGCCTGACCTCGGAGCTGGTGCTGCTGTTCCTGTATTTCGGCGTGATCGGCCTGTACAGCGCGATCGAGGATACGCGCCAGGCGGCGCGGGCGGCGGCTTTCCTGGCCCTGGTCGGCGTCGTCAATCTGCCCATCGTGCACTACTCGGTGAACTGGTGGAACACGTTGCACCAGGCACAGACGGTCAGCCTGATGGGCCAGTCGAAAATGGATGCAAGCATGTTGTGGCCGCTGCTGACGCTGGCATTTGCCACGCACGTATACTTTTTCGCAAGCCTGCTGGCACGTTCGCGCGCGGCCTTGCTGAATCTGGAATCCGGCAAGGACTGGGTGCGTTTACTGGCAAAACCCGCAGCCACGACGGGAAGCGCGCATGGCTGATTTTTTCGCGATGCACGGTTACGGCATGTATGTGTGGACAGCGTACGGCGTATTTTTCGTCGTCCTCCTCGCCGACGCGCTTGCGCCGCTGCACCAGCGCCGGCATACGCTTGCCCAGATTCGCAGTCGTCTGCAACGCGAAGCCGCACGCAATGCAGCGTCCAGCGGCGAGCAGCCCGGAAACCAGTCATGACGCCGACCCGCAAACGCCGCCTGATCGCCATCGCCCTCATCCTCGCCGCCGTGGGCATCGCCACCGGACTCACCGTCCTCGCGCTCGGCCGCAACATGACCTACCTGTTTTCTCCCAGCGAAGTGCTGGCCGGACACGTGCCGGCGGATGCGAGTTTCCGTCTCGGCGGCGTAGTGCTGGAGCACTCGGTCAAGCGCGACCCGGGTTCGCTGAAGGTCGATTTCACCGTGACCGACCGCTTTCACGACATGGGTGTGGAATACACCGGAATTCTTCCCGACCTGTTCCGCGAAGGCCAGAGCATCATCGCGACCGGAAAAGTGGAAAATGGGCACTTTGTCGCGCGCGAAGTGCTGGCCAAGCACGACGAAACCTATATGCCCAAGGAAGTCGCCGACGCGATCGCCAAGGCCAAGGCTGCGCAGGGTGTCCAGGGCAAAGCCGAATAGCTGCGGGTCAGCGGCGCATCCGGCCAATCCCGACCCTGCATTCCAAGACCACGCGGGCTATAATCGCCCCGATCCGCGAAGATCGACGAAACATTCGCGCCAGCCATCTTTGCCAGCCCGGAGATCGACCATGCCCAACAATCCGATCAATACCAATCTCCAGCGCCGCCGGTTCTTCCGCATCGCCGCGGGCAGCGTCGGCGGCGTCGTACTCGCCAGCGCGCTGCCGTCAGCGGCATTCGCCGACGACCTGCCGCACCTGACCCTGGACGATCCCACGGCAAAAGCCCTCAACTACACCGAGGACGCAACCAAGGCGCCGGCGCCGCATCAGGTCGGGCAAGCCTGCTCCAACTGCAATTTCTTCCAGGGTAGCGATAGCGGATACGGCCCGTGTCAACTGTTCATCGGCAAGGCCGTCAATGCGAAGGGCTGGTGCTCGGGTTACGCGAAGAAGGCGTGAGGCTGCTCGCCGCCAGCCCCGCGCTTCTGCGCGGCCACCTGATCGCAATATGGGGTGGTCTCGCGTAATCTATCGGTGTCGTCCGCAACTCCGGCGCACGCGTCGCCGATCTATCCCGCATGCTCCCAGAACTCGGTCTGTTTGCCCTCATCCTCGCGCTGCTGCTCGCGTTCGTGCAGTGCACGCTGCCGATCTATGGTGCCTGGCGCGGCAGTGCCGCGCTGATCTCGGTTGCACGTCCCGCGGTGGCGGGACAGGCCGTATTCGTCGCACTGGCATTCGGCATTCTGACCTACGCCTTCGTCTCGCAGGATTTCTCGGTCGCGTACGTGGCGCAGAATTCCAATCTTGCGCTGCCCTGGTATTACCGTTTTTCGGCCGTGTGGGGCGCGCACGAAGGTTCGCTGCTCCTGTGGCTGCTGATCCTCAATATCTGGTCGGTCGCCGTCGCCGCGTTCAGCCGGCGCCTGCCCGACGCACTGATGGCACGCGTGCTCGGCGTGCTCGGCTTCGTCGCGTTCGGCTTCCTGTTGTTCACGATCCTCACTTCCAATCCGTTCCTTCGCCACCTGCCGGCGCTACCGGATGGCAATGATCTGAATCCGATCCTGCAGGATCCCGGTCTGATCATGCATCCGCCGATGCTCTACACCGGCTACGTCGGATTTTCCGTCGCATTCGCATTCGCGATCGCGGCCTTGCTGGGCGGGGAGCTGGATGTCGCCTGGGTGCGCTGGGCACGGCCATGGACGAACGTGGCCTGGGCGTTTCTCACGCTTGGCATCTCTCTCGGCAGCTGGTGGGCGTATTACGTGCTCGGCTGGGGCGGCTGGTGGTTCTGGGATCCGGTCGAGAACGCCTCGTTCATGCCCTGGCTGGTCGGCACCGCCCTGATCCATTCGCAGGCGGTCACGGAAAAGCGCGGCAGTTTCCGCGCCTGGACGCTGCTCTTGTCCATTTTCGCATTCTCCCTTTCCTTGCTCGGCACCTTCCTGGTGCGTTCGGGCGTGCTGACCAGCGTGCATGCGTTTGCGAGCGATCCCAAGCGCGGCCTGTTCATCCTGGCCTTCCTCGGCATCGTCGTCGGCGGTTCGCTGCTGATCTATGCCCTGCGTGCGCCCAAGGTCGCCGGCGGCAAGGCATTCAGGTTGCTGTCGCGTGAAACGCTGCTGATGGTCAACAATCTGATGTTTGTCTGCGCCGCGGCCATGGTGCTGCTTGGCACGCTGTATCCGCTGATCGGCGACGCGCTCGACGTCGGCCGCATTTCGGTGGGTCCGCCGTATTTCGGTTTCATGTTCGTGCTGCTGATGATTCCGGTCGTCTGCCTGTTGCCGTTCGGTCCGTTTTTCCGCTGGGCCGCGGCCGACTGGCGCGCAACTTGGCGCAGGCTGCGGCCGGCGCTGATCCTGGCCGTCGCCGCGGCGGTGCTGGCCAAGCTGCTTGCGCCGACGCTGCCGGTGCGTGGATTGGCGGGCGTGGCGGCGACGTTATGGGTCGCATGCGGCATCGCCTTGTACGCGCTGCAGCGCTGGCGCACCGCGCCGCGCGGCAAGCGCTACACGCCGGAAATGCTCGGCATGATCGTCGCGCATTTCGGCGTAGCCCTGTTCCTCGCCGGCGTGCTGATCACCGAAGCCAGCAGCGTCGAAAGCGACCTGCGTCTGGCGCCGAACGAAACGAAGAATGTCGGCGGACTCGACTTCCGCTTCCGCGGGGTGGAACGCGCAGAGGGTCCGAATTTCGCCGCCGATCAGGGCACGATCGAAATCCTGCACGATGACAAGGTAGTGGCGACGCTGCACCCGCAGAAACGCCAGTATTCCGGCGGAGGCCAGATCCAGACGAAGTCGGCGATCGATCCGGGACTGTTCCGCGATGTCTACGTCGCCCTCGGCGAACCGCTGGACAATGGCGCGTGGTCAGTTCGCATCTACGTCAAGCCGTTCGTGCGCTGGATCTGGCTCGGCGGCCTGTTCATGATGGTCGGCGGTTTCGTTGCCGCCAGCGACCGGCGTTTCCGTGCGCTGCCCGAACGCGTGCAAGCCACGGCACCGGTCGGCTCAGCAGCGTCGCAACCGGTCGAGGTCGGTGCATGATCCATCGCCTGCTGCCACTGATCGTTTTCGTCGCGCTGGTTGCGCTGCTCGGTTTCGGCATCCACTGGAACGAACACCATGAGATGACCGAAGTGCCGTCGCCGCTGATCGGCAAGCCGGCGCCTGAATTTACTCTTCCACTCCTATACGAATCCACAAAGACCGTCAGTCGCAAGGATCTGCTCGGCAAGCCCTACCTGCTCAACGTGTTCGGAAGCTGGTGCCCCACCTGCCAGTACGAGCATCCGATCCTGACCGCCGAGGCAAAGCGCATCGGCGTGCCGCTCATCGGCCTGGACTGGCGCGATGATCCCGAGGATGCCAAGCGCTGGCTCGCCCAGTTCGGCAATCCCTACAGCGCCGTCCTCACCGATCGCGACGGTCGCGCCGGCATCGACTTCGGCGTGTACATGGCGCCGGAAACCTTCCTCGTCGACGCGCACGGCATGATCCGCTACAAGCGCATCGGCATGTTCACGCCGGAACTGATCAAGACCGAGCTGATGCCGAGAATCGCGGAATTGTCGACCCCGGCGCAGGCGGCGCCATGAGGGCGATTGGCGTTTTCGGAACCGTGGTCCTGTTGCTCGCGCTGTGCATCGGCGTCGCCCATGCGATCGATCCGCTGCCGTTCACGGATCGCGCGCAGGAAGTGCGCTTCCAGCAACTGACAAAACAGCTGCGCTGCCTGGTCTGCCAGAACCAGGACTTGGCCGATTCCGATGCCGATCTTGCCAGGGACTTGCGCAAGCAGGTGTTCGACATGATGCAGAACGGCAAGAGCGACGACGAGATCAAGCAGTATCTGGTAGCCCGCTACAACGATTTCGTGCTCTACGATCCGCCGCTCAAGCCCGGCACCTGGCTGTTGTGGTTCGCTCCGCTTGCGCTGGTGATCGCCGGCATCTTGGTCGTGGCGGGAATCCTGCGCCGGCCCACGCGCCTGCCACTGCCAGTGACGGAACCCGGAGCGGTCGATTCCGAGGAAGACTGGTAATGATCGCATTCGTGATATTCGCCGCGATCATGCTGGCCGCGGCTCTGGCTTTCGTGCTGCCCACGTTGTTGCGCGGACGCGGATCGGATCCGGCAGCGCTGGCGCAAAGACAGTTGAAGGCGCTCAAGCAGGCACACGCCTCGGGCATCCTCAACGACAGCGAATACGCAACCAAGCGCACCGCGCTCGGCGAGCAGGTGCTGGGTGCGATCGACACGCCGACGCAGGCACCGCGCTCCGGCTACTTCGTGGCACTGGCGATCGCGCTGCTGCTGCCGGCCAGCGCGATTGTGCTGTATCGCGTTGTCGGCGAACCGCGAGCGGTCGATCCTGCCGCCGCCAGCGCGGCGGGTGCGCAGGCTCCGGCAGATCACAGCCAGGACATGCAGCAGGCGATCACCAAACTTGCCGAAAAACTCAAGCAGAATCCCAACGATGTCGAGGGCTGGACCCTGCTCGGCCGCGCCTACGAGGCGACCGAGCGCTTCGCCGACGCGCGCGATGCGCTCAAGCACGCCTATGACCTGTCCCCGGACGATCCGGATGTGACCGTCGCCTATGCCGAGGCGCTGGCCCTGGCCGGCGAATCGCGCCGCCTCGACGGCGAGCCGCGCGTGTTGCTGGAAAAGGCATTGAAGACCGCACCCGACAATCAACGTGGACTGTGGCTGATCGGCATCGGCGACTACCAGGCGAAAAAATACGATTCCGCAATCGCGACCTGGAAGCGCCTGCTCACCGTGCTGCCGAAAGGTTCGGATGTCGTGCAATCGGTGCAGCACCAGATTGCCACCGCCGAGGCCGCGCGCGACGGGCGCGCACCGCCCGAAGACGAGGAAACCGCTGGCAATGAAGCTGCCGAAACCGCGCCGGCTGCCGCAACTGCTACAGCGACGCCTGCCGCCGGCGACGCGGCCGGCCCGCATCTGACCGTGAATGTGACGCTCGACCCGAAGCTCAGGGACAAGCTTGCGCCAGGCGACGTGTTGTTCATCTACGCCAAGGCCGCGAATGGGCCGCCGATGCCGCTGGCGATCCAGCGCATGCAGGCCAGCAAGCTGCCGACGACCGTCGTACTGACCGATGGCATGGGCATGCTGCCGACGATGAAACTGTCGCAATTTCCACAAGTGGTCATCGGCGCACGCGTATCCAGATCCGGCAACGCGATTGCACAAAGCGGCGATCTGCAGACACTGTCGAAGCCGATGGACGTCAACTCGACGGCACCGGTCGCGTTGACGATCGACCAGGTCGTCCCCTGACCGCGCCGGAACAGCGCGCAAATCGGGAACCGCCGGCATGAAGCATGGCCTGGCGCCAATCCTGTGGCCGGATTCCCGGGTCCTCGTCCTGGGCAGTCTGCCGGGCGATGAGTCCCTGCGGCTGCAGCAGTACTACGCCAATCCGCGCAATCAGTTCTGGACCATCCTCGCCCGCATCCACGACGCAACCGTGGATGCGGACTACGCCAGCCGGCTGTCATTTCTCAGGGATCACGGAATTGCACTCTGGGATGTGATCCAGCGAGCTGACAGACCGGGCAGCCTGGATGCCGCCATCAAGAACGCCGTGCCCAACGATTTCGCCCCGCTGTTCGAGCGCGCCCCGGCCGTGCGCACCATCGTGTTCAACGGAGGTGCGGCGGCGCGCCTGTTCGAGCGCAGCGTGCGCCGACTTGTTGTTCCACAGCTCCTTTGCGCGCACCGGCTGATCCCGCTACCCTCGACAAGCCCGATTCCCGGCAGGAACGTTTGCACACTCGGCCAGAAGATCGAGAAATGGAAAATCATCGCGCATTGCTGAGGGGTGCCTCGACGCGCCACAGCGCATGACCCGACGCCGCGTATTTGCGCTCGAAGGGCGTCAAGGGATTTTCCGCTTCCATCCTTTGCACGCACGCAACCACGCCCGACAAGCGCAACCCTTCGGCGAATTCTTCGGCGTAGACCTGCCAGTTGGTGCGCAGTTCGATGCTGCCACCGACGGCCAGCAGCGCCGGCAGCACCGGATGCGCATGCCAGCGACGCTTGAGGTACTCCGGCTTCGGCCATGGATTCGGATAAAGCAGGAACTGCCGCTCGCAACGCAGACCGGCAGCGGCGGCAAGCTGCCAGAAGTCCACAAGTTCACAATGCAGCAGCAGCGCGTTGGCCGGTGCGGCGCTACCGTCGATCAGGCGCAGTCCGGTCGCCAGCCGGACGGCCGATTTGTCTACACCCAGCACCCATCGACCCGGGAATGCATGCGCCAGCGCAACGGTGCTCGCGCCGGTGCCGCAGCCAGCATCGAGGATGAACGGCGCGAGTGCAAGCCTGTCTGCGACAGCGGCAACGGCTGCTCGACCTGCGGCGCTGGGACGACGCCGATACGGCTCGGTCAGGTGCTTGCGCACTATTTCGTTCAATCGCGGGTGCGGCGAACTCTGGGTACTTTCGATCCTGCGTGAGTTGGCGAACATCGCATTACTGTCATGACGTGCTGAAAACGCGTCTGCACCCGCACCTTGGCGCATCCGTGACACACAGTATAAGCTCGTCACACCTGCACATCCTGTCGCCGCATGCCCGACGCCCTGCAATGCTTCGATCTGCCCTCGCCGTTTCCGATGAAGCGCGGTGGTGCGCTGAATGGCGCACGGCTGGCGTACGAAACCTGGGGCGTGCTCAACGCGGCGCGCGACAACGCGATCTTCATCCTTACCGGCCTGTCACCCGGCGCGCACGCTGCCTCGAACAGCGGCGATCCGTCACCGGGATGGTGGGAAGAAATGCTCGGCCCAGGCAAGCCCATCGACACGAATCGCTGGTTCGTGATCTGCGCCAACTCGCTGGGCAGCTGCAAGGGCTCGACCGGGCCGGCATCGATCGATCCGGCCAGCGGAAAAGTATATAAATTGGACTTCCCCGAGCTGGCGCTGGAAGATGTCGCCAACGCCAGCCACGCGCTGGTGGCGCATCTCGGCATCGACCGGCTGGCCTGCCTGATCGGCAACTCGATGGGTGGCATGAGCGCGCTGGGCTACCTGGTCCTGCATCCCGGCAGTGCACGCACGCATGTCAGCATTTCCACCGCGCCGCAGGCACAGCCGTTCGCGATCGCGATCCGTTCCCTGCAACGCGAGGCAATCCGGCTGGACCCCAACTGGCGCGAGGGCGACTACGACGACGAGCACTACCCTGAAGCCGGCATGTCGATCGCGCGCAAGCTCGGCGTGATCACCTATCGTTCGGCGATGGAATGGGTCGGCCGCTTTGCGCGCATCCGTCTGGACCCCGAGGCGCGCGAAGAAGAACCGTTCGGCGCAGAGTTCGCGGTCGAATCCTACCTGGTCGGTCATGCGCGCAAATTCGTTCGCAGCTTCGATCCCAACTGCTATCTGTATCTGTCGCGCGCCAGCGACTGGTTTGACGTGGCCGAGTACGGCAACGGCAGCGTTGCCCTGGGGCTGACTCGCGTCCGCGTCGAACGTGCCCTGGTCATCGGAGTATCGACCGACATCCTGTTTCCATTGTCGCAGCAGCAGGAGATCGCCGACGGCCTGCGGGCGACGGGCGCCGGGGTAGAATTCGTGCCGCTGGATTCGCCTCAGGGCCATGACGCGTTCCTGGTCGATATTCCCCGTTTTGGCGCGGCCATCGCACGATTTCTCGCGCGGCTGTAAACTGCGTGCAACAAAGTCCTCCGGACGCCAGTTTCATGCTCGCTCTCGAATTTCCCGGTTGCCGCAAGCTCGTCGATGCCGTCGATCGCGCGGTCTGCCGCGACTGCGACACGCAGATCACCAACGAACTGCGCGATTCGCTGTGTCGCCTGATCCGCGATCCGGACGTCAAACTGCCCGAATGCGTGTTCGAAGGCGCAGCCGATCACTATGCGCGCCGCGAACTGTATCGCAGCGAGGCGCATGGCTATTGCGTCATCGCCATGACCTGGGGCCCCGGCCAGGGCACGCTGATCCACGATCACGCCGGCATGTGGTGCGTGGAAGGGGTCTGGCAGGGCGCGCTCGAAATCACACCCTACGAACTGACCGAACACCACGACGATCGCTACCGGTTCGAGCCTCGCGGCACGATGCATGTCGGCCCCGGCTCGGCCGGCAGCCTGATTCCGCCACACGAGTTTCACACCATCCGCAATCCCAGCAGCGACGCCATTGCCGTGACCCTGCACATCTACCGCGGCGCGATGACGCAGTGCTCAGTGTTCAATCCCCTCGCCGATCACTGGTATCGTCGCGACCAGCGCCAGTTGGCGCTGGATGCGACGCACTGATTTTTCGGCGGGTCATTGCGATCTTCCCTGACCGCATAGATCACAAGGCGCCCATCCCGGGCCGCCCTTTTCACCAACAGCCACACTTCGTTTATACTGCGCGCCCTGCCTTCGACACGCGCCTTTCCCAACGCGTGTTTCACATTAGCCGGTGTGGCGGAATTGGTAGACGCGCCAGACTCAAAATCTGGTTACCGAAAGGTAGTGTGGGTTCGATTCCCTCCACCGGCACCAGCAACCCTCTCTTAGCTGTCCGCAGAAGTCCACATAAACCCTCTCAAACCGCATAGGAACAATGTTCCTACGTGCGGAGGGGTTCGAGGCTGTGCGCTTGCATCCGGCAGTTCTTCGGGGTACTTTTGGGGTACTCCGCCCCGTCGTTGGGGTACATTCCGGGTTCGATTCCGATGCCGAAACTGGCAAAGCCGCTGTCAGAAACGCAGGTAAGAAACGCAAAAGCGCGCGACAAAACCTACAAGCTATTCGATGGCGGCGGACTGTACGTCGAGGTGCCGACAGTCGGCTCGAAACGTTGGCGTTTTAAGTACTCGTTCGAGGGTCGCGAGAAGCTCCTCTCCTTCGGGACGTATCCCGATGTCTCGTTGAGCGACGCGCGCGAAAATCGCGACGACGCACGCAAGCTCGTGCGCAATGGGCAAGACCCGAGCGCGCTGCGCAAAGCCGCTAAGCCGCAAGCGATAGCCTCGCGCACCTTTCAATCGATCGCCGAAGAGTGGCTTGAAAAGAAGCGATTGAGCTGGTCAGAAAAACATGTCAAGAAAGTCCGCACCTCCTTAGAACGAGATGCCTTCCCCGCCATTGGTTCGCGTGACGTGGCGACGATTCAAATAGCCGATATGCTCGACGTGTTGCGCAAGGTCGAGGCTCGTGGCGCGCTTGATGTGGCGGCGCGCATCGGCCAGCGTTGCGCGAGCGTTTTCAAGTTCGCGAAACAAACGGGACGGTGCTCGGTCAATCCCGCGTCGGAGCTGAGCGGCGTCGTCAAGCAACGAAAAGTTGTCCATCGCGCCGCCCTCTCGCGCGCAGATATACCGGAATTTTTGCGAAATCTCGAAAGCTACGACGGCATTCGCAGCGAGACGCGGATCGGCCTGCGGCTGCTCATGCTGACGTTCGTACGCACGGGCGAACTTCGCGGAGCGCTCTGGTCGGAGATCAATTTCGACGACGCGGAATGGCGCATTCCCGCTGAGCGCATGAAGATGGGCGATGCGCACGTCGTACCGCTTGCGCGCCAGACAATCGACGCCTTGAAAGAATTGCAGACCTATACATCCTGGTCGCAGTTCCTACTTCCGAACGATGATGGTCTGAAACCGATCAGCGAGAACACGATGCTCTTTGCGCTGTACCGCATGGGTTATCACGGCCGTGCGACCGGACACGGGTTCCGCGCCCTAGCGAGCACCTGTTTAAACGAAATGGGATGGAATCCCGATGTAATCGAACGGCAGCTCGCGCATTTGGAACGCAACAAAGTGCGCGCCGCGTACAACCGCGCAACGTACCTAGTCGAACGTCGGAAGATGATGCAAGCTTGGGCAGACTTCATAGATACTCAACGTGAACGTAATGTTTCTTCCAATCAGCGCGCTCCCTCAGGAAATAAACGTCACGTCGCTGCGGTTTAACTATCGTCGTACGCCCAAAGCATGCCAAGCGAATTCCTCGACATCTCGACCAAAGCGAAGGAACTGAAAATTACTGAGGCCGTCCTCCGAGCCAGAATTCTATCCGCGCAACTTCCTTGCTTTGCATTCTTAGCGCAAGAGCAGGCGTTCGGAACGCAGAGCGAGTTTTTGCCCGCGTGGGATGGGAGAACGTTTCCGGATATCTACTGGCAAGATCACGGCACCTCTTTTTTTGCTGAACGCGTTCCTCGGATGCCGAGATATACATTGCAAGGGTGGGTTGAACTGGAAACGACCTTGGTTTCAAAAATATTGTCGCTTGGGCCGCAGCCGTTAGACCGACAGTGGGTGGGTATCTGTGACGGCAACGACAACCTTATTTGCGAAGTTGTCGCGCAAGGCGGACCAGGCAGTGAATATGAAGGCTACCTCTATCAGCCATCAGCCACCGTTATCGGTCCCGAACACGTGTTCCTAAAATCTTCGACAGAGAGCGAAAAGCAGCAAATACATCCGCGCGCAGAGAACGGCTACTTGCGAGTAATAGCAGCAATGCGCGCACTGCTTCTGTCTCCTGACGGAGGAGACTTTAAGAAACAAGATGCCCTGATCGAATTGCTTGTGAGTCGTTATGGGGCTGCCGAAGGCATCAGTAGACGCAATCTAGAATCCCTATTTCCGCGGGCCGTAAACGTCGCCGGCACTTCTCTTCGGCCACCAGAAGAATGAGTTCCCGCAACTAGTCACGAGTCACCGCAACTGCGGTGACCTGGCAAAACAAAAAGAGTCTCATGTCCCTCGGCATCCCGCCGAAGTCTAAGGGACTATCTAGTGACTCTCGCTCCTACGCACCACTGTTTGCGTCTACTTCCTCTTCAAGAGGTGATTCGCCGTACATCGAAAAGCCGCACGTCGATTTACGCGTCAATACGCACGGACCCCCCAACCTTTCCCCTCCCGATCAAAGACGGTTTTTCAAGTCGCTGGCTCGAATCCGAGATCGATGCTTGGGTACAGGCGAAATTGGCTATCCGAGACTCAAGCCGCTTAGTGAAGGAGGACGTTTGAACGTGTGCGCCTTCTCCTTGGCTCGGCAGCTTCGGTTGTACTTCGCGCGTCGGTCCAATGTGCATTTGCCACCAACCCCTTTATTTCGCTTGCGGGTAAAAGACACGGCCAAATGGTCATCGACTCCTCCCTCCGTGGCAGTTATCCCACTACAAAACTCATTAAACAGATTTTTGGCAATGGTGATTCCTGTCCCGAGAACAGTGAACCTATAGCGGTGGGCGAAATGCACTACTACAAACGCAACATCGGCGACTACGCCAAAAAAGCCGGCCACCTGAGCGCGCTCGAACACGGCGTCTACAACCTTATCTTGGATGCTTACTACGACGCCGAAAAACCTCCTACACGTCATGAAGCATTGCGACAGGCAAGAGCGCGCACGAAGCAAGAAATCGTTGCCGTCGAGGTCGTTTTGTCTGAATTCTTTGACGATGTCGGCGACACGTATGTGCAAAAGCGAGTTGAAGAAGAGATCGCGAAATACCGTGAGCGTGCGGCAGCAAACCAGATCGTCGCCGTCGAAAGGGAAAAGGCGCGGAAAGAACGATCCGTCAACGATTCGGCCACGAACAAAGAACGACCCGCGCGCACTCGTTCACCCAACCAAGAACCAACAACCAGAAACCAAGAACCAAAAACAAGACAAATGGAAGGCGCAGTTCTGCCTGCCTGTACGAACCTACCGCAAACCGAACGTGGCCAAACCTTTTCCTCTTGGGTGAAGAGCCTGACTGACGAAGAGGATTGCATTCCCACTGATGACCCAGTGTTCGCCTACGCGGATCGTGTCGGCTTGCCTCGTGAGATGCTGCGTCTTGCGTTCCGCATTTTTGAAAATCGGTATGAGAATGCCGACAAGCGTTACAAAAGCTGGCGCGCGGTATTCCGAAAGGCCGTTGGAGAAAATTGGTTCAGACTCTGGTATGTCGATTCGCAGGGAAACTACCAACTTACGACTGCGGGCATTCAGGCGCATCGTGCGGAGTTTGGCCAATGACCCGAGCAAGACGCATGAGGCATACGCCCACTGACGTGCCTATCGTCGTCGAGGTCGCAGCTCGAATTGTCTCCCGACTCTATTCGGTACGTTCAGCGTGGAACTGCTTGCCTTCAACTGACGAGTTCTGCAATCCGGATATTTTGAACAATGACAATGAAGTTTGTCGTGAAAATATCGCCGAACTTCGCGGTGTCTTGCGCGTTTGTCGACGGGGGACCAAGACTCAACCTCGCACGGCAGGTATCGATGGAGTACGAGGACTGAGGTACTACAACGAGGACGGGTCCGGTATAGCGCCGCTCGCGAAGGGCGCCGAAGCATCGGCAAGCGCTCTGGCATTCGCGAACCTTCCGCTCGTGCCGGAGGCGATCTTGCTCACGTATGCGGGCGACTTCGAGAAGTGGCAAGTCGTCAAACACGCAGCGTGTAGCTTGGACCCATCTCAATGCTGGGCCGATGCGGTTGAAGATGCCGGCCATAGGTTGGTATTCGCGCGCGCAGTCGTCCCTGCCGCTCATCGAGCACTTGCAAGACGTGTGAGAAAAGCGAGCGTTCTCTCGATGCGGGCGAGAGCGGAGTTGCTCCTCATTCGTTGGCTTGAGAACGCGAGTCAAACCTTGGTTCAGGTGATTGATGGGTTTCGCGGAACCGCTATACCCGCAAATTCGACTTAATCATTGAGGAGCACGCAATTCGGTTGCTGCTGCGACCCTCCGCCCGCCCGGCGCGAAATCCGGACAGCTATGCGAGGTTCCTGCTGGTCACGCCAGCGGGAATCAATAAACGGCGAACGTCGACCCACGGTCGGCAGAAGCCAAACATGTTGACGGCAGAGGCTACGCCAATGCGCGTTGACAAAAAAATCTCAGCGGCGCGGCTAGCGGCCGACCGCTACAAAAACTACTCACAGGAAATTGGAATGAGCAAAAAAATTGATTGGCGTTCGGATGGATCGATCGGAATTTTCCTTACCGCAAAGACTGAATTCGCAAAAATCGGCGAAGAATTCCTAATGCCGTCGGAGGCGAACATGCTGAGGGGAAACAAGAGCGATCTCCTCAATGCCCGCGCGAACATGCGGCGCTCCCTTAGCAACTTCAAAAAAACTTTGGAAAGCACCGACCCCGGAAAAATCACTGAGGATCAGTGGGACACGATTTCGGCGGCGGGCTCGACTATCGATCAAATCTCGCATCAGCTCGACATGGACGAAGCTGCTGCCGCCTCTTTTGGCGCACGTAACGCAACCGCAAACTCCGACGAGGGTTTTCGCATTCTTGGAAAAGACGAGAGTTTCGGGCAGTCCACCAACGCGAACGACAGCCGCCGAAATCACTTTGGCAACGATTCGCCGAAGATCGGTTTTGGCGAATTCGTCAAGGCAATGGCGCTCGGCCCGCAGACTCCCGACATCCGCGCGGCAATGGAAGAAGCGAGCATTGGCGGCGGCGGCGCCACCGTGCCGGACTATCTGTTTACCTCGCTTATCGATCGCATGCGCGCTCGTACGGTTTGCATCAAGGCCGGCGCCAAAACGGTACCGCTGCAAACGCTAAAAACCAGCATCGCCCGTCTAACTGGTGATCCGACGGCCGGTTGGCGCCTGGAAAATGCCGCGATTGCCGAATCGGCGGCTAGCTTCGATCGAGTAACGTTTACGGCGAATTCTCTCGCGGTGCTCGTTAAGGTATCTCGCGAGTTGCTTGAAGATTCGGTCAACCTCAACGAAGCGCTAACCAACGCCTTTGCTCAGTCAATGGCTATCAGCCTGGACAAGGCGGCGCTCGTTGGCAGCGGGACCGCACCGGAACCTCGCGGTATCTGGAACACGACCGGTGTCAATGCACTCACCGCCGGCGCGCTCACCTATGACTTGCTGCTCGACGCTTTGCTCGCGATGAAGAACGCGAATGCGGCCGATCCGACGGCGGTTGCGATGACGCCGGCCGAATGGCGCACTTTGCAGGGCTTGAAGGATTCGACGGGCCAGCCGTTGCGTCCGCCCGTTGCCCTGGAATCGCTGCCCGTCCTGTCGTCGACGAACATGGGCGCAAACCAGGCGATCATGGGCGACTTTTCGCAACTGCTCATCGGCGTACGCACGGGCCTGCGCATCGAACTGTTGACCGAACGGTTCGCCGACAGTCACCAGTACGCATTCATCGCGCACTTGCGCGCTGACGTGCAGCTCGCCCAGCCGGCCGCATTCGTGAAGATTCAGACGACGTAAGACATTCCTTCGCAGGGAATGACGGACAAGCGGTGAGTGTCCGAAACAACCGCCGCAGTTGTAGCTTGCAGCGCCGGAGCCGTCATGCGTCCACCTCGCGCGAGTGACACAACATCAAAGCGCCCGGCTCATCACGGCCGGGCGCCCCTCCCCAAGGGGGAGTGAAAAAGTCTAAGACGATCGACCCCGTTCAACGGGTGTCCAGTCAAATTTTCACGCCGCCATAATCGAAAAACGATTTTTTGGGGGTGCGCCCTTGGAGCAACTATTAGTTGCTCCCTTTTGGCGCTGGTCTCCTCCACTAAGCAGCTCGTATTCAAGCGGGCAACAAAAGCTGTAAATTAGTGCGACATCGCTAAGGCGTACTCCATTGTTGCCAGAATCACTGCGTCCGAAGACAACGTCCACGGTCCGCGATCTCGTTCGCGCCGCAGGTGTCGACGTTTCTCAGTGGGGACGCGCAGACAATCCAAAATATTGCTACGAGTGGGCATTCTTACAGCCCGGAAAAGTCCTCGTACTTAATCTCTGGTACGACGAACTGGAAGCTCGCGACGGCAGCATCACTGAAAGTCGAAATCTGCGGTTTATTGAGTCAACGTTCACCGGCGCAAGAAAATCCGCACGACGTCGGCGTATGCAGAGCATGGAATCGGCGATTGAGAGCGCTGCCGAGAACGAGTTGCCAGTAAGAGTCATTCTATGCGACGGCAAGCGTCGGGACACGTCGGATGCCAACAGCAAAGCCTCCAAAGTTGTCAAACGAATGCTCGACCCGGCGCGTTGGAAAATTGAAAGATACGACCGTAGCTCGGGCGACTATACCGTCGTACGCGATGCAGACCCGGCTAACTTCGCGAACGATGCGCCTTCCGCTGATTCATCGCACCGCAAAGTTCAATTTATTGAAGGCGCGATCTATTCGCGCCGCGAAGACATCCATCGACACTTTGGAGGGAGCCAGCAAGGTGGAATATCCGTTCCCGCAAACTTTCCAGCGATTTTCATATTTACCGGCGACGAAGGCGAACGCTACGGATACGAGGATTCCTGGGACGATCAAGGCGCCACCTACCGCTACACAGGCGAGGGTCAGGTGGGCGACATGCAGCTCGCTCGCGGGAATCTAGCTATAAGCCGACATATCCGCGACGGCCGTAGCTTGCACCTGTTCAAGAAGGTCAGCCGTGCTGGCGGACGGTACCGCTACATTGGCGAGATGCAATGCGCAGGAACATTGTCAGCGGTGGGTACCGACGGAAAAGGAAACAAGCGGCAGCTGATTCAATTTGATCTCGTGAAACTTCGAGCGATCCTTAATGCAGAAGAAGGCGAGGACCTGGTGGCGTCGCACCAAGACACAGATATCGCATCTCTGCGCCGCCGTGCGTATCTCGACGTAGACCCTCCTGCTCTAGGTAAGAGTGCTATTCGGGTTCTCTACCAAAGATCGCGCGATGTCGTGAGATACGCTTTAGCTCGTGCAAATGGAACTTGCGAATGCTGCGGTGTGGTCGCGCCCTTTGTCCGGCTGGACGAGACACCCTATTTAGAAGTACATCACGTAGACCGTGTCTCTGACGGAGGACTTGACCGGCCAAATCGTGTCGCAGCAATTTGCCCCACGTGTCATCGTCGCATTCATTTCGGCCGAGATGGGAATGAGCTAAACGAAAAGCTCAGTGAGAAAATTCGGGCCCTAGAAGCCTAGGACGCGAAAAGCAATAATCACTGCATCGTATGCAGCAGCGTCCGTAAAGATTCGCTAGTTGCCTAGGTCAATCCAATTTGCAACTATCTACGCCTGCACGGGAGGCCAACTTACAATTATTAGGACTACCGCGCGGGCGGTCTACGTTTTCTAAGGTACCCATCGTTATGAGTGCTGAATGGAACACGCGATTTTCGTTCTGGGCACAAGCACCGAGTCAAACGGAAACGGAAAAAATCGAGCGCAGTATTCGAGCGGTTCGGAATGCTATGGCCGCTGACGGCAAGCTAAGCGCCCTCACAAAAGTTTTTGTCCAGGGGTCATATAGAAACCGGGTAAATGTTCGTCAGGACAGCGATGTAGACATTGGCGTTCTGTATACCGGGGATATTTTTGGGGTGCGCTATCCAGAGGGCTTGTCGGATGCCGACGTTGGTGTTGTTAATTCTACTTATAAATACAGCGATTTCAAAAATGAGGTAGAAACGGCGCTAGTTAATTATTTCGGACGCGCCGCTGTAACTAGGGGAAAAAAAGCCTTTGACCTCCACGAAAATTCGTATCGACTCGACGCCGACGTAGTTCCCATGTTCGTCCATCGGCGTTATGCAGCGGACGGAAGTTATATCTGCGGGGTTCAGCTTCTCACTGACGATTTCGATCTAATAATCAATTGGCCCATCAGGCTCTACGAGAGCTCGGAATGGCCAAACCAGCATTACGAGAATGGAAAGCAAAAGAACGAGAGTACTGGTCGAGCCTATCGCGGAGTCGTTCGCATAGTTAAAAAGCTTCGTATTCTGATGGACGAGGCCGGTTTTGAAGCTGCAAAATCAGTCAAGGGCTTTCAAGTCGAGTGTCTAATTTGGAATGCTCCGAATGACTGCTTCCTGCATAACACCTGGTACGAAGATGTGAAGGCGGTGCTTCGTCATCTGTCAGTCAACTTAGCCACTCTCACACTTTGCCGAGACTGGGGAGAAGTTAGCGAGTTCAAGTACTTGATAAGGGATCAAGAAGATGTACGGCGACGTTATGAGCTATTCGTCGATACGGCGCGGGCATATATCGGAGCCATTTGAATGTTCAACAAGTATCAAATTAGCGCAGCCCTGGGAATAGCGACTGTTGCGTGGGCGATCGTGCTAAGCGTGCAAGGTGTCGGCATGACATGGCACGATTTGGCACCGTTTTCCACGGTCGTAAGCGTGCTCGTCGGCGCCGGCTTCGTGATGGACAAATTCCTTTGGCATGTACCTATCTTTCAAGGCTGGCTTTTTTCGACCCCAGACCTTCGGGGAACATGGAGAGTTACGATTCGTTCCGAGTGGGTTGACCCCGAAACGGGACAGAGAGCGGCACCTATTACCTCTTACGCCGCGATCACCCAAACGTTGAGCAAATTGCAAATTCATTTAATGACACCCGAATCAGAGTCGTGCCTGCTTGCGCACTCAATTGAAGCAACAACGTGCGGAAATAGATTTCAAATTGCGGTCGTATATGCAAATACACCGAATGTTGCGTTACGCGGGGTTCGGAGCGAGCGCCACGTTGGTGCCGCAATAATAAACAGTCACGGCGAAAAAAAGTATTTACCGATTGCACTTGAAGCGGAGTATTGGACAGATCGAAAGTCCGTCGGTCGCATGACGTTTGAGAATCGCGTATCTAAGATATTTTCTCGCTACGAGGACGCCCTAGCGAACTACTCATGAACGATAAAGCGGAAAGTGCAATGAACGAAACTGCGGAAGGAATGAAAGGCCGCGCTAGCAGTGACCCCGTGTTCGGTCGTGTCAATCGGCTCATGCACATTGCCAGGAGCGAAGATGAGCGGGGTTTGGTCTTGTCCGTAGGTGCGTTCGCCGAAACAGCACTGTCGAACTTGCTCCTAACCTATTTGCAAGACTGTGAGGAAGCGCGACAGCTCATTGACGGATTCAACGCTCCTTTAGGAACTCTTGCGGCGAGGATAAAAGCAGCGTACGCGCTTGGACTCCTTACGCGACAACAGTGCGACGATCTCAACCGAATCAGGAAGATACGAAACGAATTTGCTCACAATTGGGAAGGCTGTAGTCTCACCGACTCAAGAATCTCCTCGCACATCACGGCGCTAAATCCAAGCCGCATCGACGCTGACACAGCAAGCACTCCTCGGGACAAATTGTATGCGACAACGAGCTGCATATTGGTTGAGCTCGAATATTTGAGAAGCGACTTGTCAAAGAGGAATCGGCGTGTACCGATCGTTGCGACACATTTATCTCTAACGCCGCAATAGTGCGTTCTCAATCTAACGTCACCACTTCAAGTCGATTTAGGTTCACATACTTTTAGAAGTTCCGTTGATTAGATTGTTGCTTGAAGTTCAATGCACGGGGGATAGAAAATGTCGATGCGATTGGGCGGCTGGTGGAGGCTTTGGATCGTTCTGTCGGGATTGTGGGCGATCGGGTCCCTCGGCCTTGCCATATTTTTATACACCAGTGTGCGAATGGCGGACCAGGTGCAAGGAGATTCAATTCAGTGGGCGTGCGATCTCGTACCGCTAGCACTGGTTTCGCCGCGAAAAGAGCCGATCAAACTTTCCAGCTTGTCTTTGGAGCAGTTGCAGCGACTCGTGACAAACGAACAACAGATGGCCTGGGGTGACCCGTCGACGTGGGGCGCATTTGAATCTCATGTTCAAGAGTGCATTGTCGCTAAAAAGCGCGACTACCAATCGGAGCAGTCAAAGGAGCGACTCAATGTCGCTGTTCTGGCCACGGCATTTGTTTTGGCCCCGCCAACTCTCGCACTTGTAATCGGCCTGCTTTGTCGATGGATTTTTGTTGGATTCACGACCACTAAAGACGGCAATAAGAACTAAATTTTTTCGGGGTAGCCTTGGGGGCACTTCAACCTTATGGCTAGAAAAGTTATTATGAAACATGGCTTTGCATCTTGTTTCAGTGCCCTCCACCGGCACCAGAGCCGAATCCGAGCAAGTCCAACGAAGACCAATAAATCCAATGAAACCCGCAATTTGGCGGGTTTTTTTATGTCCGCTTGTCCAACGCAATCCTGACAGATTCCTTGCAATCCAGATAATTTTGTGCGTAACTTGTGCGTAATGTTCCGACACGAATCGGATGAATAGTCGCATGTTACGCACAAAATGCTGACCGACCTAAAGATCAAATCCCTGCGACCGCGCGCCACGATCTACCGTGCTGCCGATGCTCTCGGGCTGTGCATTGAAGTCCCGCCATCCGGCGCCCTGCGGTGGCGATTCCGGTACCGCTGGGGTGGCCGATTCAGAATGCTGGGCTTGGGTATTTATCCGGCGGTTTCCCTCGCCGAAGCCCGCAAGCGGCTGCATGAACTTCGGGACAAGGTATCGCGCGGGATTGACCCGAGCTCCGAGCGCAAAGCGATCAAGCTGGCAGCGGGCAACGCGGTAGCCATGGCCGAAGTCGTCACAAAGGATACCTTCGGCAATATTGCGCGCGAATGGATGGCGGCGCAGGAAGTCGCCGAAGTGACGGCAATGAAAACCCGCTGGATTGTCGAAGCCTTTCTATTACCCGATCTTGAAGACCGCCCGATTGCCGACATCACGCCGCGGGAATTGCTGACTGTACTGCGCAAGGTCGAAGCGACTGGCAAGATCGAAACCGCCAAGCGCGCCAAGATCAAGGCAGGCCAGGTATTCCGCTACGCAATCATTGAAGGCCGCGCGGAAATCGATCCGACCACTGCCCTGCGAGGCGCGATGAAGGCTCCAAAGGTCAAACACCATGCCGCCGTCACCGATCCGGCGCGCATTGGCGAATTGCTGCGCGCGATTGACGGATTCACCGGACAGCCTGCAACTATTTACGCACTGAAGTGACTGGCCTGCATTGACTGGTCCAGATGTTAAGTCAGTTTACGCGGCTTTATTGATTGGTTCGATAGCTCCTAGGTGGATCGGTAAGATTGTCTCTGGCGCTGGGGATCGATAGCCCAGACTGCTGTGGGGTCGCTGGG
>JARLJU010000031.1 GCA_031291055.1 Rudaea sp. | reverse complement strand
TCGAAGGTCTGTTCGACGTCGTCGTACTTCGGCGCTTCGACGCCGGCCAGACGCGCGGCGCAGCCCTTGGCCGTATCGCTCACGATATAGACTTGGCGCACCAGCGGCAGCATGTCCGGCGCGAGCCGGGAGCTCAAGAGCACGGAGGGGTCAATCTGTTTCTCGGCAGCGTGCGCTTCGGCCTTGCCGAGGATGACCTGCAGGTTGGTCATGCCGCGCACCAGCACGGGCAATGAGGCTTGATACATCGAAATGGACATGGGGGTTCCTCTGATTCTTCGATCGTGCGCGCGGGCGGCGCGCGAGGCGCTGCAGCGGCTGGATTGCCGCCTCAGCATCATAGCGCGGGTGCTGCGCGATGCGCATTGATCCAACCCCGCGTTAGCCATTCGGACAACTGCCGCTCACACTGGAACTGTGTTCGAATGCATGGGTCGGACGGAATGGCTAAGTCCTTGAAACGGCAACCCGCCGCTGGTCGCGAGGCGGTGAGTTTGTGCAGACGCGTGGCGTGCCTGGGGTCCACCTTGTGGCCCGCGCCGTCACGCTAACAGGAGAATCGACACCATGGTCAACAGACACCCGCTGCCGGGAAGCGAGCGAACGGCAGAACAAGGTTCGACAGTCATTGGGCAATGCGATCCGGCAGAGCGGATCGAGGTTTTCGTGATACTGCGCCGTCAGCGGCAGGCGCAGTTCGACGCATTGATGAGCAAGATTGAAGCGGGCGACCCGGGCGTCAAACCCCTATCGCGCGAGGCGTTTGCCAAAGAGTATGGCGCCGCGCCGGACGACATCGCCAAGGTCAAAGCCTTTGCCGCCGCACACGGCTTGACGGTGGTACGGGAAGATCCGGCCGCACGCCAGGTGTTGCTGGGTGGCACGATCGCGCAGTTCCAGACCGCGTTCGGCGTCAAGCTGGAACATTATCAGCATCACACAGCGGGGCAGTTCCGCGGCCGCACCGGCACGATCAGCGTGCCGGACGATCTGCACGGGATCGTGCAAGCCGTGCTCGGGCTCGATGACCGGCCTCAGGCGCGGCCGCACTTTCGCATCCGCCCGCCGTTCCAACCGGCTAAAGCGCATCAGCAGGCTTCCTCCTTTACGCCGCTGCAGCTCGCATCGTTGTATCAGTTTCCGCAAGGCGACGGCAGCGGCGAATGCGTCGGCATCATCGAACTCGGTGGCGGGTACAACACGTCCGACCTCAAGAGTTACTTTGCGAGCCTCGGTGTGGCTTCACCGAAGGTGACACCGGTCGGCGTCGATGAGGGCAGCAACCAGCCGAGCGGCGACCCGAACGGGCCCGATGGCGAAGTCACGCTCGACATTGAAATCGTCGGTGCGATTGTGCCGGGCGCCACGATCGCGGTCTATTTCACACAGAACAGCGACGCCGGTTTCATCGACGCGGTGAGTAATGCCGTACATGACACGACCAACAAGCCCACGGTCATCTCGATCAGTTGGGGTGGCCCGGAGTCGAGTTGGACCGCCCAGTC
>JARLJU010000030.1 GCA_031291055.1 Rudaea sp. | reverse complement strand
TCAGTTCCTTGAGCATGGTCGTCCTTTGGCTGAGCGTCCGCGCCGTCAGGCGCGGAAGCCCTTGGCGAGGTGATAATAGACCTCGTTGCTGCGCAAATCCTGCTTGAACGTCGACAGCCGGGTGTCGGCGCCAATCACCGCCAGCTCGATGCCGGCGATGGCGGCGAAGTCTTCCAGCATTTCCGCCGTCACGCCGTAAACCAAGCTCTCAGGCGACGAGCGAAGCCGCTGGGTCTGGGCCCTGATCGATCGCCACGCCGCTGTCGGCGTCGAAGATGCGCACTGCCTCGCTCGAGATGGCCACTGGAATTTGCGACCCCACGGGCGCGTGCACGTCACGCCCGCCCACCGCGATCATGTGGCAGCCATGCACTTGGAAGCCGACTTGCGATTGGTCGCCGAGCCAGTGGTTCGAAGTCACTTCGCCCACGAGGTTTGTGCCCTCGACTTGCCCGCTTGGCGCGAGACGAATCCTGTGCGGTCGAACGCCGACCATGATTCGCTTGCCGTCGCTGAATTTGCCAGCCGCCCCCGACACTGTCAGCGGCATCTGAAAGGCTGCTTCCTTGCGTTCGTCCAGCACCGCCACTTTCCCGTCCTGCACCACGGCGGGGAAAAGGTTCATTGGCGGCTCGCCGATGAATGACGCAACGAACAGATTGGCCGGTCGGTCCTGTAGGTCATGCGGCGTTGCAAACTGCTGCAGCACGCCCTTCTCCATCACCGCGATGCGGTCGGCCAGGGCAATCGCCTCGGTCTGATCGTGGGTGACAACCACTGTCGTCATCTTCTGCGCGATCAGATAGTCCTTGATGCGCGCACGCAGCAGCGCCCTGAGCTGCGGCTCGAGCTGCGACATCGGTTCGTCGAGCAGATGGACGGCGGCGTTGCGGATCAGCGCGCGCGCCAGGCTGACGCGCTGCTGCGCGCCGCCCGAGATCGACGGCGGGAACCGCTCCAGCAGATCTGTAATCTCCAGCATGGCGGCGATGTTCTTCACCTGCTTCTCGATCTCCGCGGTCGGCG
>JARLJU010000275.1 GCA_031291055.1 Rudaea sp. | reverse complement strand
CTATCGCTTCAAGTCCAGCTCAACGCAGAATCGAAAGGAGAAGATCCGCAAGACCACCAAAACCTAGGGCATACTGCATAAAAAGGGTGGCTCACTTTTCAGTGAAAATCCCGGCTCACTATTCAGTGCAAATCAACAATCACCCATTTGATTGAAGGCGAAGCGCTCACCCTTCCCGTGTGACATGCGCCGCAGCCGCCAGATCTTTCCCAGCACCCTTGATCATCGACCATACCAAACGACCGTGGTAGACCTCTTCATCCATGGTGCCGATGTCATCGAACGCGCGCCCTAGGGCGGTTGCTTGTGACTTGAGATTGCCGCGCAAAGTGGCACACACCGCATCGGTGAACGCGTCGTGCCGGCAGTCGGCATCCGAGATGTCTTCACCATCAGATTTCAGTTGCGTGAGTGCCGCCCGCATATGGCTTTTGACTTGCTTCAACACCGAAGGGTGGAAGTTGAAAAACTGGGAGGCATTGGGCAGCGTCTGGGCGGCGCTACCGTTGAACTCTATTTCACTCTCGTATCCGTGCCAGTCATTCAGGTGATGCTGGTAGTCGCCGTAGGCATCGATCACGGCATTGAATCGTTCAGCACTCAACCGCGACAGCCGGTCAACCAAAGCTTGCTGATCTTTCGATGGTGTTTTCAATCGCGGCGCCATGGTGTCCTTCCTGCTTCCCTGATTCAGCCGATGATAGCAACTGGAGATCTACACCAGAACGCAAAGATGCGCAGCTCTTGGAAACACGGCAAACGCCCAAAGTTTGTTGGGAGGCAGCATATAAGGAAGGCTCGTGGCCAAGATAACCGAAGTGGTGATCTCCGATAGCATTCGATTTTCCGACCATGTGACCGGCACCGTCACGCGGGAAGGACAAACGGTCGGTTTCACAGAGTCCTTGCGCGATGGGCGTGCCGCGCATGGGGACCTTAAGCCGTCGGGTTTGCTCGATCACGGATTCACCGGACCGCCATCCAAGGGTGAACAAGGAACCTTGGAAACCTGTCGGATGCTTGTTGGCATTCTCAATGAGCCGGTGGCGCAATGGCTCAAACCTGACGCTGTGAGCGATGACCTTGCCCACATTGATTGTCGTGCGGAGCGGGTCGACGGTCAGCAGCCTCCCTTGGATATCCAGGTCGTCCGCGCCATTGCCGATCAAAAGTTCTGGGCACGGATTGCGATGCAGGGGAGGGAGGAGCGCACCGACGCGTTGAATGTCGCAGCAGCCTTCCTTCACCGTGCCATTGCGCTGAAGGTCGATGCCATCCCCGTCAGTGTGCGGTCCGGCATCGTGCTCGCGCTGAACGCGATCGATGCACCGGCGTTGGGCTTTGATGGGGTCGTTGCAGCTTTCCATTCCGCGCATGGGGAGTGGGCGTGTCAGCAAGGGTTCGCACAAATCTGGATCGTCGGTCCGAACCGGCAGCTAACCCACAAGCTCGCGTGAGCGGGTGAAGCGGGCAGCCTGCCCGTGGTAGCATTCGCGCTTGGACAACCCACTTGGACACATTTCCGGGAAGTCCGAGCGCAAAGGGCATAGGAGTGGGGCGGGTAAGGACAGTTTCGTACGGTATCCCTCCCTCTCCGCCAGTCCTCCAGCGAGGCGATTCTTCCCGCAACAAGCATGTTGGGGTTGACGAGAATCGCCGGTGACGGAATAATCCCGCTTCTTCGCGCCCGTAGCTCAGCTGGATAGAGTACCAGGCTACGAACTTGGTGGTCGGGAGTTCGAATCTCTCCGGGCGCGCCAGATCCGCGAAGGGTGCTTCGGCACCCTTTTCGTTTTTTTGCAAATCGCATGGCGATGCGATGGAATTGTGGCAATCGCCGGTGTGGTTGATTGACGCGATAGTCGGCGATGTTGAAATTGTTTGCGCAATCCGGTGTGGATTTTGCCGTCATATCGGAAGCGACGGGGTATAGCTCAGCCTGGTAGAGCGCCAGCTTTGGGAGCTGGACGTCGAGAGTTCGAATCCCTCTACCCCGACCAATTGGTGCTCGATGGTGGCGCAGTAGGCGCCGACAACGGGTATGGAAGTGAAGCATGCGGGTGGTGCGCTTGCGGTAACCCGGAAGCGGGTGTTTGCGGTAGCGGGTGCGCTACACTTGAATCGTTGCGCCCGTAGCTCAACCGGATAGAGCATCGGCCTTCTAAGCCGGCGGTTGCAGGTTCGATTCCTGTCGGGCGCGCCAAGACCGCAAACGGCACAAGCAGCGCGCCCGGATGCAGTCCGACAGGGTCAAATCCGATAGAATCTGGAAACGACGGTGGATGTAGCTCAGTTGGTTAGAGCATCGGATTGTGATTCCGAGGGTCGCGGGTTCGAGTCCCGTCTTCCACCCCATTTTTGCAAGTGTGGGCCGTTAGCTCAGTTGGTAGAGCAGGAGACTCTTAATCTCTTGGTCGTAGGTTCGACTCCTACACGGCCCACCACCTTATCTTTCGTTTCCCTATGAGCATGACGCAAGCCCCTCAACGTGTGCCTTCTCCTGCAGGCGGCAGCGCGACGTCGATGCCGCGCTGGGCGCGAGCAGGCACTGCATCGGATCAAGCGAATGTGGCGGAATTGGTAGACGCACTGGATTTAGGTTCCAGCGGGGAAACCCGTGCGAGTTCGAGTCTCGCCTTTCGCACCAGATTGTTGAGCGACATTGTGGAAATTGTTGAAATTGGCACGCCGTCGAAGGCGGGCCGCTTGAGATTTTGAGGAGCGAACATGCAAGTTTCAGTTGAAAACGTGGGCAGCCTCGAACGCAAGCTGACGGTGCGCATTCCGGCCGGCGAGTTCGATACACGAGTCAATTCGCGTCTGGCGGAGATGAGCCGCAGTACACGACTGAAGGGTTTTCGTCCGGGCAAGGTGCCGGTCAAGGTGATCGAGCAGCGTTTCGGTGCGCAGATCCGCGGCGAAACCATGTCTGAGCTGGTGCGGACGAGCTTCCAGCAGGCGGTGGATGAACAAAAGCTGCGGCCCGCCGTGGCGCCTTCGATTTCGACCAGCGGCCGGCCGGTCGATGGCGAGATCGAATACACGGCTACGTTTGAAATACTGCCGGACGTAGGCAAGATCGACGTCACCGCGTTGGCGATCAACAAACCGGTTGCAAGCGTTGCCGATGTCGATGTCGATACGATGATCGACACCTTGCGCCAGCAGCGACGTACCTGGGCGCCAGTCGAACGCGGTGCCCAGGCCGGTGACATGGTGCTGTTTGAATTCGCCGCACGTGGCGAAGGTTTTTCCCATCCGGCGCAGGGCAGCGAAAGAGTCGGCACGATCATCGGCTCCGCGGCTATGGGCAAGGAACTGGAAGCCGCCCTGATCGGCCATGCCACGGGCGATGAATTCAATGCGGACCTCGCGTTCGCTGCCGATTTCCGCATCACGGCCCTGGCCGGCAAGCAGGCGAACGTAACGCTGAAAATCATTCGCGTGCAGGAAGCCAAGCTGCCCGAGATCGACGCGGCCTTCATTGCCACTTTTGGCATCGAAGACGGCGGCATGGAAAAGTTCCGTGCCGACGTCCGCGCCAATCTGGAGCGCGAACTCAAATCCATGCTTTCAATGCGCCTGAAGAATGAAGTGGTGCAGAAGCTCGTCGACGCGCATGCGGGGATCGACGTGCCCAAGGGCATGATCGAAGGCGAGGCGCGCGCGCTCGTCCAGCAGGCGGAGGCGCAGGCCCGGCAGCAGGGGCAGCCGTTCAACTCGACGCCTGCGGATTTCCTTGATGTCGCCCGCCGTCGCGTCACCGCTGGCATGCTGATCGGCGAATTGGCCCGTCAGAACGATATAAGGCCGGACAGCCGCCGTGTCGCCGAAACCCTGGCCACGATCGCTTCAACATACGAAGAGCCCGAACAGGTGGTTGAACTTTACCAGCGCGACCCCCAACTGATGAGCAGCCTGCAGAACCGCGTGCTGGAAGATCAGGTCGCTGACTGGGTCGTCGGTCACGCGCAGGCAACCGAGCAGCAGTTGAGTTTCACCGAAGCGATGCGTCCGGCCTGAGCGCTGGCGCCCGGAGACGAACATGATCCATGACGCAGTGAACCAAGAGATCCGCGCACTGAACCTGGTGCCGATGGTGGTCGAACAGACCTCCCGCGGCGAGCGCGCCTATGACATCTATTCGCGCCTGCTCAAGGAACGCGTGGTCTTCATGGTCGGCCCGGTCGACGACTACATGGCCAACGTCATCGTCGCGCAGCTGTTGTTCCTGGAATCGGACAATCCCGACAAGGACATCAATCTGTACATCAACAGTCCGGGCGGTTCGGTCACGGCAGGACTGGCGATTTACGACACGATGCAGTTCATCAAGCCCGACGTGAGCACAATCTGCGTCGGCCAGGCCGCAAGTATGGGGTCGTTTCTGCTCGCCGCAGGCGCCAAGGGCAAGCGTTACGCATTGCCGAATTCGCGCGTGATGATCCATCAGCCTTCGGCCGGCTTCTCCGGCCAGGCCTCGGATATTGCCATCCACGCCAAGGAAATCCTCCAGATCAAGACGCGCCTGAATGAAATGCTGGCCAGTCATACCGGCAAGTCGATCGAGCAGGTCGAACGCGATGCGGACCGGGACAACTTCATGAGCGCGGCGGACGCCAAAGCTTATGGCCTGGTCGATTCCGTGATCGAGAAACGCCCGGTCGATACGGTCAAAACGGCCTGATTGACCTTACCAGCGGCCTTTCCACCAGCTTGCCCTCTACTTGCGCTGGTTTGGCGCGGCGGTGTGCTATTCTCTTTCCTGACATGACCTTGCAAAGAAACCGGGGCCCGGCATGAGCGACGACCGGCAAAGCCGATCGGGTGACAGCAGCAAGATTCTCTACTGCTCCTTCTGCGGCAAAAGCCAGCACGAGGTACGCAAACTGATCGCTGGCCCCAGCGTCTTCATTTGCGACGAGTGCGTCGAGCTTTGCAACGACATCATTCGCGAGGAACTCGAGGAAAAGGCTGCCGGCGCGCGCAACCATCTGCCCAAGCCGAAGGAAATCATGGACGTGCTCGATCAGTACGTGATCGGGCAGAGTCGCGCCAAGAAGACGCTGGCGGTGGCCGTCTACAACCACTACAAGCGGCTGGAGTCGCGTCAGCGCGGCGACGAAGTCGAGCTGGCAAAATCCAACATCCTCCTGATCGGACCGACCGGGTCAGGCAAGACCCTGCTCGCCGAGACTCTGGCGCGTCTGCTCAATGTGCCGTTCACGATTGCCGATGCAACGACGTTGACCGAAGCCGGCTACGTCGGCGAGGACGTCGAGAACATCATCCAGAAGCTGTTGCAGAAGTGCGACTACGATGTCGAGAAAGCGCAGACGGGCATCGTATACATTGACGAAATCGACAAGATTTCGCGCAAGAGTGAAAATCCGTCGATAACGCGCGACGTGTCCGGCGAGGGCGTGCAGCAGGCGCTGCTCAAGCTCATCGAAGGGACCATCGCCTCGGTGCCACCGCAGGGCGGGCGCAAGCATCCGCAGCAGGAATTCCTGCAGGTCGATACCAAGAACATACTTTTCATCTGTGGCGGCGCGTTTTCTGGCCTGGAGAAGGTCATCCAGCAGCGCTCGGAGTCCACCGGCATCGGGTTTTCGGCGGAAATCCGCAGCAAGTCCAAGCACACGAACGTGGGCAAGGTGCTCGCGGATGTCGAACCGGAAGATCTGGTCAAGTTCGGTCTGATTCCGGAATTCGTCGGTCGCTTGCCGGTCGTGGCTACCCTGGAAGAACTCGACGAGGCGGCGCTGATCAAGATTCTCACCGAGCCGAAAAACGCGATCGTCAAGCAGTTCAAGCGCATGTTCGAGCTGGAAGGCGCTGAACTGGAGTTCCGCAATGAGGCACTCGGCGCCGTTGCGCGCAAGGCACTCAAGCGCCGCACCGGCGCGCGCGGCTTGCGCACGATCCTGGAGCAGGTGTTGCTCGACACGATGTATGAGCTGCCTTCGCTCGAGCACGTGAGCAAGGTTGTCGTCGACGACGCCGTTATCAATGGTCAGGCCGAACCCTACCTGATCTATCGCGGGATGCAGTCGCGGGCTGCATCGGAATAGCGCTTTCGGCGCAGGCCAGTCGCCTTGGAATCAGAGCTTCTGCCCGCTGATGTGGCGTGCAGAAATCTTGTTCGTTCAGGTGAACCAGGCCCTCACCAAACTTGCAAAATCGCAGATCGTCCTCACTTGACGAAGTAACGGCGTGCGATCACGCTGCCGTGGTCGTTCGCAATTACGCATTACCTCTGGAACCGAGAATGGAAAAAACCGCCAAGACCGAGACTGTTGCCGCTACCCAGATCAGCGAATTGCCGGTGTTGCCGTTGCGCGACGTCGTGGTTTACCCGCACGTGGTGATCCCGCTGTTCGTCGGCAGGGAAAAGTCAGTACGCGCACTGGATATGGCGATGGAAGGCGAAAAGCGCATTCTGCTGGTGGCGCAGCGCAGCCCCGACATCGATGATCCGCAGGCGGGTGATCTGTATCCGATTGGTACCGTTGCGACCGTTCTGCAATTGCTGAAGCTTCCCGATGGCACGATCAAGGTGCTGGTCGAAGGCGTTACCCGCGCCGAAGTCGTCGGCTACGCCGAGCGCAATGGCGTGATGACGGGACATGTGCGCGTGCTGGAACCGGCCTACACGCGCGAACGGCGCGAGATCGAGGTCGTGTCGCGCTCGCTGGTGTCGATGTTCGAGCAGTTCGTCAAACTCAATCGGAAGATTCCACCGGAATTGCTCACAACGCTGTCTGGCATCGACGATACCAGTCGCCTGGCCGACACGATCGCCATGCATCTTTCGATTCGCCTGCAGGACAAGCAGCGCGTGCTTGAAACCGCCGATGTGGCGGATCGTCTGGAAATGCTGCTTGGTTTCGTCGATGGCGAGATCGATGTGCAGCAGATCGAGAAGCGCATCCGCGGCCGGGTGAAGTCGCAGATGGAGAAGAGCCAGCGCGAGTATTACCTCAACGAGCAGATGAAGGCGATCCAGAAGGAACTGGGCGAGGGGGAGGATGCTCCGAACGAGGTGGAGGATCTGGGCAAGAAAATCATGCTGGCCGGCATGCCGAAGCCGGTCGAGGCCAAGGCGCGTGCGGAGCTGAACAAGCTCAAGCAGATGTCGCCGATGTCGGCCGAAGCCACTGTCGTGCGCAATTACATCGACTGGCTGGTCGGCGCGCCGTGGAAGAAACGCAGCAAGGTGCGCAAGAATTTGAAGGCTGCCGAAGACGTCCTTGACGCCGATCATTTTGGCCTGGAAAAGGTCAAGGAGCGCATCGTCGAATACCTGGCGGTGCAGCAGCGGGTCAAGAAGATGAAGGCGCCGATACTGTGCCTGGTTGGTCCGCCCGGCGTGGGCAAGACCTCGCTCGGCCAGTCGATCGCGCGCGCAACCAATCGCAAGTTCGTGCGCATGTCGCTCGGCGGCGTGCGTGACGAGGCGGAAATCCGTGGCCATCGGCGCACGTACATCGGTTCCATGCCGGGGCGCATCATCCAGAACATGTCCAAGGGCGGCACGCGCAATCCGTTGTTCATGCTCGACGAGATCGACAAGATGTCGATGGATTTCCGCGGCGATCCGTCGTCGGCACTGCTCGAGGTTCTCGACCCCGAGCAGAACCACGCCTTCAACGATCATTATCTGGAAGTCGATTTCGACCTGTCCGAAGTGATGTTCGTGGCTACGGCCAATTCCCTGAACATTCCTGGGCCCTTGCTCGACCGCATGGAAGTGATCCGCATTCCCGGCTATACCGAGGAAGAGAAGGTCAATATCGCGCTGCGCTATCTGCTGCCGAAGCAGGTCAAGGCGAATGGCTTGCGCGACAGCGAAATCCATATCGCCGAGTCGGCCATCCGCGACATGATCCGCTATTACTCGCGCGAATCCGGCGTACGCAATCTCGAACGCGAGCTGGCAAAGATCTGCCGTAAGGTGGTCAAGGAACTCACACTCACGCAGGAAAAGCGCAAGGAAAAGAAAACCAAGCGCGGCAAGGTCACTGTCAGCTCGCGCAACCTCGAACATTTTCTGGGGGTGCGCAAATTCACCTACGGACGTGCCGAACTGCAGAACGAAGTCGGCCTGGTCACCGGCCTGGCCTGGACCCAGGTCGGTGGCGATCTGCTCAGCATCGAAGCGACGGTCGTGCCCGGCAAGGGCAAATTGATCCATACCGGCCAGCTTGGCGACGTGATGCAGGAGTCGATTCAGGCAGCTCTGAGTGTCGTGCGCGCGCGTGCCGAGCGACTGGGCATCGATCCGGAGTTTCACCACAAGTACGATCTGCATGTGCACGTGCCCGAGGGCGCCACGCCAAAAGACGGGCCGAGCGCGGGCATCGCGATGTGCACTGCCCTGGTGTCGGCCCTGACCAAGGTGCCGGTGCGTTCGGAAGTGGCGATGACTGGCGAGATCACCTTGCGCGGCCGCGTGCTGCCCATCGGCGGCCTCAAGGAAAAGCTGCTGGCAGCGCATCGCGGCGGCATCGAGCTCGTCATCATCCCCGAGGAGAACGAGAAGGACCTTGCCGAGATTCCGAAGAACGTCACCGAGTCGCTCACGATCAAGCCGGTGCGCTGGATCGACGAAGTTCTCGATATCGCGCTGGAGCGCCCGCTGACGCCGATTTCGTCAAAAGTGGAAGATGCTGCAAAATCCACATTGGAACCGACGCACGGTGACGACGGCGAGCCGCCCCAGCCGCGTCCGCATTGAGTTGTGGCGCGCGGCTGTGCTGCCGCGCGCATGCAAATTCCTAACCAGCGTGTCAAGCGGAATTCCGTCAAAATGCAGGTGCGGGCAGCTCGCCGCAAATTCCCGCAAAGCCGCGCCACGTCTCGTATTGCACCGGATCATGGTGGCTGGTATAAAGTCTGCGCCGCGACCCAGGTGACAACATGACGTCCAGGCGGTCGCGGGGTAGCGAGTCGAGCGTGTTTCCGGTCAGCCATCGGATGGGAGCTTGGTTCGCACACTCATAATGCATTGCGGTCGCTGATTTCCGTTCGGGAGAGATAAATGAATAAAGCTGAATTTATTGCTGCTGTGTCCGACGCTGCGGGCCTGACCAAAGTTGAAGGTGGCAAGGCCGTTGAAGCCGTCATCGAAACCGTCAAGAAAGCACTCAAGAAGGGCGACACGATTTCCTTGGTGGGATTCGGCACCTTCATCGTGCGCAAGCGCGCTGCGCGCACCGGGCGCAATCCGCGCACGGGAGCGCAGATCAAGATCAAGGCTTCGAAGAATCCGTCGTTCAAGGCTGGCAAAGCGCTGAAAGATGCCATAAACTAACGCGCTTCGCCTGATGTCATAGCAGTAGGGGTGCTTAGCTCAGCGGTAGAGCGTCGCCCTTACAAGGCGAGGGTCGGGGGTTCGAACCCCTCAGCACCCACCAGTAGCTAATGCGGATTTTTCGCGGGGACTCCGGTCGCAAGGCTGTTGTTTCGAAGAGTTAAGCGCGGAGTGGTAGTTCAGCTGGTTAGAATACCGGCCTGTCACGCCGGGGGTCGCGGGTTCGAGTCCCGTCCACTCCGCCACGTTTCGCAGGGCGCCGCAGGGCGCCCTTGTTTTTTCGAGTGTGTGTTGCGTCGCAGGGCGTTCTTTTCTTTAGGGCACGTTGTATCGCAGGACACTTCAGTTTTTCCGCGGCCGCTGCGGCTCCGCTGCGAAGCGGGGGAGCGGCATCGAAAAGTGCGACGTGTGCGCGCACCGACAACCAGGCTCGGGCAACACCAAATGCAGCAAAAAACACTCCATGAAAAATTCTCCGGACCGGTCGCCAAGGTCGTGCTCGGCATCATCGGCGTCGTCTTCGGCGGCTTCTTCGGCATCCCGGCCTACAACTCGATCACTGCGTCCTATGTCGCCAAGGTCGACGGCCACGAGATATCGCAGCAGGATTTTCGCGAACGCTACGACGCCACGCGCTCGCAGATGCAACGCATGATGGGACCGCAGTTCGATGCTCTGGCGTTCGATAGTCCGGAACGCAAACGCGAAGTGCTTGACCAGTTGATCAACGAGCAATTGCTCCTCGATGCCGATGAAAAGCTCGGCGTCGCCCTGCCTCCCAAGCGCGTGTTCGACGAAATCGCCGGTATCCCGGCGTTCCAGGTCGACGGCAAATTCGACAAGGATCAGTACCGCATGCTGCTTGCCGCGCAGCGTCAGGCGCCGGCCCAGTTCGAGGACCGCGTGCGCCGCGATCTGGAACTGCGCGAGTTGATCGGGCAGCTCGGACAGAACGCGGTCGTGACCGAGGCAGATGTCGACGGTTATCTGCGCCTGCGCGATCAGACTCGCGATTTCCGCTGGATCAGGCTGGAAAAACCGACGCAGGCTGCGCCGATCGCAGACGCCGATGTCGAGACTTACTACAAGGCGCATGGCGACGAATTCATGACGCCCGAAAAAGTATCGCTGGACTACATCGACCTTGACGCGGCAAAGATGCAGGTCGATGCCAAGGTCGACGACGCGGTCTTGAAGCAGCGTTATGAAGAGCAGAAGTCGCATTTCGTTTCGCCGGAGCAGCGCCTTGCGTCGCATATCCTGGTGAAAGTCGACAAGAACGCCGATGCAGCGGCGCAGAAGGCGGCACTGGAAAAAGCGCAGGCAATCGCCAAGCAGGCCAAATCGGTCAAGGATTTCGCCGCTCTGGCGAAGACCGATTCCGACGACCTGGGTTCCAAGGCTCAAGGCGGCGATCTGGGCTGGCTGGACAAGGGCGTTACCGATCCGGCATTCGAGGCAGCGCTGTTCGCAATGAACAAGGGTGACATCTCCGATCCGGTGAAGTCCGATGAGGGCTATCACATCATCCAGTTGCGTGACGTGCGTCCGGAAAAAGTCCGCAGCTTTGATGAGGTCAAGGGTGACCTGGCCAAGCAGTACCTGGCCGGCGAACGCGAACGTGAATACAGCGACATCTCCGGCAAGCTGACCGATGCGATCTATCAGGATCCCACGTCGCTGAGTCTGGCGGCCAAGGCGCTTGGTTTGACCGTGCAGAAGACCGGCTTGTTCGCGCGCACGGGTGGCGAAGGCGTTGCTGCCAATCCCGCCGTGGTAAAAGCAGCATTTTCCAATTCTGTACTTGTCGAGGGCAACACCTCCGATCCGGTTGAGCTGGGCAGCGACCACATTGTCGTGGTGCGGGTGGATCAGCATGAAAAATCGGTTCCCAGGCCGCTGGATGAGGTGCGAGAAGACATTCGCAAGAAACTCACTGAACAGCAACTGGCCAAGCAGGCGCAGGAACGCGCCGACGTGCTCTATGCGCGCTTGCAGAAGGGCGAGGCTTTGGACAAGATCGCCGAGGAAATCAAGCTCAAGCCAACGGACGAAAAAGACATCGGCCGCAACGCTGCGAATCTGGATCGCAAGCTCGTCGATGCGGTGTTCAAGCTGGCGCGGCCCGAGGCCGACAAGCCCGTTGCCGGTCAGGTTGGGCTTGCCAACGACGTCTATGCGCTCGTGGCGCTCGATGCGGTGAAGGATGGCGATCCATCCAAGCTTGACGCGAAGACACGCGAAGCGGCGCGCAACCAGTTGCGCCAGGGCATCGGCAGCGAGGCCGTGCGCGGATTTGTCGACAGCCTGCGCAAGAATGCGAAGATCGAAGTTGCCGAGGATCGGATGTAGGTCTGGCGCACGCAATAATGAAAAAGGCCGCGCGATGCGGCCTTTTTTATGCACCGGTTCCGCGGTGCCCGCTCAAATTCCGGTCATGCCGAGAATATTGTAACCGGCGTCGACAAACGTCACTTCACCGGTGATGCCGGAAGCCAGATCAGAGCACAGGAACGCAGCGACATTGCCGACTTCGTCAATGCTCACGCTACGCCGCAGCGGCGCGTTGGTTTCCACGTGATCGAGCATCTTGCGGAAGTTGGCGATGCCGGCGGCGGCCAGGGTCTTGATCGGACCCGCCGAGATCGCGTTGACGCGCGTGCCCTCTGGCCCGAGGTTGTAGGCAAGGTAGCGCACGCCCGCTTCGAGGCTGGCCTTGGCCAGGCCCATCACGTTGTAGTTCGCCAGTGCGCGTTCGGCGCCGAGGTAGGTGAGAGTAAGAATGGAGCCGCCGCGTCCCTTCATCAGCGGCCGTGCCGCCTTGGCCAGCGCCGGCAGGCTGTAGCTGGATATATCGTGGGCGATGGCGAAATTCTCGCGCGTGAGATGGTCGAGGAATTCGTCCTGAATCGCCTCGCGCGGGGCGAAGCCGATCGAGTGCACGAGGATGTCTAGCCCGTCCCATTGCTTGCCGAGATTTTCGAACAATTGCGCGACCTGTTCATCGCTGCTGACATCGCAGGGCAGGACGATATTCGAGCCGAACGCATTGGCGGCTTCGTCGACGCGATTCTTCAACGCGTCGTTGACGTAGGTGAAGGCGAGCTGCGCGCCTTCGCGATGCATGGCGCCGGCAATGCCCCAGGCGATGGAGCGCTGGCTGATGATGCCGGTGATCAAGGCGCGTTTGCCGTGCAGAAATCCCATGATGTCTCCGCGAAAAGTGAATGTGGTCGTCCAGCGCGCAAGTTTAACCGAGCACGCCCGTCGAGTCAGGGTATGGAATTAGCGTGCCGCGGGAGCTGCGGCAGTCGTCGACGTCCCGCCCGCGTTTGCGTCGGGTGCGCTCAGGCGCAGACGCAGACCCAGGCGCAACATCGTCGTCCGGCTCAGACCGTTCCAGCGCAACAGGTCGTCCACGCGCACGCCGTAGTGACGGGCGATGCTCCACAGCGTGTCGCCAGCATGTACGCTGACTACGCCCGGCGTAGTTTCAGGCAGTGCCGGCGGCGCCAGGTCCTGTACCAGCTCGCTGTTGGCTCCAGCTCGACCTGGCAGCAGCAGGCGCGTGCCGGGTGCCAGCGATGCATCGCCCGCGACGCCGTTGATCGCCACAAGTGCGCTCAGGTCAAGATCGTTTGCGCTGGCGAACAGGCTCAGGGTTTCGGGTTGCTTGAGGGAAACCTCGTGCCACTCGCGCCACGCGTACTGCGGCAGCTTGCCCAGTGTCTGTTCGATCACAAGCCGGCGCGAAGCCGGTACGAGCAGGTGGAAGGGACCCTCGGCCGGCATGCGCGCGTGCAGCAATCCGGGATTCAAGTGGCGCAGGTGCTGCTCGTCGATCTTTGCCAGGTGTGCAGCAAGGTCAAGGTCGACCGGCGCCGGAAACTCGATCAGGGCAAGCGTGTCGTCCGGATCGGGGTCCGGCAATTCCACATGGAAGCGTTGCGGATCGGAAACCACGCAAGCCACGGCCAGCAGCTTGGCCAGGTGGTCGTGCGTGCCTTGATGCACGCGCAGCCGGCTCAGTTCCTTAGCGGACCGCGTCGTCTTGCTGTCGCCCACCAGTTGCTTGATCCCGTATTCCCCGGCGTTGAAGGCCATATTCGCCAGCCGCCAATCGCCGAACTCCTGCTGGTAGCGCTGCAGCAGATCCATGGCTGCAGTGGTTGATGCGCTGATGTCCAGCCGTCCATCGTAGTCGGATGTGATGCGCAACCCGGCCTCGCGCGCAGTATCGGGCATGAGCTGCCAGATTCCGGCGGCGCGGTCGCCGCTGGATGCCAACGGCGTGTAGGTGCTCTCGATGTAAGGCAGGAAAGCGAACTCGCCGGGCAGGTCGCGTTGTTCGAGCTGGTCGAGCACGACCAGCAAATAGGGCATCGCTTCGCTCAGCGATGCGCTGAACTGATTGGCACCCTGCGCGTACAGGTGTGCCCAGTGCTGAACGGCGGGGCTGTACTCGCACCCGGGCATGGCAAAGCGATGGCGCAGGCGATCCCAGGGCGAGGAAGCAGGAACGGATGGCGACTGCTCCTTCGGCGGCGCGGGCACGGGTGACGCAACGGGTGTCTCCACGATCGATGCTGTCGACTGTGCCGATCCGGCTGGCGGCGCCCCAGGTTTCGGCGGATTGCTGCTGCATGCGACCAGCAGCAGGCAAGCCGTTCCAAGGGCCGAGCAACTGCCGCCCAGGGCAGCCATGCGCCAGTCGCGGACAGGGCTGCTCATGCAGGGGCTAGCATGCATGGCGGGATGGGCCGTAACTTGAAGTGGAAATGAAGCAGTGCGCTCATGCGCCAGGATCGTCGCGCGGACGCCCCCTCCTGGACGAAAACGAGGGCGAACTATATAACAGCTTGGTGACATTCGGCAGCGGATTCGGTCGTGCACTGCACAATGACGCTTACCCTGCACCGCCGTTTTCGCGCACAATCGCGTCTGTACTCCAGCCTTCATCGCGCATGCCCAACCGCTCCAGCCAGCTCCGTGCGAGTTCGTTTTATTCGCGCGCACCCATCCAGGCGTTGTTTGCGCGTGAGCTGCACGCCCTGGCGCCAATTCTTTCAGGCATTTACGGCAATTCCGGCCTGTTCCTGCGCGCGCACGCGGCCGCGCCGGCCACGTTGCCGCCGCATCTGCTTGGCAACATGGTCAATCTCACCCTCGCTGAATCCCGCTTCGACGGCGATGTGCGCTGCGCCCCGGCGGAGCTGCCGTTCGCGAATGAGACTTTCAAGCTGCTGATTGCGCAGCACGTCTTCGAGCAGATTGATCTACCCGAACAGAGTGCGGCGGACATTGCCCGCGTATTGGCGCCCGAAGGTGTTGCGCTGATCCTGGGCTTCAACCCTGCAGGCTCGTGGCGGCCTTGGCTGGCGCTGAACGTAGCGCGCGGTACCCCGCGTTTGCATCTGCGTTCGGCCAGCGCGTGGCAGCAGATGCTTTCGCACGAGCAAGTCGATACCCTGCAGGTTCGCTATCCCGGCACGCTGTGGCCGCACGCCGAACCTGGACGGCTGCAAGCGGACGAGTCCATGCCGTTCGCGTCGCTGCTGGGACGTATCGGCAGCAGCTGGCTGTTGCTCGCGCGCAAGCGGCGCAGCACGCTCACGCCGCTGCGTCTGCGCTCGACACAGCGCGACTTGGCGCTCGGTCCCCGGCTGGCACCGGGCGCGCACCGGGCCTGTGCATGACCGGCTCGGTGCAGCCCGTGGTGGAAGTGTTTACCGACGGCGCCTGTCTGGGCAATCCGGGTCCTGGCGGCTGGGCGGCGTTGCTGCGCTATAAAACCGCGGAAAAATGCATTTCCGGCGGCGAGGCACACACCACGAACAACCGCATGGAATTGATGGCCGCCATCCGCGCGCTGGAAACCCTGCAACGCCCTTCAACAGTGGCCCTGACCACTGACTCGCAATACGTCAAGCAGGGTATCGAGCAATGGTTGTCGCGCTGGGTCGCCAACGGCTGGCGCACGACCGACAAGAAGCCGGTGAAGAATCAGGATTTGTGGCAACGCCTGGCCGCGGCGGCGGCGACGCATCGCATCCAGTGGCTCTGGACGCGTGGACACAGCGGACATGCGGAAAACGAAAAGGTCGATCAACTGGCGCGCGATGTAGCCACGGCGATGAAGGAGAAGTGATGCGGCAGATCGTGCTGGATACCGAAACCACAGGCCTGGAGGTCGGCAAGGGGCATCGACTCATCGAGATCGGCGCGATCGAACTGGCTGAAAGGCGTGCGACCGGCCGCAGTTTTCATCGCTACGTCAATCCGCAACGCGCAATCGACGAAGGAGCACTTGCCGTTCATGGCATCTCCAACGAATTCCTTGCCGATAAACCGGTCTTCGCCGAAATTGCCCGTGAATTGATCGAGTTTGTCGATGGTGCCGAACTGGTCATCCACAACGCCGCGTTCGATGTGGCTTTTCTGGACGCCGAACTGGCAATGGCCGATGCCGTTTTCGGACGGATCACCGACCATGCCCGGGTGCTGGACACTCTGGCGCTGGCACGGGAAAAATATCCTGGCCAGAAAAACAATCTGGACGCCTTGTGCAGGCGGCTGAACGTCGACAACAGCCATCGTGATCTGCACGGCGCCCTGCTCGATGCCCAGTTGCTGGCTGAAGTTTACCTGGCGATGACCGGCGGGCAGGGCGATCTGGGCTTTGCCAGCGAACGCGCTGTCGTCAGTCATTCGGCCGTGGTGATTCATGGCGTGCGGCCTAGCCTGCTTGTGCGTCTGGCCGATGCGGCCGAACTGGCGCTGCACGAGGCGCGCCTGGGGCGCCTGGACGCCGCCAGCAAGGGCCGCTGCCTGTGGCAGAACGAATAATGTGTGCCCGGCGTAACAGTCTGCTTGCCGCTGCGGTATGATCGGGCTTCTGTATAATCCGATGCGGACACGCCAGTCTGGGGAGAGCGGCGATGAGAATACAGTTGTTGGCAATACTGGTTCTGTGGGTTTCGGCAGCCTCTGCCGAAACTGCGCTCGAGGCCATCGACGCGCACAAGCATATGGGCGTGGCGACGTGCAGCAATAGCGTCTGTCATGGCGCATCGCAGCCGTTTCGTGATTCGGACGTGATGCAGAACGAGTTCGCCATCTGGCAGGAATTCGATCCCCACGCCAAGGCTTACCAGATTCTGGAAAAACCCGAATCCCGGCAGATCGCGCAGAAACTCGGTCTTGGCGACCCCACCCAGGCGAAAGTATGTCTGGATTGCCACACCGACAATCAGCCTGCAGACCACCGCGGCGAGCGCTTCCAGATTTCCGACGGCGTCGGCTGCGAAGCCTGCCATGGCGGTTCGGAACTGTGGCTCAACTCGCACGCTGATCGCAGCATCGCGCACGCCGACAACCTCGGCAAGGGCATGTACGCCACCGAAAACCCAATCAAGCGCGCGGAGCTGTGCTTGTCGTGCCACATGGGCGAGAAGGATCGAATGATCACGCACCGGATCATGGGCGCCGGACATCCGCGCCTGTCATTCGAGCTGGATACGTTTACCTGGCTGCATCCGCATTACAAGATCGACGCCAAATGGACCAAGCGCAAAGGCGAGTGGAATGGTGTGCGCGATTGGGCCGTTGGCCAGGGCGTTGCCGGTGAGAATCTGCTCGATCTCGTGCTGGATCCGAAAGCTGGCTGGCAGGGCATCTTCCCGGAACTCGTGCTATTCGACTGCCATGCATGCCACAAGCTGATGCAGGGCAAGAAATGGGGGCCGCGGCAGGGTACCGGACTCGGGCCGGGCGTGGTACGTCTGAATGACTCCAACCTTCTGATGTTCCGCCATGTGCTGGCACCGGTGGACAAGGCCGCCGCGCAGCGTGTGTTCGAACAGACCCGCGCCCTGCATCGCGCGACGACCGAGAGTCGCGAGGCAACTTTTGCCGCAGCGCGGACGCTGCGCGCGACGATCGCCGAAGTTCTGCCGAAAGTGGCGGCCTACAACTACGACGCGGCCAGTCTCGACGTGATTCTCGCCAGCATCATCGCCGACGGCGATCGCGGCGAATTCCGCGATTTTTCCTCGGCGGAACAGGTGGCGATGGCTTCGCAATCGGTCGTCGTGGCGTTCGAGAACGACGGCAAGCTGGACAAGGACCGCGCCGCGAAGATGCATGCGCGGCTGGACGGGCTGTACGATGTAGTCAAGGACGAAAACAACTACTCGATGGCACGTTTCGACAGTGCGCTCAAGGAATTGCGCGCGGCGGCCCCGTAACGATGCGTTGCTGGTTTTCGGTTCCAGGTTGTCGGACGCTGACAGAAACCGTAGGCTTGTTTGCCCGTACCGACTCCTGATAACCGAAAACCAACAAGCATCGTGACTGACACCGTCCAGATCCCCGGTTACAAGCTACTCAGGACCCTCGGCGAGGGCGGCATGGCGACTGTCTATCTCGCCATGCAGGAGTCGCTCGATCGCGAAGTGGCCCTCAAGGTGATGTCGCCGGTCCTGGCGGCGAACGAAACCTTCTGCGAACAGTTCATGAAGGAAGGGCGGATCACCGCCAAGCTGACACATCCGCACCTGATGACCGTGCACGACATCGGCTCACACAACGGTGTCTACTACCTTGCCAGCGAATATCTGCCCGCCGGCACCTTGCGCGAGCGCATGGATCGCCTGAGTGCGGCTGAGTCGCTCGAAATAGCGCGCGACATCGCGTCCGGCCTGGCCTACGCGCATGAAAAAGGGTTCGTGCACCGCGATGTGAAGCCGGGCAACATCATGTTCCGCGCCAATGGCACGGCCGTTCTGGCGGACTTCGGCATTGCCAAAGCGATGAAGTCGATCAGTGCGGCGACCATGGCTGGCAACGCGATCGGCACGCCCGACTACATGAGCCCGGAACAGGCGCAGGCCACGCCAGTGGATGGGCGCTCGGACCTGTACAGCCTCGGCGCGGTGCTCTACGAGACCTTGACGGGAAACAAGCCGTACCAGGCCAATGACGCGTACGCGGTCGCCCTGATGCACGTAACCGAACCGGTGCCGCGCCTGCCCGAGAAGCAGGCGTGGTTGCAGCCATTGATCGATGGCCTGATGGCGAAGAAACCGGATCAGCGTTTCACCAATGGCGAGGCATTCATCGCCGCCTGCGACCGTCTGGTCCAGGCCAATCCGCAGGCCGCTGCATCCGCGCGCGAGCAGCGCAGTGCGCGCCGGCGCGCAGTCGGCGCCGGCGGCCAAGCCCCATCGACGGCGATCTCGCAGCCGGTAAAGGGAATCGCGGGATTGCACGGCTCGCGTTTGGCGCTTGTTGGCGGGAGCGTGGTAGCGCTGGTCGCTGTCGTCGCCCTGGGCTGGCACTTCATGCATCCGGCCGCTGCGCCAGTGGATACCGGTACGCAGGTCACGGCCACGCCCAACGTGCAAACGCCTCCGCCGCCGGTGATGCCGGACGACAATGCCGCGGCTGCGGCGATGGCGAAACTGGACTCACCGACTTTGCTTGCGCGCGGCGACGAATACCTGGCGTACGGACAGAAGAATTTCGGCGAGAAGCTGGACTTTCCGCCCGGCGACAATGCCATCGATTTGTTTCTGGAGGCGCTCCGACGCGAACCGGGCAACGCGCATGCGACCCAGGGTCTGACCCAGATCGCGACATTCTTCGAGCAGGCCGCAGGCGGCGCGTTGAGAAATGGCCTGTACACAGCGACCGACGAGTTCATCCAGAAGGGCTTGCGCGCTGATCCGAAGAACGCGGCATTGTTGAAGCTGAAGGCGGATCTGGCAAAGGCAGAGCGGGGTACGTGACGCAGATCCCGGCGTCACCCCGGTTTTTCAGCGGTTGCGGATGAGAATGACGGTAACGTTGTCCGATCCGCCGCCGTCGAGTGCCGCCAGGATCAGATGGTCGACGCATTCCTGTGCCGACAGATCCTGTCGTGCCAGCACCGCGCCGATGTCCTTGTCGTCAACTTCCTCGGTTAGGCCGTCCGAACACAACAGGATCTGCATGCCTGGTGCCAGCGTGCCGCGGATGGTTTCCACACGCAGGCTCGCCGGATCGGTGACACCCAGCGCCTGGGTGACGACATTGCGATGCGGATGCGTGCGCGCCTGTTCGTGGGTGATCGCCCCTTGCTGGATCAACTCCTGCACGTAGGAGTGGTCCTGCGACAGTTGCTTGAGTTCGCCATTCCACATGTATATGCGGCTGTCGCCGACCCAGCAGATTTCATAGTCGCTGTCGCGCATCCGGATCGCGGCGATGGTGGTGCCCATTGGCAACGCCTCGGCCTTTTTGCTGGAATGGTGGATGATTTCCTCGTCGGCGCGCTGCACCGCCTGCGCCAGCGGCGCACCCTCGCTGATTTCGCGCACGACTGTGTCTCGTGCCAATGCGCTGGCGACCTCGCCATGCTCGTGGCCACCCATGCCATCGGCGACGAGCCAGAGACCGAGCTCGGCGTCGGCGTAGTAAGTGTCTTCGTTGTGCTCGCGCCGCAAGCCAACGTGAGAGCTGTGACCGAATTCAATCATGCGCTGACCGGTTTGTCCGGAGTCCCCATGCGGTTGCTGTTGCTCCCCGGTTCGGCTGCGCCGTACGCGGCGTCCATAGCATGCCGTGCGTACGGCTGCCGATGCAAGCGGCAATGCCGCGCGGGCGCGGCATTGGCCTGATCACTTTCAGAATTCAACGCGGATTCCGAGCGAGAAGCGATTCTCGTGCGCACCGGCGAATCCGACCAGATGCTCCCAGGTGATGAAGCCCGACCGCCCCTGCGGCAATACCGCATTCAGGCCGATGCCGACGTTGAAATAGTTCTGGTCCGGCGCGGTATCGGTGACGACGATGGGCGTCTGTGTCGGGTCGGCCAGGAAGCGCGTCACGATGGACTGCGGATCGTTCTTGAACTCATGGTTCCATTCGAGCGTCGCATTCGGCACCAGCACTCCCCAGTCGAAGCTGGTGGTATAGCTGAAGCGGCCGCCCAGAACCGCTAGTTCGGAGGTCAGCGAGCGCGAGTCCACCGAGGTGCCGAGGCCCGCGCCCGGACTGTTCGGATCGGAAATGGTTTCGCTGAATCCGTCCAGACTCAGATGCGTGTAGATACCGCGCACATACGGACTGATCGTCCATGCGCCACGGCTGAAATCCTTGCCGATCGACAACGAGAATGCATCCTGGTGACCATCGGGCGAGGCGTTTGCTGTCTGGTTGACCGAAGTCTGCCCGCTGCCGGACAGGCTGGCGATCTGATAGACGATATTGCGGCTCAGATCGTAGTTCAGCCAATCCAGGACCACCGAGCCCTCGACGTAAAAATCGTTGTTGTGATACCAGGTGAAGTAGCCATTGAGGCTGTAGCTGTTTACGTCCACCGTGCCGAAATTCTGATCCAGTGTCGAATTGTTGGTGTTGTATCCCAACGCGCCACCGGCGACGAAGGCATCAGTGAAGCGGTAATCGACACCCGCGGTAAGCGAGGCATTGTGGAAATCGAAACCGGGCGCCGAACCGTTTGCGCTGTAGCCGCCACGTTCGATCATGCCTGTGGCGAAGAAACCCCAGCGGTCGAAGTCCTTGCCGATTTCGTCGTCGGCCTGCTTGGGATCCTTGCGGAACGCATCGCCAAGCATCGCCAGCGGCAGGCTCTGATCGTCTTCGGTAAGGGTCAGGCCATGAATACTGAAGCCCTGGGCGCCCTGACGCAGTTCCGCCAGACGAGTGTTCAGGTTGCCGAACTGACTCAGCTGGACGCTGTTCGCCAATTGGTTTTGCGGCAGCGCCTTGTTGTTGAGCATCTGGGTCAAGGCATCCGGCACTTGCTGCGGGTTCGCGCCCGCTCCCACCACGATTTCCGAACAGCGTTGCAGCAGATCCTGCTGTGCGGCGGTCAGTTGCGAACTGGACATGCCGGCCAGTGCCGGACACGCCTTGTCGATGGCGTGAGCCACGCTGGTTTGCGTGGGCGACAGCGCCGGCAGGTTGGCCACGCCATTGTTGAAGCCGAAGGTCAGTGCCGGAACGGACGCGTTGCCGGGCAACTGCGCCGTGACCGTATAGCTGCCGGGCAGTACAACCGTAAGCAGATTCTGGGCCTGGCCGGTAGTGTCGGTGATCGACGTGGCACTGCCCAGTTTCCCCGACGAGCCGGAGACGCTCCATGCCACCGTGGCACCGTTGACGGGCTGGCCCTGTGCGTTCACGAGCTTGACCACCAGCGGCTGCGATGCCTGCCCCGGAGTCAGTGCCTGGCCATTGCCGGACACGATCGTGAACTGACTGTTGCTACCCACTGCGACCGTGCCGTTCGCGCTGAAGGAGATGCTGCCCATTCCAGGAATCGTCGCACGCACGAGGTTGACCCCAGGCGTCGTTCCGAGGGTAAGCGTATTGTTCGCGTCGCCGCTGGCGTTGGTGAGCGTGTTCGCCGCGGCGAGGGTACCGCCGCCCTGGGTGACGCTCCAGTTCACGTTGATTCCCGGCACCGCCTGACCGTTTGATACGACCTGTACAACAAACGGCTGCAATGCGCTGCCGACTACCGATGTCTGTCCATTGCCGCTCAGGCTGGCGATGCCGGCGTTGAGCAGGGCAGTGGCGGTGAAATTCACGGTGACGTTGCCCACGCCAGGAATCGTCGCGGTAACGGCGTTGTTGCCGGTATTCGGACCGAGGGTAAGGGTGTTGGCCGACTTGCCGTTGACATCGGTCACCGTGCTTGTCGATGCGAGCGTACCGCCGCCCGAAGTCACGTTCCAGGTGATGGGAACCTGGCTCAGGCCCTTGGCGCTCGTGGCCGGCCCGGTAATCTGAACCACGAAGGGAGCCAGCGCGCCGCCGACAACGCCGGTTTGATTGTTGCCACTGGCAACGCTCACGGTTGCGTTGGACGAAGTGGCGGTGAAATCCACTTTACCGTTCGTGGAACTGGCTTCGATGATCACCGTGCCCGCAGTCGTGCCGTAGTTGAACGTGATTGAAGACTGGCCGTTGCTGTCGGTGACCGTGCTGGTGGCGCTCAGGGTTGCCTGGCCGCTGATGACACTCCAGTTGATCGGCTGTCCCGTAAGAGTGGTACTACCCGGCGTACCCAGTTGCACCACCAGGGGCAGATCCGAGCTGCTGCCGACGACGCCGGTCTGGTTGTCGCCGGAGATCTTGCTCAAGGCCCCGGTTGTCGGCGCCAGGACAGTGAGACGGAAAACCCTGGTACCCCCGGATGTACACGCGGAACAATAGACGCTGACGACGACCGGGCCGGGTGTCGTCCCGAAGTCGATCGACTGGTCGGCGGTCAACTGGTTGAACGCCTGGCTGACGGCGGTGCTGGCGCTGCGGCCCGGCGGCTGAGCGAAAGCCACCGTCTGCGAAATGCTCTGGCCGTGGTTTGCCGTGAATGTTGCCGCGCCGCTCTCGATGGCCCACTGCAGCGGAAAGGTAAACGGGCCATCAAATCCGGGCGCATGGGTCAGCAGCACCTCAAGCGGCTGAGCCGCAGTCGTATTGGCGGCTCCGCTCTGGTTGTTGCCGTTGTTGACCTGCATTTCCAACGCCGGTGGCGGCGCCGTGACGGTTTCGTTGAACGTCAGTACGAATGGCGCCGTGGTGCACCCGCCGGAGCAGGTAGCCGTTACGGTCACCGGGCCGACGGTACCGCCCAGGATCAGGTGGACGCTTGTTGTGCTACCAGGAGAAGTTACCAGGGAGCCATTGCCGGCGACGTAGTCGGTGGTACCGCTTTCCTGGAAAGTTGCGGAGCCGCTGGTGACCTGCCATTCCAGAAAGACGTAGGAAGAGCCGGAGAAGGAGACGGTGAGAGGGTCGGGCAGGCTATAGAAGGTCTGCGCGCTTTGATTGTTGCCGCCGGCAAGCGACATTGCATTCGGCCCTGCCTGCGCATGGACAAGGTGCAGCGGTGCGCAGATGGTGAGTGCGAGCATGGCCAGTCGGCCGGTCGCGGAACAAAGACACGCCAACAGCCACGTGAGCGCCGTTTTCATTTCCCCACCCTCCCCTAAAGCGAACTATAATAAGTATAGCGGGAAATCGCGCGCAATCATCCACTGTCCACTGTCCAAGTCCGAGGGGGTCGTATGGCGTTTTCACTACGCAAGCGAGTCAGTCCACTGCCAGTGTTCCTTGCCATGTTGCTGGCGGCAGTTGCGGGCATTTCGACCCCTACCGCCCATCTGCATGCGACGGTGCAGACGAGAAACCCCGAAGATCTACTGATCGTGGATTGTCTGTTGCCCGGCCAGGTGCGCAAGCTGGGGCGCTCCACCAGCTTCATGAGCGCGCGCCGGCCGGTCCGCACCACCCAGGCCGATTGCGAAATCCGCGGCGGCGAATTCGTTTCCTCAGATCGGGCCAACTACCAGACCGCGCTCAAGGTCTGGCTGGGACAGGCCGAAGAGGGCAATGCCGATGCACAGAACTACGTCGGCGAAATCTACCTCAAGGGCCTGGGTACCGAACCGGACTACGCCAAGGCGGCGGAGTGGTTCGAGAAATCGGCGGCCCAGGGATCGCGCCGTGCGCGCATCAACCTCGGCTACCTGTACGAGCAGGGTCTGGGCGTGCAGCAGGATATTTCCAGGGCGCTGAATCTGTATCGCGAAGCATCCGGCATCAACACCGACAAACTTGTGTTCGCGTCGACCGTCACCGCTGAAGTGCAACAGGCCAAGGCCGAGAGTGCGAATCTGCGCGAGCAGCTGTCGACCGAGCAGCAGAAGTCCGCCGAACTGGGCGCGCAGGTCGACAAGCTGAAATCCCAGTTGCAGCAGAAGCAGCAGACCTACCAGAAATCGCAAAGCGAACTGAACGACATGCGCCGCAAGCTCGACGCCGAACAGGCCAAGGTCGGCGTCGATCGCGATCCGCAATACGACAAGCTGAAGGCCGACGCGCAGGCACGTGAGGCCGAACTTGCTGCCAAGCAGCAGCAACTGGAAGGTGCCCAGCAGGCCAATGCCAAGCAGCTTGCAGACGCCGAAGCGGAAATTGCGCGATTGAAGGCGCACGAACAGGAATTGCAGGCCAGGCCCGCGCCAGCGAATGACAAGGACATGGCATCGTTGCGGATGTCGGCAGCGCAGATGGATACTGCATTGCGTGAAGGCCGCAAGCAGACACAGCTGTTGCAGCAGCAGATGGCGCAGAACGAACAGCAGCGCCAGGAAGCCCAGGCCAAGTTCGACCAGGCGCGAGCCGAACTCGCGCGTGAGCACGCGCAGAACGAAGACGCGAAGAATCTACTCAAGCTGATGGAGGCCCAGTTGACCGAGAAGCGTCACGAGATCGCCAGCAGCCGAACACAGATGGCCAGCCTGCAGGCCCAGATCGATGGCGACAAGGCGGCCACGCTCTCGCCGGGTTTCACGACGGCCAGCCTGAACGGCAATCTGCGTGTGGAAATCCTGCAACCGACACTGGCGCTTACCCGCGGCATCGACAAGCCAGCCGCGTCGGTACCACCGTCGCAGAATGGCATGGACGTGGTCGGGCGCGTGTCCGCACCCGCCGGACTGACCTCGCTCAGCCTCAATGGCCAGACCATCACCACCGACGCCAGCGGCCTGTTCAAGACACACGTGGCGGTTACCGGCGACAACACCGCAGTGACAGTGTCGGCGCTCGACAATAGCGGCGGCAAGGCGGTTCTCGATTTCATGTTGATACCCGGTCCGGGCGGCAGCGGCGCGGGCAAATCCGGCGCCGGCAGCGCGCAACTCGTCAATACGCTGCCGCGTGACGTCAAGCTGGGCAAGTATTACGCCCTGGTCATCGGCAACGACAGTTATGCCGCCTATCCGGCACTCAAGAGTGCCGGCGGTGACGCTACCGCAATCGCTGCAGTGCTCAAGTCACGTTATGGTTACGAGACGCGTCTGCTGACGAATGCCAACCGCTTCGAGATCCTGTCCGCGCTGAACGACATGCGCGAACAGCTCAAGGACAACGATAATCTACTTGTATACTATGCCGGCCATGGCGAGATCGACTCCGCACGCCAAGGCTACTGGTTGCCGGTCGATGCGCAGGCCAACACGCCGACCAGCTGGATTTCCAACCGTGCCATCAGCGACATCCTCACGACTATGGACGCCAGGCATGTGTTGTTGATCGCTGATTCCTGCTATTCAGGAACCATGACGCGGTCGTCGCTGGCCACGTTCGGCGGGGGCATGCCCGACAACGCCTGGGGTGACTGGGTCAAGACCATGGTTGCCGGACGCTCACGCACCGCGCTCACGTCCGGTGGAGTGCAGCCGGTCGCGGACGCGGCGGCCAACAGCGAACATTCTGTGTTTGCCAGTGCGCTGCTGGCGGTGCTCAACAACAACAATCAGTTGCTGACCGGTCAGCGCCTGTTCGGCGAAATCGCCGCGGGCATGGCCTTGCGCAGTGCGAACGCGGGTCTGCAGCAGGCACCGGAATACGCGCCGATCCAGTTCGCCGGGCACGAGGCCGGCGAGTTCTTCCTGATGCCGGCAAGTGCTGGCAGCCGCGTGAGCGCGATGCAACGCCCGGACAACATGCAGCGTCTGGTGTTCGACGACGCGCGTCAGCCCCTGGTGCGGAATCGCTTCGTTCCCTTGCGCAGCGATGTGGCGGCGAATCGGCCGAAAGATCTGCCGAGCAAGCCCACGGCATCCTTCACTGCGGCCACCGACCAGGCATAGATACGGCGTTCATCGATACCCGTGAACGCGCGCACGACATCGGGCATCGCGCGGATCGGGGCGTCGCGCAAGCGCGCTACGGCTTGCGCGCGTTTGCCGATGGCGTAGGTGACGGCCACGTTGCTGAGCGCGGAGGTTGCGATGGCTGTCAGCGGCAGCACGCGCGCAGCGACCATGCCGCCGGCGCGGCCGAGCAACCTTTTTATGCCGGCGCGCGCCAGCGCATCGCCGGCTACGCTTGCCCCGGTGCCGATGAATTGGACCTTGTTTACCAGGGCATTGTGCAAGCGGGCGGGCAATTTCAGGCCGTAAAGGGCGAAGGTTTCTTCGACCAGCTCGCGCTGGATTCTTGCGAGAAATTGCGCGTCGACCAGTTCTCCGAAAACCAGACCAACCACGCGGAAAAGGCCCGGAATGGCTTCGCCGGCCGCAGTCAGGGCGCCCACGCTGGCGGCACGCATGCACTTGCGGCGCAGCAGGGCAAGGAACAGCGCATCCGGTGTCTGCGGCACTTTCCGCGCAGGAATCCGCCGGCTGCGGGCGGCGCGCGCGGGGGGCGAAGGTGTGGGAGTTGCGAGTTTCATTGCTGCATGCTAGCAGTTGAATCGAGTCCCGGTTGCGCTGCGCGGCAAAGCGATCTTGCGTTATTCTCTTCATTTTTTTACCGGGTAGCATGAACGAACTCGATTCCCACGACACCATCCGCGCCGTCGTATTCGATGGCGCGACATTGCGCCTGCTCGATCAGCGCCGGCTGCCATTCGAGGAAACCCACCTGGATTGCAACGATGCCGGCGAAGTCGCTGCCGCGATCCGTGATCTGGTCGTGCGCGGCGCGCCAGCGATCGGCATCGCCGCTGCCTGGGGCGTCGTGCTGGAGGCGCAAAAGCTCGCGGCGGCGGGGCAAGCGGTTTCCGCGCAGACTCTGCAACCGGCATTTGAACGGCTGAATGCGGCGCGACCGACAGCAGTGAATCTGGCCTGGGCGCTGGCGCGCATGCGCGCAGCCCTGATACCCGCGCCGGCGAATCCTGTCGCGGCGCTTGCCGCCGAGGCGCGGGCGATCCAGGACGAAGACCTGGCCGCAAACCGGCGCATGGGTCAGCTCGGTGCGGGCTTGATTGAAGCCGGCTCCGGTGTGCTTACGCACTGCAACACCGGATCGTTGGCCACTGCGGGCTTTGGCACCGCGCTCGGTGTGATCCGCGCCGGCGTTGCCGCAGGTAAAATTGCACATGTATACGCAGGCGAGACGCGACCGTGGTTGCAGGGCGCGCGTCTGACCATGTGGGAACTCATGCGCGACGACATTCCGGCAAAGCTGATCGCGGATTCGGCCGCCGCGCACCTGATGAAATCCGGTGCTGTGCAATGGGTGATCGTGGGTGCCGATCGCATCGCCGCCAATGCAGACACTGCGAACAAGATCGGCACCTACCAGCTTGCGATCACTGCGCGCCATCACGGCGTCAGGTTCATGGTTGTGGCGCCGGCTTCAACGGTGGACATGGCTACGCCGAACGGCGCGCACATTCATATCGAGTTGCGCGACGCGACGGAGCTGCTGGGTGTGGCCGGCAAGCACACGGTTGTTGCTGGCGCCGAGGCCTGGAATCCCGTATTCGACGTCACTCCGGCGGCCTTGATCGATGCGCTGGTCACCGAACGCGGTGTCATTGAATCGCCGGATGCGGCGCGGATGCAGACGGCGTTCGCCGCGCCAGTGCGCGCTTCGGGATGAAGGCCAGCCTGCGCGTATTCGCGACATTTTGCATCGGCGGAACGATCGGTTTCATCGTCGACGCCGGAGTGCTGCAATTGCTCGTCACCGGATTGGGCTGGGACCGCTACAGCGGGCGCTTGATCTCGTTCGTCACTGCGGCCACGGTGACGTGGCTGTTCAACCGCACGTTTACCTTTCACGGCCCGCGCCAGCATGCGCTGGTTGCCGAATGGGCGCGCTATCTGCTAGCGATGAGCGGTGGCTTCATCTGCAATTTCGCCGCCTATTCCGCCTTGGTATACTTTTTCAACATCGACCGGCAATGGTTGATCCTGGCTGTCGGCGCCGGCTCGATTGCGGGCCTGGGCGTCAACTTCGCCGCCTCACGCTACTGGGTCTACCGCCATCATCCGCATCCTGCGCCGGCGGCAGACGACGGCAAAAAAACGCCTCGTTCCTAGCGTGCCGCGGGCCCCGGCGCTGCCCGTCAAAAACCGCATCGGAGCCGCGAAAAACAGGGGTTTTACGCGAGCAGGCGGGACGCACAATGTGCTACAATTCCGCGGTTGCGGAAACCCTCGTAAGATGCCCGCGCCAGGCGGGTATCCGGCATTGGCACACACCAGGAAAAACTCCTAATGGCTGAGCTGGCCAAAGAAGTCATTCGCGTCAATATCGAAGACGAAATGCGGCAGAGTTATCTGGATTACGCGATGAGCGTGATCGTGGGCCGCGCCCTGCCCGATGTTCGCGACGGCCTCAAGCCGGTGCACCGGCGCGTCCTGTTCGGAATGCACGAGGCGAACAACGTCTGGAACCGCGCCTACGTCAAATGCGCGCGCGTCGTCGGCGAAGTAATGGGTAAATTCCACCCTCACGGCGATGCCTCGATCTACGACGCCCTGGTGCGCATGGCCCAGGATTTCTCGCTGCGGTATCCCCTCATCGACGGCCAGGGCAACTTCGGCTCGATCGACGGCGATGCCGCCGCGGCAATGCGCTACACCGAGTGCCGCCTGCAGCGTCTGGCCGCGAGTCTGCTCGCTGACATCGACAAGGAAACCGTCGATTTCGTGCCCAACTACGATGAAAAGGAATTCGAGCCCAGTGCGCTGCCGGCGCGCGTGCCGAACCTGCTGATCAACGGTTCGGCCGGTATCGCCGTTGGCATGGCGACGAATGTCCCACCGCACAATCTCAACGAAGTGATCGACGCGACTGTTGCCCTGATCGACGATCCGGAAACCGGCATCGACGCCCTGATGCAGCATGTGCCTGGCCCTGACTTTCCCACGGCTGGCATCATCAACGGCGCGGCCGGAATCGTCGAGGCCTACAAGACCGGGCGCGGTCGTATCCTGGTCCGCGCCAAGACCGAGATCGAGACCGACGACAACGGGCGCGAGACGATCATCGTCTCGGAGCTGCCGTACCAGGTGAACAAGGCGCGGTTGATCGAGAAGATCGCCGAGCTGCACAAGGAAAAGAAGATCGAGGGTATTTCTCCGGACGGTCTGCGCGATGAATCCGACAAGGACGGCATGCGCATCGTGATCGAGGTGCGCAAGGACACGATGGCCGACGTGCTGTTGAACAATCTGTTTCAGCAGACGCAGTTGCAGGTCACGTTCGGCATCAACATGGTTGCCCTGGTCGATGGCCAGCCGCGACTGCTGAACCTGAAGGAAATCCTCGAAGCCTTCATCCGTCACCGCCGCGAAGTGGTCACGCGGCGCACGATCTTCGATCTGCGCAAGGCGCGTGCCCGCGCACACATCCTCGAGGGCCTCACCGTCGCGCTCGCGAACATCGACGCGATGATCGAATTGATCAAGACGTCGCAAAGTCCACAAGTGGCAAAAGAGCGCATGCTGGCGCGACGCTGGGAAGCGGGCCCGGTGAGCGCGCTGCTTGCCGCGGCCGGCGCCAGCGCCTCGCGGCCGGAAAATCTGCCCGAGGAGGCAGGACTGGGGACGGGTGGTTACCAGTTGTCGGAGGTGCAGGCCAAGGAAATTCTCGAGATGCGCCTGAACCGCCTGACCGGGCTGGAGCAGGAAAAGCTGTCCGACGAATACAAGGAACTGCTCGCAGCCATCGTCGAGCTGATCTCGATCCTGGAAAACCCTGACCGGCTGTTGCGCGTCATCCGCGACGAGTTCGTCGCACTCAAGGAAGAATTCGGCGACGCGCGCCGCACCGTGATCCAGCGCAGCCAGGAAGATCTGGACGTACTCGACCTGATCGCACCCGAAGACGTCGTCGTCACCCTGTCGCACGCCGGATACGCCAAGCGCCAGCCAGTCAACATCTATCGAGCGCAGCGCCGCGGCGGCAAGGGGCGCTCGGCCACAACGATGAAGGAAGAGGATTTTGTCGAGCGGCTATGGGTTGCGAACACGCACGATACATTGCTCGCCTTCACCAGCACCGGCCGTGTGCTCTGGCTGAAGGTATACAAAATCCCGGATGCGAGCCCGGGAGCCCGTGGCAAGCCGATCGTCAACCTGCTGCCGCTCGAAGCGAATGAACAGGTGCAGGCCGTAGTACCGGTGCGCGAATATTCGGAAAACCGCTACGTATTCTTCGCGACGGCGAAAGGCACAGTAAAGAAGACGCCACTGACCGAATTTGCGTTCCAGCTGCAGAAGGGCAAAATCGCGATCGGACTCGACGAAGGCGACGCCCTGGTCGATGTGCAGATCACCGATGGCACGCGCGACATCATGCTGTTCGCTTCCAACGGCAAGGCTGTGCGCTTCGACGAAAGCAGCGTGCGTCCGATGGGGCGTACGGCGACCGGCGTGCGTGGCATCCGCCTGGCTGCCAGCGAGCGCGTCGTCAGCTTGATCGTGGTGTCGGGCGACGGCACGGAATCCGGCGGAGATATCCTCACCGCCACGCAGCGCGGTTTCGGCAAGCGCACCGAACTTGCCGAATATCCGCGCAAGGGCCGCGGCACGCAGGGCGTGATTGCGATCCAATGCTCGGCACGTAACGGCAATCTGGTCGGCGCAGTGCAACTGGATACGGCGCATGAGCTGATGCTGATTTCCAACCAAGGCACCCTGGTGCGCACGCGCGCTGCGGAAGTGGCCCGCGTCGGCCGCAACACGCAGGGCGTCACCTTGATACGCCTGCCGCCCGAGGAAGCGCTGGTCGGCATCGTGCGGGTAGAGGCACTTGGCGACGGTGACGCCGATGCGGAAGCGTTGGCGGACCTTGAAACGGGATCGAACCCGCCCGGGGCCTGAGCGTTTTGCGGACGCGGTCATGGCCGCGTCTGCTCAGTGCGCAGGCAGATCGTGCAGGAGCCTCGCCGGCAGCGCCCCCGTGCACTGGCGCGCGGGATTCACCTCTGCCTGCGGAATCTGTGATTGCCCCAGCCCGGTCCTCAGCCGATGGCCGTCAGCATCGCGTCGGCGGCGGAGACTTTGAATTCGCCCGGTGCCTCGACATGCAACTGCTTGACCACGCCATCCTCGGCGTACAGCGCGAAACGCTTGCCGCGCATGCCCAGGCCAAACGCGGTCCCGTCCATCTCCAGGCCCAATGCCTTGGAAAACGTGCCGTTGCCGTCGGCCAGCATCCACAGACCGTCGGGTACCTTCTGATCCTTCGCCCAGGCGTTCATGACGAACGCATCGTTGACCGCGATGCAGGCGACGTCCACATTTTTCTTTTTGAACTCGGCGAATTTTTCCACGTATCCGGGAAGGTGCTTGGCCGAACACGTCGGCGTAAACGCCCCGGGTACCGAAAACAGCACGACCTTCTTGCCCTTGAAGATCTCGTCCGTGTTGATGGCTTGCACGCCATCCTTGATGTAGTTCAGCGTGGCGTTGGGAATGCGGTCTCCGACTTTGATCGTCATGGGGCTTCTCCTCGGGGTGGCTTGCGGTGGCGGGTTCACGGTCTGGTAGCCGGTATCCGGATAATAAGCCTTGCCCACGCATTCTCACACCCTTGAAAGCGAATTCCGGAACCCTATGTTCCGGGCATACGGGCCCTGAGCGCCCGGTAATTTCAAGGAGGCAACATGAGCATCGCACATTACCATTCGTGGGGGTCCGCGGACCGGTTGCAGAACGAGATGAAGCAAGTGTTCGACCGCTTTCTCGGCGCCGATGAAACGGATCAGTCTAACGTGGTCACCAGTCAATGGACGCCGCGCGTTGACATTCGGGAAGAGGAAAAGCGTTTCATGATCCTGGCCGACATTCCCGGCGTCGACCCGAAGGACATCGAGATCAGCATGGACAAGGGCATTCTTTCGATCAAGGGCGAACGCAAGTCCGAAGCCAGCGAAGCCAATGCCAAGTTGACCCGCGTCGAGCGGTATCACGGCGTTTTTTATCGTCGCTTCGCGTTGCCTGATAGCGCCGACGCCGACGGCATCACCGCTTCCGGCAAGCACGGCGTGCTGGAAATCGCGATCCCGAAGAAGCCGGAAACCACGCCTCGTCGAATCAATATCAACCATTGATTTGCAGTTTGCGGATGGCCCGTGGTCGGCTGTGCCGGTCACGGGCTTTGTTTTTCGGCGCCAAGCGACGATGATTGGCAACGCTCGTCGCCGGTCATGAGTGAAAAACACATGCAGTTCAAGGATTACTATGAAATTCTCGGGGTCAAACCCGATGCGAGCGAAGCGGAGATCAAGTCCGCCTATCGCAAGCGCGCGCGCAAGTTCCACCCCGACGTCAGCAAGGAAGCCGGTGCCGAGGAGAAATTCAAGGCGGCGAACGAAGCTTACGAGGCGCTGAAGGATCCGGCCAAGCGCCGGGCCTACGATCAACTGCGCGCCAGCGGCTACAAGCCCGGCGACGACTTCCATCCGCCGCCGCATTTCGGCGAGGGTGCGGATTTCAATGCCGCGGATTTGCGCGGTGATGGCGATTTCAGCGATTTTTTCGAGTCGCTGTTCGGCCGCGATGGTCCACGCGGCGGACGGCAAGCCGGGCCGCGTCGCGGTCGCGATGTGCAGGCTCGCATCGAGATACCCCTGCGCACGGCATACAGCGGCAGCCGCGAACGCATCACGCTGCGCGACGGCGGCGGCGAGCGCACACTTGAGGTGAAAATTCCTGCGGGGATACTTCCCGGACAGCAGATCCGGCTCGCCGGCCAGGGTTCGCCGGGCACGCAAAACGCACCTGCCGGTGATCTGCTGCTGGAAGTTGGCATCAGCGAGGATGCGCATTTTCGTCTGGACGGCCGCGATGTACATCTGGTTCTGCCGATCGCGCCCTGGGAGGCGAGCCTAGGCGCACGGGTGACGGTACCGACGCTGGGCGGAGAAGTTGAATTGAAGATTCCGGCCGGCTCGGACACCGGCAAGCGCATGCGCCTGCGCGGGCGCGGCATGCCGGGGCGCACGCCCGGCGATCAGTTCGTCACCCTGGAAATCCATGCTCCGCCCGCGGAAACGCATGCGCAGCGCGAGCTCTACGAACAGATGGCAAAAGCCTTCAGCTTCAATCCGCGCAGCGGGCTGGCATGATGGTTCCGGCGCAAGTCCAGATCAGGCTGCAGGCAGCAGCTTGCCGACCATGGCCACCAGTTCGCCTTCGTTCACAGGTTTGGTGATATAGGCTTTTGCGCCCTGGCGCATGCCCCAGACCTTGTCGGTTTCCTGATCCTTGGTGGTGACGAGAATGATCGGAATATGGCTGGTCTTGGCGTCTTTGGCGATGGTGCGCGTAGCCTGGAAGCCGTTGAGGTTCGGCATGACCACATCCATGAGGATCAAGTCCGGGACTTCACGTTTGGCGACTTCGACGCCGGCGGAGCCGTCTTCGGCGGTGATGACCTGATGCCCCATCTTTTCGACGATGCGTTTCAGGCCAACCAGCTGCGAGGGCGAATCGTCAACAATCAGAATACGCGCCATAGAAGTCCCGTTAGCCCCTTGAGGTCCGCTCGTGCGGATACCGCATTCTAAGGCCCCCGCGCGCGCAGGCCAACAGGCGGCGTTTGCGTCTGGGGCATAAAATTTTTCCGCCGCAACAATTTGCAACAGGTTTGAAAAAAATTCCCACAGATTGCAGGCAATTGCCCACACAAACTCAGGACAAGTCGAGGATACTTTTCAGAGCTTGACCAGGGTGCGTCCGAATGACCCGCCTGCCAGCATGATATCGAAAACAGCGGGCAGTTCCTCCAGGGTTATTTCGCGGGTCGCGATGCGATCCAGATGCGCCGGCTTCCAGTCAGAGGCCAGGCGCTTCCAGATTTGATCGCGGATATCGCGTGCCGTGCCGGACGAGGCGACGCCGAGCAGGCTTACGCCGCGGAGAATGAAGGGCATCACCGTGGTTGCCAGTTCGGGGGCGCCGGCCAGGCCGCAACTGGCGATATTGCCGTAGGGGTGGATCACGCGCGTCAGTCCCGCAAGCATGTCGCCGCCCACGTTGTCGATCGCGCCCGCCCAGCGACTGGTTTCCAGCGGGCGCTGGCCCCAGTACAAATCCTTGCGCGAAATGCATTGCCTTGCGCCAAGTGCCATCAGGTTGTCGAAGTGCTCGACCTTGCCGCTGATCGCATGCGCCTCGAAACCGGCACGGGTGAGAATGTCGATGGCGAGCGAACCGACACCGCCGCTCGCACCGGTAATGACGATCGGGCCCATCGACGGCGTCTGGCCGTTGCGCTTCATCTGGAACAAAGACAGTGCGGCTGTGAATCCGGCAGTACCGAGGATCATCGCTTCGCGCAAAGTCAAACGGGCCGGCAACGGAATCGTCCATTTGGATCGCAGACGCGTGTATTCCGCGTAGCCACCATCGCGTGTCTCGGAAAGTCCGCAACCCGTGCACAGCACCTGGTCGCCTTCCTTGAAGGCCGGATCGGTCGATCCTGCCACATAACCTGCGACGTCGATGCCGCCGTTGAGCGGTGACTGGCGCAGGATTTTCCCCTTGCCGGTCCCGGCCAGCGCATCTTTGAAGTTGACGCTGGAGTAGGCCACCTTGACGACGACTTCGCCCGGCGACAGATCTTCGACGCGCATTTCCTCGATGCCGGCCCGGTAGGGTTTGGCGTCGGCGTGAATGCGGAAGGCGCGGATGGAGTGATCCATGGTGATTTTTCCGGCCGAGGCCTCAATTGGCCTTGTGTATCGCCCGTTTGTCCACCGACAACGCCGCCTCGTGCACCGCTTCGCTCAAGGTCGGATGCGCGTGTACGATGCGCGCCAGATCTTCGGCCGAACCGTGGAATTCCATCGCGACGACGGCCTCCGCGATCAACTCCGAAACGCATGGTCCGACCATGTGCACGCCGAGAATACGATCGGTTTCGGCGTGCGCGATCACCTTGACCTGGCCGGCGGTCTCGTTCATCGCAACGGCGCGGCCGACTGCGGCAAATGGGAAAGTTCCAGTTTTATACGGGATGCCGGCGGCCTTGAGTTCTTCCTCGGTCTTGCCGGCCCAGGCGATTTCCGGTTCGGTGTAGATCACCCAGGGAATCGTGTCGTAGTTGACGTGACCGGCCTTGCCGGCGATCAACTCCGCTACGGCCACTCCTTCCTCGAATCCCTTGTGCGCCAGCATGGCGCCGCGCACGCAGTCGCCGACCGCCCAGACACCCTCGACGCCTGTCCAGCAGTGCTCGTCGACTGCCACGCGGCCGCGCTCGTCGAGCTTTACACCCGTGCCTTCGCCGAGCAAGCCAGCGGTGTAGGCGCGACGACCAACTGCGACCAGAAGCTTGTCGACGACCAGTTTCTGTTCGCCTTTGGCATCGGTATATGTCAGCTCGACCGTGTTGCCTTTGACTTCGGCCTTGCTCAGCTTGGCGCCGAGATGGATGTTCAGACCCTGCTTGGCGAACTCGCGTGCGGCGATCCTGGCCGCGTCGCGATCGGCCGTGCCGAGAAAATCGGGCAGCGCCTCGAGGATCGTGACCTCGGCGCCCAGGCGCCGCCACACACTGCCCAGTTCCAGACCGATCACACCGGCACCGATCACGCCAAGGCGCTTGGGAACGGCGTCGAAATCCAGTGCGCCGGCATTGTCCACAATGAGCTTGTTGTCGAATTTCGCGAATGGCAGCTCGATCGGCGCGGAACCGGTGGCGATGATCACGTTGGTCGCGGCGATCGTCTGCTTGCCGCCGTCCGGCGCGGTTATCTCGACCTGACGATCCTTCAACAACTTGCCGGTGCCGAAGAACGATGTGATCTTGTTGCCCTTGAACAGCAGATTCACGCCGCCGGTGAATTGCTTCACGATCTTTTCCTTGCGGGCGACCATGGCGACGACGTCGATCTTCGCGTCCTTCGCGCTGATACCGTGCGCTTCGAATCCGTGCAGCAGGTTCCAGAACTGCCTGGATGAATCCAGCAAGGCCTTCGACGGAATGCAGCCGACGTTGAGGCAGGTGCCGCCGAGCGCTGCCTTGCCATCCTTGCCGGCGTAGGCATCGATGCACGCAGTCTTCAGGCCCAGCTGCGCGGCGCGGATTGCGGCGTGATAGCCGGCGGGACCGCCGCCAATGACGATGACGTCGAATTTGTCCATGGTGTGCGTCCTTCGATTTTCCGGGTTTTGTCGCGGGAAGGCCCAAGACTGGGAGCCGAGAGCGGAAGAGCGACAGCGCGCTATTCCTTCTTGCCCCCAGTCATTCGCCCTCAGGCATTACATGCCGAGCAGCATCCGCTGCGGATTCTCAAGCTGATTCTTGATATCGACCAGGAACAGCACGGCATCCTTGCCATCGATGATGCGGTGGTCGTAGCTGATCGCCACGTACATCATTGGCGCAGCGACAACGGAACCGTTTTCCACAATCGCGCGTTCCTTGATTGTGTGCATTCCAAGGATTGCGCTTTGCGGAGGATTGACGATCGGCGTGGAGAACAGCGAGCCGAAAGTGCCTCCGTTGGTGATCGTGAACGTGCCGCCCTGCAGGTCCTCGAGCTTGAGGCCGCCTTCGCGCGCCGCCTTGGCGAAGGCCGCGATCGCCTTTTCGATATCGGCGAAACCCATGTTCTGCGCATCGCGTAGTACCGGCGTGACCAGGCCCTTGTCGGTGGAGACGGCGACGGAGATGTCCTGGTAGCCATGATAGATCACGTCGTTGCCGTCGACCGAGGCATTGACGATCGGATGGCGCTTCAGCGCCTCGCAGGCAGCCTTGACGAAAAAGCTCATATATCCCAGCTTGATGCCGTTGGTTTTCTCGAACTGTTCGCCGAGTTCCTTGCGCATCACCGCGACCTTGGCCAGGTTGATCTCGTTGAACGAGGTCAGCATGGCGATCGAGTTCTTCGACTGCATCAGGCGCTCGGCGATCTTGGCGCGCATCCGCGTCATCGTCACGCGCTCTTCCGGACGCGCGCCGAACGTCACGGTGGTCGGCGCGCTGGCCGTCTTCGCCGCCGGCGCTGCTGTCGCGTTGCCGCTGCGCATGAAGTTGACCAGGTCTTCCTTGGTCACCTGACCGCCGCGGCCGGTACCGGACACCAGCGTGGGATCGATCTTGTTTTCCGTCGCCACGCGCTGGCCGGCGGGGGAAAGATCGGCGGCTTTCGCCTGCGCCGGGCTGGTGGCTGAAGGCGGAGGACTGGGAGCCGGTGCCGGCGAGGCGGCTGCCGGCGAAGCGGCAGGTTTGGCCGCCTCTGCCTTCGCCGGAGCGGGAGCTGCGGCGGTTGCGCCTTCCTCGATGATGGCGAGCAATTGCTGGCTGGTGACCGTGGCGCCGGTCTGCTGCTTGATTTCCTTCAACACGCCATCGGCCGGCGAGGGGACTTCGAGCACGACCTTGTCGGTCTCCAGGTCGACCAGGTTTTCATCGCGCTTGACCGCATCGCCGGCCTTCTTGTGCCAGCTGGCGATGGTCGCATCGGACACGGATTCGGGCAGTACTGGAACCTTGACTTCGAGTGCCATAAATATCCCTTTGTTTGTGCGTTCATCCATGAACGCGAAGATCAAGAAGCGGCCGTCCGGGGCCGCAATATTCAAAGTTTGATTCTAGTCCGCAGCGTGATCGACGCCCGGCGCGGCAACGAGTGCCTGCTCGACGAGGGCCGCCTGTTCAGCGATGTGCGTGTTGAGGTGACCGGCGGCAGGTGCCGGCGAACGCATGCGCCCCGCATAGTGCAGGGAGTGCTCGTCGCCGATGCAACTGAGCAGGTGATGCTGGATCTGGTACCACGCACCCTGATTCATCGGTTCTTCCTGGCACCACACGATTTCCTTCGTCGCCGGGTATTTGGCCAGTTCTGCCGAGACTTCCCGGCGCGGAAACGGATAAAGCTGTTCCACGCGGACGATGGCGACGTCGTTGATTCCGCGCCTGGCGGCATCCTCGATCAAATCGTAGTAGACCTTGCCGGAACACAGGACGACGCGGCGTACCTTCTGCCCCGGCCTGCACGTCGTATCGGGGATCACGAGCTGGAAGCTGCCCTGACTCAGGTCGTCGAGCGACGATACCGCAAGCTTGTGACGCAGCAGCGACTTCGGCGTGAGCACGATCAGCGGCTTGCGGCAGTCACGCAGCATCTGCCGGCGCAGCATGTGGAACATCTGCGCCGGCGTGGTCGGCACGCAGACCTGCATGTTGTGCAGGGCGCACAGCTGCAGGTAGCGTTCCAGGCGCGCGGAGGAATGTTCCGGACCCTGGCCTTCGTAACCGTGCGGCAGGAACAGCGCCAGCCCGCACAGACGTTCCCATTTGGCCTCGCCCGAACTGATGAACTGGTCGATGACGACCTGTGCGCCGTTGGCGAAATCGCCGAACTGGCCTTCCCAGATCACCAGTGTGTGCGGGTCGGCGGTCGAGTAGCCGTACTCGAAGGCCATCACGGCTTCTTCGGACAGCAGCGAATCGATCACCGCTACATTTACATCTTTGCGCACTGTGGACAATGGCAAAAATGTATGTCCCGTCTTCTGGTCGTGCAGCACGGCATGGCGGTGGAAGAACGTGCCACGGCCGGAATCCTGCCCGACCAGGCGCAAGTCGCAGCCCTGATCGACAAGCGTGGCATAGGCCAGATTCTCGGCAAAGCCCCAGTCCATCGGCTGCTTGCCGGCCGCCATCGCCACACGGTCGTTGTAGATCTTGGCCACGCGCGGATGCAGCACGAAATCCGGCGGCATGGCGAGGATTTGCGTGTTCAGCGCTGCGAGCCTGTCTTGCGCTACGCCCGTCCTGACGGCTTGATCGAGCTTGCCGGCCAGATGTTTCGACCAGTCAACTGCAAACGGATCCTTGAATGCGAGATCGACGTCGGTGACGGCCTGGCCCGCATCAAGCTTGTTGCGGTAGGCATCGACCATCGTCTGCATGTCGGCTTCCGCAATGACGCCGTCGGCGACCAGGCGCTTGCCGTACAGCTCGCGCGCGGTCGGGCGCGCCCGGATGACCTGGTACATCAGCGGTTGCGTGGCGGCCGGTTCGTCAGCCTCGTTGTGGCCGTGGCGGCGGTAGCAGACCAGGTCGATCACGACGTCGCGCTTGAACTTGAAGCGGAAGTCGAAGGCAAGCCGCGCGCAGAACAGCACGGCTTCCGGATCGTCGCCGTTCACGTGCAGCACCGGCGCGTTCACCATCTTGGCGACGTCGGTGCAATACAGCGTCGAGCGCGCGTCGTGCGGGTTGGAGATGGTGAAACCGATCTGATTGTTGATGACGACGTGGATCGAACCGCCGACGCCGAAGCCACGCGCCTGCGACATGTTCAACAGTTCCATGTTGACGCCTTGCCCGGCCAGGGCTGCATCGCCGTGGATCATTACCGGCAGCACCTGTTCGTGACTCTGGTCCTTGCGCCGCGTCTGCCGCGCACGCACGGAACCGGCGACGACGGGATTGACGATTTCCAGATGCGACGGATTGAACGCGAGCGCCAGATGCACCGTATGTCCGGACGTTTTTACGTCCGCACTGAAACCCATGTGGTACTTCACGTCGCCCGAATGCGCCGGGTCGTCGGCGTGATCGAACTTGCCCTCGAATTCGGCGAACAGTTTCTGCGGTGCCTTGCCGAGCGTGTTGACCAGTACATTCAGGCGGCCGCGGTGCGCCATGCCGATGACCATGTCGCGCACGCCGTCGGCGCCGCCGCGGCGGACGAATTCATCGAGCATGGGAATCAGGCTGTCCGCGCCTTCAAGCGAAAAACGCTTCTGTCCGACGTATTTCGTGCCCAGATAGCGTTCCAGACCTTCCGCCTGGGTGAGCAACTCGAGCGTGTGTTTGCGTTCCTGCCCGCTCAGGCCGAATTTCCCCGCGGCCGCTTCCAGTCGTTCGTGTACCCAGCGCCGTTGCGTGGCATCGCTGATATGCATGAACTCGGCGCCAATCGTGCTGGCGTAGGTTGCCTTGAGCAGGGCGATCAGGTCCTTGAGCTTGAGCCGCTTGGGGCCGGCCAGCGAACCGGTGCTGAATTCCGAATCCATGTCCGCGGCGTCGAGGCCGTGGAAGGCCGGGTCCAGATCCGGAGCCGGCAGCTTGTGCGCCATGCCCAAGGGGTCCAGATCCGCGGCAAGGTGTCCGCGTGAGCGGTACGCCGTCACCAGCTTGAGTACGCCGGCCTGTTTCTGCGCCTGGGGATCGCTGGCCGGAGCCAGGGCGACGGCGCCGTGGCCATTGAGTTTCTGCGCCTGCTCGATGCGTGCGATCGCGTCCGAATGCGGTGCGTCGCCTGCCTCGCGTCCCTTGAACGTGTCGAAATACTTTCGCCACTCAGGCGCGACCGTGGCCGGGTCACGCAGGTAGTTTTCGTACAGGTCTTCCACGAACGGGGCGTTGCCACCCGAAAGCTGGGACGACTCGGAAAATTGCTGAATCAGATTGACGCTCACGCTGCTGCACCGGAATGTGAAAAACGCGCGCCGACGCGCGCCGGAACGGGGCCGGCCGCCGCGGCGGCCGTGAATCGACAATTATACGCGCAAGACGTTGTGTAACGACAGGTTTCGGATGCCTGGAAAGCATGTCACAGCAACGTGCTGCGACTTTGCAACGCCATCACTGATAGTTTCAGCTACTGGTTTGCGCTACGCATCCTGGTCATCGGCTGCATCTGGCTTCTGCAGATGTCGCTGGCCGGCGGCCGCATACACGGTGCACTGTTCAGCGCCTGCGACTCAAGACAAAGATTGTATGCTTGGTTTGCGGAACAAATGAATACGCAGGCGTGCGATCCGATCATCGGCCGTTTCGTAGTGTCGCAGGGGAATACCATGAGACGTCTTGCGAAGAATCCGCGACTCACCCTCGCTCGGCTGTTGGCCGGCTTTGTCTTGGTCGCAGGCTTCACGCCCGCAATCGCGGCGATCTTTACGGTCAATACGCTCCTCGAACCCGCCAGTGGCAATCCACTTTCGCAAAACTGCACGGCAGCCGCGTGCACTCTGCGTGATGCGATCAACTCCGCCGGTTCGGGCGACACGATCCAGTTCGATCCGGCGTTGGACGGCCAGAACATCACGCTGACGCTGTTCACCAACGACACGTCCGCAGGCAGCGCCGAGTTCGGTCCGTCGGCGTTTTTCATCACCGGCAGCAAGGCGCTGACGATCGATGGTCTGACTGGCCTGGCGCGCGGCATCATGATTGCTCGCGACACGGCACAACCCGCATTCAGGCTGTTCGATGTGGGTCCAGGCAGCAGTCTGATCCTGCAGGGCTTGATCCTGAGCAACGGTTTTGCCCAGGGCTATGGTGCTTTGTACGGAGGCGGCTCGATGGGCGCAGGCGGAGCCGTGTTCAACCAGGGCAGCTTGACGCTGAACCGTTGCACCTTGAACGGAAACGTCGCGCAGGGCGGCAGCATTTCTCAAGCCAACACATTTCATGGCGGCGGTGGAGTCGGTGCCGAGGGCAGCAACCTTCGCAACGGCGGTGGCCCGAACGGCGGCCTCGGTGGGGCTACGGTTTCTTCCGGCAATGCCGGTGCCGGCGGCATTGCCGGCTTCGGCGGCGGTGGCGGTGGCGGCGGTGACGACAATGGATTCGATAACAGCCTCGGGGGCAACGGCGCACTGGGTGGTTTTGGTGGGGGTGGTGGCAGCGGTGGCAACGGTGGCCAGAATGCCGGCTCGGGCGGGAACGGTGCTGCCGGTGGTTTTGGCGGCGGAGGGGGTGGCGAAGGCGGTCACGGCGTTGGCGGAGGCATCGAAGGCAATAGCGGCAGCGGTGGTTTTGGCGGTGGTGCCGGCGCTTTCGGCTTCGGCGGCGGCGGCGGCGGCTTGGGCGGCGCCATTTTCAACGATGCCGGCAACGTCGTGCTGACCAATACCACGTTCAGCGGCAACCAGGCTTTTGGTGGCGGCAACATTGGCTCTCCGGGCGGTCCGGCCAACAACGGTTCGGGCTTCGGCGGCGCGATCTTCAATTACAACGGCGCGCTTGCACTGAATTTTGTGACCGTGGCCGGCAACACAGTGGCCCCCGGAGCCGGTGGTGCGGGCGGGGCGGCCGATGGCGGGGCGATTTACAGTCTCGGTGACGCGCAATGCACCGCCGGCGGCAACACCTGCGCCAACAACCGTGCCGCGCTGACAATGGATAACAGCATTGCCGCCCGCAGTACAGGCAGCAGCAACGACGTTGTCGTGACAACGGTCAACGGCGGGATCAGCACCGCCGTCACCGGCACTGGAAGCGCAGACAACCTGATCGGCAGCCAGAGCGGGTTCGTCAGCGGCGTGTTCAGCAGCGCAGACCCGCGGTTGACCACGGCATTGGGCGTGAATCAGGGTTTCGGCATGACCTTGTATCCGCTGCCCGGCAGCCCTGTCATCGATGTCGTTGCCTGCGGCAGCGTGAGCATCGATGAACGCGGTGTGGCACGACCTCAGGGAGCGGCATGCGATATCGGTGCCGTGGAAGTTTCGTCCGGCAGCGCGACCGTACTCCTCGTGACCGGCAACGGTGAACCGACATCGATCAGTTCGGCTGGTTGTTCCGGCCATCAGTGCCCGACGTTGCGCGATGCAGTCAATTTTGCAGCGCCTGGTGCGACGATCCAGTTCGCGCCCGCGCTGGATGGCCAGACCGTCGCACTGACGCTTTACAGCAACGATGCAGGTTGCCTCACCCTGGACTCGGCAGCCTGCGCGCCGGGCACCGGTACGCCGACCGGCGAATTCGGTCCCTCGGCGTTCTTCATTTCTGCCGGCATGGCGCTGACCATCGACGGCCTGACCGGCCTCACGCATGGCATCACGCTCGCCCGCGATATTACGCAGCCCGGCGTATTCCGCCTGTTCGACGTCGGCAGCGGCGGCGCACTGACTCTGCAAGGCCTGATCCTGAGCCAAGGGCTCGCTCAGGGCGGTAGTGCCGGCGTCGGTGGTGGCGCACTGGGCGCAGGCGGCGCCGTGTTCAATCAAGGCCAGCTGACACTGAATCGCTGCACACTCAGCGCCAATACCGCTCAAGGCGGTGCAGATACCGGCGTGCAAGACGGTGGCGGCGGTGGCGGTGTCGGGCAGTCGGCCGGAGCCAACGGCGGTGGTCCGAACGGCGGAGTACCCGTGGGTGATTTCAGCCAGGTCAATGGCGGCAACGGCAGTTTCGGCGGTGGTGGTGGCAGCGGCTTGTTTGGTGGCGTTATCAGTAATGGCGGCAACGGAGGCTTTGGCGGCGGCGGGGCCAACCTCGGCAACTACAATGCAGGCAACGGTGGCCACGGAGGCTTCGGCGGCGGCGGCGGCGGTTATGTAACCTCGGGTATCGGTGGCTTCGGCGGCGGCAATGGCGATGCCAATGCCGGCGGCGGCGGCGGCGGCGGGATGGGCGGTGCCATCTTCAATGATGCGGGCAGCGTGGTCCTGACCAACAGCACGCTGACGCGCAACCGGGCCGCCGGCGGCGGCAGTGCGGACGCCTTGGCCGGAAACGGCTCAGGTTTCGGCGGCGCCATCTTCAACTACGCCGGCAGCCTGACGCTCAATTTCGTGAGCATGGCAGCGAACAGCGTGACCGCGGGCAGCGGCGGTGTTGGCGGCAGTGCGGACGGCGGTGCGATCTACAGTCTGGGTGATGCCCAGTGCGCGATGGGTGGCAATGTCTGCGCGAACAGCGGCGCAGCGTTGACGATGGACAACAGCATCGCGGCGATCAGCAGCGGCAGTGGCAACGACGTGGTGGTCAACGCGATCGATGGCGGCGCGAGCACGGCCGTTACAAGCAGCGGTATTGCCGATAATCTCATCGGCAACCAAGCCGGTTTTGCCGGTGGCGCGCTGAGCAACGCCGACCCGCGATTGGCTGCGACCCTGGCACCCAACGACGGCTTCGCCCTGACGCTGTATCCGCTACCCGGCAGCCCGGTCATCGATGCCGTTGCCTGTGACAGTGTGACCGTCGACGAACGCGGCGTAGCCCGTCCGCAAGGAGCGAAGTGCGATATCGGTGCGGTGGAAGTAATGTCGACTCCGGCACTGACTGTCACCGGTACCGGCGAGCCGGCATCGATCACCTCGGCCAATTGCCCCAACAATCAATGCCCGACGCTGCGCGACGCGGTGAATTTTGCATTGCCCGGCGACACGATCCAGTTCGCTCCGGCACTGGATGGCCAGACCATCACACTCTCCCTGTACAGCCACGACCAGGGTTGCCTTACCTCGAGCGCGACCATCTGCTCGTCCGGCGGGACGCTCGCCACCGAGTTCGGCCCCTCGGCGTTTTTCATTTCCGGTGGCATGGCGTTGACGATCGATGGCCTGACTGGCCTGACGCAGGGCATCACGATCTCGCGCGATATCGCACAACCTGCGTTCCGCCTGTTTGACGTTGGCAGTGCCAGTGTTCTGGTCCTGCAAGGATTGAATTTGAGCAATGGACTGGCCCAGGGCGGCTCTGCCTCCGGGGGCGGTGCCGCGCTCGGTGCTGGTGGTGCCGTATTCAACCAGGGCCAATTGACCATGAATCGCTGCACGATCACTGCCAACGCGGCTCAAGGTGGTGCAGATGCAGCCATAAGCGGCGGCCTCGGCGGTGCCGGTGTCGGGCAATCGGCAGTCGAGATCAACAGTGATGGCGTAAGCAATGGCGGTGGTCCGAACGGCGGCGTCAATGGCACTGCCGGGGCCTCAAGCAATGGCGGCAACGGTGGCTTTGGCGGCGGCGGCGGCAGCGGCGGCAGCGGGGAAAACGTAACCGATGGCGGCGGCCCCGGCAACGGCGGCAATGGCGGCTTTGGCGGCGGCGGCGGTTACGGTTACGGTAACCCCAGTGGTTCCGGTGGTTTTGGCGGCGGCGGTGTGGTCGCCGCCTTCGGTGGCCCTGCTGGCCCCACCAACGGCGGTTTCGGCGCGGGTGGCGGTGCAAGTTTCGGGGCTGGCAGCGGCGGTGCCGGAGGTGGCATGGGCGGTGCCATTTTCAACGATGCCGGAAGCGTGACCTTGGTTAATACCACGCTGAACGGTAACCAAGCCATCGGTGGCGTTGCAAGCGGCTCTCCCGACAGCAATGGCTCGGCGTACGGCGGCGCGATTTTCAATTACAACGGTAATGTCACTCTCAGCTTCGTCACCATGGCAGGCAATACCGTGGCCGTTAACACCGGCGGCACGGCCTCCAACGGCACCGGCGATGGCGGTGCGATCTATAGTCTGGGTGACGGAAACTGTGGCGTCGGCGATGGCAACGTGTGCGCCAACACCGGCGCCGGGCTGACGATGGTGAACAGCATCGCTGCAAGCAGCACGGTCGCCAATGGCGCTGGTCCCTCGGGCAGCACAAACGATGTCGTTGTCGGCGTGATCAATGGCGGCGCGGGAAGCGCCAGCGGCGGCGGCAACCTGATCATGAGCTTCAACGAGGGTACTGGCACCAGCGTATCGCTCACAGCGGTGTCCAGTGCCGACCCCCAACTCGGTGCCCTGGCCTCCAATGGCGGCACCGGGCTGACGATGCTGCCGGTGCCGGGTAGTCCGGTGATCAACGCTGCCGTCAACTGTCTCGACGCGACCGGTGCGGCCTTGACCACGGATCAGCGTGGGTTCCCGCGCCCGTATGGCCCGGCCTGTGATATCGGCGCGGTGGAATTCGAGCCGTTGCCGCAGACGATCACGTTCTCCTCGTCAGCGACGAGCCCGGTGGTTGGCGGAAATTATACCGTCGTCGCAATGGGTGGGGGTTCGGGTAACCCGGTGACGTTCAGCATCGATCCGGCTTCGACGCCGGGGGCCTGTTCGGTCAACGGCTCGACAATAACCTTTACCGGCGCCGGCGATTGCATCATTGATGCGAACCAGACGGGAAACGCGGGCTACGCTGACGCCACCCAGGCGCAACAGACCATACTGATCGGCCAGGCCAGCCAGACCGTCGTTTTCACGTCGACGGCATCGGATCTGTCAGTAGGCGGACTCTATACAGTGACCGCTACGGGAGGTGGCTCGGGTAATCCAGTGACATTCACCGTCGCCGGTGTCTGCACCATCAGCGGCTCGACGGTAACGTTCACCGGCGCAGGCACCTGCACGATCACGGCCAACCAGGCGGGTAACGTGAACTACACGCCCGCCGCGCCGGTGCAGCAGACCGTAGCGATCGGTCAAGCGGTATGCACGGTCAATTCCAATCTAGATGATCCGAACGATGCGACCAACAAGGTCACCAGTGTCGACGCATTGAACTGGAACGGTGTCAATGCGGGTACCGTCACCCTGCGCGATTGCATCGTCGCCTCGAACCTGATGACGGGTTCGACCGGCCAGCCCACCGGTGCGAACGGCATGCCGGTAACCTCGGCGCAGACGACTCCGGCGTTGACGATCATGTTCGCCGGCAATCTCAGCGGGGCAACCATCGTGCTCGGCGACGAGCTGCCGTTGATCTTCAACAACGTAGGCATCGATGCCTCCGAACTGCCCAGTCCGGTGACGATCGACGGTGGCAACGGCGGCGCGAATGCCGGCAATGGTCACCGCATCTTCTTTGTTTCCGGCCTGCCTTCGACGGACCCTGCCACATTCATCGGTGGCGTGCCGAATCCGGATGGTGCGCAGCCGATCATGGTGACATTCGACAATCTGATTCTGAGCAATGCGCTCGCGCGTGGCGGTTGCAGTGGAGGTGGCGGCGGCGGCATGGGTGCCGGTGGAGCGTTGTTCGTCAACCAGCTGGCGCAAGTCGGGCTGACCAACGTCAATTTTGCGAACAACACCGCGCAGGGCGGCGACAGCAGTAGCGACGCCAACCTGGGAGGATCTGGCGGCGGCGGCATGGGCAGCAGGGCGGTAGGCGGCGCGGGCGGAGGTCTGGGCGCCATTTCTGGTGGGAATGGCCAGGACTGCCAGGCGATGCTGGCTGGCGTGGACGGGCAAGATGGTCGCGGGATAGGTGCGTCGGGCAGCGGCAATGCCGGCGGCGGTTTCGGCGGCAGCGGCCTGGGCCAGGTGTCAGCCCGGCAGAATTTCAACCTCGGTTATTTCAGCGGGGGAAATCTGGGCGGCAGCAGCGGCGGCATTGGCGGTGGCGGTGGCGTTGCCACTTCGCCTATCCAGGGCGGCGATGGCGGCTATGGCGGCGGTGGCGGCGACGGCGAGGGTGAAAGCAACAGCAATAACCGCGGCGGCGCAGGCGGTTTTGGTGCCGGTGCCGGTTACGGAGTTGGCCACGGCGGTGCAGGCGGTTTCGGCGGTGGGGGTGGCGCGGCGAGCGGGGGCTCGATCTTTGGTGGCAGCGGCGGCTTCGGCGGTGGCGGTGGCGGCGGTGGCGGTTACGGCTACGGCTTGCAGTTCGTCGCCGGCGGCTTCGGCGGCGGCCATGGCTATGTGACCGGCGGCGGCGGCGCGGGCTTCGGTGGCGCACTGTTTTTGCGCGATGGCGGCATGCTGAGGATACAAAACACTGCCGGCGCGCAGTTGATCACCGGTGGCCAGGCAAATCCAGGCGTCGCCAGCAACGGCGTGACCCAGGGCAACACGGTCGATACCGGTTATGGCCTGGCGCTGGGTCAGGGTCTGTTCCTGCAGGGTGGCGCTGGCGTCGTATTCGATGTGGTCGGCAGTGCCACGACCACAGTGGCCGATGTCATCACCGGCGACTGTGCCAATGGCAATACCAACAATACCCACCCGCCGATATTTTGCACCGACGGTGGCCTTGACAAGACGGGTGCCGGCACGCTGATCCTGAGCGCTGCAAACACATACAACGGCGCGACCACGATTTCCGCCGGTACGCTGCAACTGGATGGGTCCCTGAGCAGCGGTGCGTCCGCCGGCAATCCAGCGACCACGGCACCCAGCCCGGTGACCGTCAACGGCGGCACGCTGAGCGGCGTCGGCACGGCGGCGGGAACGGTGACTCTGGCGGGCGGCAGCGTCGCCCCGGGCGACGCTGCGACTACGGGCATGCTCAGCACCGGCACCCTGACCTGGACGGCCGGCGCCACGATGGCATTCAGACTCGGCGCCTCCGATGCCGGCAGCGACCGCCTCGTGGTCGACGGCAGCCTGCTCAAGTCCGGCAACGGTCCTTTCAGTTTCCGCTTCAGCCCCGGCAACGGGGCGACGCTGGTCGGCCACACCTATACCCTAATTGCAAGCAATAGTGTCAGTGGCTTCAGCGTCAGCGATTTCCGCATTGATCCGCGCAGCATTCTCAGCGGCACGTTCGCCATCGTGGCCGCACAGGTGCGCTTCACGGTGTCGGCGGTGATTGCGGACCGCATTTTTTCCAACGGATTTGAATCACCCCAGTGAGATCCTGGCGCGCCAGCTCACAACGCCAGTTGCCGCAGCTCGTCGCTGGCTTCCGAGCGTTCCCACACCTGGTTGAAGAATTCCAGCAGCTGCGCGTGGCGCCCGGGTGCGTAATTCACCACTTCGCCTTCGTAACGGTTGCCGAGCGTGCGGAAATAAAAACCGCGCGCGTCGTTGAGAAGAAACGCTGATGGATACTGCATGTCTTCTTCCTGCATCGGCGTGCGGAAGGCGAAGACGCTGGTCAGGCGCTGGGCCAGCGCAATCAGGCGATGCCCGCGCCGCGCCGGTTGCTGCGGCTGCTGCACGAGGATGCGGATGCTGGCGCCGCGCCCGGAGGTGGCCAGTTGCTTGAGCGCCGCAAGCCCCGGCTCGGTGTCGAACAGGGCCGGATCAAGATCACGGGTATAAATGCACAATTCCCTTTTTGCATCGCCGATCAGGTGCAGGGTTTCCGCCAGCGCCTGGTCGCGCGATTCCACGGCGATGGTCTGCACCTGCGGACGCGGCGGCGGCGCCGGCCGCTCGGGTGATTCGGCTGGCGCCAGTTCAAGACGCATATGTACGTGCTTGATACCGCATTCGCTGAATTCCTCGCCATAGCGCACGAAGCCGGCTTTTTCATAGAAAGGCACGGCATACGTCTGCGCGTGCATTTCCACGGCCGGGAAAGCGCGCGCACGCGCCTGCTGAATGAGAGTGCCGAGCATGGCGAGGCCGACTTGCCGGCCGCGCCAGTCCGCGATCACTGCCATGCGCCCGATCATGGCCGTGGGCGTCAGCCGTCCTGTGCCAACCGGATTGCCTTGCGTATCGCGCGCGAGCACATGGCGCGAGCTTGCATCGAGCGCGTCCCATTCCTCGTCGGGAGGTATTTGCTGCTCGGCGATGAACACCTGTTCGCGGACGGCGCGGCAGGCGTCGCGATCCGCGTCATTGGCCCAGTCGGCGATCTCGACGATGAAGTCGTTGGGGATCATTGCGGCGCGTCACCTTTTGGTTTGCAGCATTGTACCGTCGCGCCGCGTTCTCGGCAGCGGCGTGCTTCAGCGCCGTTTTGCGAGCAGCAAATGACCGGCATTGACGAGGGCGGCGAGCACCGGCAGCCCTGTCTTTCCGGCACGTGCCAGCACGGCGTCGCCATCAAGATCACGCTGGCCGGCGATCAGGCGTGCCAGCGCGACCGTGCATCTATAACTGTGGCCGGCGACGAACAATTCCGCGTTGCGTCCGTGCCGCGTCCACGCCATCCGGCTCCACGGGTTGCGCAACAGGCGCGTGCCGGCTAGCTTGCCGCCGAGCCGTGCGTGCGACAGCGGTCGCGCCGCCGGGGCGGCTTCGTGCGCGGCGCGGTAGGCGGTAATGAAGCGCCCGAACCAGCTGGCGAAAACGGAATTATCCACATTGGAAAAATGCGGCATCGCGGCGCGCACGCGCCGGAGCGCGACAGCGTCGATCTCGCCCGGGTCTTTCGCCGGACGCAGATCCGGATCGGCATAGCGCTTTTCCTCGCCGAGCGGTTCGGCGAGGAATTCGGCAAAATCGAGCAGCAGCTCGGCCCGGGACGGCGCACGCATGCCGATGGAAAAAGTCATGCACTCACCGAGCGCCTTGCCTTCATGCGGCACGCCCGGCGGCAGATAAAGCGCATCGCCCGGCTCGAGCACCCAATCGTGCGTCGGCGCGAATCCGGCCAGCAATTTCAGATCGGAATCGGCGCGAAAGTCCATCGGCGCACCCGGATCGGTGCTGATGCGCCAGCGGCGCCGACCGATGCCCTGTACGAGAAATACATCGTACCGATCCACGTGCGGGCCGACGCCGCCTCCATCGGTCGCGTAGCTGACCATGACATCGTCGCGGCGCCATGCCGGAATGAACCCGAAGCCATCGAGCAGGGCGGCGACATCCGCATCCCATTTGTCCACGTCCTGAACGAGCAGAGTCCAGTGCGTCTTCGGCAGTGTCGCGAAATCGCTTTCGCCGAATGGTCCGGTGCGCAAGGTCCAGCGATTGTGCCCGGGGTCATGCAAGACGATGCGCGACAGCGCCGCTTCTTCGCAAGCCAGCCCGGCCAGGTCTTCGGGTGTCAATGCATTCTGGAAACCGGCAAACATGCCGCGCACGAGCAGAGGCTGTTTCTGCCAGTATTCACGCAGGAAACGCGCCGGCGACATGCCGAGCGGCCGATTGTGGCTGGCCTTCAGTTCGATCGGAATTGCGACCATCGTGCAATCAGATCTCGGCGGCCAGGCGCGACGCCTGGCCGATGTAGCTTGCCGGCGTCAACGCCAGCAGACGCTGCTTGACGTCCTCGGGCAGGGCGAGGCCGGCGATGAATCCACGCATGCTTTCGCGCGTGATGCCCTGGCCCCGGGTCAGCGCCTTGAGTTGCTCGTAGGGTTCGGGCAGATCATAGCGGCGCATGACGGTTTGAACGGCTTCGGCGAGCACTTCCCAGCTGGCATCCAGATCGGCGTCGATGCGCGCAGCATTGGCGCTGAGTTTCGCCAGTCCGCGCAGCAAGGCGTCGAGCGCGATCTGGGTATGGCCGAATGCGGTGCCAAGCGCACGCAGCACGGTGGAATCGGTGAGGTCGCGCTGCCAGCGTGAAATCGGCAATTTTTGCGCAAAATGCACAAACAGTGCATTGGCGATGCCAAAATTGCCTTCGGCATTCTCGAAGTCGATCGGGTTGACCTTGTGCGGCATGGTCGAGGAACCGACCTCGCCGGGCCGCAGCGCCTGGCGGAAATATCCGAGCGAGACATAGCCCCAGACGTCGCGGCAGAAATCGATCAGCACGGTATTGGCGCGGCGCACCGCGTCGGAAAGTTCGGCAATGCCGTCGTGCGGCTCAATCTGCGTCGTGTAGGGATTCCAGGCCAGGCCGAGCGCTTCGACGAAGCGCTTCGACACTGCCGGCCAGTCGATTTCCGGACAGGCCACTACATGCGCGTTGTAGTTGCCGACGGCGCCATTGATCTTGCCGGCGAGTTCGACCGCGGCGATCTGCACGCGCTGGCGTTGCAGGCGGGCGACAACATTGGCGATCTCTTTGCCCACGGTCGTCGGCGAGGCGGTTTGCCCATGTGTGCGCGACAGCATCGGCTGCGTGGCGAGGGCGTGTGCCATCTGACGCAGCGTGGCGATCAGCTTGTCCAGCGTCGGCAGCAGCACGCTGTCGCGTGCATCGCGCAGCATCAAGGCATAGGCGAGGTTGTTGATATCCTCGCTGGTGCAGGCAAAGTGCACGAATTCCTTTGCCCGGGCCAATTCGGCGTGGTTGCCGATGCGTTCCTTGAGGAAGTATTCGACTGCCTTGACGTCATGATTCGTCGTGGCTTCAATCGCCTTGATGCGCTCGGCATCCTGCAACGAAAAGCCTTCAGCGAGCGTCAGCAGATAGTGCCGTCCCGCGGACGTGAGTGCGCCGACTTCGGCGATCGCTTTTTCTTCGGTCAGGGCCAGCAGCCAGCGCACTTCGACGAGGACGCGGCGATGCATCAGGCCGAATTCGCTGAAGATGGGGCGCAGCGCTTCGACCTTGCCTGCGTAGCGCCCATCCAGGGGCGAGAGGGCGGTCAGGGTGGAATGTGACATGGGATGACCTGGTCGCAGCGAAGCGCGAATGATACACCGCGCCGTATAATACCGGCCCTGAGCACACTGGCCACGCATCACTTCCGGGGAGCATCCGATGAGCGAATATCGCACCGAGCGCGACAGCATGGGCGAACTGAAAGTACCCGCCGACGCCCTGTACGGCGCGCAGACCCAGCGCGCGGTGGACAATTTTCCGATTTCCGGATTGACCATGCCGCGTCAGTTCATCCGCGCGCTCGGCCTGATCAAATCGGCAGCCGCACAGGCGAACAGTGATCTTGGCCATCTGAAGAAGAGTCAGGCGAAGGCAATCCGCAAAGCTGCCGAGCGTGTCGCCGCGGGCGAATTCGACGCACACTTTCCGATCGACGTTTTCCAGACCGGCTCCGGCACCTCGTCGAACATGAATGCGAACGAGGTCATTGCGCATATCGCGGTAGCGGCCGGCACGAAAGTGCATCCGAACGACGACGTCAACATGGGGCAGTCGTCGAACGACGTGATTCCTACCGCGATCCACGTCAGTGCGACGCTGACGGCGTCCGAGCAGCTGCTTCCGGCGCTAGCGCACCTGAAGGCCACCCTGGACAAGCGCGCCCGGGAGCTGAAGAAGGTCGTCAAGACCGGCCGCACGCACCTGATGGACGCGATGCCGGTGACGTTTGCCCAAGAGCTTGGTGGCTGGGCTGCACAGATACGCTCCAACATCGACCGCATCAGCGACGCGCTCAAGCGCATGCGACGCCTGCCGCAGGGCGGCACGGCGGTCGGTACCGGAATCAATGCGGATGCCAGGCTCGCCCCCATGATCTGCGCCGAATTGACCAAGGCCACCGGAGTGAAATTCGAGTCAGCCGACAATTTCTTCGAGGGCATGTCTTCGCAGGACGCGGCGGTGGAATTGTCCGGCCAGCTCAAGACGCTGTCCTGCTCGCTGATGAAGATCGCCAACGACCTGCGCTGGATGAACTCGGGACCGCTCGCGGGAATCGGCGAGATCGAGCTGCCGGCACTGCAGCCCGGATCGTCGATCATGCCCGGCAAGGTCAATCCGGTGATTCCCGAAGCGGTGGCGATGGTTTGCGCCCAGGTGATCGGCAACGACACGACGATCACGATTGCCGGCCAGTCCGGCAATTTCCAGCTCAATGTGATGCTGCCCGTGGTCGCATTGAATTTGCTGCAAAGTATAGAAATTCTTGCCAATTCCGTGCGCGTACTGGCCGATCGCGCAATCGCCGGTTTCAAGGTGCGCGAAGACAATATCAAGCAGGCGCTGGACAAGAATCCGATCCTGGTAACCGCGCTCAATCCGGTCATCGGTTACGAAAAGGGTGCGGCGACGGCCAAGCAGGCCTACAAGCAGGGTCGCCCGATTCTCGAAGTGGCGCTGGAAACGACAGGTCTGTCCAGGACCGAGCTGAAGGCGCTGCTCGATCCTCTTGCGCTGACGAAAGGCGGAGTACATGGTGGTTCGGCGGGGGGCTGAGGCCCGGTGTCGTGGCCGGCGTCGACGCGCACGCGAACCGTGAAGAAAAGTTAATACACGATGCGACATGCCTTAAGGCACATGCACGCCAGCGGCGGAACGACAAACTGGCGCATCCGGTTTGAAGGGTCTAACAGGGGTGTTCGGAGATGGCAATGTTGAAACGTATACTTTTTGCAAGTGCGCTTTTTTCGACCGCGGCGATCGCGCAGCAGGTGGATATCAGCGGCAAGGATTTTCTCTCGGGTGCTGGCGATGCGCGGCTGGCGGAAATCGCGCAGCAGGCTGCCGCGTCGGGCAAGAAGCTTGTCGTGACGGCTCCGCAATACTGGCAGGGCAAGGTTGCGGCAAAGCTGCGCGCCGGTGCAGCCAATGCCAGCGTGCAAATGAGCGAAGGCTTTTTCGAGAACGTGCTGGTGCGCATCGAAGACGGCAAGGCGGCGCCGGCGAAAGTCGAGGCACCGGCGGGCGAGGCACCCAGGGCAGACGCAGCGAAGGCTGATGCGGCAAAGGCCGCGGCGGCGAAAGCCGAGGCAGCCAGGCTCGAAGCGGCCAGAGCGGAAGCTGCACGGACCGATGAGGCGAGGGCGGATGCGGCGCGAGCCGCCGCGGCGGCAAAGGCCGATGCGGAGAAGGCCGAGGCGGCACGAGCGGAAGCGGCAAAGGCCGATGCAGCGCGGGCTGCGGCAGCGAAAGCCGAGGCGGCAAAAGCCGAGGCAGCGAAGGCTGCGGCTGACAAGGAAAAGGCCGAGGCGAACCGGCTGGCCGAAATCAAGCAGCGCATGGAAAAGAATCTCAACGAGGGCAAGGCCGCCGACGGCAGCCTCGCGGTCGAGCAACTGCAGAAGGACGATCTGATTTTCGTCGACGGCAGCGTGCGCGGAGTCGTGCGGCGTTCGGGCGCGCACACGCAGTTGTACTGGCTGGAAGGTGACTTGAACCTGGATAGAATCGAACTGCTGCCGAACGGCGAGAACCGCTACAAGGTCGGCGAGCCAATCCGCAATGTCGCCAATCCGACCCTGCGCACGCGTGAGGTTGACCGGCATTTTGTCGGTAGCGTGCCACCTTCGGACTCGGCGGAACGCAAGTCGCTGCAGCAGCAATACGCCGAGGGCCACGACGTTTCGGCGACTCTGCATCCGGCCGATCTGCGCCAGGGCGATATCCTCTATACCGGCAAGGGCGCCGCGATTGTCTCGCGCCGTTCCGGTCTGGACCTGGTGCGCTACTGGCTCGACGGCGACCTGAATCTCGGTCAGACCGGCATCGTAAAGCAGGGCGCCAACGCGTATCGCGTGATGACCGATACGATCAAGTAGGGCAGTCTTTCTGCTCCCAGAGAGACTAACGAGGGTACGGGGTCGACTCGACGTTCAGTACCAACCGGCCCCGTCGCCATCCCCTCTCCCGGTGGGAGAGGGGATCATTCGGTTAAGCATAGGCTTCGGTGCGTTGACGGCGGAAATAGATCGCCGCGCCAATCATCGCGGCTCCTGCAACGACGCCGATCAGGAGATCGGTCGATGTGAGCACGGTGCCGATCGTCTCCAGGGAAATCAGCCCGGCGAACGCTTCGGGGCCTCTGGCGTGTTCTAGGGTGTGGAATGTATCCGCGTTGAGCCAGCCTCCCGGCACCAGGCTCAGCAAGGCCCTGCCGACGATGTGCTGCCAGAACCAGCCGCTGGGCAATGACATCTGCTGCATGACATTCACCCAGGACACGAGGACGCCTGCGATTACCGGAAGCAGTACCGCCCAGAGGAACGGTTTGGAGCGGACGAAGCTGGAACACAGCAGCAGCCAGCCGATCGTCGGCAGCGCCCAGAGCGCGTTGACCGGAATCAGCAGAACCATCATCAGCCACAACTTGATCATGTGCAGCGGCGACCACAGTGCGGTGATTGCGTTGACGCCGTTGATCGCGGCAAAAATGGTCATCAGTACAAGGAACGCCAGTTGCAGCACGATCATGGCAGCCACGGCAAATACCGGTGCGATCAGACTTGCCGCCACGACTTTTGCGAGGACTGTCTGCGAGTCGGATATGGGCAGCGATTTCCAGAACAGGACGCTGCGATCGCTGCGGTCGTTGTACAGTGAACCCAAAGCGTAGAAGAACACGACGAAGAACAAGCCGATGCCAATCGGAAAACACAGCGTGAGCAGGCCGATATCCACTGCGGCATTCATCTTCGCCACGTTATCCGGCGACATGTTCTGCGTCAGCATGTCGAGCTGAATGCCATTGACGTTGACGCCATGCTGCTTCGCGGCGAGTTCGGCCGTGATCAGAACGATGACGAACAAGGCGAGGAATGCGAGCGCAATGATGAAGGGTGCGCGCATGAATCCACCGCGATTTTCCCAGTATTCACGCTTGAGCAGCCAACCGAAGGTATTCATTGGGGTTCCCGTGTTCATGAATAGATTCCTTGCATGGTGGCGACGAACAGGTCGGCGACACTTTGGTTTGATGTGCAGTTCGTCCGGTTCATGAGTAGGTTCCTTGCACGGTGGCGACGAACAGGTCGGCGACACTTTGGTTTGATGTGCAGTTCGTCCGGTTCATGAGCAGGTTCCTTGCACGGTGGTGACGAACAGGTCGGCGACACTTTGGTTTGATGTGCAGTTCGTCCGGTTCATGAGTAGGTTCCTTGCACG
>JARLJU010000274.1 GCA_031291055.1 Rudaea sp. | reverse complement strand
TGCTGCGCCCGAATCTTGAGTGCATCACTGATCCGGCGAACGTCCACCATTCCAAAATCCCTTGCTTGCGCCAATGCCTTTTATTACCTAGTTATATAAGTCAGATCAAGGTGCGATTGGTTTCTGATTTGGCCGATCGCGCCGCTGTCTGCCTGGACGCTGCATAATCCTTGCCAGCAAAGTTCGTTACGATCGTCCTTGCGTCGGTATAGGTGCCAAATTCGGCGGATAACTCGCCTTTTGACTGCTTGCCTCTTTCGTTAAATATCTGCGGTGCCTATGCTTTGTCCCGCACGACGCGATTTGCCGTTGGTCTGGAGAGGTTGGTTATGGGGGTTGCGGATGTTGGCAGGCGGTCGAAACGAATTCGCGTACCCAAGACCAGCGAAATCGTAGCCGATAATATTCGCCGGCAGATCATCCGGGGAGAATTGGAAGAAGGCAAATTCCTCCCTCCCGAGGGTATATTGATGGAGAGCCTCGGCATCTCGCGCCCCACCCTGCGCGAGGCCTTTCGCATTCTTGAATCGGAGGGGTTGATCAGTGTGGTGCGCGGATCGCGCACAGGCGCCAAGATGCATCAACCGTCGGTCGAACTGGTATCACGGTATGCAGGCTATGTGCTGGAATCGCAGGCGACCACGATTGCCGACTTGTACCAGGCGCGGCTGGCGATCGAACCGTCGGTGGTGCGTTGGTTGGCAACCGAGCGCGCCCCTGGCGCGACCGTCAGATTGCACCAGGTCGTTTCGGGCCTGAAGGTGTCGCTCGATGCCGAACGCTACGACGACTTTATCGACGCGGTCGAAGTGTTTCACCAGGAACTGGTCACAGCCAGCGGCAGCAAGACTTTGACTTTCATGAACCGCATGTTGCTCAACCTTGCCGGGCATCATCAGCGCGACGTACACCGCCGACTTCCCGAAGTCCGACAGGCGCGCGTAAAGGGCATGCGTGCCGCGCTGAGATCGTTTGAAAAGCTGATTGCTTTGATCGAAGCGGGCGAAGTCGAAGAAGCAGTCGCTCATTGGCGCCTGCACTTGCGCAACGCCATCGCCACCTGGACGGACGATGGTGAAGGTGATCGAGTGGTCGATTCCCTTGGGGCTTAAAGCCTGATGTCATTACATCGAGCAATCGCGTGGTGCAGATACGCAATGCGAGCTTAAGTATCCTCTGATACAAAGAAAACCGGCCGGGAGCGCACTCCCGGCCGGTTTTTGGTTGGCCTGTGCCTGGTTGACAGGCATCTGCCCTCCGGTGGATATCAGACGCGCTCGATGATGATTGCCGGAGCCATGCCCCCAGCCGCGCACATCGTTACAAGGCCATAGCGGCCGCCAGTGCGTTCGAGTTCGTCGAGCACTGTGCCGATCAGGATCGAGCCTGTGGCGCCGATCGGATGACCCAACGCCATCGCACCGCCGTTTACATTGACTTTGCTGCGATCGAGCTCGAGGTCGCGGATGAACTTTTCGGTGACGACGGCAAACGCCTCGTTGATTTCCCACAAGTCGATGTCCTCGACGGTCAAGCCAGCCTTGGCCAGGACTTTCCTCGCCGCCGGCACCGGTGCATTGAGCATCAACGTCGGATCATCGCCCTGGTTGGCATAGGCCACGACGCGCGCGCGAGGCTTGAGCCCATGCTTTTCGGCATATTCAGGCGAAGTGATCAGCAGCGCCGCGGCGCCATCGACCACGCCCGACGAATTGCCGGCGTGATGCACGCCTTTGAATTCGAGGTCGGGGTAGCGGCGCTGGATCTGCTTGCGGAAGGTCACGCCTTCACCCTGATCGAAATCGGCCACGGCGTCGAAGCTGGCTCTGAGCGATGACAGCCCTTCGATCGTGGTCTCGGGGCGAGGGAACTCCTCCCGGTCGAGTGCGACGGTGCCGTCCTCGTTGAGCACAGGCACGACCGACTTGGCAAACCGGTTCTCGGCGATAGCCACCGCAGCACGTTGCTGGCTGACCAGGGCCAGTTGGTCGAGATCGGCGCGTGTGATCCCTTCCTGGGCGGCGATCGCGTCACCGCAAACGCCTTGATGCGATTGCGGATGGATTGCGTCGAGCGCCATGTTGCCCGAACCCATTCCCATGGCTTTGATGCCAGCATTGGCCTGTTCGGCGCCATGTGCAGCGGTGAAGCTCATCATTTCGGTGCCGCCGGCGATCACGCAATCTTCCATCCCCGACATCACGCTTGCCGCAGCAAGGTTGACCGAAGTGATGCCGCCGCCACAGAAGCGATCAAGCGTGGTGCCGCTGGCCGAAACATCATACCCGGCTGCGAGCGCAGCCATGCGACCAAGATCGCCGCCTTGCTTGCCGTATTGGGACGAGGTCGACCAGATCACGTCATCGACAGTGCTGGTGTCGAGATGGTTGCGATCCTTGATTGCCTTGAGCACGGTCGCGCCAAGCTGTTGCGGATGAAGGTGCGACAACGCACCTTTGCCGGGTTTTCCTATCCCGCGGGGGGTGCGGACGGCGTCGATAATATAGGCTTCGGACATGATATTTTCCTTGTCAGCGGCTGGGTCAGGCCGGAATTTCGTTGAACGGTACGCCCTTGTCCGGGCGATGATCCTGCGGCAGGCCGAGGATCCTTTCGGCAATGGTGTTGAGCAGCATTTCGTCGGCTCCGCCTGCGATGCGCCCGGTGGGAGCGTTGAGCCAACTGGTCGACCAATCGGACTTGACCAGGGCATGCGGATCGAATGGAACGCCATCCGTGCCCATCAGGTCGATTGCAAGCTCTGACAGCTTTTGGCGCGAGCGCACCGAGACCAGCTTGTTAAGCGAACCTTCGGGGCCCGGCTCCATGCCCGCCTGCATCATCAGCATCGCGCGTGCGGTGATCGCATCCAGCCCGTTGCGCATCGCATAGTTGCGCGCGATCGCCGAACGGATGCGGCCGTCGCGGATCGCCGGCTGGCCATTGACCTGTACGTCGCGTGCAAGGCTGATGAAATGATCCAGATGCGGACCAAAGCCGCTGCTGTCGGTGGCAACATAGCGCTCGATCATCAAGGTTGCCATAGCCACGCCGAAGCCGCCGCCGACCGGCGAAAGGCGCTGGTTGTCTTCGATACGAACGTCGTCGAAGAACACTTCGTTCACATGACTGTCGCCGCCGGCCAGGCGCACCGGCCGTACATCGACACCGGGGCTGTGCAGGTCTACCCAATAATAGGTCAGGCCCTTGTGCTTGGGCACGGCGGGATCGGTGCGGGCGACGATCACGCCATAGTCGCTGTGCTGGGCATAGCTGGTCCAAAGTTTTTGACCGTTGAGCTTCCAGCCGTTGCCATCGACTTCGGCACGCAGCCGCAGGCCCGCGAGGTCCGATCCGGCAGCCGGTTCCGAAAAGAGCTGGCACCAGATTTCTTCCCCGGTCAGCGCCTTGAGGACTTTGTCGCGGACGAAATCCCTATCCTGACAGAATTTCATCAAAACCGGGACCGGCATGCCTAGCGAGATACCGAAATAGTGCGTCGGAAAACCGAATTTCATTTCTTCGGTTTCGAATGCGACCTTTTCGATGTGGCTGAGGCCCTGGCCGCCGAATTCCTTCGACCAACTGATGCCGCCATAGCCGGCCTCGTATCGCGCTTTCAAATAGCGGCGGCCGAGCGCAAGGTCGTCGGCTTCGCTCAATCCCTTGCGCGCGGCGCCGCCATAGATCGGCGCAACCGACGTGAGCCACGCGTTGGCTGCGGCGCTATAGGCTGCAAGGTCGCTCATGCTGTGGCACCTTCAAGTTGATCGACCAGAACATCCTCCCAGAACAACACATTGCCCTGTTCGTTCGCCAGCGTACGCGCGCGCCGCATGTGCAGGTGAAGACCCGATTCCCACGTTACGCCGATCCCGCCGTGCACTTGCACGGTATCGCGCGCGGCGGTGTCATAACTTTCGGTTGCCTGAATCCGGGCCGCAGCGGCGGCGCGTACAAAATCGTCATGCCCTTCGCGTGTCGCCGCATGCAGCGCGCCTGCGCGCGCCAGTTCGACAAGTGCATAGAGCTCGGCAATGCGGTGCTTCACCGACTGGAATGCACCGATCAACTGGCCGAACGCGCGCCGGGTCAGCGCATAGTCGCGCGCCTTTTCCATCAGAGCTTCGGCGCCTCCGGTCTGTTCATGCGCGGTGACCACCGTCTGAAGCGCGAGTATGTGGACCGCCGCGTCGAGTGCGGCGCGGCCACGCGCGATCTCGATGGCGGGTGTGGCATCGAACGCAAGATCCGCGGCGGTCCGTGTGTTATCGAACGTATCGACCAGGCGACGGCCGACGCCGTCCAGCGCAGCCACCACCAACACCGGCGTGCCCGCCTCGCTGGCGATCACGACCGCGACCTGGGCATGGGCTCCGCCCGAAACTGCAGGCTTGCTTCCGGTCAATTTGCCGTCGGTATAGGCAAGTTGCGATTGCGCAGGAATAAACGCCTGGCCTTCGGCAAAAGCGACTGCGCCGATCACCTTGCCGCTGGCGAGGCGCGGCAGCCATTCGGTTTTCAGCGCGTCGTTGCCATAATCGAGGATGGCTCGCGCCGCTCCGAATGAACTCGTCAAAAACGCGGCGCCTGCCACGCTGCGGCCGATCTGGTGCGCCACAATTCCGAGTTCGACCAGGCCAAGCCCGAGCCCGCCATGCTCTTCCGGAATAGCAATCCCGCACCAGCCTTGTTCCTGCGCAGTTTCCCACCACGCCTCGTGATAGGCGCCTTGCTGTTCGAGCAGAGGCAGCAGTGCTGCGAAATCAACGCGCGCTTCGAGCACGCGACGCGATTCCGTGCCGATCGCCAATTGACCGTCGTCGTAAAGCAGAGACATGACTTGCCTTTTTGTCTTTCAGGGCGCGACTTAGATATATAACTAGGTGATATAAAATCAAGCGGTCGAAGATGGCAGGTTATCGGCGTTTGCCCGGGCCGACGAATACCGTTTGGGTAACATAGGCGTATATCCCTTTCGCATCGGCGAAAATACTTCGCGCAAGGCCATGGCCGTTGCCCGCCATCACCGTATCTGCATCGATCAGCAGCCATTGCCCAAGCGGCATACGCAGGAAATTGACCGAGATGTCCAGATTGGCATAGCTCCATTCATCCGGCTTCGTCGCGCTGCCGATGCCATTTCCGAAATCGGCGAACAGACAGGCCTTGACGAACGGGCTGGGCGCAGTTCCGGCGATGATCTCTCCTTCCATCGCCAGCCATCCTATCGCGCGGCCGGGTTCGCGCACCGAACCCTCGATCGGACGGGTGCGGATCGCGCCGGCCATTGCGGCACCCATCAGCCATTCGCGTTCGGCCACGTCGTCGGGGTGTGGATAGGGAAACGCGGGCAGAACTTCGGGGGTTTCCATGTACCGCGAAAGCAATACGTGGGCTTGCGCCACAGGGTTGCCATCGGCCAGCAGTTCGACCCTGTGCAACTGCATTTGACGACCCTGACGTATTGCGGTGATCCGCGGCACCAAAGGCACGCTGGGCACTATGCCCAGAATGTCGAGCGTGTACCGGCTGATCACGAACGCCGGATCGAATGCAGCCTCTTCGATCACGGCGCCGATCAATGCGGACGTCGGCCCACCGGCGACGGCATCGGCCATCCACGGATTGCGCGTCAATTTGCCGGGGACAAAAGCCTCGCCATCGCGCTGAAAGTAGGCGGGCGGCCAATCATGGGTTTTTTTCGCGGATTCAGGCATCGGCCCACTCCGCGACGCTGCGCCCGGCAACGGTCATCATCAGGCTTCCATGACCGGTGCGAGCAGATCACGGGTTGTGACCGGAGCCACAAAACCTAACAGATGCGCGCGTTTGAGCAGCAGATGCGGGCTGGCCTCATCGGTCATGCCGATGCCGCCATGAATCTGGATATTGGCGCGTGCATTATCGAGCGCGGCGGTATCGGACAGTCGTTTGGCCGCAGCGACATGAAACGCCGCTTCGGCATTGTTTTCCTCGAGCGCGCAGGCGGCATAATAAAGCTGCGAACGCGCGACTGCGGCACGCACCGCCATGTCGGCACACATATGCTTGATCGCCTGGAACGCGCCGATCTGGCGCCCGAACTGTTCGCGAAGGCGGGCATAGTCCACCGCCATGTCGCGCGCGGCCTCCGCACACCCGAGCGCAAAGGCACCGGCCAGCAGCGCGAGATGCAGTCCGGCGCGCGGGTCGGATGCCGCCGTGTGCCCGGCTGCTTGTTCCAGCACTGCAAGATTTGTCGACAGATCGAGGCATGCGCGCACTTCGAGCCCGCCCGGCAATGCCATCAGCGCCGCCTGGCCCTGCCAAAGGCCCAGCGCCTGCGTCGTGCCGGGGCTGTCGAATACCTGCACCTGATCGTCGTCCGGAATTGCCAGGGCAATCTGCCCTTGCGTTCCGAACCAGCGGGCGGCGACCGCCGACGACAGCGCTGACACCGGCGCCAGCGCGCGGCCCATGGCGATGAACACCAGTGCCTCTGCAGGGATGTCGAAGCCGACATCGGGGCTGGTCATCCCGATCCACCCGAGCGCGTCCAGTTGCCCGAACAATGCCGGGTCACGTTTACGCAAGCCGATCAGCGGCATGTTGTCGTTCAGCCAGTCATGCGCGGCATCGCACAGCGCTTCGTGGTCTTCGTTGATCGACAAGTCCATGGCTCAACGCATCCTTGGCAGGCCGAGCACGCGCTCGCCGATGATATCGCGCTGGATCTGCGCAGTGCCGCCGGCGATGGTGGCGGCATAGCCGCGCAGGTAATCCCCCACCGGGTTATCCGTGCCATATTGGAAATCGAGCAATTGCGCCCCCATCAGAGCCACGGCCATACGCTCGATCCGCTGGCCGAGTTCAGAGGTGAACAGGCGGATGACCGACGCTTCGGCGCCCGGCTGGCCATTGCGGATCACTTCGGAAATGTTGCGATACGTCATGGCGCGCAACGCCGCCACTTCCGCGCGCATCGTCGCCAGGGCGTCAGCCACGCGATCGTCACGGATCATGCCGTTGGCGCGCGCGCGCGCAATCAAGTTGTCGACTTCGGCGGACAGTTTCACCTGATCGGAAATAAAGCCGGTGCCGCGTTCGAAGCCGAGCGTCGACATGGAAACCTTCCAGCCGTTGCCGAGCCCACCCACGACATTGGCCAGCGGAATGCGCACATCGTCATAAAATACCTGGGCGAATTCGACCTGCCCACTGATCTTGCGGATTGGGCTGATGGTAATCCCGGGTGCGTGCATGTCGCAGATAACCCAGGACAGGCCAGCGTGCTTTTCCGATCCCTCTTCGGTGCGCAACACAAGTTCCTGCCAGTCGGCGACATGGGCGAAACTGGTCCAGATCTTGGTCCCGTTTACGACAATCTCGTCGCCTTCGATGCGGCCCCGCGTCCTGATCCGGGCAAGGTCGGAACCCGCGCCAGGCTCGGAAAAGCCCTGGCACCAGATTGTTTCACCCTTGAGAATGCGCGGCAGGTGAAACGCCTTCTGCGCCTCGCTGGCGTTGGCGATCAGAGTTGGGCCACCATGGTTGACCCCCACGAAATTCGCGCCGATCCACGGTGCGTTGGCATGAGCATATTCTTCCAGCCAGATGACCTGCTCGATCAGCGACAGTCCGCGCCCGCCATAAGCGGCAGGCCAGTTGATCCCGGCCCAGCCTGCATCGAACAGCCGGCGCTGCCACGCCTTGTCGAACTCGATCGCATCGGTGGCGTGGATCGGGCGCTTGTCGCCAGGCACATTTGCATGCAACCAGGCGCGGCACTCTTCTCTGAATTGCCGTTCGGCCGGAGAAAAGCCGATATCCATCAGGACGGTTCCGTTTTGACGGCGCGTGTGCCCAGTGGTTTCTTGCGATCTTGTTGCCCCGGATCGAAACCGGCGTTGCGCATCAATTCGTGGTTGATCCCGGCTGGCAACGACATGCCGTCGGTTTCATAGATCAATCGCTTGTTTTCAGCGTTGCTGTGCCGGCTGTTGGCGAGGATCGTCTCCGCCAACCGCGCCACTGCGTCGCCGAGTTCGGCATCGGGCACGCACATGTTCGCCAATCCCATCGCGGCGGCCTGTTCGCCGGTATAGGGCTGGCACGTTAGCATCATTTCAAGCGCCTTGGCCTGCCCGACACGGCGCGGCAGCCGCTGCGACAGGCCCCAACCCGGAACAAGGCCCCATTTGCCGTGAGTATCGGCAAATCGCGCAGATTGGCCGGCTACGATAAAATCGGCAGCCAACGCCATTTCGAGCCCGCCCGTGTAGCAAGTGCCCTGGACACAAGCGATGACCGGCTGGCGTAGCAAGGTGAGGCTTTCCAGCGCCAGCATTTCCTGGCGCAACCAGCCGAGCGCATCGGCGTGAGGCGGTTCCTTCAGGTCATGCCCTGCACAGAAATGGCCGCCCGCGCCGCGGATCACGATCAGGCCTATCGCGTCTCCGCCTGCCGCAATGTCGCGGATATGACCGCGAAATGCGCGAAAAAGCGCGCGATTTACGGCATTGCGCGCTTCGGGCCGGTTGAGCGTAAGCGTTGCGACATCGCCGGTATCCTCACGCAAGACAGGTGACGCATCCGTCATGCGTCACCGCGGGCCTTGGCAACGGCCGTGGCCGCGCTGCCGTCGTCGCGTGCGGCGCGGCCGAACTGGTCGCGGATCGGGACGAACTCGGGCATTACCAGCGAACGTCGCAGCCAGTTGGCACCATCCACCACGAGCGTGTGCCCTGTGATATACGCGGCGTAAGGTGAACATAGAAACGTCGCGGCCCAACCCAATTCCCGCAACTCCCCGACACGTTGACCGGGAATGGTATGATCTGCGCTTTCGCCGACCTGGTGCCGGGTCATGTGCGCGGGCATGTCCTCGTGAGGAAAGCGCCCCGGAGCGATGCAGTTCACCCGGATATCATCGGGCGCCCATTCGACTGCCAGGCTTTGTGTAAGGTTGGTCACACCCGCCTTCGCGGCGGCACTGTGCGCGGTGCCTGGGCCGCCGGTCCAGCTATAGGTCGCACCAATGTTCAAAATCGCGCCGCCCCTGTGGGCTGCCAGACGCCGCAGTGCAAATTCGCGGCTGCAATTGTATGTACCGTTGAGCACGATATCGACCACCGTGCGAAAACCATTGGGGGTCATTTCTTCGGCCGGCGCAGGAAAATTGCCAGCAGCGTTGTTGATGAGAATATCGATCGGCCCGAATTTGACCTCGATTTCGTCGAAAGCGCTGGCGATGGCGACGGGATCGCGCACGTCGCAGGCGACGGCGATCGCTTTGGCGCCCAGTTCCTCGATGGCCCGAACCCCGGCTGCAAGGTGTTCGGGCTTGCGGCTGAGTATCGCGATGTTGGCTCCGAGCCGGGCGAATTCGATGGCAATGGCTTTTCCCAGGCCGGTGCCGCCTCCGGTGACAGCGACTGTCTGTCCGGCAAAAGTCCCTTGAGGCAACGCGGATTTCCCGGCTGCGGGCGGTCCAGACAAGGCCATCAGGTTTTTCT
>JARLJU010000273.1 GCA_031291055.1 Rudaea sp. | reverse complement strand
CTGGGGCACGATCACGTTCACGTTCAGCGATTGCAACACCGGCACGGCCAGCTGGCACTCGGACCTGGCCGGTTACAACGGCAACAACGACACGCCGCTGGCGATCAGCCGGCTCACCCAGATCGACGGCACTACCTGTCCACAATGAGCGCAATGACATTCAGGACCTTTTCATCGGTGCGTTCGCTCATGCTAGCCGTCGCCGCGCTGCTTGGCGCAGCGCCGATGGCGAACGCGGTCGATATCGGCAGCCCGGCGCCGGCGTTCAGTCTGCCGTCTCCGGGCAGCGATGCGCGCACCGGCCTCGGCCAACTCAAGGGAAAAGTTGTATTTGTGGATTTTTGGGCATCCTGGTGCGGACCCTGCCGGCAATCGCTGCCGCTGTATGAAAAGCTGCATACGGAACTGGCGCATGAGGATTTCGCCATCGTAGCCATCGATCTGGACGAGAACGCCGACGATGCGAAAGCCTTTCTCGCCCAGCATCCGGTGAGCTACACGATCCTGAGCGACCCCGCCGGCGATGTGCCCAAGGCGTTTGGCCTGGTCGGCATGCCCTCGTCGTACCTGCTCGACCGCGACGGCATCGTACGCGCCGTTCACACCGGTTTCGATCCCGCCGATATGGGTAAACTGCGCGGAGAAATCCACGCGTTGCTGGGGAAGCACGATGAAGCCCATTGAATTCGACACCCGCGCGAGTGCTTGCGTTGCCGCTGCGCTGCTGGCGCTGTTGTTGTGCGGTTGCACGACGACGCCGGTACAACCCTGGGAACGCGGCCGGCTGGCGCGCTGGGACATGCGCTGGGATCCGGATCCTCTGCAGGCAGCGATGACCGACCACGCACACTTCAGCAAGGAAGGCAGCGATGGCCACGTCGGCGCCGCCGGTGGCGGCTGCGGCTGCAATTGATGGCGACGCGAGGCAACCTGTCCCCTTCCCTTGCCGCGCTGATGAGCGCGGCTGCAGCGCTTGCGCCGAGCGCACACGCACAGACTGCGCCTGCCGCGGAAAGCGACTCGCACGTCGGCTATCGCTACAACGACTACAGCGAGGATGCCGTTGACGGTGCGGCGATCGGCAGTCCCGATCGCTATCGCGTCTATTCGCAGCAATTCCAGCTCGATACCCGCGTCGGCAACAGTGGCGCGCTGGATGTCACCGCGACGCACGAGGTCATGAGCGGCTCCTCGCCGTGGTATGTGCTACCCGGCGTCGATGGCCGGCCGATCCAGGTCTTGAGCGGCGCCACGATCCACGATCACCGCACTGCCCTGAGTGCGGCCTATACCGCTGATGCGGGCACCAGCGCGAGCACGACCTACAGCGGTTCGTACTCGCAGGAGCGCGACTATCGTGCCACTTCCGCAGGCATCGACCGCAGCTTTCCGCTGAATGCAGCGCTGACGCTAGGCGCCGGCGGCAGCTTTTCGCACGACATCATTCAGCCCACCGACTATCTGCTCTACGATCGTGTGCGCCACGAGGAAAAAAACACCGCCTCCGTGTTCGGCAGCGCCGCATGGGTGCTCGACAAATCCTCCGTCCTGCAGACCGGCGTGCAATTGAATGTCGAAAGCGGCTATTTGTCGGATCCGTACAAGCTGGTTTCGGTCGGCGATGACATCCTCGCGGATACGCGCCCCGACAGCCGCGTCGAGGCGGCGTGGTTGCTGCGCTATCGGCGCGCCTTCAGCGATGCGAATGCGTCCCTGCATCTGGATTACCGCTACGCACAGGACAGCTGGGGCGTGGTATCGCACACGATCGATGTCGGCTGGTATCAGAGCCTGCCCGACGCCTGGCAACTTATCCCGGCCGTGCGCTATTACAGCCAGCAGCAGGCGCGGTTCTACGCTCCGTTTTTTCTCGATCCCGGCGCTCACCAGTTTTATTCCAGCGACTACCGTCTCGGAACATTCGGTGCATTTTCCGGAAGTATAAATTTGCGCAAGCGTCTCGGCCGCTGGGAATTGAGCACCGGCATCGAGCGGTACCACGCCACGGCCGACGACGCGCTCGGTGGCGCCGACGCAGCAGTACCTGGCGTCGTCAGCTACACTCGTGCCTTCATCGGACTGGATTATTTCCTCGACTGAATCGGCTTCGGATGACCGCGCAGATCCACGCATTTCGCTTCAACGCGATGGGCTGCCCCTGCGAGTTGCAGCTGCAGGCCATCGGCGCGGAGGTCGCGCGCGCGGTCGCCCTCCTTGCACAGGCCGAAGTGGATCGGCTCGATCGCAAGTACTCGCACTATCGCGTTGACAGCCTGGTCGCCCGCATTGGCGCCAGCGCCGATGCCGGCAACAGCATCGATGTCGACGACGAAACCGCCGACCTGCTGGATTTTTCTGCCAGCCTGCACGCGCAAAGCGGCGGCCGCTTCGACATCAGCGCCGGCGCTCTGACAGGGTTGTGGGATCTGCACAACCGCCGCGTGCCGGGCGGCGCCGAAATCGCGTCCGCACTTTCGCGCTGCGGCTGGCAGCGCGTGGTCTGGCAAAGACCGCGGCTGACGCTCGGCGTGCCGGGCATGCGTCTGGATCTTGGCGGCGTGGTCAAGGAATACGCCGCCGATCGCGCCGCTCAATGTTGCCGCGATGCCGGCATCGCCCACGGCCTGGTCGATCTTGGCGGCGACATTGCCGTGATCGGCGCGCACGGCGACGGCACGCCGTGGCTGGCGGGAATCAAGGCGCCGCACGACACGCGACACGCGCTCGCAAGAATAGAACTGTACCGCGGCGGACTCGCCACCAGCGGCGACTACGAACGCGTGATGGTCGTCGACGGTCGCCGCTATTCGCATATCGTCGATCCGATGTCGGGTCACCCCGTGGAAAGTTTTGCCAGCGTCAGCGTGCTTGCCGAAACCTGTCTCGTGGCCGGCGCCGCATCGACGCTGGGGATGCTGCTCGGCCGCCAGGCGGGCTACGAATGGCTGCGCGCCCTCGGATTGCCGTTTCTGTGCATCGATGGCGAGGGCAAGGCCGCAGGCACACTGACGCCGGGCTAAAATGCCAATCGGTACGGCCCCGGGAGACGTTGCACATCTTGTGCAGCGACGCTTTTCCCGGCATCGTGTACAGATTCAAACGACCGTTCGATGCCCATGACCGCCGCCGCAACGAATCCGCATTTTCCGCATTTGTTCACGCCCCTGGATCTTGGCTTCGTCACCTTGCCCAATCGCGTGCTTATGGGCTCAATGCACACCGGCCTGGAAGATCATGCACGCGACTACGACAAGCTCGCCGCATATTTTGCCGAACGCGCGCGCGGCGGCGTGGGCTTGCTGGTCACGGGCGGCCTTGCGCCGAACATCGCCGGCTGGCTGAAGCCCTTCGGCGGGCGACTATCGATGCCCTGGCATGTCGCGCGGCATCGCAAGGTGACCGGTGCAGTGCATGCCAATGGCGGACGCATCTGCCTGCAGATCCTGCACGCCGGGCGTTATGGCTATCAGCCACTGTCGGTGGCGCCGTCAAGGATCAAGTCACCAATCACGCCGTTCACTCCGCGCGCGCTGTCCACGCGGGGTGTGGAAAGAACGATCCGCGACTTCGCCGCCTGCGCCAGGCTGGCACAGGACGCCGGCTACGACGGCGTCGAGATCATGGGCAGCGAGGGATACCTGATCAACCAGTTCATCGCCGCGCGCACGAACACGCGCGACGATGCCTGGGGCGGCAGCGCGGAAAAGCGCCAGCGTTTCCCGATCGAAATCGTGCGCCGCACGCGCGCGGCCGTCGGTCCGGACTTCATCATCATCTATCGCCTGTCGATGCTGGATCTGGTCGACAATGCACAGAGCTGGGACGAAATCGTGCAGCTGGCAAAGGCGACCGAAGCTGCCGGGGCGACGATCATCAACACCGGCATCGGCTGGCACGAAGCGCGGGTGCCCACCATCGTCACCAGCGTGCCGCGCGCTGCATTCGCGTGGGTGACGAAGAAACTCAGGGGCGAGGTAAAGATTCCGCTGATCACGACCAACCGCATCAATATGCCCGAGGTGGCCGAAAAGATCCTCGCCGATGGCGATGCCGACATGATCTCGATGGCGCGGCCCCTGCTGGCCGACGCGGACTGGGTGAACAAGGCCAGGATCGGACGCAGCAACCGCATCAATACCTGCATCGCCTGCAATCAGGCCTGCCTGGACCACGTGTTCGAGAACAAGCACGCCTCCTGCCTGCTCAATCCACGCGCATGTCACGAAACCGAGCTGGTTGTCGCAAAATCCACAATGCGCAAAAAGATCGCCGTGGTCGGCGCCGGCCCCGCCGGGCTCGCCTGTGCGACCACGCTGGCCGAACGCGGCCATGCGGTCACCCTGTTCGACGCCGGCGCTGAAATCGGTGGCCAGTTCAATTTGGCCAGGCGCATTCCTGGCAAGGAAGAGTTTTCCGAATCGCTGCGCTATTTCAGCCATCGCATCGAAGACACCGGCGTACGCCTCAAGCTGAACACGCTGGCAACGATCGAGGCGCTGCACGGCTTCGACTCCGTGGTCCTCGCCACCGGCGTCACCCCGCGGGTGTTGCGGATTCCCGGGTCCGACCGTTCCAACGTGCTCAGCTACCTCGATGTGATCCAGCTCGGCAAGCCGGTGGGCAGGCGTGTGGCGATCATCGGTGCCGGCGGCATCGGTTTCGACGTGGCCGAATTCCTCACCCAGGCCAAACCGTCGCCGACCACGGACATCGCACGCTGGTCCCACGAATGGGGCGTGGATCTCACCTACGCAAATCGCGGCGGCTTCACCAGGCCGGCGCCGGAACCAGCGGAACGCGAGGTGTGGCTGCTGCAACGCAAGCCCGGCACGCCGGGCAAGCGCCTGAACAAGACCACGGGCTGGGTCCACCGCGCTGCATTGAAGATGAAAAACGTGAAGATGCTCGGCGGTGTGAGCTACGAGCGCATCGACGATGCCGGCCTGCATGTCGCGATCGATGGAAATCCACAAGCGCTTAATGTGGACAATATCGTCGTCTGCGCCGGACAGGAGCCGCGCCGCGATTTATACGACGGACTCAAGGCCGCAAACATCGACGTGCATCTGATCGGGGGCGCCGACGTTGCGGCAGAACTCGATGCCAAGCGCGCGATCGCACAAGGGACCGAGCTCGCCGCAAGTCTCTAGTCCCGGGCCGCGCGACTTCTCCCAGTCAAGCTGATCACTGCCGCATTCGGCGCCGGCATGGCAACTGTGCGTCCGGGCAAAGACGACAACAGAAGCGTGATCGCCGCAAGCAATATTCCGCCGCTGTCATCGCACTGGGGAAGATGGGATTCGTCAGCCGACGATCATGGCTTTTCGGCCTGACGATACGCTGACCACCGACCAAAATCGAATAGGTTATTAGTATACGTTTCCACAACTGCACTGAATGGCACTTGCTTCGATGTATACAAGACCGCTTCGTGCCGCAGTACGGCGTTTGGTATGCGCAATGGCCGGGGTCCCGATTCCGGTTCCGACATTTCCCAACCGTTCGGCAGCGGCGACCACAGCAATTCCACTGAGAAGGTGCGCCGCTGGAATCCGAGCGGCTTCACGACTTTTCCGAATGGTTCGTCGCTGGTATCCAGTTGCCGGTTCATCCCGCCGGTAAGCCGGCCCGGCACATACCAGTTGTCGGCTTCGGACAAGACGTGCTCTCCGCACAGCAGTTGCACATGCCGGTAGCCGAGCGGCTCGGCAGCATCGACGCCGAGCCGGGCACGCACGTCGCCGGGGGCCGGTTTGGGGCCGTCGTGCAGGCGCCGCGCAAGAATGCGTACCGGCTCGGCAAGCCGATGATCGGCGCACCAGCGTTCGAGCGTCAGCGTCGCGCTATCGTGGCTGAGCAGATCGGCGTTGAGCGTTTGCAGCATGGCCAGGATTTCCACGCGCGCCAAACGATCCCGCTGCATCGGCGTTGTCGGCGCGAGCGCGCAGCCGGCCGCCGCCAGCGCAGCCGCAGGCAGCCAGTACCGGGAAGACGTCACGACCGTGAGCCGGCATGTGTCGTGGTTCATTGGTTCAAGATTCCCTCGACTCGCTCACTGCGTTACAACGATACGTGGTTCGCACTACACTGAGGCGGCTGATACGCCGGATCAACGCGAAAGGACACTACCACGATGCACCGTTGCCTGCGGTTGCTCGCCGCATTCGCCCTCGCCGCCTGCGCGCCTGTCCCGCGTGAGCACATGGCCGCCGCGCCACAATTTTTCCACATCGAACCGGTGCGCCCTGTCGCCGAGTTGCTGCCGATCGCGCTGGCGGCGACACCGCCGGTCGAGCAGGGGGAATTCCGCCCCGCCGATCTGGTGGAACTGACGACGCTGGATCCCGGCATCAAGCTCGATATCGGCTACGCGACCGCGCACAATTTTCTCGGCACGCCGCTGTACAGCCAGGCGCGCGCCTTCATGCAGCGGCCCGCCGCCGAGGCGCTCGTACGCGTGCAGCATGCGCTGGCGGCACAAGGCTACGACCTGCTCGTCCATGACGCGTATCGACCGTGGTACGTGACGAAAATATTCTGGGACGCAACGCCGGCCGACAAACACAACTTCGTGGCCAATCCGGCAACCGGCTCGCGTCACAACCGCGGTTGTGCGGTTGACCTGACCTTGTACGACCTGCATACCGGCCGCGCCGTGGAAATGCCGAGCCTGTACGACGAGATGTCGGAGCGCGCCTATCCGACGTATGCGGGCGGTGACGACGCGGCGCGTCACCTGCGCGACCTGCTGCGTCAGCACATGGAAGCTGAGGGTTTCACGGTCTACGAATTCGAGTGGTGGCATTTCGATTTCCGCGACTGGAAATCCTATGCGATCCAGAATGTGCGCTTCGAAAACCTCGGAAAATCCAATTAAATCAGCGCGGCCGCCTTCAGGCCGCTGAGCTCGGATGGGGAAAGTCCCTCACGTTTTCACAGGACTTCCACACGCCTGGCAGCAATTCTGTGACGGCTAGCACGAAACTTGCTCTTGCCTTGGCCAGTGCCGGAATTCTTTCCGGAACGCCCGAAATCAAACCAGCGCTGGCATATCCGTCACGCAGGTCGGATGGCATCGCAAGAGGATCAGTCATGAATACGTCCAGATGGGGAACGAAGGCGTCGGTGGCCAGCTTTTTCACGACGGTGGTCGATCGGATGCTCGGTTCCGAAGTTGCTCCGGTGGAAAAAAAATCAATGAATCTCGCGCAAAAACAGGCAAATATCCGCGCGGCCAGTGTACGTCACGGGTTTCAGGCGATTCTTGCGCGGGGTGATGAAATGGCGCAGCGCATCGAAACCTACAAGAATCAGCGCAATCGCAGCGGCCAACCGCTGCCGACCTCGATCGACCCGGTGGGATCTGCCGAAACCATCGTTTTGAGTTCCGCAGAATCGCCGTCGCCGCGAGCGGACAATCTGGCACGCGTAACGCAATGATCCGCATGAGCCGGTCGCGCGGCAGCTTGCTGCCGCGTGGCGTCCGCAGCAGTTACGATGTCGCCGCCGGCACGAGCCGGCAGGACAAGGCACCGCGCTCATGGCAACAGGGCAGCACGGCACACGGGCAATCGTCCATGTCGCCATCGTTGTGCGCGAGTATGACGAGGCAATCGATTTCTACACACGTGCGCTCGGCTTCAAGCTGATCGAAGACGCGCCGTTGGGCGCAGGCAAGCGCTGGGTGCTGGTCGCGCCGCCGGGAAACAGCGGCGCCTCGCTGCTGCTCGCCAGGGCGACGAATCCCGAACAGGCAAGCCGCATAGGCAACCAGACCGGTGGGCGCGTCTTCCTGTTCCTGCACACCGACGATTTCCGACGCGATCACCTTGCGATGCAGTCCCACGGTGTCCGCTTCGTGGAAGGACCTCGCGAGGAAGCCTACGGCACGGTCGCCGTATTCGAGGATCTGTACGGCAATCGCTGGGATCTGATCGAGCGCCGGAGGCGACTCCCGGCGTAGAATGGATCTTTCCACCATGCATCAATGCAGCATCGGCGGGGCGGGCATGCGATACGGGATATGGATGGTGGCGGCCACAACCGCAATTGCCGCTGGCAGTCATGCGGCTGCGCCAGACGCGGCGGTGGCGGCGAAGGATCCGGCAGCGGATATCGCAACGCTCGACCCGGTATTCGACTGCTTCCGTATGAACACGGCCTGGGGCTTTGCGCTGGCGGGAACGCTGATCGACAGCCACGGAAACATCTACCGCTACAGTATGCGCGGCAAGGGCTGGGCACCGGCGACGACCCAGGCCGACGGCGTGACCTACCTCCACGAAGCCGACCTGCGCGCCAAGTTCGCGCTGGCGCAGCGCACGGGCAGCGTCGACGCCGCGGCACTCGCCGAAAATTCCGCGCTGATCGCAAGGGCAGCCGAAGGCAGGATCGAGCGCACCGATACCGGCACGCGCGATGCAGGGGCCAGCACATGCCATGCCTATGTCCACGATGAAGCACAGAAGCGCTATCGCGATATAGAACTGGGCAGCGATGGCGGGGTCAGCGACATGCGCGACATCAATACGGCGGTGGAAGCCAGGTCACTGCTGGCATGGCTGGCATCCGTCGGCGTGGCCCGGTAAAGGAACCGCCATGGACGAATTCAGTTATCTTTCGGTCCTGCTCTCGATCATTATCGGCCTGGCGATAACCCAGATCCTGCAGGGCCTGCGCGGTATCCTGCTCGCCCGTTCTCGAGTGCGCATGTACTGGCCGGTCCTGGCCTGGGCCGCGCTGCTGCTGATCCTCGCGGTGCAGACCTGGTGGACGATGTTCGGATTGCGCGATGTACATGTCTGGACTTTTCCCAAGTTCTCCGTGGTGCTGGCGCAGACGATCGTGTTGTACATGCTCACCGCGATCGTGCTTCCGGACTTCGGCGGCGAAAATGTCGATCTGGGCAAGCACTATCACGCACACACCCGCTGGTTCTTCAGTTTGCTCATCCTCCTGCTGCTGGTCAGTCTGGGCAAGGATCTCGTGCTCTACGACCACCTGCCCGAGCCGATCAACGTCACTTTCCACCTGTGTTTCGTCGCGGTTTCGCTGTCGGCCATGTTCGTGCGCCGCGAGCGGTACCACAAAGCGTTGCCAGTGATCGGCCTGCTGGCCTTCGTCGCCTACATCGGCTTGTTGTTCGTCAGGCTGCACTAGCAGGCAAACTGGGCGGAGCGCAAAATGAAATTCGCAAAAATCGTGTTCCTGATCGCCGCCATCTGGGGCGTACTTCTGCTCACGCCGCTGTATTTCATATTCGACCTGATCGGCGCGCAGGACCCGCCGCCCATCACGCACCCGGCATTTTTCTATGGATTCGCCGGGCTCGGGCTGGCGTGGCAGCTGGCGTTTTTCACCATCGCACGCGATCCGGCGAGGTTCCGGCCGATCATGATTCCGTCGATCCTGGAAAAGATCGCCTACGGCGGCGCCGTGGTTGTCCTGTACGCACAAGGACGCATGCACCCGCAGGACCTGGCCTTCGGGCTAGTCGATCTGTTGTTCGCCGTCTTGTTTGCTGCCGCCTTCCTGCGGACCGCGCCACGCAGTTGACACAGGCCGCCATGCCCGCGCGATGGCGAGCCGGTTGCAGCGGGATGGCACGGAAAATCAATTTTCCGGGATGCCCACGCAGCGGTGCATCAGTACCGTGCCGCCGCCATCGCTCGACGGCTTGCACACGACCGCATCGATGATATAGACGCCGTGCGGGGATGCGCCGCGGCAATTGATGTTGGTCGCAGCCATGCCGTACTGCTTGCGCAAGGCGTCGGCCCTGGCATTGGCCTGCGCCCGCTGCGCCGGCGCGATCGCCTCTTCAAGTTTGCGTGCGAGCGACGTGAATTCGGCAAACTTGAATTCGGCCGCCAGCTTGATCCAGGCGTAGCCGGTGAAATCATCGCGGGCAACGCCCTGACCGAGCAGATACATGCGCCCGAGCAGCGCCTGGCTGGTCTTGTCGCCGGCGCAGGCCGTGCGCCGGGTCAACTCGAACGCGCGCGGATAATCCTTGTGATCGTAGGCCACGCCGCCATTACGCAGCATGTCTTCGTATTTGTCCGCGGCAACGCGCTCGAACACGGCATTGTCCACGGCATGAGCCGCGCCAATGCCCATGGCCCACAGGACGATTGCCGGAAATGTATACTTATTCATTTTTCCTACCGCCTGTCGATCGGGACGAACTTCTTGTCCTCCGGGCCCGTATAGTTCGCGCTCGGGCGGATTATCTTGCCGTCCGTGCGCTGCTCGATGACGTGGGCACTCCAGCCCGAGGTGCGCGAAATCACGAACAGCGGCGTGAACATGGCCGTCGGCACGTCCATCATGTGATAGCTGACTGCGCTGAACCAGTCCAGGTTCGGGAACATCTTCTTGATCGACCACATCATCGATTCCAGCCGCTCGGCAATGTCGAACATCTGCATGTTCCTCCGCGCCGCGGACAATTCGCGAGCCACTTCCTTGATGATCTTGTTGCGCGGATCGCCGACCGTGTAAACCGGGTGCCCGAAGCCGATCACCACCTCCTTGCGCTCGACGCGCGCACGGATGTCCGCTTCGGCCTCGTCCGCCGTGTCATAGCGCTGCTGGATGTCGAATGCGGCTTCGTTCGCGCCGCCGTGCTTGGGTCCGCGCAGCGCTCCGATCGCACCGGTGATGCACGAATACATGTCGCTGCCGGTGCCGGCGATCACGCGCGCGGCAAACGTGCTGGCGTTGAACTCGTGCTCGGCATAGAGGATCAGCGAGGTATGCATCGCACGCACCCACAGTTCGCCCGGCTTCTCGCCATCCAGCAGATGCAGGAAATGGCCACCGATCGAATCGTCGTCGGTCTCGACATCGATACGCCTGCCGTTGACCGCATAGTGATACCAGTACAGCAGGATCGAGCCCAGGCTGGCCATCAGCCGGTCGGCAATGTCGCGCGCGCCGGGATGATTGTGGTCATCTTTCTCCGGCAACGCGCAGCCGAGCGCGGAAACCGCCGTGCGCATCACGTCCATCGGGTGCGTCGATGCCGGCAGCTGCTCAAGCACTGCTTTCAGCGATGCTGGAATACCGCGCAGAGATTTCAGTTTGGCCTTGTAGGCGGTCAGTTGTGCCCGCGTCGGCAACTTGCCGTGCACGAGCAGGTACGCGATCTCCTCGAATTCACAGGTGGTGGCGAAATCAAGGATATCGTAGCCGCGATAGTGCAGATCATTGCCTGTCCGACCCACCGTACAGAGCGCGGTGTTGCCCGCGGCGACGCCGGACAGCGCGACGGATTTCTTGATTTTCGGAAGTATCGTTACTGGTTCGGTCATGGACGTATTCCTTGAACTCATGTTTCTGATTTGCCCGCCGCAAACAACTCATCGAGTTTGCGCTCGTACTCGTGATAGCCCAGGAAATCGTACAGCTCGGCGCGCGTCTGCATGCTCGGCACGGCGGCTTTCTGCGTGCCGTCACGACGCACGGTCTCGTAGAAATTCAGTGCCGCCTTGTTCATCGCGCGATAAGCGCCGCAGCAATACAGCACGATGTCGACACCGGCCGATTGCAGCTCGTCCGTCGTGAACAGGGGTGTCTGACCGAATTCGGTTATGTTGGCCAGAATCGGCACCTTAACCGCGTCCTTGAATTGTCTATATTGCGGCAAAGTATAAATTGCCTCCGGGAAAACCATGTCCGCCCCGGCCTCGACGCAGGCCACCACCCGCTCGATCGCCGCTTCGATGCCTTCCACGGCGATGGCATCGGTGCGCGCCATGATCACGAAGCCCGGATCCGTGCGCGCGTCAACCGCCGACTTGATGCGGTCGACCATTTCGTCTTTCGGCACAATCGCTTTGCCAGGCCGGTGGCCGCAGCGCTTGGCCGCCACCTGATCCTCGATATGCAGTGCGCCGGCTCCTGCCTTGATCAGGGAACGCACCGTTCGTGCAATATTGAAGGCCCCGCCCCAGCCGGTATCGACGTCGACCAGGAGCGGCAAGGCGCATACGTCGGTGATGCGACGGATGTCGGTCAACACGTCTTCCATCGTGCTGATGCCCAGATCCGGCACGCCGAGAGAATTGGCGGCGACGCCACCCCCGGACAGGTAGATCGCCTTGAAGCCCACGCGCTCGGCCATGCGCGCAGCGTAGGCGGTAATCGTGCCGACAACCTGCAGCGGGTGTTCTTCGGCGACGGCGGCGCGGAAGCGCGCGCCGGGGGAAAGGTTCTTCATGGAGCCTCCGGCAAAGCGCCATTTTACCTGATCCATAGGGCGTGATCGCCAGTCACCGTGTTCCCAAACTAGGCCCACGGGCAAGCGCAAGGCGTATTTCCTCCAGCGCATTCGGATCGTCCAGGGTCGACAGGTCGCCCGGATCGCGCTCCTCCGCCAGTGCCTGCAGCGAACGTCGCAGCAGTTTGCCCGACCGTGTCTTCGGCAATGCGTTCACGATGTAGACGCGCGCCGGCTTGGCGAAGCCGCCGAGCAGCTCGACCACGCGCTGCTGCATGCCGTCCGCCGCAGTGCGCTTGCCGGCGGCGGTGGCGCCAGCGGTCTTCAGTGTCGCGAACACCACCGGAACCTGGCCTTTCAGCGCATCCTTGACGCCTATCACGGCGGCTTCCGCCACCGCCGGATGGGTGGCGATGGATTCTTCGATCTCGCGCGTACCCAGTCGATGCCCCGCGACGTTGATCACGTCGTCGGTACGGCCGAGGATGAAGGTATAGCCATCGGCATCGCGGATCGCCCAGTCCGCGAGCTGTACAGCAGTTCCGTGAAATGGGAAAAGTAGCTTTTTATAAAACGCGCGTCATCGCCCCAGATCGTGGTCAGGCAACCGGGCGGCAGCGGCGGTTCGGCGACAAGCACGCCTTTCTCGTTCGGCGCGGCATCCTTGCCGGTGACCTCGTTGATCACCCGGTACCTGTAGCCGAAATTTGGCAACCCGGGCGATCCGAACTTGATCGGTTTCAGATCCAGCCCCGGATGCAGCGTGATCGCCGGCCAGCCGGTTTCGGTCTGCCAGTAGTTGTCGATGACGGGTTTGCCGATGCCTTCGGATATCCATTTCGCGGTCGGCTCGTCCAGCGGCTCGCCGGCCAGGAACAGGTATTTCAGTTTCGACAGATCGTGCTTCTTCAACCACGCGGGGTCGTGTTTCTTCAACACGCGGATCGCCGTCGGCGACGAAAACATCGCGCGCACGCCAAATCGCTCGCACAGTTGCCACCAGATGCCCGGATCAGGATTGATCGGCAGGCCCTCGTACAGCAGCGCCGTCGCGCCGACGATCAGCGGGCCGTAGATATTGTAGCTGTGACCGACCGCCCAGCCGATATCCGAGGTCGAGAACATCACCTGTCCCGGTCCGACATCGAACACGGTGCGCATCGACAATGCCATCGCGACCGCGTAGCCGCCGACGTCGCGCTGCACGCCCTTGGGCTTGCCGGTCGTGCCCGAGGTATACAAAAGGTAACTGGGTTCGTTGGATTCGAGCCAGGTCACCGGAACTTCAGCGCCTTCGTGTGCACGACGCAACTCGGCGTAGTCCAGATCGCGGCCCGGCCGCAGCTGCAGATTCTGGTCGAGCCCTCGCGACACGATGAGTGCGTGCGGCGGCGCGAACTTCGCTTCACGCATTGCCTCGTCGATCAGCGGCTTGTACGCGATCACCTTGCCGGCGCGCATGCCGGCGTCGGCGCAGATCAGCAACGCCGGCTTTGCGTCGTCAATGCGCAACGCCAGGTTGTGCGCGGCAAAGCCGCCGAACACGACCGAGTGGATCGCGCCGAGGCGAGCGCAGGCCAGTACCGCGAACACGGCCTCGGCCATGTTCGGCATGTAGATCACGACGCGTTCGCCCTTGCGCACGCCCAGCGCAGAGAGCACCGCGGCAAACGTGTTCACTTCCCGGTACAGCTCGCGGTAGCTGATTTCGCGTGTGACGCCGGTTTCGGTCGAGATCGCGATGAGCGCCGCCTGGGCGCCGCGTTCTGCCAGGTGGCGATCGACTGCGTTGTAACAGAGGTTGGTGCGGCCGCCGGCGAACCATTGGCGAAACGGTGGATTTGTATAGTCGAGGATCTTCTGCGGCGGCGTCTGCCAGTGGATCGCCCGCGCCTGCTCGGCCCAGAACGCCTCCGGAGTTTCTATCGAACGGCGGTATTCAGCCTCGTAGCTCATCCCAGCCTCCACGGCTTTGCGGGTGCAAGGGTAGCGCACACCGCGGGAGATTGGCGCGACGAAATTCCTGAACCGGCCCTGCACGACCTATCCACGGCGGTAAACGAGGGTTGATCCGCCGCGTTCTTTCACCGCGAAGGATCTACCAGCGGAGACAGTTATGAAACGCACGATGAAAGTCATGATTCTTGCCACCGTTCTTGCACTGCCTCTGATTTCCAGCGGCTGTGTGTACATTCCACCGCGCGCGCACTACGGCACGGTCTGGGTACCCGGACACTGGGGCGGCCCGTATGGCAATGCCTGGGTCGGAGGTCATTGGCGCTGACCGACATCTGTTGAATGCATGGGCCGGCGGATCATTGACAATGACCGCCGGGCGGTATAATTTATTCAACCCGCAGGTTGAATGTATTTACCGATGACGACGCTCGATCTTGCCTTTACTGCCCTTGCTGACCCCACGCGCCGGCGCATCATTGCGCGCCTGTCCCGCGGCGACGCGCGCGTCGGCGATCTCGCGCAACCGTTCGCGATGTCGCTCAACGCCGTATCCAAACACATCAAATTGCTCGAGCGTGCAGGGCTGGTCCACCGCCGCCGCGTTGGCCGTGAGCATTTCCTGCGGTTGCGTCCCGCGCCGCTGCGTGCCGTGACGCAATGGGCAGCGCGCTACGAACGCTTCTGGGCCGAGCGCCTTGACGCACTGGGCCAATTCCTCGCTTCCACTGCAGACCAAGGAGCCGACCGATGAATAAGCGCAACATGCAGGCGATGGGCGATTTCAGCATCGACGCCATTCCGCGCACTTACGACGCGCTGCCGGAGCGCGTGTTCCGCGCCTGGATCGACCCGGCCAGCGTCAAGGTCTGGCTGGCAGGCGGAAAAAATATTTCCATCGATCCGCGCGAAGGCGGCCTGTTCTATATCGAGATGCCGTGGCAGGAAAGGATTTATCCGCACTACGGGCGCTACTTGCGCGTTGAAAGCCCTCGCCTGCTCGAATTCACCTGGGTCAGCGAAGGCTCACGGGGCAAGGAATCGGTGGTGAAAATCGAGTTGACCGCGCGCGGCGCAAAGACCGAGCTGAGGCTCACGCACGATGGTCTGCCTGACGAAGAGCAGGCGAAGAACCATCACGGCGGATGGTCGGGCTTTCTGGAAACGCTGGCAGAGAGGCTGCGTTGAGGGCTGCACTGCGGATCGACACCATCCCGGCCCGACCCTCCCCTTGAAGAGGAGGGTCCAAGGGTCCGCTCAGTGCTTGCGTGCGGCTTCGATCTCGTTCGCGAGCCGATCCGCCTTGTACACTTTGTGCAGGGCCTCAAGAATGGCACCGCTGTGAACCGCGACGGTGCGGTTCACACGCTCGTCGAACCAGAAGTCGCCGCCGAGCGATTCGATGTTGCCGTCGAACACCAGGCCGACGACCTGGGCGTCGCGGTTGATCATCGGGCTGCCGGAATTGCCGCCGATGATGTCGTTGGTCGTGACGAAATCCAGACGCTGATTCATATTGAGTGAGGCCTTTGCGTCGAGCCAGGACTGTGGCAGTGCAAAAGGCTCGAATCCGGTCGCGCGCGCGAAGGCACCGGCGATTTCGGTGAATGGCTTCACCCACTTGCCTTTTTCTTCCCATCCCCTTACCTCGCCGAACGAGAAGCGTTCGGTAAAGGTGGCGTCCGGATAGACACTGGTGCCGTACTTCTCGAAGCGCGCCGCAGCGATCAGTTCGGCATTGATATCGACGACGGATTCAACTTCGTCTTCCATGCGTTTGCGCACGGCGCGCGCCTGCGGATCGATGCGGCGCACCAGGGCGATGAACGGGTCATTCGACGCATCCACGGCTGCGCTGCCGCCTTCCCACAATTGCTTGCGCACCGCCACATCGGCGAGCTTGGTGCCGTCGACGAGTTCATCGGCCAGCGCCTGCGGCGATTGCTTGCCGAGCACGTCCTTGACGAAGGCGTCATCGGCGCCGAGCCATTCGCGCATCTTGGTCAGCGAATACGCAAGCTTGACCTTCTCGTATTCCGGATAGACCGGCGCGGTAGAGAACAATTGCTGGGTCAGGCTCGGCAATCTGGATTCGGTATATTCACGCAGGCGTTCGGCATTGGGTTTCTTGCGTTCGTCGGCGCCGCGCACCAGGGCGCGGGCGAAACCAAAATAGCGCGTGAAGAAACTGCCGCGGCCCTCCTTGAATTGATACGGGATCTCGATGTTTCGATAGGTGGTCTGCGCCCTGGCGATCGCGTCCCAGGCAGCGCCATACTTGGCCTTGCGTGCAGGGTCGGCATCGACGAAATCGTGCAATTCGGCTTCTTGTTTGCGCTTGACGCTGAACACCTCCGGATCCTGCAAGGCTTCAAGTCGGCCCCTGAGCGCCTTGTACGAATTCTCGATGCCGAACAGATCGTTCTGTGCTATGCGCGAGTGTTCCGCGCTCTCGGAACGGAACTGCTCGATCAGGCCGCGCAACTCGGACAAGCGCAGCAGCGCATGCAACGTGTCGACGTCGCGGGTCGTTTCCAGCTGGGAAATCGTCAACTGCCGGTCGGTGCCGCCCGGATTGCCGACGACGATGGTCAATTCGTTTTCCTCGGCGCCGCCTTTCGAGAACGGGAAATAGTCGGCTACTTTCGCCGGCTTGCCGTTTTCGTAGGCGCGCAGCACGCCCATGTCCAGATCGTAGCGCGGGAAGTTGAAATTGTCCGGATCGCCTCCGAAGAACGCCATCGCCAGTTCCGGCGCGAATACCAGGCGTACGTCCTGGTAGCGATGGTATTTGTATACATCGTAGACGCCGCCATGGTAGAGATCGACGACATCGCAACGCGTGCGCTCGCTATCCTTGCCCACGCATTCGGATTCAATGTCCGATTTCACCGCTTTTTCGGCGTTGCTGTATTCCTCGCCGCTCTTGCCCGCGGTCGCCTTCTTCACCCGATCGGTGACATTGGTGATCGTGTCGAGGCGGTTCAGCTCGATCTCGGGGCATTTCACCTCATCCCCCGCCTGCTTGGCGTAGAAGCCCGATTTGATGAAGTCGTGTTCCGCGGTCGAAAGCTGCTGCACGCAGGAATTGACGCAATGGTGATTCGTCAGTACCAGCCCGGTCGGGGAAACGAACGAGCCTGAGCAGCCGCCCGCAAGACGCAGCGCAGCGTGCTGTACGTGCTCGGCCCATTGCGCCGGGGGAGAAAATTTGTATTTAGCCTGCAATTCCTGCTTCGGCAGATTGTCCGGCGTCCACATCCCTTCGGCCGCGAAGGCGCTGGCGCTGGTGGCAAGCGCGCAGGCGATGACAACAATGGCGTGCTTCATTGCGAGTTTTCCCGTTTGAACCGTTGTGGGTGCGCGAGCATGGTCCGGCGGTCGCCCGCCGGCCTGTGGCAAAGGTAATGCGTTATCCGTCGGAACGGGAGCTTCAGCGTTTGGCGAACAGGTGCTCGACGCCGGCGCGCTCTTCGCGCAGCTCCTTGTCGGTCGCGTCCATACGCTCGCGCGAGAAGGCGTTGATCGCCAGCCCCTGCACGATGCTGAATTTTCCATTCTTCACCGTGACCGGATAGCCATAGATCACGCCGGGCTTGATGCCGTAACTGCCATCGGAAGGAACGCCCATCGATGCCCACTCGCCATCCGCCGTACCCAGCGCCCAGGTACGCATGTGGTCGACGGCTGCCGACGCCGCCGAGGCCGCGCTCGATGCGCCGCGCGCCTTGATGATCGCCGCGCCGCGCTGCTGCACGGTCGGTATAAATGTATTTTTGTACCACTCCTCATCGACGAGTTTCAGCGCGGGCTGACCCTTCACCGTGGCGTGGTACAGATCCGGATACTGCGTCGACGAGTGGTTGCCCCAGATCGTGACCTTGCTGATCTCGGTCGTGTGCGCGCCGGTCTTTTCGGCAAGCTGGGACAGTGCACGGTTGTGATCCAGGCGCACCATCGCGGTGAAGCAGTTCGGATCCAGATCCGGTGCGTTCTGCTGCGCTATCAGCGAATTGGTATTGGCCGGATTGCCGACCACGAGCACCTTGACGCTGCGCTTGGCGTGGGCGTTGAGCGCCTTGCCCTGCGGTGCGAAAATCGCTCCGTTGGCTTCGAGCAGATCCTTGCGCTCCATGCCGGCGCCACGCGGACGCGCGCCGACGAGCAGTGCGTAGTCCGCATCCTTGCAGGCGACATTCGCATCGTCGGTGGCGACGATGCCGGCGAGCAGCGGGAACGCGCAATCGTTCAATTCCATCGCCACGCCATTGAGCGCAGGCAGCGCCGGCGTGATTTCCAGCAGATGCAGGATGACCGGCTGGTCCTTGCCGAGCATGTCGCCGGCGGCGATACGGAACAACAGGGCATATCCGATCTGGCCGGCGGCACCGGTGACGACAACGCGGACTGGAGATTTCATGGTTTCACTCCGTGAACGGGAATGGGGCATCGGGAAATATGGAATCGGCGAATGTGGGACCGGGTCAGACGCAGGATTTGCGATTCCCGATTCTCCATTCCCGATTCCCAGGCTCTACTTCAACTCGGCAAAAAATCCCTGCAAGCGTTTGAGACCCTCGGTCAGTTCGGCAGGTTTGCAGGTGTAGGAGATGCGAATCGCAAGCGGTTCACCGAAAGCCGAACCCGGCACGCAAGCCACGCCCTTGGCATCAAGCAGGACGTTGCAGAAATCAACGTCGTTGGCGATCGCGCTGGTGCCGTGCTTCTTGCCGAAGGCGACGGAAATATCCGGAAACGCATAGAACGCGCCTTGCGGCCTTGGGCAACGCACGCCGGGAATCGCGCTCAGCGCAGACATGACCTCATCGCGGCGGCGGGAGAAATCCGCGCATTTCTCGCGCGGGATATCCTGCGGACCGTCGAACGCGGCGGTGGCCGCGGCGGCGACGACTTCCGGCAGGTTGGTGATGTGATTGGAGTTGAGCGTCACCATCGCCTGCGCGACGGACTCGGGCCCGGCAATCAGGCCACCACGCCAGCCGGGCATGCCATAGGTCTTGGAAATCGAATCGATCAGCACGACTCGATCGCGCAGTTCCGGCCGCGCCTTGACCAGATGCGCATACGGCAGGCCGTCGAAGATCATGCGGTTGTAGATATCGTCCGACAGCACCCACAGCGGATGCCTGACCAGCACGTCGGCGAGCGCCTTGACCTCGTCTGGCGTATACACCATCCCGGTCGGGTTGGATGGATTGTTGAACAGCAGCAGTCTGGTGGTCGGCTTGATCGCGGCCTCAAGCTGGGCCGGCGTCAGCTTGTAATTCTGTTCGGCCGGGCACGGCAAAAGAGTGATTTTCGCGCCGAGGATGTCCGCGATATCGACATAACTGGTCCAGTACGGCGTCGGGATCAGGATCTCGTCGCCCTCGTTCAACAGCGCGTACATCAGGTTGAACAGCACCTGCTTGGCGCCGATACCCACGGCCAGATGCTTGCGCTCGTAGCCGTCAAAACCGCCTTCCTTCAAATGCTTCAGGAAAGCATCGAGCAGGGCATCCGGTCCGCGATTGGAACCGTACTGGCCGCTGTCGTGCTCGAGCGCCTCGCGCGCGGCCGCATAGACATGCGCGCCAGGCAGGAAATTCGGTACGCCGATCGAGAAACTGATGATGTCGCGGCCAGCCGCCTTGAGCTTTTTTGCCTTGTCGGCGACAAGCATGATCGCGCTCGGTTTGGCGCGGCTCATGCGCTCGGCAAGCTTCAGCATTGTAAGGTCCTCGACAGGCGGAAAATCAGCAGGAAATTCTAACATAGCCACTGCTTCGGCGGCGCCAAACTTTCGACCCAAAGCCGGTTTACGCTCGTCGGCGTTTATCCCAGTTCTGCCGCCGCGCGAATTTGCTAAGCTCGCCGGGCGTCATGGGAGTTCGCCGGGGCGGACTCAACTCTGCAAACTTCAATCCAGGGAGGCGAATATGATCCATCTGATCTGGTCCGTAATTGTCGGCTTCTTCGTCGGTCTGATCGCACACTGGTTCGTTCCGGGCGTGACTCACGGTTTCTGGGTGACTGCCATCGTCGGTATCGTAGGTTCGCTGATCGGCGGCTTCATTGGCGCACTGATCAAAAAGCCGGTTGATGGTGCGATGTTTCATCCCGCCGGATTTTTCATGTCGATCATCGGCGCAATCATCCTGCTGGCGGTACTTCACTACAGCGGAATCCAGCTTTGATGGCGGCCGATCTGATAGCAAACGCCGGAACCAGCTGAAATCAAAAAAAGGCCGCCCCGAAAGGCGGCCTTTTTGCGCGCACCGGACCTGTTCCGATCAGCGTGCGTCCAGGGTCTGGTTCCAGCGTTCGAGGCGGCCGCGGACTTTCTCGAACAAGGGCGCGTAGTCGCCGCGGATCGTGATCGAGCCGATCTTTTCGCCAGTGCGGATGGCATCCACGATATCGCGGTCCTCGCTGCCGACGATGTGGCCGAACACGGTGTGCTTTCCGTCCAGCCACGGCGTGGCCACATGGGTGATGAAGAACTGGCTGCCGTTCGTGCCGGGCCCGGCATTGGCCATCGACAAGACGCCGGCGCTGTCGTGCTTGAGGGTCGGCACGATCTCATCCTCGAATTTGTAGCCGGGACCGCCGCGACCGGAGCCTTCAGGGCAGCCGCCCTGGATCATGAAATCCGGAATCACGCGATGAAAGCTCAGGCCATCGTAATACTTGCGCACCGCCAGATTGACGAAATTGGCCACGGTCAACGGCGCCTGCTCGGGAAACAGGCGCAAATGGATGGTTCCGCGGGCGGTGACGATATGGGCCTGCAACTCGTTGTTTGCGCTCATGGCGACCCTTTGGGTTGTGAGTGCGGGATGATAGCCCAAGGCCAAGGCCGCCGTTGCGTCGTTTTTGGAGGAAGCGCATGCAAAATTATGCTGCGATGCGGTAATCCGCAGCAATTCCGAGTATAATTGTCCGCTTCGACTTTATCTCCAGCCCGCAGGTGCCGCGGGCCTATCGCCATGTCCATAGAAAATCTGCGCAATATTGCCATCGTCGCCCACGTCGATCATGGCAAAACCACGCTCGTCGATTGCCTGCTGAAGCAGTCCGGCACGTTCAGTGAACGCACCGTGCTTGCCGAGCGCGTGATGGATTCGAACGACCAGGAAAAAGAGCGCGGCATCACGATCCTGGCCAAGAATACGGCCATTACCTGGCGCGACAACCGCATCAACATCGTCGACACCCCCGGACATGCGGATTTCGGCGGCGAAGTCGAACGTGTGCTGTCGATGGTCGATTCGGTCCTGCTGCTGGTCGATGCGATGGACGGCCCGATGCCGCAGACGCGCTTCGTTACCCAGAAGGCCTTCCAGATGGGATTCAAACCCATCGTCGTGATCAACAAGGTCGATCGCCCCGGCGCGCGCCCCGGCTGGGTGCTCGATCAGACCTTCGATCTGTTCGACCGTCTGGGTGCGACCAATGAGCAGCTCGATTTCCCCGTGGTCTATGCCTCCGCCCTGCATGGTTATGCCAGCCTGGATCCGGATGCGCGCGAAGGCGACATGACGCCGCTGTACGAAGCGATCATGAAGCACGTGCACGCGCCGCAGGTCGATCCGGACGGCCCCTTCCAGATGCGCCTGAGCCAGCTCGACTACAACTCCTACGTCGGCCTGATCGGCATCGGCCGCATCCAGCGCGGCAAGGTACGCACGAACATGCCCGTGGCCGTGGTCGATCGCGATGGCAAGAAACGCAACGGGCGCGTGCTGCAGGTGCTGGGTTTCATGGGCCTGGAGCGACGCGAGGTGCCCGAGGCCGAAGCCGGCGACATCGTCGCGATTTCAGGCATCGAATCGCTGAGCATTTCCGACACGGTCTGCGCCGTCGACGCGCCGGAAGGCCTGCCGGTGATGACCGTGGACGAGCCCACGATCAGCATGACCTTCCAGGTCAACAATTCCCCATTCTGCGGCCGCGAAGGCAAGTACCTGACCAGTCGCCAGATCCGCGAGCGGTTGATGCGCGAGGTGCTGCACAACGTCGCGCTGAAAGTGGAAGAAACCGAGGACCCGGACAAGTTCAAGGTCTCCGGCCGCGGCGAACTGCACCTTTCGGTGCTGATTGAAACCATGCGCCGCGAAGGCTACGAACTGGCCGTGTCGCGCCCGGAAGTGATCCTCAAGGAAGTCGACGGCGAGATCCAGGAACCGTACGAGCAACTCGTCGTCGACATGGAGGAACAATTCCAGGGCGGCGTGATGGAGCGTCTGGGCACGCGTCGCGGCCAGCTCAAGAACATGGAACCGGACGGACGCGGTCGCGTGCGCCTGGAATACATGATTCCTGCGCGTGGCCTGATCGGCTTTCAGACCGAATTCCGCACTGTCACGGCAGGCACCGGTCTGCTTTTCCATGTGTTCGATCACTACGCCGCACGTTCCGAGGGCGCGATCGCCAAGCGCCAGAATGGCGTGATGATTTCCAACGGCACCGGCATGGCACCGGCGTATTCGCTGGTCAGCCTGCAGGAACGCGGCCGTCTGCTGATCGACGAAGGCGCGGAAATCTATGAAGGCCAGCTCGTCGGCATCCACGCCAAGGACAATGACCTCACCGTCAACGCCCTGCGCGCCAAGCAGCTGACCAACATCCGCGCCGCGGGCAAGGACGAAAACGTCCAGCTGACGCCGCCGATCCGCATGTCGCTGGAACAGGCGCTGGAGTTCATCGAAGACGATGAGCTCGTCGAAGTCACGCCCAAGGCCGTGCGCCTGCGCAAGAAGCACCTGACCGAGAACGACCGCAAGAAGGCGTCAAGGCACGCGGCGTAATCGCACCCCATGCGCGCTGATGGGGAAGCGCGCGACGGCGCGTTCCGCGGCGCATTGGCCGGGGCGAAGATGCTGGCCGGTGCACAAGGCATCGATGACCTTGAAAAAATCCAAACCTTGAGAAATCCAGACTGGATGCGCTGATCGCGCCGACCGAAGGCCCGGCCTGGGTGCCGGACAGCGACCTGAAGCTGGCTTACAAGTTCGTTGACATCCAAAATCCGCTGGCATAAGGTGCGCGCGCTTGCGGGCCACCCGAAGCATCCTGTTTTCCACGGACCTACCCATGGACAGCTATCCGAGTACCAGCGCAGCTCGGCGTCGAATGACGCACGAGACTGCGTTGGCGAACAATCCAGAACCATTCCGGGGCGGATGCTGGTGATCTCGCGATCTAGCCGATAGCTGATCGTGATTCCCCTCGCCGTTACCGGACTCGAGGTGAATCATGAAACTGAAATTCCTTCACGCCTTGCTCTTGCCCGATCGCCACGGCGATCTGCGTGCCAGCCACTGCGCCAGCGTGCGCACGCTACCCTACTCGCCATCGGCCGCGAACGATGCGCAGTACGCATCGACCAAACCGACTTGTCACTGGCGGCGCAATCCAAGCACCGGCCAACTTGAGGGACGTTGGTCGACACACCATTGACATCACCCTCTCGCACACTGCGCGGTCGGGGCGTACCGCCCGCGCAGCACTAGAACAAGAAGAATCCCGGGTTTGCGCGCAATGATTTCCCATCCATTTCCATTCCATCGCTGCATCGCCGCCCTGCTCGGCTTGCTGCCGCTTTGCGCGCAGGCCGAAGATGCGGCGTATTTCATCCCGCAGTTCCTCGGCGCGCAGTATACTTTTATCGACCAGCACCAGGATGCGCTGCGCTCGCCCTATGCCGGGCCACTGAGCCTGGATCCGCGCGGCGACACAGAACAATCGCACACGTTCGGCGCTTATTTCGGCGTGCCACTGAGCGCACACCTGCAATTTTATTTCGACATGGAGATGTTCAAGGGCGAAGGCGTCAGCGACGCCACCGGCCTCGGCGGATTGCCGAATGGCGATGTGATCCGTTCCGGTACGAATGTGCTTGGCAAGCGCGCGTATGTGGCACGGCGCTATCTGCGCTATCTGCTGCCCCTCGGTGACGCGCATCACACGGTCGAAGGCGCCCAGGACCAGCTCGCCGGTGACGAACCCGACTCGCGCATGGAATTCAAGCTGGGCAAGTTCGCGCCGAGCGACGACTTCGACAAGAACAAGTATGCAAATTCCACGCGTACGCAGTTCATGAACTGGAGCCTGTTCAACGATACCGCATGGGATTTCGCCGCCGATACCCGCGGCTATACGAACGGAGCGCTCGTCGCCTATGTCGCACCGGGCTGGGCGCTGCGCTACGGCATCTTCCAGATGCCACGCTACGCGAATGGGCAGACGCTCGAGGCGCCGCTGACGCGCGCGCGTGGCGAGCAGGTCGAACTCGCGCTGCAGCCGGATGCCGATGACTGGGCATTGCGCATGCTGGCATTCCGCAATGTCGCGCGCATGGGCATCTACGAAGACGCCATAGCCATTGCTGCCGCCACCGGCGCGACGCCCGATATTCGCGCCGACGACAGCGATGGTCGGCGCAAGTATGGCTTCGGCGCGAATGCCGAACTGCCGCTGGGCGACGGCGGCGAGACCGGCCTGTTCGCGCGCGCCGGCTGGAACGACGGGCGCACCGAATCCTTTGCGTTCACCGAGGTCGACCGCACGCTCAGCGGCGGCGCGCAGCTTTCCGGAACGCATTGGAATCGCGCCCAGGATCATCTGGGTTTCGCGATCGCCATCGACGCCCTATCGCACGATCACCGCGACTACCTCGCCGCCGGCGGGAGCGGTTTTCTGCTTGGCGACGGCAGACTCGACTATGCCAGCGAAAAGATCGCCGAGGCATATTACCAATGGCGGCTGATCGCCCATGTCGATCTGGATCCCGACGTGCAGTTCGTGCGCGATCCCGGATACAACCAGGACCGTGGCCCGGCACGATTCATCGGCGTGCGCGTGCACGTGGAGTTCTAGGGACGGCGTGCGCAGCCCCAATCGCAGCACAGCAACGTCCAATGAGAAATCCGGGCAACTTCGTTGCACTGCCGACGAGCGGTCGTGAAAACTGGCCTATGCTAAGGTGGCACGCCGATCTCGTCTCACTACTCCGGAACGTCAATCGGTTGTTTGAATCGGGCACCAACATCGCATGCGTATACTGGTCGTTGAAGACGATATGCTGATGGCAAATGTCATGTGCCGCGGTCTGACCGAGGCCGGTTTTGCGGTCGATCACATGTTCAACGCAGAACATGCCGAACACGCCTTGAAGCAGGAGACTTTCGATCTGGCCCTGGTCGATCTCGGCCTGCCCGGCAAGGACGGATTCGCGCTTGTGCGCCGCTTGCGCGATGGCGGAAACGGGCTGCCGGTACTCATCGTCACCGCCCGCGATGCACTGGATGACCGGGTAAAGGCACTTGACCTTGGCGCCGACGATTATTTGCTGAAACCATTCGCGCTGCGCGAGCTGGTGGCCCGGAGCCGGGCGCTGATCCGGCGCGCGATGTCGGCTGCCAGTTCGAAGGTGACGATCGGACCGCTGCATCTGGATCTCGCGCGCAAAACCGCGATCGTGAACGAATCCGGAGTCGAGTTGACCCGCCGTGAATGGGCGGTACTGGAATGCCTGGCCCTGAACGCGGGCCGCGTCGTCAGCAAGACACGGCTGATGCAGGCAGTCGCCGGTTGGGACGACGAGTTGAGCAGCAACGCCATTGAAGTCTATATATTCCGCCTGCGCGCCAAATTCGGCGCTGCCGTCCTGATCAAGACCATTCGCGGAATCGGATATCGGCTCGACGATGCGAGTACCTAGACGCGCGCCAACCATCCGCCGGCGCCTGCTGGTGATTTTCCTGTTGCCGCTGACGCTGGTCCTCGCGGTCGGCATCGTCGTGGATTACGTCAGCAGCGTGGTTCCGGTCACCACTGCCTACGATCAGGCACTGGCAGACGCCGCCACCGCGGTTGCCGCGCATGTGACAACCGACAGCAGCGGCGCGGTCGTGGCTGATCTGCCGCCACAGGCCGTGGCGATCCTGCGTACCGATCGCTTCGACGAGATCTACTACCTCGTGCTTGGGCCGCACGGCGAGTTCGTTTCCGGGGACAGGGGTCTGCCGTTGGCGCAACCCGGTGCGGACAACCCCAGCTATCAGGATGCCAGCTTCCGCGGCCATGCCGTGCGCGTGGCCAGCTATCGCACGAGCACTGCAGCCGATGCGATCAGCGTCAGTGTGGGCGAAACCACCCACAAGCGCGAGCTCGCGACGCGGGCGATCCTCAGCGGCACCGTGCAGACGGATTTGCTGCAACTGGCGGCGACACTGTTGCTCGGCTGGTTCGGCGTGCGCTATGGGTTGCGACCGCTGGCCTGGCTGCGCGATCAAATCACGGCGCGTTCGGCGCGGGACCTGGTGCCGCTCGATCAAACCGAAGTTCCCGAGGAAGTGCTGCCGCTGACGGGCGCGTTGAATTCGCTGTTCGCAAGATTCCGCGACAGCGCGCTGGCACAACAGCAGTTTCTGGCCAATGCGGCACACCAGCTGCGCACGCCCCTGGCGGGCGTGCAGGCAAAGATCGAGCTGCTCACGCATTCGCCCGCAGCCGCACCGCTGCGCTCGGACTTGATGGATCTTGCCGTCGGCTGCCAGCGTCTGGCGCATACCGCCAATCAGCTGCTGGCGCTGGCCCGCGCGGAACCTTCAGCCGTCGTCGCCGATGATTTTCGCCCGGTGGACCTGCAACTGCTCATCGAAGAAGTGGTGGAGCAGTACCTCGACCGCGCACAAGCCAAGAACATCGACCTGGGAGCGGAAACCGTCCCGACCGTCGTGCGGGGTTCCGCCTGGTTGCTGCGCGAACTGATCTTGAATCTTGTCGACAACGCGATCACGTACACGCAATCCCAGGGCAATGTCACCGCCCGCTGCGGCGCGACCGATGCGCACACCTTCCTCGAAGTGCAGGACGATGGTCCGGGAATCCCCGCGGACGAACGCACGCGTGTGCTGGAACGGTTCTACCGCGCACAGGGCGCGGACGGCAACGGTTGCGGTCTGGGCCTGGCGATCGTCGATGAAATCGTGCAGGTACACGCGGGCACACTGGCGATCCACGCCGTCACCGACAACCGCGGCACATGCGTTCGCGTTGTCTTCCCTGCACGTCAGGCCTGAAACGATTGCCGAGCCGGCCAACCCTGTAAGTTGCTCGTAAGGTTCACGCTGTTAGCGTGCCGCACTGCACAACCGGGGTTCAACCGACCCGGCAATTTCCGTCACTTTGTTTTTCCGGTGCTCACCTCTTGAGTGAGTCACCCAAACCGATTCCCACGATGACGCATATGCGCTTGCGAACCCTGGTCAGGAGCGCCCTTCTGTGTTTACCGCCCCTGGCCGGCTTGGCGGCGGAGTCGCGCGTGCTTCCGCTGGAAGGTCAGCTGACTTTGACACAGGCCCTCGAATTGATGCGTATACGTGATCCAAACATCGCCGTGGCGCAAAGCGCGGTAGACCAGGCGCTGGCCGACAAGATCAGCGCCGCCGAGCGCCCGAATGCCACCCTCGCCTACAGCACCGCGAAGATCAACCCGGCCGGACACAACGGCCCCGGCTCGCTGTGGGACAAGCAGTACGACACCATTGTCGATCTCAGCCAGCCGTTCGAGCGCGGCGGCAAGCGCAAGCACCGGCTTGCGCAGGCTGGCGCCAACGTCGATGCGGCGCACGCGGATTTTGCCGACACCCTGCGCAACGAACGCCTGGCCGTGGCGCAGGCCTACTGGGAACTCAAGCGCGCCGAGGAAAAGTATACGAACGAACAAACTCTGGCCGCCATCGAGCACCGTTCGCTGCAGGCCTCCGAGCAACGCCTGAAACTCGGCGACATGCCACGCCTGGACGTCGAGCGCATGCGCATCGAAGCCGCGGAAACCGACAACGCTGCCGATGCCGCGCAGGGCACACTGCAGGATGCCCAGGTCGCACTTGCCGCCCTGCTCGACACGACTGCGCAATCCGACAGCCTCTCGGCAGGCGACGCGTGGCCGCGGGCGGAGAAAGTCGCCGGCATCGATGTCGAATGTGCGCTGGCCCGGCGTCCCGACATGCTGGCGGCGAAGCAGCGCGTGCAGGCTGCCGAAGCGGCACTGGACCTGGCCCATGCGCAGCGGACGCGCGATGTCACGATCAGCGGCCAATACGAGCACAACCCGGATCCCTTCGGACATACCCTGCTTGGCGTCGGCGTGTCGATTCCGCTTTTCACCGGCAACGGCTATGAAGGCGAAATCCGCCGTGCCTACACCGACATCGACGCAGCCAATGCGGCGCTGGCAAGAATCCGCGTCGCTGCGCTCGCCGACGTGCAGCGCGCAAGCGCCGACCTGCACGCCGCGGCGCAGCGGGCGCTACGCTTCGACGGCGACCTGATCGAACGCGGACACGCCACCGAACAGGCCGTCGAGACCGCTTACGCACACGGCGGCCTGACCCTGGCCGATCTGCTCGATGCGCGGCGCGCACTCAAGACGTTGCAGGACGATGCCACCGACGCGCACGCCGATTACGCCGAAGCCGCTGCCGCCCTCGCCGCGGCCGCAGCACAGGACGAACTGGTAGCAGTGCCATGAATTTGCGCTTTCCGAAGGTCATCGCCGTCATCCTCGGGCTGCTCATCCTGGCTGCGCTCGGCTATCGGCTTCTGCCGCGCAAAGCTGCATCCGCACCCGCTGCAGACAAGTCGGCAGCGGCCAACGATACATTGCATTACGCGCCCGGCGCAGAGCAGTTGAGCTATCTGGATATCGCGCCGGTAGAAGAACTCGTCGCACCGACCCTGCAGGCGCTGCCGGGCAAGCTGAGCTTCGACGAAGACCACACCGTGCGCGTGAATTCACCCGTGCTCGGCCGCGTGGCGCAACTCGTGGCGCAACCCGGTGCGACGGTGAAGGCAGGCGACGTGCTTGCCTGGCTCGATTCTCCGGATTTCGCCCAGGCGCGCGCCGATGCGCGCAAGGCGCAGGCCGATCTGACCATGAAGAACAAGGCACTCGAACGCACCGAAGAGCTGACCCGTCTCGGCGTGCTCGCGCAGCGCGACCTGGACGGCGCACACGCCGATGCGGCCCAGTCGCAAGCCGAACTTGAACGCGCTCAGACTGTGCTGAAAAACCTCGATCCGACCGGCAGCGGCACGCGCTACGCGCTGCGCACGCCGATCGCCGGCATCGTTGTCGACCGCAACATCAACCCGGGCATGGAAGTGCGGCCGGACGCGACTGCGCCACTGTTCATCGTCACCGATCCGACTCGCCTGTGGGCCAGCTTCGAGCTGTCCGAGCAGGACATCGGCAAACTGCACAATGGGCAAAATGTACGCATCGATGTGGACGCGTTCGCCGATACGCACTTCTCCGGACGCATCGTGTACGTTGGCGCCGCACTCGACCCGGCCACGCGTCGCATCAGCGTTCGCGCCGCGCTGGAAAACCGGGACTCGCGTCTGAAACCGGAGATGTTTGCGCGCATCAGTCCGCTCGACGACGACGGCCACAAGCAGATTGCGGTGCCAGACGCGGCACTGGTCAGCATCGGCCTGCATCATTTTGTATTTGTGGAGGAATCGCCTGGCACGCTGAAGCGGCGCGAAGTGCAGCTCGGCGTCGTCGGCGAGCGCAATGCCTTCGTCAGCGCCGGCCTGAAAGCCGGCGAGCATGTGGTCACGCGCGGCGCGGTGCTGCTGAACGCCGAGCTCGGCCAGAGCGAGTGACATGATCAAGGCCCTGGTCGAGTTTGCGCTCAAGCAGCGTGTGTTCGTGATCGCGATCACCCTGCTGATCGCGATTGCCGGCCTGTACGCGTTCTCGGAACTGCCGGTGCAGGCGTTTCCCGACGTGCAGGACGTGCAGGTGCAGATCATCACCCTGGTGCCCGGCCAGGCGCCCGAGGAAGTAGAACGCGCGGTGACGCTGCCGATCGAGCGCACCGAATACGGCGTGCCGAAGCTGACCCAGCTGCGCTCGATTTCGATGAGCGGCCTGTCGCTGGTGACCATGACCTTCGCCGACGGCACCGACGACTATTTCGCCCGAGCGCAGGTGCTGGAGAAACTCTCGGAGATCACCCTGCCGACCGGCATCCAGCCGACGCTGGCGCCACTGTCGACAGCGGTCGGCGAGATCTATCGCTACCTCGTCGAGGCGCCGCCGTCGATGCCGCTCGACGAAGTGCGCGCGATCGAAGACTGGACGATCGAGCCTGCGCTGCGCCAGGTGCCCGGCGTCGCCGACATCAACGGCTTCGGCGGCGCGATCCGCGAATACCAGGTGCACGTGCATCCGGACCTGCTGCGCAAATACAACCTGTCGCTGGAACAGGTTGCACAGGCCTTGCAGGCGAACAGTTCCAATACCGGCGGCGGGCTGCTCAAGCGCGGCGACGAGGACCTGGTCGTGCGTGCGATCGGCCTGTTCAATTCCGTCGACGACATCGGCCGCGTGCCGATCGCGGTGTTCGGCGGCCAGCCCGTGCTGGTGCGCGACATCGGCGAAGCGGCCATAGGTCAGCGCACGCGCTACGGCATCGTCGGCTACGACGGGCAGGACGATGTGGTCGAAGGCATCGTCGACATGACCAAGGGCGAGGACCCGGCCAAGGTCATCGCCGCACTGAAACTTCGCATTGCGGACCTGCAAAAGCAACTACCACCCGGCGTTAAGCTGCTCCCGATCTACGATCGCACCGAACTGGTCAACCACACAGTCGATACGGTGAGCGAAAACCTTGCCGTTGGCGCCGTGCTGGTGATCGCCGTCCTGCTGGTGTTCCTGCGCAGCTGGCGCGCGGCGCTGATCGTCGCCGCCGTCATTCCGCTTGCGCTGCTCACGGCATTCCTGTTGATGCGCCTGCGCGGTGTCGACGCCAACCTGATTTCTCTCGGCGCCGTGGACTTCGGCATCATCATCGACAGTGCCGTCGTGCTGGTCGAGGCACTCATGGTGCGGCTCACGCTCGAGGCCGCGCGCGGGCACGCCAACGCGGCCTCGCGACGAGCTCTGCTCGCCGACACGGCGACGCGGCTGGGCTCGCCGATCATGTTCTCCAAGGCCATCATCATTCTGGCGTTTCTCCCCATTTTCACCTTTCAGCGCGTCGAGGGAAAAATCTTCGCGCCGATGGCGCTGACACTAACGTTCGCCCTGCTGGGCGCCGTGCTGTTCACGCTCACGCTCGTACCGGCATTGCTGTCCTGGGCAACGCGCGGCACCGGCATGCAAGACCGGCACAGCGCGTGGATGGAAAGGCTGCGCCTGCGCTACCGCACCGACCTCGGCCGCTGGGCCAAGCACCCGCGTCTGGTAATCGGCGCAGCCATCGCGCTGCTGCTGATTGCACTTGCGCTGTCGCCATTGCTGGGCAGCGAATTCCTGCCCAAGCTCGACGAAGGCAACATCTGGCTCACCGTCGACCTGCCGCCATCGACGGCGCTGGACAAGACCAAGGAAGTCGAGCGGCACATCCGCAAGGTACTTCTCTCGTATCCGGAAGTAATCCAGGTGATCACCCAGACCGGCCGTCCGGATGATGGCACCGATCCCAAGGGGCCGAACAACATCGAGATCATGGCCGACCTGAAACCGCATGCGCAGTGGCGCTTTGCCGACAAGGAGGCGCTGATCCGCGACATGGAGGAAAAAATCCACGCAATGCCGGGCGTGCCGACAAATTTCTCGCAATACATCGAGGACAACGTCGAGGAAGCGCTGTCCGGCGTAAAAGGGGAAATTGCGGTAAAGGTGTTCGGCCACAGTCTGGATGTGCTCGAGGCAAAAGGCCGCCAGATCGCCGAAATTCTGCGCGGCGTGGCCGGTGCGGCGGATGTTGAGGAGATCCAGATCGGCGGCCAGACCGAGCTGGACATCACGCTCGATCGCGCCGCGCTGGCGCGATACGGCATCAATGTGAACGATGCAAGCACGACCGTCGCCACCGCGCTCGGCAGTGCCGCTGTCGGAAGTTTCTACGAAGGCGATCGCATCTTTGACGTGACCCTGCGACTGGCCGAGCCATATCGCAATTCCGTCGAGAAGGCGGGAGAGTTGCCGGTCTCGCTGCCGGGCGGCGCCGGCACAATCCCGCTCGGTCAGATCGCGCGCATCGAAGTGCGTCAGGGCGCCGCCAAGGTACTGCGCGAGTCCGGCAGCCGCATCGCTGCGGTCAAGGTCAACGTGCTTGGGCGCGACCAGGGCAGCTTCGTCGCCGAGGCGATGCGCCGCGTCGCCGACGAGGTCAAGCTGCCGCCCGGCTACCGCATCGCCTGGGGCGGCCAGTTCGAGAACCAGAAACGTGCGACCGCGCGCCTGGCCGTGATCGTGCCATTGTCGCTCGTGGGAATCTTCATACTTTTGTTCTGGGCCTTCCGCTCGATGCGCAAGGCGCTGCTGATCCTGGCCACGGTGCCGTTCACCCTGATCGGCGGGCTCGCCGGACTGGCGCTGGCCGGCTTGCACCTGTCGATTTCCGCGGCGGTCGGCTTCATAGCCGTCGCCGGCATCTCGGTGCAGAACGGCGTGATCATGGTCGAGCAGATCATCGCACTGCGCCGGAACGGCATGGACTTGGACTCGGCCGTGCTCGAGGGCGCCGCAAGCCGCCTGCGACCGATCCTGATGACGGCCTTGATGGCCGGCCTGGGTTTGCTGCCGGCCGCGCTTTCCCACGGCATCGGTTCGGAAACGCAACGACCCTTTGCCGTGGTCATTGTCGGTGGCATCGTATCCGCCACCTTCATCGCCCTGAACCTGCTGCCGCTGCTTTACGAAGCTGTCGTCAGCAGCGAGGAAACCTGAGGTCGCGCCGTCAGCCGGCAGGGATCGAAGCGATGTTGCCGCGCTTGCGCACGATCAACATGGCCAGCTCGAGCGACTGCTCGTAGTTCAGGCGCGGATCGACCGTCGAGCGATAGGCGCGAGCCAGGTCGCTTTCGGTCAGATCGCGCGCGCCACCCAGACATTCAGTGACGTTCTCGCCGGTCAGTTCCAGATGCACGCCGCCCAGGCGCGTACCGCGCGCCGCGTGAATATCGAAGGCATGATCGACTTCGGCGCAAATGTTCTCGAAGCGCCGCGTCTTCACGCCATTGGCCAGGGTTTCGCCGTTGCCATGCATCGGATCGCAGCACCACAGCACGCGCCGACCCTCGGCCGTCACGGCATCCAGCAGCCGCGGAAGCGCGGCCTGGATATTGGTTGCGCCCATGCGATGGATCAGCGTGAGCCGGCCGGGTTCGTTGTCCGGGTTCAGTGCATCGATCACGCGCAACAGCCTGTCCGGCGTCACCGTGGGCCCGACTTTCAAGCCGATCGGATTGCGAATGCCACGACAATATTCGATATGCGCACCGTCCAGCGTCGCCGTGCGCATGCCGATCCAGGGAAAATGCGTGGCCAGGTTGAACCAGCCCCACTGACGCGGCACCCGACGCGTCTGCGCCTGCTCATAGTGCAGCAGCAGGGCTTCGTGCGAGGTGTAGAAATCCACGCGACTGAAATTGCCGATCGATTCGCCGGCCAGGGTTTCCATGAATCGCACCGAATCGCCGATCGCCTCGACCATGCGCCGGTATTCCTGCTGCAACGGCGAATGTTCGACCCAGCCAAGATCCCAGTATTCCGGGTGATGCAGATCCGCAAAGCCGCCATCGATCAGCGAACGAATGAAATTGATCGTCAACGCGGATTTGGAATGACCTTCGATCAGACGCCGGGGATCGGGTGTGCGCGCCGCCAGCGTGAATTCCGCGCCGTTGACAAGATCGCCACGATAGCTCGGCAGCGTCACGTCATCGCGCGTCTCGGTGTCGGTCGAACGCGGCTTGGCGTACTGGCCGGCGAACCGGCCCAGGCGCACGACCGGCAGCTTGAGGCCGTGCACCAGCACCACGCTCATCTGCAGCAGCACCTTGAGCCGGTTGGTGATCAGCGAAGAGTTGCAGTCGGCGAAGCTTTCCGCGCAGTCACCGCCCTGCAGCAGGAAGCAACGCCCCTCGGCAGCGTCGGCGAGCTTGCGCTTGAGTGCCAGCACTTCCCAGGAGGTCACCAGCGGCGGCAGCTCGCGCAGTTCCACCAGCGCGCGATTCAAACCGGCAGGATCAGGATATTCCGGCTGCTGCGTCACCGGTTTGCCGAGCCACGAGTCCGGCGCCCAGTCGCAGGGCTCACGGACAGAGGTCAGTTTCTGCGCATCAGCCTTCATCTCTGGACCATTTTGCTGCATTGCGGAATACGATGATGCCACAGCTGTGGCGCGCCGCAAGTGCAAGATCACAGGATCAGCGGCGCCCGCGCATCGCCGCCCAGGTGGCACCGGCGCCAAGCAGCACGAAGCACACCAGAGTCCAAAACGGCATCGCCAGGCCGAGAAGCGTCCAATTTACTTCCGAGCAATCGCCATGACCGCTGAAAACCATCTTCAGCGTCTTGTTGATCGGGAAATTCTCGACCATGTAGCTCCAGCCAGGCGTGCATCCGACGAGAGGATCGGGCGGCAGGTGCTGTTCCCACAAGTGGTATGCGGCGATGGCTATTCCTGCGCACGCGCCGAGCAGAACGAGCAAAGCATAAACGCGGCGTCCTGACGCACGCGGATTGTGCACAGCGCCAGCCAGGAAGAAGATCCCCATCGCGATAAGAGCGAAGCGCTGGAATTCACACAGCGGGCAGGGTTCGATGCCTAGATCGAGCTGCACGTGGATGGCATACGCGAGCAAGGCCGCACAGACGGCAAAGCCGGCAATGTATTGCGCGCGGAAGGACCAGCGGAATGGATTCATGAATGCCTCGTGAGCTGCAGGACGATTGGCTCAGACCGGCCAAATCGTGCGGTGTTCCCGGTCCCGAAAAACAAACGGCCCCGGCAGTTTCCCGCCGGGGCCGTGCGATAGGGCTCGGACAAGTCTTATTCCGCGGCGGCGTCAGCGTCGGCGCGCGGACGTTCGACCAGTTCCACATACGCCATGGGTGCTGAATCGCCAACGCGTGCACCGCACTTGAGAATGCGCAGATAGCCGCCCTTGCGTTCGCGGTAACGCGGTCCGAGCTCGACGAAAAGCTTGCCCACGGCAACCTTGTCGCGCAGGCGGGCGAAGGCAAGGCGGCGATTGGCAACGCCGTCGACCTTGGCCAGCGTGATCAACGGCTCTGCCACGCGACGCAGTTCCTTGGCCTTGGGCAGCGTCGTGCGGATCAGCTCATGCTTGAACAGCGACGCCGCCATGTTCTTGAACATCGCTTCGCGATGGCTGCTGGTGCGGTTGAGCTTACGTCCGGATTTCTGGTGGCGCATAAATAGTTCCCAGTATATTTTTCTTGGCTTGCCGCGAATGGACTCGCGTCAATTCATTTGCATGCCGTGCTGCAGACCCGCCGGCGGCCAGTTTTCCAACTTGGTGCCGAGCGACAAGCCACGCGCTCCGAGCACGTCCTTGATTTCGGTCAGCGACTTCTTGCCAAGGTTCGGCGTCTTCAGCAGTTCCACCTCGGTACGTTGCACCAGGTCGCCGATGTAGTAGATGCTCTCTGCCTTCAGGCAGTTGGCCGAACGCACGGTAAGCTCCAGATCGTCGATCGGGCGCAACAGCACCGGGTCCACGCCGCTCTTCTCGGACTTGGTATCCGCGCTCTCGCGGCGGGTGAAGTCGCCGAAGACCGACAACTGCTCCTGCAGGATCTCCGCCGCCTTGCGTACCGCCTCCTCGGCGTCGACCGTGCCATTGGTCTCGATGTCGAGAATGAGCTTGTCCAGATCCGTGCGCTGCTCAACGCGTGCGCTGTCCACTTCGTACGCCACGCGACGCACCGGGCAGAACGAAGCATCCAGTTGCAGACGGCCGATCGGGCGACTTTCCTCGTCAGGGCGGCGACGCGTCGTCGCCGGCTGATAACCGACCCCGCGCGCGATCTTGATGCGCATGTTCAGCGCAACATCCTTGGTCAGGTGGCAGAGCACATGGTCGGGATTGATGATCTCGACGTTGTGATCGACCTTGATGTCGCCGGCGGTCACCACGCCCTTGCCCTTTTTGCTCAGGGTCAGGGTGGTTTCGTCCAGATTGTGCATGCGGATGGCAACGTCCTTGAAGTTCAACAGCACTTCGATGACGTCTTCCTGCAGCCCTTCCAGCGTGGTGTATTCATGCAGCACGCCGTCGATCTCGACCTCGGTGACGGCGGCGCCCGGAATGGACGACAGCAGAACCCGACGCAGCGCATTGCCCAAGGTGTGTCCAAAACCCCGTTCCAGCGGTTCGACCACGACCCTGGCGCGATTGGCGCCGGCGCGCTCAACGTGAATGCCACGCGGGCGCAGTATGGTAGTAGGCGACTGTGCCATGAACTACGCACTCCAAATAGTTAAAAGTATAAATTTACAAAATCGGGCAGCCAGGATGTTTCCATCCACCGCCCTCTTCAAGCCAAGCGGGCGATCAAACCTTGGCGGAACCACGACTCGATGGAGTCGCAGAGATGCGCGTGCATAGGCAGGCGCGCTTCGCCACAACCCGATCCAACCCTTACTTGCTGTACAACTCGACGATCAGGCTTTCGTTGATGTCGCTCGGCAAATCGGAACGTTCCGGCAGCGCCTTGAGCGTACCGGCGAACTTCTTCGCGTCGACTTCAATCCAGCCGGGCGCCAGGTCCATCTCCTGCGACAGGGTCAACGATTCCTGGATGCGCAACTGACTGCGCGATTTTTCCACGATCGCGATCTCGTCGCCGGCCTTGACCTGATATGAGGGCAGGTTCACCTTTTTTCCATTGACTTCGACGGCCTTGTGCGACACCAGCTGGCGCGCCTGCGCGCGCGTTACCGCAAAACCCATGCGATACACGATGTTGTCGAGCCGGCTTTCGAGCATGCGCAGCAGGTTTTCGCCAGTATTCCCCTTGAGCTGCGACGCCTTGCCGTAATAATTGCTGAACTGGCGCTCGAGCAGGCCGTAGATGCGCTTGACCTTCTGCTTCTCGCGCAACTGGACGGCATAGTCGGACAGACGCGCCTTCTTGCCGCCGGCGCCGTGCTGGCCCGGCTTCTGCTCGAGTTTGCATTTGGAATCAAGCGCGCGCGCCGGACTCTTCAGGCTCAGATCCGCGCCTTCGCGACGCGCCAGCTTGCAGGTGGGACCGATATAACGTGCCATGTCGGTACTCTCCTTTAGACCCGGCGGCGCTTGGGTGGACGGCAGCCGTTGTGCGGAATCGGCGTAACGTCAATGATGTTGGTGACCTTCATGCCCAGCGCATTCAGCGAACGCACGGCGGACTCGCGTCCGGGACCGGGTCCCTTGATCCGCACTTCCAGCGTCTTCACGCCATATTCCTGCGCCACGCGCCCGGCCTTTTCCGCCGCAACCTGCGCCGCGAACGGCGTCGATTTGCGCGAGCCGCGGAAGCCTGCGCCTCCGGAGGTTGCCCACGACAGCGCATTGCCCTGACGATCGGTGATCGTCACCACGGTATTGTTGAACGAGGCCTGCACGTGCACGATGGCATCAGTGACAACGCGCTTGGCCTTTTTCTTGGTCTTGGCAACGACCGGTTTATTCATGAGGTTTCGTATCCGGGGCAGTTATTTCTTGATTGCGCGACGCGGACCCTTGCGGGTGCGCGCATTGGTACGCGTGCGCTGACCGCGCAGCGGCAGACCGCGGCGATGGCGCAGGCCGCGATAGGTACCGAGATCGATCAGGCGTTTGATGCTGATGCCGACTTCGCGACGCAGATCGCCTTCGACGACGAACTTCGCCACTTCCTGGCGCAGCTTCTCGACTTCGGCCTCAGTCAGCGATTTGATCTTGGTCGCCGGATCGACTCCAGCAGACACGCAGACCTGCTTCGACCGCGCACGGCCGATGCCAAAAATGCTCTGCAGGCCGATGCAGACATGTTTCTGAACCGGCAAATTGACACCTGCAATGCGCGCCATCTATTTGATCTCCAAAATCTAATCTTCAACACACCAAGCGCAATGAAGCGCAGTGAACTGCGAATTGTACCCTGAATCAGGCGGAACTAAAAGGCCAAAAAAGCCATTCACCGCCACTTTTACACCCACTACCCGCTCAGCGCCCCGCGCTACCACGTCCGTAGCCCTTCAGATTCGCCTTTTTCAACAGGCTTTCGTACTGGTGCGAGACCAGATGGGCCTGTACTTGCGCCGTGAAATCCATGACCACAACCACTACGATCAGCAGGGACGTGCCACCGAAGTAGAACGGGACGTGCCAGCTCTGCTGCAGGAACGTCGGCACCAGACACACCGCAACCAGGTAAAGCGCTCCGGCACCGGTCAGACGGGTCAATACGGCATCGATATATTCAGCCGTGGCGCGACCCGGGCGAATACCCGGAATCAGGGCACCGGACTTCTTGAGGTTCTCCGCTGTCTCGCCGGAATTGAACACGAGCGCGGTATAGAAAAACGCAAAGACGATGATCAGGACGGCATAGAGGATTTCATACAGCGGCTCGCCCGGGCTCAACGCGGCGGTGATCTGCTGCAGCCAGCGGACGTCGGTGCCACTGGCGAACCAGGTCGATGCCGTGGCCGGAAACATGATCAGCGACGAGGCAAAGATTGCCGGAATCACGCCCGACATATTGAGCTTGAGCGGCAAATGGGAACTCTGGTTCATATAGGCACGGGAGCCGCCCTGGCGCCGGGCATAGTTGACCGTGATCCGGCGCTGACCGCGCTCGACAAACACCACGAATGCGGTGACCCCGACAACCAGCAGCAGAATCGCCAGCACGCGCAGCGGACTGAGTTCGCCCTGTTGCGACATTTGCAGCGTACGCACCACGGCCGTGGGCAGACCGGCGACAATTCCGGCAAAAATCAGCAGCGATATGCCGTTGCCGATACCGCGCTCGGTGATCTGTTCGCCAAGCCACATCAGGAACATGGTGCCCGCGGTCAAGCCGATCACGGCGGTGAACACGAAGCCGGGACCGGGCGCGTAGACCACGTTCGCCTGGTGCTGCAACATCGTTGCGATGCCGAACGACTGAAACACCGCCAAGCCAATCGTGCCGAAACGGGTGTACTGGGTCAGCTTGCGCCGGCCGGATTCGCCTTCCTTGCGCAACGCCTGCAGGCTGGGAATCACCGACGCGAACATCTGCACGATGATCGACGCCGAAATATAGGGCACGACGCCGAGTGCGAACAGCGAAAACCGCGACAAAGCGCCGCCTGAGAACATGTTGAACATGTCCACAATGCCGCCCTGGCCTTCGATCAGCTTGCTCATCGCGTCGGAGTTGACCCCGGGCACCGGAATGAACGAGCCGAGGCGATAGACCACCAGCGCGCCGATCACGAACAGGATGCGCTGTTTGAGCTCGGTCAATTTGCCGAGCCCTGCAAGCGTGTTGGCCTGGGATGCTGCCACTGGTTACTCCACGCTGCCGCCGGCCGCTTCAATCGCGGCCTTGGCGCCGGCCGTGACAGCCACGCCCTTGAGCTTGACCGCACGCTTGATCTCGCCCTTCTTCACGATCTTGGCGCGAACGGCACGTGTCCGGATCAGGCCGGCTGCCTGCAGTGCAGCGAAATCAACGACATCAGCCTTGAGCGCTTCAAGTTGATACAACAGAACTTCGGATACTTCGTGCTTTGTCTTCGAACGGAAGCCGATCTTTGGTAGACGACGCTGCAGCGGCATCTGGCCGCCTTCGAAGCCCGGCTTGACCTTGCCCTTGCCGGTACGCGCGTACTGGCCCTTGTGGCCACGGCCGGCAGTCTTGCCGAGGCCGGAACCGATGCCACGGCCGACGCGCGTGCGGACCTTGCGCGAACCCTTGGCCGGATTGAGTGTATTCAGACGCATGGTGAACTCCAGGTATACTTTTGCGCAGATGGACGAAAACTACGCGCTTTCTTCAACGCGCACGAGGTAATTGATCTTGTTGATCAGACCACGCACCTGCGGACTGTCTTTCAGTTCACGCACGTCGTTGAGCTTATTCAGACCGAGCGCCTTGACGCTCAGACGATGCTTCCACTGACAGCTGTTCATGCTCTTGTACAGCCGCACGCGGATCATGCCCGCCTTGCCGGTTTTAGCCTTGGCCATAGCCGCCTACCTCTTCCACTTTCTTGCCGCGCTTGGCGGCGATGCGCTCGGGCGTGGCCATTGCCTGCAGGCCCTTGATCGTGGCACGCACCAGATTGATCGGATTGCGTGAACCCACCGCCTTGGCCAGCACGTTTTTCACGCCAACCACTTCAAGCACGGCGCGCATGGCGCCACCGGCAATCACGCCGGTACCTTCCGAGGCCGGCTGCATGTACACGCGGGCCGCGCCATGGTTGGCCTTGACCGCGTGCCACAGCGTGCCGTTGTTGAGTTTGATGCTGGCCATGCCGCGGCGGGCACGTTCCATCGCCTTGGAGATGGCGACCGGAACTTCGCGCGCCTTGCCATAGCCGAAGCCGACCTTGCCGTCGCCATCGCCGACCACGGTCAGCGCGGTGAAACTCATCTGCCTGCCGCCCTTGACCGTCTTGGCCACGCGGTTGACGGCGATGAGTTTTTCCAGCATGCCGTCGCTGTTTTCACGTTCGTTCGTTGACATCGTTTCACCTTGCGCCCGATATGCGGGCATTTGCTTACGGCATCAAGCCGCTTGGAGTTGTTATGACTACTCGTTCAGAACTTCAATCCGGCTTCACGCGCGGCATCGGCCAGCGCGGCAATGCGGCCGTGGTAGCGGAAACCCGAGCGATCGAATGCAACGCTTTCGACACCCGCAGCTTTTGCCTTTTCCGCGATCGCCTTGCCGACGGCCGCAGCGGCCGCCTTGTTCTTGGTACCCTTCAGGCCTTCCGCGACCGCCTTCTGCACGGTCGAGGCGGCGGCCAGCACCTTGTCGCCTTCGGCTGAAACGACCTGGGCGTAGATGTGCTGGTCGGTGCGATGCACGGTCAGGCGCGGCACGGCCAGTTTGCGGATGTGCATGCGCGAGGCTTTCGCGCGGCGCAATCTTGCAATGTTCTTTTCCATCGTCGTACTCCTGAAGCGGATTGGCGCTCTTACGCCTTCTTGGCTTCTTTGAGGGTGATCTTTTCGCCCGAATAGCGCACGCCCTTGCCCTTATAGGGCTCCGGCGGACGGAATGCGCGGATTTTCGCCGCGACTTCACCGACGCGTTGCTTGTCCGCACCGGCGATCAGGATTTCGGTTTGCGTCGGCACCGTGATCGTGATGCCGTCCGGCGCATGGAACACGACGGGATGGGAAAACCCCAGCGCCAGGTTCAGGTCTTTGCCCTGCAGGGTGGCGCGATAACCGACACCGACCAGCTCGAGTTTGCGCTGATAGCCTTCGCTCACGCCCTTGACCATGTTGGCGACCAGCGCGCGCGCCGTTCCGGCCATCTTGGCGGTATTCGGGTCCGTCGACGTGAAACTGATTTCGGAACCCTTGACGCCAACTTCAACGCCAGTCAGCTGCGCGAGCTTGAGCGTACCTTTCGGTCCCTTCACGGTAACCGCATCCTTGGCCACGGTGCACTCGACCCCCTTGGGGAGCGCCACCGGCATTTTCGCTACACGAGACATGTTCAGTTCTCCACGATTGCTTATGCGTCAATTGGATCAGGCGACGGTGCCGATCACTTCGCCGCCGACGCCTTTTGCGCGCGCCTGCACGTCGGTCATGATGCCGGCCGGAGTCGAAATCAGAGCAACGCCAAGACCTCCCATCACCTTCGGCAGTTCGTCTTTGCCGCGATACACGCGCAAGCCGGAGCGGCTGACACGATCGATCTTTTCAATCGCCGGCCGGCCCTCGAAATATTTCAGCGCGATCTCGAGTACCGCCTTGTTGTTTTCCGCCTTGCTCACCTGGTAATCGCGGACATAACCTTCGTCTTTCAGCACCTTGACGATGGCAACCTTGGTCTGCGACGACGGCATGCTCACAGTCGGCTTCGCCATGGCTTGGGCATTGCGAATACGCGTGAACATGTCGGCGATGGGATCAGTCATACTCATTTCAGTTTTTCCTGTAGCTTTGTTACGCGTTCGCTGCGTTAGTTAGTCCGGGAATGCCTCCACAACCCTGGCTTGCACCGCCCCCTTAACTTAAGGGGCTCAAAGAGCCGAAGTTGCTTTGGTCCGAAATCACCTACTCGCGAACAATTGTTTGAGCATCGATATCCGAAACGGATTCCTGGAAACTCTTTGAAGAAAGTCCGCCTCGGACTTTCTTCAAATCAAACTCTTACCAGCTGGCCTTGCGCAGTCCGGGCACGTCGCCGCGCATGGTCGCTTCGCGCAGTTTGTGGCGACCGAGCGAGAACTTGCGATAGACGCCGCGGGAACGGCCGGTCAGCGCGCAGCGGTTGCGCTGGCGCGAAGGACTGGCATCGCGCGGCAGCTTCTGCAGCTTTGTCTGCGCAGCCATTTTTTCGTCATAGGACGATTTCGGGCTGAGCACGATCGCCTTGAGCTCTTTGCGCTTGGCAGCGTGCTTCTTGACGATTTTCGTGCGCTTGTTCTCGCGCTCAACCATGCTGGTCTTGGCCATACCGGTACTCTCTTGAATTAGTTGCGGAACGGAAAGCTGAACGCTTCTAGCAGCGCCTTGGCTTCCTCGTCACTGCGCGCCGTCGTGGTAATGGCAATGTCCATACCGCGCATCGCGTCGACCTGATCGAAATCGATCTCGGGGAAAATAATCTGTTCCTTGATGCCCATGTTGTAATTGCCACGGCCGTCGAAAGCCCGGCCCGACACGCCGCGGAAATCGCGTACGCGCGGCAGCGCAATATTGACCAGGCGATCGATGAACTCGTACATCTTGGCGCGGCGCAGAGTGACCTTGCAGCCGATCGGCCAGCCGTCGCGGATCTTGAAGGTCGCGATCGACTTTTTGGACAACGTCGAGATCGACTTCTGGCCCGCAATCTTGGTCATGTCCGCGTTCGCGTTCTCAAGCACCTTCTTGTTCGTGGCTGCTTCGCCCACGCCCATGTTGAGCGTGACCTTGCTCAGCCGCGGCACTTGCATGACATTCTTGTAGCCGAAACGCTGCATCAGCTTCGGCACGACTTCATCTTTGTAGAATTTTTCCAGACGCACCATGACAGTTTCCTCAGGCGTCGACCACTTCGCCGCCGGCGCGGTACGTGCGTACCTTGCGTCCGTCGTCGAGGGTCTTGTAACCGACGCGCTCACCCTTGCCCGTGGCAGAGTTGAACAGCATCACATTAGAGATATGGATCGGCGCTTCACGCTCGACGATGCCGCCGGGCTGGTTGGCCTGCGGATTCGGCTTGGTGTGGCGCTTGACCAGATTGATGTTCTGCACGACAACGCGATCCTCCGCGATGCGCACCACTTCGCCCTTCTGGCCTTTGTACTTGCCGGTGATCACGATGACTTGATCACCTTTGCGTATGCGGTTCATGGCGTAATTCCAAAAAGTATATTTTGTTACAGCACTTCAGGTGCAAGCGAAACAATTTTCATGAAACGTTCGCTGCGCAGTTCGCGCGTTACCGGCCCGAAAATACGCGTACCGATCGGCTCGAGCTTATTGTTCAGCAACACGGCGGCATTGCCGTCGAAGCGGATCAGCGAACCGTCGGCGCGGCGCACACCCTTCTTCGTGCGCACGACAACCGCGTCGTAGACCTCGCCTTTCTTTACCTTGCCGCGCGGGATCGCCTCGCGGATCGACACCTTGATTACATCGCCGATACCGGCGTAACGGCGTTTGGAGCCGCCCAGTACCTTGATGCACATCAGTTCGCGCGCACCGCTGTTGTCCGCCGCGGCCAACGTGGTTTGCATCTGGATCATGACGAAGTTCTCCTTTGCTCCACGTTACTGCGCAGCGCGCGCGACGATTTCCACGACGCGCCAGTTTTTCGTTTTCGACAGCGGCCGGCATTCGGCAATACGCACGGTATCGCCTTCCTTGCACTCGCCTTTCTCGTCATGCGCATGCACCTTGGTCGAACGGCGCACGATCTTGCCGTACAACGGATGCTGCACCTGGCGCTCGAGCAGCACGGTGATCGTCTTCAGCATCTTGTTGCTGATCACACGACCTTCGACAGTGTGCTGCGTCTTTTGCCTGGGATTATTTGTCTGTTCGCTCATTGGCTATGCCTTATTTCTTCGTGCTCGATTTCTTCGTGCCCGATTTAACTGCGCTCGAATTATCCTGACCGAGCAACGTCTTGATCTGCGCGATGTCGCGCCGGACGCGCTTGAAGTGATGCGTTTGCGTCTGGGCGCCTGCGCCCTTCTGCATGCGCAAGTTGAATTGCTCACGACGCAGTTCCAGGAGCTGTTCGCCCAGGTCCTGCGCGGATTGTTTGCGAAGCTCTTTGAGTTCCATCACAGCACCGTACGATTCACGAATTGGGTCTGCACCGACAGCTTGGCCGCGGCCAGACGGAACGCTTCACGCGCGTCGACTTCGGTCACGCCTTCGATTTCATACAACATGCGACCGGGCTGAACGACGGCGACCCAGAATTCCACGTTGCCCTTGCCATTGCCCATACGTACTTCGATCGGCTTCTTCGTGATCGGCTTGTCCGGGAACACGCGGATCCACAGCTTGCCGCCACGCTTGACGAAGCGTGTGACGCAGCGGCGCGCGGCCTCGATCTGGCGCGCAGTCAGATGCCCGTGCGTCGTGGCTTTCAAACCGTATTCGCCGAAACTGACCTTGTTGCTGACGAAGGCCAGTCCGCGATTGCGGCCTTTGTGGGTCTTGCGATACTTGGTGCGTTTTGGTTGCAGCATGGTTAATTCCTGCTTTTGCGATCTTCCCTGATCGCGAGATCAAAAGCGGTCGTCCTGACCGCACTTCTCAATTCTTTTCCTTACTTCGCCGCACGCGGTTCGCGTGGCTCGCGATGCTCGCGCGGTTCACGGTGTTCACGCGGTTCGCGGCGTTGCTGTGGAGCATCGCGGCCTTCGTCCTTGGTTTCCTGGTTCGCGGCGTGCAGGTCGAAGACTTCGCCCTTGTACACCCATACCTTGATACCGATGATGCCGTAGGTCGTCTTCGCCTCGGCGAAACCATAATCGATGTCGGCGCGCAGCGTGTGCAGCGGCACGCGACCTTCGCGGTACCACTCCGAACGCGCGATCTCGGCGCCATTCAGCCGACCGCCAACGTTGACCTTGATGCCCAACGCGCCAAGGCGCATCGCGTTGCCGACGGCGCGCTTCATCGCACGGCGGAACATGATGCGGCGCTCCAGCTGCTGGGCGATGGACTCGGCCACCAGCTGCGCGTCGATTTCCGGCTTGCGCACTTCGCTTACGTTGATGTGCGCGGGAACGCCCATCATCGCGCTGACTTCCTTGCGCAGCTTCTCGATATCCTCGCCCTTCTTGCCGATCACCACACCCGGACGCGCCGTGTGAATGGTGATGCGCGCGCTCTTGGCCGGACGCTCGATCTGGATCCGCGACACGCCTGCCTGCGCCAGCTTCTTGCGCAGCAGTTCGCGCACCTTCAGATCGGCGGTGAGGTACTGCGCATACTCGCGCTTGTTGGCGAACCATTTGGAGTTCCAGTCCTTGGATATGCCAAGGCGGATTCCGGTTGGATGAACTTTGTGACCCATCGTTCGTTTCCTAAAGTATCAGCTCGTCAGCTGCCGACGACCACGGTAATGTGACTGGTGCGCTTGATGATCTGCGAACCGCGACCCTTGGCACGCGCATGCATGCGCTTCAGGCGCGGACCCTCGTCCACGAAGATCGTGGCGACTTTCAATTCGTCCACATCGGCGCCAAGGTTGTTCTCGGCATTGGCAACCGCCGACAGCAACAGCTTCTTGACCAGATGTGCCGCCTTCTTGTCGCTGAAGGCAAGCAGATTGGTGGCGCGGCCGACCGGCATGCCGCGAACCTGATCGGCAATCAGGCGTGCCTTCTGCGGGGAAATCCGCACGCCGCGCAAAATCGCTTTTGCTTGTGGCGCACTGGTTTGCGTGGCTTTGGCTTGCATCGTCATTCTCTCTTACTTCTTGGCCTCGGCGGCCTTCTTGTCGCCGGAATGGCCCTTGAAGGTGCGCGTGACGGCGAACTCGCCGAGCTTGTGTCCGACCATGTTCTCGTTGACCAGCACCGGCACGTGCGCCTTGCCGTTGTGCACGGCAATGGTCAGACCGACCATTTCCGGCAGAATCATCGAGCGCCGCGACCAGGTCTTGATCGGGCGTTTGGTATTCGTCGCAGCCGCCGCCTCCACCTTCTTCAAAAGGTGCAGGTCGACGAAAGGTCCTTTCTTCAATGAACGCGCCATGATCCTCTACCTTAGCTTCGACGATCGCGCACGATGAACTGATCCGTGCGTTTGTTCTTGCGGGTCTTGTAACCCTTGGACGGCTGCCCCCACGGGGACACCGGATGCGGATTGCCTTGTCCCGCGCGGCCTTCGCCACCACCGTGCGGGTGATCGACCGGATTCATCGCCGCGCCACGTACGGTCGGGCGGATACCGCGCCAGCGCTTAGCCCCGGCCTTGCCCAACTTGCGCAGATTGTGTTCGGAATTGCCAACTTCGCCGATCGTCGCGCGACAGTCCGCCGGTACCTTGCGCATTTCGCCAGAGCGCAGACGCAAGGTGGCGTAGACGCCTTCGCGTGCGATCAGTTGTACCGAGGCGCCGGCACTGCGCGCAAGCTGCGCGCCCTTGCCCGGCTTCATCTCGATGCAATGCACGGTGGCGCCGATCGGGATATTGCGCAACGGCAATGTGTTGCCGGCCTTGATCGGTGCGTCGCGGCCCGCCATCAGCTGGTCACCAATCGCCACGCCTTTGGGCGCGATGATGTAGCGACGCTCGCCGTCCACGTAGCACAAAAGTGCAATGTGCGCCGTGCGGTTCGGATCGTACTCAATGCGTTCGACGCGGCAGGCGATGCCTTCCTTGTCGCGCTTGAAATCGATGATGCGGTAGTTCTGCTTCGACCCACCACCCTTGTGGCGCACGGTAATGCGGCCATAGTGGTTGCGTCCGCCGGTCTTGGCCTGGGCCTCGGTCAGCGGCGCATATGGATCGCCTTTGTGCAGCCCCGGCGTGGACACGCGCACCATCGAGCGGCGTCCCGGAGAGGTTGGCTTTAATGTAATCAGTGCCATGTTCGTTCCTGATCTCTATGTGCGCGAGGCGCGCACACAATGTTCTCTTTACCCTAGGGCTTGGCCGTTACGTCGATGCTCTGACCTTCGTGCAAACGCACATAGGCCTTGCGCCAGCCATTTCGGCTACCGGCGCGCGAGCGAAACGTCTTGACCTTGCCTTTCACGTTCACCAGGTTGACCGACTCGACCTTGACGTTGAACAACGCCTCGACCGCAGCCTTGACCACCTTCTTGTCCGCATCAGGCGCGACTTCAAACACATACTGGTTATGTTCCTGCAGACGCGCACTCTTCTCGGAGATGTGCGGCGCACGCAATACGCTGAACAAGCGTTCGTTCTTGATGTGCTCGCTCATGCCAGCCACTCCTCGATCTTCTTGACCGAATCGACGGTCATGATCACATTTTCGGCATCGACCAGACTGACCGGATCCATTGCCGCGACATCCACCACCGCGACAAACGGCAGGTTGCGCGCCGACAGGAACAGGTTCTGATCCACGTTCTCGGTGACGATCAGGGTGCGACCGCCGGTGTAATCCTTGAGCTTTACGATCAGATCCTTCGTGCTCGGCTTGTCGACGGCAAACGCCTCGACCACTTTCAGACGGCCCTGACGGTTCAACTCGGACAGGATCGCCTGGATGGCGCCGCGATACATTTTCTTGTTGACCTTCTGCGCGAAGCTGCGTGGACGCGCTGCGAAAGCGCGACCGCCGCCGACGAAGATCGGAGCGCGGTAATCGCCGTGACGCGCGCCGCCGCCCTTCTGCTTCTTGAATTTCTTGGTCGTGCCGGACATGTCCGAGCGCGACTTCTGCGCCTTGGTGCCGGCGCGGCCCGCATTGCGATATGCGACCACGACCTGATGCACCAGTCCTTCGGAATATTCACGACCGAATACCGCGTCGGAGACCGACAGGGGTTTCTTCGCGCCTACGATTTGCAGTTCCATGATCTAGACCCTCAACCTTTCGACGCCGGACGGATGATGACGTTGCCGCCAGGCGCACCAGGTACCGCGCCGCGAATCGCGATGAGATGGCGCTCCGCGTCGATCTTCACGACCTGCAGGTTCATCGTCGACTGGCGCACGTTGCCCATGTGACCGGCCATTTTCTTGCCCGGAAACACGCGACCCGGCGTCTGGCGCTGACCGATCGAGCCCGGCGAGCGATGCGACAGCGAGTTGCCGTGCGTGGCATCGCCCATGGTGAAGTTCCAGCGCTTGATCGTGCCCTGGAAACCCTTGCCCTTGGTGACGCCAGCGACGTCGACAATCTGGCCTTCCTTGAACACGTCGTCGGCTTTCAGTTCACCGCCAACCGCATAGTTGCCGAGATCCTTGGCATCGACGCGGAATTCCCACAAGCCACGGCCTGCTTCGACCTTGGCCTTGGCGAAGTGTCCGGCCTTCGGCTTGTTCACCAGCGCAGCGCGCTTCGTGCCGGCCGTTACCTGGACCGCGCTGTAGCCGTCGGTTTCCACCGTCTTCACCTGGGTGATGCGGTTCGGCGTCGCCTCGATCAGCGTAACCGGAATCGATTCACCGGCTTCGGTGAAGATCCGCGTCATGCCGCATTTTTTTCCAACCAACCCGATACTCATCGTCGTAGCCTTCAATACAGCCGAATTCAATACAGCCTGCTCAGATAAAGCCGGCTTCAATACAATTTGATCTGCACGTCCACGCCGGCGGCGAGGTCGAGCTTCATCAAGGCGTCCACGGTCTTGTCGTTGGGATCGACAATATCCAGAACGCGCTTGTGTGTGCGTGTCTCGTACTGGTCGCGCGCGTCCTTGTCGGCATGCGGCGAGGTCAGAATCGTGTAACGCTCGATCTTGGTCGGCAGCGGAATCGGGCCGCGAACCTGTGCGCCCGTGCGCTTGGCCGTCTCGACGATCTCGCTCGCGGAACGATCAATCAAGCGATGATCGTATGCCTTGAGCCGAATCCGAATCTTCTGGTCCGCCATTGCCGTAATCCTGTTATCTAAAGAACGTTGTGTATCTTCAACCGAAGCGACTTCTCATCGCCTCCTCTTTTCAGGGCCAAGGGCTTATGGCCCTCGGTCCGTTTGCATCATTTGACGATCTTGGCCACCACACCGGCGCCTACCGTTCGGCCGCCTTCGCGTATCGCGAAGCGCAGTCCTTCTTCCATCGCAATCGGGTGGATCAGACTCACCACCATCTTGATGTTGTCACCCGGCATGACCATCTCCACGCCTTCCGGCAGTTCCACACTGCCCGTCACGTCCGTCGTGCGGAAGTAAAACTGCGGCCGGTAACCCTTGAAAAACGGCGTGTGACGACCGCCTTCTTCCTTGCTCAACACATACACTTCCGACTCGAAATCCGTGTGCGGCGTGATCGATCCCGGCTTGCACAGCACCTGCCCGCGCTCCACTTCGTCGCGCTTGGTCCCGCGCAGCAGCACGCCCACGTTGTCGCCCGCTCGCCCTTCGTCCAGCAGCTTGCGGAACATCTCCACGCCCGTGCACGTCGTCTTCGTCGTCGGCTTGATGCCCACAATCTCGATTTCGTCGCCCACCTTCACTATCCCGCGCTCCACGCGACCGGTCACCACCGTGCCTCTTCCCGAAATGGAAAACACGTCTTCCACCGGCAGCAGGAACGGCTTGTCCAGCACGCGCACCGGTTCCGGTATGTACGTGTCCAGCGCTTCCACCAGCTTGACGATGCTCGGCACCCCGATCTCGCTCTGGTCGCCTTCCAGCGCCTTCAACGCCGAACCCTTGATGATCGGGGTCTTCTCGCCCGGGAACTCGTACTTGGTCAGCAGATCGCGCACTTCCATGTCGACCAGCTCCAACAGCTCCGCGTCGTCGACCATGTCGCACTTGTTCATGTACACCACCACGTACGGCACGCCCACCTGGCGCGCCAGCAGAATGTGCTCGCGCGTCTGCGGCATCGGGCCGTCCGCGGCCGAGCACACCAGGATCGCGCCGTCCATCTGCGCGGCTCCCGTGATCATGTTCTTCACGTAGTCGGCGTGTCCCGGGCAGTCCACATGCGCGTAATGCCGGTTCGGGCTCTCGTATTCCACGTGTGCCGTGGAAATCGTGATCCCGCGCGCCTTCTCTTCCGGCGCCGCGTCAATCTGGTCATAGGCCTTGAACTCGCCGCCAAACCGCTCCGCTCCGACTTTCGTCAGCGCCGCCGTCAGCGTCGTCTTGCCGTGATCCACGTGGCCAATCGTGCCTACGTTTACATGCGGCTTGGTGCGTTCGAATTTTCCCTTGGCCATGTCTTG
>JARLJU010000272.1 GCA_031291055.1 Rudaea sp. | reverse complement strand
TTTTCACCACGCTCGCTGCCAAAGGGCGCCCACGGCCAACCACTTTCCCGGCAAATCGCATCCGTCACTCCGACCTCAAAGACCGAAGCTCTTTATTGCGACTGGCTCTCAATTGCAATCTTAATGCGAGCAATTTGCATTTGCACAGCAGTCCGCCATGCCCATCGCCACCACGCCGCAGCAACCGCTCCGCGCGACTCGCCTGCCGAAGCACGATCTGGTTTCAGATTTTTCAGGAAAATGGATGCCCCGCGAGGATTATCGAAAAAACGTAATTTCAATCGGATAGACCGGCTAACCGGTCCAGCGCGCAGACGGATTTCTGCGGGCTGCAAAGATGGGCTGGCTAACGCATTCGGGCAAAAATGATCCCGGACAATGGCCTTGCTGGACGCATCGAGGCTGTCGCCAAGCGGCTCTTCGGCGAGCCGAACCGGCGGCAGTCCAAAGACGGCGAATTGCGCTTTGGGTCGCATGGCAGCTTGCGCGTTACGATCGCCGGCGATCATCGCGGCACCTGGCGCGACCATGAAACCGGCCATGGCGGCGGTGTCCTGGATCTAATCGCGCACAAGCTTGGCGGTGATCGTAAAGCAGCGGCGGCGTGGTTTCGGGACAACTTCGAGAGTGACGCGGCGGCCAATGATCCTGGTCGTGAGGTCGCGGTCTATCGCTATGAGGATTGGGCCGGCGAGCTTGTGCATGAAGTCGTGCGCTATGAGCCAAAGAGCTTTCGCCAGCGCCGGCCGGACGGCAAGGGCGGGTATCTCTGGAATATGAAGGGCGTCCGACCGACGCTCTACAACCTGCCCCGCGTGACAGATGCGGCAGTGCGCAGTGATCTGGTTTTCGTTGTCGAGGGTGAAAAGGACGCCGATAGGCTCAATCGTCTTGGCCTGGTCGCGACGTGCAATGCTGGCGGCGCCGGAAAATGGAAACCGGAGCATAGCTCGCAATTGGCGGGTGCGCGGGTCGCGATCGTTCCGGACAACGACGAAGCCGGCACGGAGCATGCGTTGCAGATTGCCCAGGCTTTGCGCGGTCACAGCAGCGACCTTCGCCTGGTCGAGCTGGGGCTCGCCGATCGCAAGGCAGACATAAGCGATTGGCTCGACGGCGGCGGCACGGCGGGCCAGTTGCTCGCGATCGTCGCAGAAGCGCAGCAATGGCGACCGGTATTCAAGTCGCGGTTTCCGCTGGTATGGTTTGGCCAAGAGGACGCAGGAGAGCCGCTGCGGTGGTTGCTGCGTGGGTTGCTTGTCGAGGGCGGTTTGTCGGTATTTTTCGGCGCGCCTAAATCGACAAAGACCTTTGCCGCGCTCGATCTGGCCTTGCACCTCGCGCATGGCCGCGACTGGTTTGGCCTGCGATCACGGCGGTGCGGTATCGCCTATATCTGCGGAGAAGGCGCGGCCGGTGTTCGCCAGCGCATGAAGGCTTGGCGCCAGGAGCGTGACGGCGATCCGCGCGCGCCCTTTGCGCTGATCCCGCAGTCCATCAATATGTTTGATGATCCCGACGAGCTGGACCGGCTGATCGCCGACATCAGGGGAATCGCCGAACCGATGAACGCGCCAGTTGGTCTGGTCGTGCTGGACACGCTGTCGCGCATGATCGGCGGTGGCGACGAAGACAAGGCGCGCGACGTCAATGTGGTCGTGCGCAATGCTGAACGAATTCAGAGATTGACCGGGGCGCACGTGCTTATCGTGCACCACTCGGGCAAAGACCGCGATCGTGGAATGAGAGGATCCAATGCGCTGCTTGGCGCGGTGGATGCGGCGATCGAGGTTACGAAGGACGCCGACACCGGGCTTTGCGAGGCCAAGGTGGTGGCAATCAAAGACGGCGGTGAGGTTGGACCGTTTTCATACACGCTTGCGCAAACGGCTGTCGGGACTGACGACGATGGAGAGCCTATGGTCTCTTGCGTCATCGATCCCGCCGGTGCGCGCCCGGGCGGAAAACGGCCACGCCTTTCCGATGCAGAGCGTCGCGCGCTCAAAGTGTTGCGCGAACTGGCCGGGGACAGTCGGGACATTGCGGGACAAACGGCCCGTGTCCCGGTTGGGACATGGCGGGACGCCTTCCGCGATCGTGAGGACGGCGCGTTCGATGCGCGCAAGAAGCGAGCGGCGCGAGCGACGAAGGGCCTGATTGACAAGGGTTTAGTCGAGGCGGGTTATGATCTGGTGTGGCTTGTGGAGAGCGAGCTATGACCTATCGGGACAAGCGGGACATTCCGGGACAAATCGAAAATGTCCCGATGCGGACACGGCGGGACACTACGGGACACCCCCTAAAGGGGGGTGTCCCGTAGTGTCCCGACCGGTACCGCTGGCATCGCCGGCCGAACGGCTTGGGTTGCCGGCAAGGTCGAATAGGCTAGCAAGGCCGGGCGATGACATGCTGGTCCAACCGCAATCGGCGCGTTCGCTTTCCCCAGCCGACCAAGTTCGGTCGCTGTCCAGGCGAGTTGGTCGGTTGTCGCCAAGTTGGCGCGATCCGGAGCGGTATTTCGAGGATAGATCGGAAATTGAGGCAGATTTGCGCCTGTTGGCGCGTGCATTGGAGGAATGGCGATGAAAAATGGACAAAAGGGGCAAATTCGCCCGTCTGTGACTGCGCTTTCGACGACGCTGTGTCGGGACGCGCTGGATGGTGCTGATCATCCGGCCGACGCGGTGTCGGCGCTGATGTCGGCGGCCGCGACGATCCTGCGGCGCAGTTTCGGCGAAGAGGGTGCGCTCGCGCTGATGACGCAGGCACTCGACACGACCGGGGTAGCCTGGCGCGCGACGCGCTGCAATTGACCATGCGCAGCGATCGGCAGCGCCTACCCCCTAACCCTTGGGGCCTTGCGGGGGCCGAACGCAATGGGGGTAAGCGAAGCGCAGCATGTGCGAGTGCCCCCAATTTTGCCGGATGGTGTTTTTCTGTTTTGTTTTGAGGTTCTTATGATTGGAAACCTGACAGACTTGTCCCGTCTTCCCGGTATGCCGTCCGATGTGACGCTGCGCCGGCTGATCGCGATCCATCCCGACTTCCCAATTCTGCGCCGGGGCAGCAAAGGGAAGTCCTACCGCATCGACCTGGACGCGGCGGCGGCATTCGTGCGGTCTCTTACCCAGGCACGGGTGCTCGATCCTATGCAGCGCAGGGCGGCTATCCAGCAGCTCGGCCTTGAGATGCTGGCCCGCAGCGACCAAGCGGCCGGTGCGCGAAATGGCTGAGTCGATTCGCGATCCGGACCTGTCCGAAGCGCAAGCGGCGCGCATCTTGGGAATCAGCGATCGGACGTTGCGCCGCTACCGCCGCGCCGGGCAGGTTGCACACATGGCGCTGCCAAGCGGACGGGTTCGCTACAGCCTGGCCGACCTGATTTCTTTCCGCGAGGGATGTCGTTCGCCGGCAAAGGTGTAGGCTTTGGCCGAACATGTCCGGCTTTGGCCAGATACGTCCGGCGACAGGATCGCGAATCGGCGGCATTTTGGCCGCATGGCTGAAATCCAACTTTATGGCACGATCGGCGACCCCGATGCCCAACTTGACGCGGCGACAGTCTGTCCCGTAATTCGCAACTCAACGGGCGACCTTACCGTCCGTATCAACAGTCCCGGCGGTTACGTCTTTGAGGGTTTGCCGATCTACGCGGCCATCAAGGCATACAACGCGGGCACCGTCACAGTGATCATCGACGGCCTGGCCGCATCGATGGCCAGCGTGATCGCGATGGCCGGTCAGGTGATCATCATGGCCGAAAGCGCGCTGATGATGATTCACAAGCCGTGGGACTGCTCGATCGGCAACGCCGATGAGCTTCGCTCCGACGCGGCCCGGCTAGACAAGATGGAGGCCAGCCTGGTCGATATCTACGCTGGCCGCACCGGCCTCGATCCTGACGAAATTTCCGTAATGCTGGCGGCTGAAACCTGGCTCGATGCGACCGAGGCAGTTGCCTTCGGTTTCGCCGATCGGGTGAACGCGACGCTTCCCATGGCCGCCATGGCCGACCTTACCGCGTGTGGCTTCCGGCGCGGACCTTCCCTAAATTTGAAAGGACGTACTACCATGCCCCAAGCAAATCCTGGCGCCCAGGCCGCGCTCGCAGAGCGTGAACGCGTGACCCAGATTCAATCCCTTTGCGAGCGGCATCGTCTTGGCGGCGCGCTGGCGATGACGCTGGTCAACCGTGGTTCGCCGTTAGCCGATGCCCGCGAAACGATCCTTGAGGCTCTCGCCCAGCGCGATATGGCAACGTCCGGCATCGGTTTGGGTGGTGCTGTGGTGACCTTCGACGACCCCAACTTTCTTGGCAAAGCGCTGGCCGATGCGATGTATGCCAAGATGTCCGGAAAGCCGGCAGAGGGCGCCGCCGCACATTTCCGGGGCATGTCGATCGTCGATATGGCGGCCGAGTTGGTCGACCGCACGGGACGCGGCAATTCCCGTCGCATGACGCCCGATCAGATTCTCAACGCGGCGGCGTGGGTCGGCTCTGGGCCGCGCGGCGCAACCAGCCCTGGCCAATGGGGCGGCGGCGGGACATATGGGAGTGCTGATATCACCGGAACAACCGGCGACTTCCCCGACCTTCTCCAGGGCACCGGTCAGCGGTATCTGTTGGATATGTACCGCAACGCGGAATCACCGCTCAAGTCGATTGCCCGCCCCCGTGCGGCCAAGGATTTCCGTCAAATCAAGACTCTTCAGCTCTCCGAATTCGGAACCTTGCCAGTGGTTTCCGAGAGTGGTGAGGTCACGACCGGCAAATTCGCTGAACGCCAGGAGGTCTATTCGATGCAGACCTTCGCCAAGCAATTCACGTTGACGCGGCAGGCGCTGATCAACGATGATTTGGGCGCGTTCACTGATGTTTTGACGATCATGGGTCGCGCCGCCGCTGAAACCGAGGCGCAGCTTCTGGCCGCGCTGATCAACGCCAACCCGGTCATGTCGGATGGCAACTCGCTGTTTTCATCGTCCCATGGCAATCTGAATGCGACCGGTTCCGCTCCCTCAGTCGCGGCTCTGGACGTAGCGCGCCAGGCGATGCGCAACCAGACCGACCTCGACGGAACAACCTATATCAATGCGGCGCCGAAATTTATCCTTTCCCCGCCGGGATATGAAACCGTTATTGAAAAGCTGATTTCTATCCCGCTGAATCCGAACCAAGTGGACTATGCCAACCCGTTCGCGGGCAAGCTCACCCCATTGGTCGATCCCCGTCTGTCCGCCGGTTTCTGGTATTTGTTTGCCGATCCGTCGTTCGTGCCGACGATGGAATACGCCAGCCGCAACAATTCCGATGGCCCGATCATGGAAATGCAGAACGGTTGGGACGTCCTTGGGGTGGCCTTCCGGGTGCATGAGGACTTCGGCGCCGGCATCGTCGATTGGCGCGGCGCTTACCGCCAAGCCGGTGCATGAATTCTGACGCGGGAGAACCGGGAAAGGCCCGCGTAGCGTTGTTGCCTTGCGCTTCCATCCCTTCCCCGGCGCGTTGACGGCCAGCGCAGCAAAAAGCCTGAGAGATGTTTGGATCTTCCAGGCAGCCGCACCACCAGCTCCACTCAGGGGATGCTAGAGCACCCAGCCTGAAAACGGAATCAGCCGATTCCCATTGACTGAAAAATGTGATTCACCGTGTTGGGAGGTGGATCATGGGAAAATGGTACTCGTCAGATTTGCGCGACCGGATCAGCGCGCATGTAGCGTCTGGTG
>JARLJU010000271.1 GCA_031291055.1 Rudaea sp. | reverse complement strand
CTGGGGCACGATCACGTTCACGTTCAGCGATTGCAACACCGGCACGGCCAGCTGGCACTCGGACCTGGCCGGTTACAACGGCAACAACGACACGCCGCTGGCGATCAGCCGGCTCACCCAGATCGACGGCACTACCTGTCCGCAATAAGCGGAATAGCAGACTCCGCCGGCGCGGTCGCGCGCCGGCGGTTGCGGAGGGTGGGTGAATCAGCCGACGGAATACGCATTCGTGCACGGCCGCCAATGCCGCCCAGATTTGGGGCTGCCCGAACCAGGCAGGCGATCAAGACCAGGCGAGCACCCACCGTCATCCCCTACAGGGCATGGCTCAGACTCACGACCCACTGATGTCGGTTGTCGCTGTCCACAATGGGTTCGAGATAGCTGACGCGGTTGGTATCCACCCAGTTGATCTGCAAACCGAAGCCGCCAAACTGGGTACCGATGCCTATTCGCGTGTCGAACGTGGTGTTGGCTGCGTTGTTCATTGGCACGTCGCTTTGCTGTATGCCGACGTGTCCGAGCAGGCGCAGACGATCACCCAGCGCGTGTGAATAGTTGAGCTCTGCATAAAGTGTGCGGAAATCCCTGCCGTAGTAGTTCGGCGCGAAATAAAGCCGGCCGGTCAAGTTGTTCAACGTGAACCCGGCGAAAACCTCGCCGTAGTCGTAGAACGAGGAGTTTGGAAAAAATGTCGATGTCGCACCCAGTTCCCAACTGAAGCCTGACGAGATGCTGCGCGCATAGCCGGCATCGACCACGAGTTGCGGACCGGTGCGGGCATAGCTTGCAAACCGTGCCTCGGAAGCCAGACCTCCGGCGAACCAGCCATTGGTGCCATCTACGGTGACCGCGAGTGTGGCAACCGGCTCGCCGTTGCTCAGCGAATTGCCGCGGAAGTCGTTTTCAGACGCGACACTGACATCTGCCGCAATTTGTGCGTCAGCGTTGGCGACTAGAAGAATACCGATCAGGGTTGCAATGCGACGCGCCAGGCGTCCGAGATTCACCACGACGCGCGCGTCGCCCGATCCGTCACATTCGCGCACTGCCATGTCGACGTTGCTCGGCGCAACGTACTGCAGGCGTCGATGGTTCCGGCGAGTCCATCGGCGGCGGCGGCAGGAAATATCGCCCATGAATCCCGGTCGCGCATGGTTGCCTCGGGTGTGAGCTGCTTGACCAGCGCCACCATACCGGAAACGTGTGCAGCGGCAAAGGAAGGCCCGGATACGAAGGTCCAGCGTGCGCCCGGGGCTGTCGTCGGAATATCACGTCCCGGAGCCATCAGGACCGGCCATTGCGCAAACGCCTGGGTGGCTAAAGCTGATGCATGCGGAGGGCTGGCCGAGACCGCGAGCACGCCCGGGTGGGATGCGGGAAACCCTCCACCGGCAGCGTCCGGATCGACAGCCGCGACAACCGTGGCGCCGTGCGCCAGCGCCACGTCGAGCAACAGTCCAAGGAGTTTGTCATCCGGTCCGGACAGACTCAGATTGATCACCCTGGCGCCCCCGTCGATCGCAAACTGCAACGCTTTCGCGAGCGTAAAGCTGTTGCACAGCGTGCGCTCGGCAGATACTTCCCAGCAGGCGCGAAGTGCCATCAGCGAAGCCTGGGGCGCGATGCCGACCATGCCCATGCCGTTGTCAGCACGTGCAGCGATGATGCCGGCGACTTCGGTGCCATGCGACTCGGCAACGCGGGTGCGCGCATCGACAAAGTTTTGCTGCACGGAGACCTGGCCGGCCAGATCCGGATGATCGGCTTCGACGCCGCTGTCGACGACCGCAATGCTGACACCGCGCCCGATACTGACTTTATGCAGATCGTCCAGTTGCCAGAGCGTGGCGCTGGGTTGAACGGAGTACAAAGGATCCTGGTGTCCCAGCGTGTGGAACGCGTTCAAGGGCTGTACCCATTCCGTGCGTGGATCGGCGGACACGTCCTTTGCAACATCCACGACCGCCTGGCCCGGCGAAATTTTCATGACATAGCAATCGACGCCCAGGGCCGGCATTGGCCAGTCATTCAAAAGCGTCAGACCGTATTGGCGTGCGAGCTTTTCCGCAACGCGTCTTCGCGCAAGCCGGCCCGCCTGATCGTCATAGCTGCTGCCGTAGCTGCCTCCCGGACGATAGTGCGGAGGAGGCAGGTGCAGCATGACAAGAATCTGGCGCTCGGCCGGCAGCGCATCGCCCGCCCGGCCGGGCCTCGCGCCGACGACGAACAACAACAGGAATATCGCCGGAAATATCCCCGTAAACAGCCATTGGACCGGCCATCGCCTCAATTTGCATCTCCCGCGTCCAGCGCCTGGACCAGGTGAACGGAACGCTCGGCGCGCAACGCCTGCAAGGCAAGCTGCGCGTGTTCTGGCGCCACGGCGAGAATATACGCATCTGTCGTCGTAGGACCATCGACGATGCGGGTACTGCTTTGCCGGAGGATACGCCGCATTTCTTCTTCGCTGACTTGCGGTGCGAAGACGACCACAAGTCTTGCCCCTGCCTGCGCAGCGCCGGGACTTCCCAGTACGTGGTAAGCCGCCGACTCGCTGCGATCCAGCGCCAGCGTGATTCCCAACCCCACGATGAGCGCAAACTGCGCGGCCATCGCCCATTTCATCCACGGCCAGTCCCACCCGCGCATGCGCGCCGGAGTACGCGGCGCCGGCACCGGACTGGAATTGCCCAGGCGCATTCGCAGGGAGGCAAACGCACGCTCCGCATCGAGCGCAGGTATCGGTTCCTCATGCGCCGCACGCATCTGTTCGTGCCACTGGATGTCGCGCTGGCAGATCAGGCAGGTGCGCAGGTGTTCATCGACAAGCGGGCGATCTTCGGCGTCCAGCGTACCCATGACATGCCAGGGCAGCAGATCCTGCACGACATGATGCGTCGAGGACCCAAGGTTCGCGACGGATGTGGTCATAGTATGTCCTCCAGACGATCTGGCAGCAGCGCCTTGAGCCGGCGCCGGGCGTGGAACATCCTGGTCTTCACTGTGTCTACGGGGCATCCCATGATCTGCGCTATCTCACGATAGCCTGCGCCGTGAAAATACGTAAGCTCGATGACTGCCCGATGGTCGACTGAAAGCGCGTCGACCGCTTCGGACAACACTCTGCGCAACTGCAGCTGCATCAGCCGTTCCCGCGGTTCCGCGCGGCTTTCTCCGGCTACGTCTTCGCAACCCGTGTCGACGGGCTCGTCCAGATCTCTCAAGGCCTTGAGCCCCTTGCGGTAGGCAATGGCGAAGATCCAGGTCGAAACCTTTGCACTGAGGTTGTACGTGTGCGCCTTTTGCGAGACCACGAGCATCGTATCGTTGAGAATTTCCTCGACCAGCGCGGGGCGGCGCGTCATCTTGTCGAGGAACCGGGTCAGTCGCGGAAAATAGCTGCGGTACAGCTGTTCAAATGCGCGCAGATCGCCCTGGGCAACGCGACCGAGCAACTCGGCCTCTTGCGCATTCGTCGAACCTTGCGTTGCCAAGGTGCCGACTGTGTCTGTGGTCGTACTCTGAAACATCCCAGCACTCTCTTGCCCATTGTAGTCTATTCCCGAATACGACCGATCGGTTCAATTCACTCTGATCCAAGCCTTGCCGATCAGGCCCCGCGTTCGGCCGCCACGAATGGATTCCGCGCTTTCGTGCATTCCGGCAGGCGGCATGCCAGTTCAATGCCTGCGTGGCTCGTCTGGTGCTGCCTTGACGCAACCGCACGCGGGGCCCGTGGTCGACGAGCCAACGGGCGCCCTCGTGACGTTTGAACCTCGGGGAGCCGATCGGGAATCCATGCTGGAGGGAGACGTCCGGCGCGACGGCAATCGCGGCCGCGAGACAAGCAGCCGCTCAATCGATGAGGAGCATGCCAATGCAATTGCGCGACCTGAAAGTCCTGCTGGTCTGGTTGGTGCCATTGATCGCAACACCCGCGTGGGCGACCAATCACATGGTCACGGTAGGCGGAGACACCTCCGACGGTTACTACGGCAACAGCCCGGTCCTGAGCTTCAGTCCGGTGCAGATGACGATCAACGCCGGCGATACCGTCACGTTCACGAATGCGGGTGGGATGCACAATGTGCATTCCGACGCTGGCGCAATCACGAGTTTCCAGTGCTCCAACGACTGCATCAGCAACAATGCGCCGAGTACCGCAGGCTGGAGCGCAACTGTTACATTCCCGACCGCGGGAACCATTGGATATCACTGCGATGAGCACGTCAGCATGGGCATGACCGGCAGCATCATCGTCAATGCGGTAACGCCGCCACCGCCGACCATCACGATCGGCGGCTACATGAGCGGCAACTGGTACAACCCCCAGCAGGCCGGCCAGGGCTTCCAGATCGAGGCAGCCACGAACAACAACATGGTCGCCATCTGGT
>JARLJU010000270.1 GCA_031291055.1 Rudaea sp. | reverse complement strand
CCGCCGTTCTGGCCAGCACTTGCCTGCCAAAGTGCCTGCAACGTTTGGGTCAGACGCGTGGTGTTCTCGCGCAGATCGAGCCTGACCGTGCGAAAGCGGAAGATCTCAACCGACCAGCGGACTGGCCGTACGAGGTTTTTCGCCAAATCGTCAGCGCCGCCTTCGATGAGCGCATCTTCAAGAGTCCGGAGGTCGGCGAGAAGCTCGTCAGCATTGGCGTAGCCGGCAGCGCCGAAGGCATGGCCGCCTTCGATACGCGCGATGGCAAGCTGCAGCTTGCGTAGCATGCAGAAGAGGAATTGCCGGTAAGGTTCGCCAGAATTACGCTGCGCTATTCGCGTACATTCAGGATGAGCGAGGGCGTTCGCGAGCGCCTCTTTGAACACCGGCGAGAGAGGCATAGCGCGCTCGGCAATCGACATGCTTTGCAACAGCGAAGAAAGATGCTGCTCATAATGGCGCAGGCTCGCCAAGGCATTTTGCTTGAGCGCACGGCGGGTGACGTCATTCGTAACAAAAGGATTGCCGTCGCGATCGCCGCCGATCCATGAGCCAAATTGAAAAAATGGCGTAAGTGCGGGGTGCTCACCCGGATAGAATTGATCGAGCGCGCGATCAAGCTTCTTCAAAAGATCGGGAACGCCATCGAACAGCGTCTCGTGGAAAAAATGCAGGCCCCAGGCGACTTCCTGATCGACCGACGGTTTCTCCAGGCGCAGTTCCCCGGTCATCCAAAGCAGCGCGATCTCGTCACGCAATTTGTCAATGATGCCCGCGCGTTCCCGCGCCGTCCATCGCGGTTGTTCCATCTCGACCAGCAGCCGGTAGATGCGGCGGTGTTTTTCAAGGACAGTCACCCGCTTTGCTTCGGTGGGATGTGCGGTGATGACCGGCCGGATGCGTGTCGAAGTGAACAGGTCACGCAGGTCTTGCGCAGCGGCACCCTGGGTTGCCGCCTCGGCGATGAAACTGGCGAATGTACCCTGCACCGCAGTTTCGCCGCGCACGCGCTCGGTTTGGCGGCGCAGCCTCATCGCGGTATGCTGTTCGACGATCGCAAGCAGCTG
>JARLJU010000269.1 GCA_031291055.1 Rudaea sp. | reverse complement strand
TGCGCTGAGCCTGGAAGAACTGGAGCGCAGCCACATCCGCGGGGTGATGGCCACGGCCACCTCGCTGGATGCTGCAGCCAAAACCCTGGGCATCGATGTCTCGACCCTGTACCGCAAGCGCAAGCAATATGACCTGTGAACGCGCCGTCCGGATGCGCCGCAGCAATCTGTCGCCAGCGGGCCAGCGAGCGCCGGTTCTGGTGAAAAAGTGAAAAATAAACAATAAACAATAAACAATAAACAATAAACAATAAACAATAAACAATAAACAATAAACAATAAACAATAAACAATAAACAATATCGCAAATTCCACTCTGGACGGACACCTCGGCATCACCCGGCCGGCGCCGCGCTCGTGGTGATTGCCGAAGACCAGATCAGCCCCGTGGCCCGGGCAGCTGCCCGGGCCATGAAGGTTGACGCCGCGCGCTCAGGGCTGGTCCGGGGGCGGGTTGTTGTGCGTGCACGACTTGAATTCCATCCACGTCAGCTTGCCGTCGTGATCGGCATCGCACTTGGCGAAATTCTGCGACAGGAACGGATCTGCGGAAACGTCATCGCTGCTCAGGTAACCCTTGGTGTTGCGATCAAGACTGTTGAAATACCGTTTCTGGTTCTTGACCACGTCATGATCGCCGTTTTCCATGCGCTGCCGGGTATCCGCGTTGTCGCGCATCTGCGTTTCGGTGGGTGCCTGCGCAAAGCTTGCCGCAGCGAGCGCCAGCGCGGACATGGCTAACAGGCTTCTCGTGATTGATTGGTGCATGCCTATCTCCTTGAAGTTCACGGCCCCGGCTTCGACGAGCAGGCAACGTGCCAACGGCCGACTGGCAGCCTCGTGCGCTCGTCTTGCAAGAACGCTTTCGCGACAGCGGGCAATGAAACCCCGACGCGCAGATCATTGCGATGAAGGCTGTGCGTATTCGCGTCGTGCAAGTCGCAACGATCGTCCTCGCGCTCCATGCAAGCTGCATGTAGAAGAATCGCTTGAACCCGCATCAAAGCTTGTCCGCGAGCCAGTGCTGCCGTGGCACGCAACTTGATACTTCCCGACAGCCAGGGAAACGGCCATGAACAGGTCAGGGAAGTCCGGCGGAAGCCGCAAACCACTCCGGCAAGGAGCAAGAGTTTTGTCCAGGGAAGGACGTTGCGGCAGCGCTTGCGGGCCTGCGCTCGCCCTTTGCGGCCAGCGGCATTCTTCCGATGAAGACGCCCACAGAGACCGAGGTTGATAGTGAATGATGCGCAAGACAGTTCAGTCGCGAGCATGACGGGAAGCGCAGGCAGCGCTCATCTTGCGCACGCCCGCACATCTGTTGCGCAGGTCGCGTCCGAAGGTGTGCGCGTCGCCCAGCGGCGCTCCGACCTGCGCGTGCTCAAGCGTGGTGTATTGGCGATTCTGGTCTTGCTCGTGCTCGGTATCTGCTACCTGGCTCAGGAAATACTGGTTCCGCTTGTACTCGCGTTGCTGCTTTCGTTGCTGTTGTCGCCGATCGTCACGGGGTTTGAGCGTATTGTCCGCATACCGCGCGTAGCAGGCAGCCTGCTGACGCTCGCCGCAGCGGTTGCGATCATGGTTTACGCCGCGATCAGCCTCGCTCAACCCGCGCAGCAGTGGATCGCCCACGCTCCTGCAACGATGCAGACGATCGAGCAGCGCTTTCGCAGTTTTCGCGAGCCCATTCGGCAGGCGCAGGAAGCATCCAAGAAGATCGAGGAACTGACCCAGCCCGCAGCAGAGCAGACCGTGGTGAGCGTGCAGCCGAGCATGCTTTCGTACATGGCAACCAATACGCCGCGCGCACTCGGCGCCATTGCCGCCGTACTGTTGCTCGTATACTTTTTCCTGTCCTCCGGCAATGGATTCCTGCGCCGCTTGGTGGAAATCGCCCCGACCCTGACCGACAAGAAAGTGGTCGTATCCATTGCGCGCGACGTGCAAGGCGAGATGTCGCGCTATCTGGTGATGGTAAGCCTGATCAATTTCGGTTTGGGAGTGGCGACTGCGATCGCCATGATGCTGATGGGCGTACCCAATCCGCTGCTGTGGGGAGCGGTTGCCGCCGTGTTCAATTTTGCGCCGTACGTCGGACCGACGTGCACGGCGCTCGCGCTCACCCTGGTCGGCTTTACCACGTTCGACACGCTTGGGCACGCGTTTGCGGTGCCTGGCATGTTCTTTCTGCTTGCCTGCATCGAAGGACAACTGATCACTCCCACGATCATCGGCCGGCGCCTGTCGCTGGATCCGACCGTGGTATTCGTGTGGCTGCTGGTATGGGGCTGGCTGTGGGGCGCGGTGGGCATCCTGCTCGCCGGACCATTGCTGGCCTGCTTCCGCATCATCTGCCAGCACGTGACCTCGCTGAATTCCGTCTGCGTGCTGATCAGTGATTCATCGACGCAGGAACAAGGCAGCCACTAGATAACCGGAATGGGGGCGTGTCGCGTCGATTGGCACTGCGCACGCTGCCCGCCGAGATCACCGCGACAGGAATGCCCCGGGCCGCGGCCGAGTGCAAAGACGAGGACGAATTCGATGAACGCAACGTACGTGCGCGCACCACTCCTGCTGATGCTGGGGATTGCGGTTTCCGCGTGCTCGTCGTTGCGCAGCGATTTCGTCAAGACTCCTTCGCAAGCCCTGCCTCCGGCATTCGACACGCCGTCGGCGCGCTATGTCCAATCCGAGCTTGAAGAACACCGCGGCCTGTCCGGCTTCCGCCTGCTCACGGGCAGCACGAACGCGCTTATGAGCCGCATCGCTCTTATCGATCACGCCGAACATTCGATCGATCTGCAGTACTACATTTTCGAGAACGATGCGACCGGGCGGCTGGTGGCACAACGCCTGCTCGCAGCGGCCGACCGAGGCGTGCGCGTGCGCATGTTGCTCGACGACCTGGGTCTGGATCACGAAGACCATATGCTCGATGCGCTCGACGCGCACCCGAACATCAAGGTGCGCCTGTTCAATCCATTCAACACACGCGACCCGTCGCTGCCGTCGAAAATCGCGCAGTTCATCCTCGAAGGGCAGCGGCTCAACCGCCGCATGCACAACAAATCGCTGATCGCCGACAATGCCGCGGCCATCGTCGGCGGCCGCAACATCGGCGACGGTTATTTCGACGCCCGCAACGATACCAACTTCCGCGATCTGGACGTAATCGCGGTAGGGCCGGTGGTGACACAGGCTTCAAGCGCATTCGACGACTACTGGAACAGCGACGCCGCATTTCCGGTCACGGCGTTTCGCAATACTCGCAATACCGATGCCGACCTGGTCAAGGTGCGTGCCGCATTGGCGCACGACGCACGCAAGTTTGCCGATTCCGACTACGCCCAGGCCTCGCTGGAAAAACTTCCCTATGGCGCGACCGCCGACCGCCGCGGAGAATGGTTCTGGGGATCGGGAAACCTTCTCGCCGACCTGCCCGAAAAGATCAAGGCGGAATCGGATACGCCGGAGTTGCGCATCGGCCCGCAGCTCAAATCAGTCACCGATGTTGCCTCCACCGAGGTGTTGCTCATTTCGCCTTACTTCGTTCCTGGTGAAAAGGGCACGAACTATCTCATCGGCCTGGCGCAGCGCGGCGTCGCGGTCAAGGTACTGACCAATTCGCTCGCGTCGACGGACGAACCGGCGGCCCATGCCGGTTACGAGCACTATCGCAACCGATTGCTTGCCGGCGGCGTGCAACTGTTCGAGCTGCGTCCGGCAGCGGGGGAGAAGCAATCGGCGACGGCAGCCGGTGCGTCATCCGGCGTGAGTCTGCACGCAAAGGCGTTCGTCGTGGATCGGCGCTACGTCTTCGTCGGTTCGATGAACATGGATCCGCGCTCGAAACTGCTGAATACGGAAATGGGCGTGATGGTCGATTGTCCCGGCCTTGCCGGAGCCGTCGCGCAGTTCTTCGCAACGGCGTCTTCGCCCGCGAATGCCTTTCATGTCGAGTTGCTGCCGGCAACGGATGCTGCGTCGGGGCACGCGCGGCTGACCTGGGTGTCCGAGAGCAATGGCGCAACCGTTACCTACGACCACGATCCGGACGCGACCAGGTCGCGCCGCCTGGAAGTGTCGCTGTTGCGACTGCTGCCGATCGAAGGCCTGCTCTAGGAAGCTTTGCTGCCAATCGCCGGCCTTCGGAAACTCCGGCGCACGCGGGTGCGGCGGCGCGCACGTTTTTCACATGCTGCCGGCTCAACGGACTAAGATGGAACTGGAATCTTGCATGTCAGCGGAAGAAAAAAACGATGAGTAGGATCGGCTCGTACCTGTCACGGCTGCGCCAGTTCCTGTACGACGGCGCCAGCCCGGCACAGTTCGAAGACGAAGAGCCCTTGCGTTCGGAGCTCTTCAGCGCCGGCCAGATGGCACAGTATGGCGAGACGCTTGCGCGCTCGCACACGGTTGCGCGCATACGCGGTCGCGACAAGTTGCTGCCGCGGCTGGCACTCAACGAGCAGGTACTTGTACGCGCCGGAAGGCTGCTTGCCGACGCACTCAAGGCTGATCGCCGCATCACACCGGCCGGCGAATGGCTGCTCGACAATTTTTATCTGATCGACGAGCAGATCCGCACGTCCAGACGCCACCTGCCCAAGCGCTACAGCTGGGCATTGCCGCGCCTGGTCGGTGGCGGATCGGCCGGGTTGCCGCGCGTCTACGACATCGCCCTGGAGGCGATATCGCACGGCGACGGGCGTGTCGACGAGCAAAGCCTGAGCCTGTTCATCGCCGCCTATCAGAAAATAACGCCACTGAAACTCGGCGAATTGTGGGCGATCCCGATCATGCTGCGCCTGGCCCTGATCGAAAACCTGCGCCGCGTGGCATCGCGCATCGCCACCGATCGAACCGATCGCAACCTGGCCGATTTGTGGGCCGACCAGATGATCGAGGTTGCGGAAAAGGATCCGAAGAATCTGATTCTCGTGATTGCCGACATGGCGCGGTCGCAGCCACCCATGGTCGGCTCGTTCGTTGCCGAACTCACGCGCAGGCTGCAGGGCCAAAGCCACGCCCTCGCGTTGCCCTTGACCTGGATCGAACAGCAGCTTGCGGAATTCGGGCTGACCATCGAGCAGTTGATCCAGTCCGAAAACCAGCAACAGGCGACCGACCAGATATCGATCAGCAACAGCATCGGCAGCCTGCGCTTCCTGGCATCGATGGACTGGAGCGCATTCGTCGAAAGCATGAGCGTCACGGAAAAGACGCTGTACCGCGATCCGGCTGGCACCTATGCAAAAATGGATTTTGCCACGCGCGACTGCTATCGCCACGTGATCGAAAACATGGCCAGGCGTGGCCGCATCGAGGAGGAGGGGGTCGCGCGCAAGGCCATTGATCTGGCGCAGACGGCGGCGGCGACGCGGGGCAGTGGGGACAGGGCGTCGCACGTGGGCTTTTACCTTGTCGATGACGGCCTGCAGCAGCTTGAGCAGGCTGCCGGTCTGCGTCTGTCCCTGCGCCGGCTGCACATCGATGCACCATCGCGTCTGCTCATTTATCTCGGGGCCATTTCGCTCGTCACCTTGCTGCTCGCACTCGGCCTGACCGTTGGCGCCCGCTCTGCATCGGTCCACGGCTGGCTGCTGGCGGCGACCGGGCTGCTGTCGCTGATCGGCGCCAGCCAGCTCGCCCTGTTGCTGGTCAACCGTCTCGCGACCATGCTGCTGTCGCCGCGTGCGCTGCCGAGCATGGATTTTTCGGGCGGAATCCCCGCCATCTGCAGAACGCTCGTCGTCGTGCCGACCATGCTTCGCGACGCCGGCAACGTCGATGCGCTGGTCGAGGCAATGGAAGTGCGATTTCTCGCCAATCGCGACCCCAGCCTGCATTTCGGCCTGCTCACCGATTTTGCCGACGCCGGCAGCCAGACGATGCCGGGCGACGACATGCTGATGAATCGCGCGACCGCGGCGATCCAGGCGCTCAACGCAAGGTACGGGAATGATGCCGGCGACATTTTTTTCCTGTTTCATCGGCCGCGGCGCTGGAATGAGCGCGAACGGGTATGGATGGGCTACGAGCGCAAGCGCGGCAAACTCGGCGATCTCAACGCGCTGTTGCGCGAAGGCACGCGCACGAATTTTCTCGCCATCGCTGGCGATACACAAATTCTGTCCACGGTGAAATACGTCGTCACCCTGGATACCGACACGCAGTTGCCGCGCGATTCGGCCCGCAGTCTGGTCGCGGCGATGGCGCATCCGCTCAATCGTCCCGGCTATGCGGCCGGTGGCAGGCGTGTCGGCGTCGGCCACGGCATCCTGCAGCCGCGCGTCGCCGCCACGCTGGCCAGCGCCAACCGTTCGCGCTACGCGAAAATGCATGCCGGTGAAGTCGGTATCGATCCCTACACGCGCACGGTATCCGATGTATACCAGGACGCCTTCGGCGAAGGCTCGTTCATCGGCAAGGGCATCTACGATGTCGAAGCGTTCGAGCATGTGCTCAAGGACTGCTTTCCGGAAAACCGCATCCTCAGTCACGATCTGCTGGAAGGCTGCTACGCGCGCTCGGGGCTGCTGAGCGACGTTGAGTTGTACGAGGATTATCCGTCGCGCTATGGCGCCGACGTGGCGCGCCGCCACCGCTGGATTCGCGGCGACTGGCAGATTGCCGGCTGGTTGCTTGCGCGGGTACCGGGTGCGAACGGTCAGCGTTTGCGCAATCCGTTGTCGTTGTTGTCGCAGTGGAAGATTCTCGACAACCTGCGGCGCAGCCTGGTGCCGGCGGCACTCGTGCTGCTGCTGATTCTGGGCTGGAGCGTATTGCCGCGCGCATGGTTGTGGACGCTTGCGGTGATGTCGGTGGCGCTGCTGCCGCCCTGCGCCGCAATGATCCTGGATATTTCGCGCAAGCCCGATGAGACCACGCTTGTCCAGCATTTGCGTGCGGTGACCCACGCATCCGGGCGCCGGTTCTTCAGCGCGATATTCCAGATTTCATGCCTGCCGCACGAAGCGTATTCCAATCTCGATGCAATCGTGCGCACGCTCGTGCGCATGTTGTTCACGCACCGGCATCCGTTGCAATGGACGCCGTCGAACGAAGTCGAGCGCAATGCCGATGTTTCGCTGCGCGCCTCGATCCGGGCGATGTGGATTGCGCCGGCGCTGGTATTCGGCGTCGCCATGCTGCTGATTGCATGGCGGCCCCACGTTCTTGCGCTGGCGCTGCCGGTGTTGCTGCTCTGGCTCGTGTCGCCGCTGCTCACCTGGTGGCTGAGCAGGGATCTGGGCGACCGTCACGCCGAGGCATTGACTGTCGCAGACACGCAATTCCTGCGCGAGATTGCCCGACGCACCTGGGCATTTTTCGAGGACCTGGTCGGGTCCGAGGACCATTGGCTGCCGCCGGACAACATCCAGGAAATTCCCGCACCGGCAGTTGCGCACCGTACCTCGCCGACCAATATCGGCATGGCGCTGCTGGCGAACCTATCCGCGCATGATTTCGGTTACATCGGCACCGGCGCCCTGATCGAGCGTACCGGCAATACCCTGGCAACGATGCAGGGCCTGGCACGCGAGCACGGGCACTTCTACAACTGGTACGACACGCGCACCTTGCAGGCGCTGCATCCTGTATACATTTCCACCGTCGATAGTGGCAATCTGGCTGCACATCTGCTGACCTTGCAGGCGGGTCTGCTGGAACTGGGCGGGCAGCCCGTCGTCGGCGCGCAGGTCTTTTCCGGGCTGCGCGACACGGCGGCAATCCTGCGCGCCACCAGGATTGCCGTTCCGTCCGACGTGATCGACCGCTTCGAGCGGCGCATCGATGCGCTGACCGCGCAGCCGCCGGCCCTGTTCGCGGTCGAGCACGCGCTGTGCCAGCTGCATGCCGATGCCGAAGAAATCAACGATCGCATGGTTGCGGCAGGCGCCATCGACGGACAGCACTGGGCCGAAGCGCTGTTACGCCAATGCCGCGACGCGGTTGACGATCTGCGTGCGCTCGCGCCGTGGCTGACCCTGCCGCGTCCTCCCGGCCGGCTTGCCGGAAGTCTTGATGGCATGCAGATTCCCGCACTGCGCAGCGTTGCCGATGCGGGTGCCAACGCCCTGGCAAACCTGCAGATGCAGGCCTCCGCCGAAGCGACAGCCGAGGAACTTGAGTGGATTGCAGCGTTCGGCCGCGAGGTGGCCAAATCCGCCGCGCAGGTAGGCGAACGCGTCCAGGCGCTGCATCGTCTGGGTCTGCAGGCGTGTGAAATGGCGCAGATGGATTTTGGTTTTCTGTACGATCCGGCGCGGCATCTGTTTTCGATCGGTTACAACGTCACCGATCGGCGCCTGGACGCCAGCTACTACGATCTGCTGGCATCCGAAGCGCGGCTGGCGAGTTTCCTCGCGATCGCGCAGGGGCGGATTCCACAGGAAAACTGGTACTCCCTCGGCCGGTTGCTGACGCAGACCAGTTCCGGCGGCGCGCTGCTTTCCTGGAGCGGCTCGATGTTCGAATACCTCATGCCGTTGCTGGTGATGCCGACCTACCGCAACAGCCTGCTCGATCAAAGCTACATCGCCGCGGTGGACCGGCAGATTGCCTATGCCAGGGATTGCGGCGTGCCCTGGGGGATTTCCGAGTCCGGCTACAACGCGGTCGATGCGGCGTTGAATTATCAATATCGCGCCTTCGGCGTTCCCGGCCTGGGACTCAAGCGCGGCCTGTCCGAGGACCTGGTGATCGCTCCCTATGCAGCGGTTCTGGCCTTGATGGTTGCGCCCAAGCAGGCGTGTCGCAATCTCATGCGCCTGGCGACGGAAGGCGTGCTCGGGCGATTCGGGTTCTACGAAGCGGTCGACTACACGCCCGCGCGCTTGCCGCGCGGCGAAACCTCGGCCAAGGTGCAGTCGTTCATGGTGCATCACCAGGGCATGAGTTTGCTGGCGACGGACTACGCTCTGCTGGATCGCCCGATGCAGAGACGCTTTGTGTCGGTTCCGCTGTTCCAGGCCACCTTGCACCTGCTGCAGGAACGGATCCCGCGTGCCGCAGCCTCGTCCGCGACCCATGCCGAAATGGTCGACGTCCGCGCTGCCGCCGCCGAGACCACGGAGATGCCGATACGTGTTTTCGACAGTGCCGGCACACCGATTCCGGGCGTGCAGCTGCTTTCCAACGGCCGTTACCATGTGATGCTGACGAATGCCGGCGGCGGGTACAGCCGCTGGAAGGATGTTGCGGTGACGCGCTGGCGCGAAGATGTGACCTGCGACAACTGGGGCATGTTCTGCTTCGTCCGCGATATCGATGCGAACAAGGTGTGGTCCACGGCATTTCAGCCGATCCTGGCCGGGGCCGATGCCTACGAAGCCACGTTCACCGAACCTAAAGTCGAATTCCACCGGCGCGACGATCAGATCGAGACGCAGACCGACATCGCGGTTTCGCCCGAAGACGATATCGAGCTGCGCCGGGTTCGCCTGATCAATCGTTCGCGCGTGCGCAAGACCATCGAGCTGACCAGTTACGCCGAGGTCGTGCTCGTGTCCCAGGCCGCCGACGCGATGCAGCGAGGCTTCAACAATCTGTTCGTGCAGACCGAAATTCTCGGCGCCAGGCAGGCCATCGTGTGCACGCGTCGTCCGCGTTCCGACGGCGAGCAGCCGCCGTGGATGCTGCATGTGATGAAGGTGCGCGGCGCAGAAAGCCTGCAAACCTCGTACGAGACCGATCGCATGCGCTTCATCGGGCGCGGCAGGACACTGGCCGACCCGGTCGCCCTGGTCGAATCTGCGCCATTGTCCGGCACCCAGGGTTCCGTACTCGATCCGATTGTCGCAATCCGCCACCGGGTCGTGCTCGAGCCGGATCAGACCCTGACCATCGACATCGTCTGCGGCGTTGCCGAGAACCGCGAAAGCTGTCTGGGCCTCATCGACAAATACCAGGACAAGGCCCTGGCCGATCGCGTGTTCGACCTGGCCTGGACGCACAGCCAGGTCGCGCTGCGGCAGATCAATGTCACCGAGGCCGACGCGCAACTTTACGGTCGCATCGCCAGCCGCATCATCTACGCCAACAGTTCGCTGCGCGCGGATGCCAGCGTTATCGCCAGTAACCGGCGCAGCCAGCCGGGACTGTGGGGTTACGCCATTTCCGGCGATCTGCCGATCCTGCTGCTGAAGATCCGCGACTCGGCCAACATCGGCCTGGCGCGCCAGCTCGTGCAGGCGCATGCCTACTGGCGCATGAAGGGTCTGGCGGTGGATCTGGTGATCTGGAACGACGATCGCGGCGGCTACCGCCAGTTGCTGCATGACCAGATCGTGGGTCTGCTCGCGGCCGGCATCGAAGCGAACATGATCGACCGGCCGGGCGGCATTTTCGTTCGGCCGGTCGATCAGATCTCGCCGGAAGACCGCGTGTTGCTGCAGGCCGTGGCGCGCGTGGTGATATCCGATGAGCGCGGTGCCCTGATCGAGCAGGTCAAGCGGCGCGACAAGATCGAGAGTGTGATTCCGCGCTTCACGCCGACCCGGACTGAACGGGTCGTTTCCGAAAAATTTGCCGCCGAAAGAATCGGCGTGGAAAGGAGCGGCGAGCCGTTGACGCAGACGCAATTGTTCAACGGGCTCGGCGGATTTTCCGCGGACGGCACCGAATATGTCGTCACCACGTCTGCTGCGCGGCGCACGCCGTTGCCTTGGGTGAATGTCCTGGCGAATCCGCAGTTCGGAACGGTGGTTTCCGAGAGCGGCGCGGCTTATACCTGGGCCGAAAACGCGCACGAATACCGCCTCACGCCCTGGCACGCCGATCCGGTGAGCGATCCCACCGGCGAGGCGTTTTACCTGCGTGACGAGGAGACCGGACAGTTCTGGTCTCCGACACCGGCACCGGCCTGCGGCGCAAATCCCTATGTCGTGCGCCACGGCTTCGGCTACAGCGTCTTCGAACACGTCGAAGCCGGCATCCAGACCGAGCTGTGGGTCTACGTTGCACTCGATCTGCCGGTCAAATTCTGTGTCCTGAAGGTGCGCAATGTCTCTGCCGGACCGCGGCGATTGTCGGTCACCGGCTATGTGGAGTGGACCCTTGGCGACGTGCGTGCGAAAACCGCGATGCATGTGGTCAGCGAGATCGACCAGAACAACGGTGCCTTGCTGGCGCGCAACGCGTTCAATACCGAATTTTCCGATCGCGTGGCCTTTTTCGACGTCGACGATCCGACGCGCACGATCACCGGCGATCGCAGCGAATTCATCGGCCGCAACGGCAATCTGAAAAATCCGGCAGTGATGCAGCGCGCGCGCCTGTCGGGCAAGGTCGGCGCCGGCATGGATCCGTGCGCGGCGATCCAGGTTCCCTTCGAGCTTGCCGAGGGCAAATCGCGGGAACTGATTTTCCGTCTCGGCGCCGGCCGTGATTTCGAACATGCGAGCGAACTCGTTCAGCTATGCCGGAAAGCCGGCACGGCGCGCGACGCGCTCGATGCGGTGCGCGCGTACTGGAAACGCACGCTCGGCGTGATCCGCGTGCAGACGCCCGACGCATCGCTGAACCTGCTGGCCAACGGCTGGCTGGTGTATCAGGCCATCGCATCGCGGATCTGGGGCCGCAGCGGCTACTACCAGTCCGGCGGCGCCTGGGGGTTCCGCGACCAGTTGCAGGACGTCATGGCCCTGGCGCATTGCGAACCCGGAATGCTGCGCGCGCAATTGCTGCTTTGCGCCTCGCGCCAGTTCAAGCAGGGCGACGTGCAGCACTGGTGGCATCCGCCGTCGGGACGCGGCGTGCGCACGTTATGCTCCGACGATTATTTGTGGCTGCCGTTTGCCGCCTGCCGCTATGTCGTGGCCACTGGCGATTTCGCCGTATTGCAAGAACGCATCGCCTTTCTCGATGGCCGTCCGCTCGGTGAAGGCGAAGAATCCTACTACGACCTGCCCACGCGTCTGGCCGAAACCGCCACGTTGTACGAGCACTGCCAGCGTGCGATCGTCCACGGCCTGCGCTTTGGCGAACACGGGCTGCCATTGATGGGCTCGGGCGACTGGAATGACGGCATGAACAATGTCGGTATCCACGGCAAGGGCGAAAGCGTCTGGCTGGCATTCTTCCTCTACGACGTGCTGATGCAGTTTGCCGACGTGGCAACGCGTTCGAGCGATGCGGCATTCGCCGAACGCTGCCGTACCGAGGCTGAGCGCCTGCGCGCGAACGTGGAAAAAAATGCGTGGGACGGCGGCTGGTATCGACGTGCCTATTTCGACGACGGAACGCCGCTGGGTTCGGCCAGCAACGACGAATGCCAGATCGATTCCATTTCGCAAAGCTGGGCCGTGTTGTCGGGCGCCGGCAGTGCCGAACGCGTCGCGACGGCCATGCAGGCGGTGGATCGGCGCCTGGTGCGTCGCGATGACGCCTTGATCCAGCTGCTGGATCCGCCGTTCGACAAGTCGACAATGGACCCGGGTTATATCAAGGGTTACGTGCCCGGCGTGCGCGAGAATGGCGGCCAGTACACGCACGCGGCCGTATGGACGGCGATGGCTTTTGCCGCACTCGGCGATGCAGACCGTGCGCACGAACTGCTGGCCATGATCAATCCGCTGAACCACGCCGATTCGGCGGAAAAGCTCGCGGTATACAAGACCGAACCGTACGTTGTCGCCGCCGACATCTACGCAGTCGTGCCGCATGTCGGCCGCGGTGGCTGGACCTGGTATACCGGTTCGGCCGGGTGGCTGTACCGGCTGATCGTGGAGTCGATCATCGGCTTGCGCCTGAATTCCGGCAAGCTGCTTTTTGCGCCCTGCCTGCCGGCGGCGTGGGAATCGCTCCAGGTTGCCTATCGCCGCGGCGACGCGGTCTACGACATCGAATTCCGCCGGGTCGCGCAAGGCAGCCCCGGCGTGCAGATAACTCTCGATGGCGTCCTGCAGACGGAAGAATGTCTGACTATGGTCGATGATGGCACGCGACACCACGTCGTCGTGAACATGCCCGCCGCGTCGGTGAGGATTGCCGGGAATGCGGTATGAGTCAGCACGTCAGCGAGGCATTGCATTTTGCGTGGCGCAGGCGTCGCGTCCGCTTATTCCGCAACCGAAGGCGACGTCGGCCTCAGGCCAATCAAGCACTTGAACGCGGCGGTTTCTGGCATGCCAATTGCCATGGAGAACGAGAACAGTGGACGCCACACGATGCGCGCCGATGGCCGCGAGCAAGGAGACTGAGCGATGGACAACTTGAACGGCACCAAGCGCGAATCGAACCGGATCGCCCGACCGAAATCGCCGAGCGGTGCCTTGGCCACACGCAACCCGCAACCCGCTCGATTTCTGGCGGAGAACGCCTGGGCGAACGCCAATCGCGCATGGATGACCGCCTGTCGTCTTGCCGCCACGCGTCGATGAGTGAGTGCGCCTCGCCCATTCAACCAGTATTCGCAACGGACGTGGGCGACGGTATCGTGCCGGATGGTATCGTGTCGAAGGTTATGCGCTTCCCGTGTTGGAAATAGCGCAGGCATGATCATGCAGACAGCCACTCCCGCCGCGCTACCCCGCTCGGATGCCCTGGTTTTTTTTGGCGCCACCGGTGACCTGGCCTACAAGCAGATCTTTCCGGCGCTGCAGGCGTTGATGCTGCATGATGAGCTGGATATTCCGATCATTGGAGTATCGCATTCGGGCTGGTCCACGGAGAAGCTGCGTCAGCGTGCGCGCGCCAGTGTCGATCAGGCGGCAAAGGATCAGAACGGTAGCGTTGATGAGGCGGTGTTTGCGCGGCTTTCGGCGCGGTTGCAATACGTCGATGGCGATTACAACGATGCAGCGACTTTCCAGCGGTTGAAAAAAGCACTCGGGGCCGCGCAGCGGCCGCTGCACTACCTGGCCATTCCGCCGGGCCTGTTCGCCACCGTGATCAAGGGCCTGCAGCAGGCCGACTGCACCGGAAATGCGCGCGTCGTGGTCGAAAAACCATTCGGCCGCGACCTGGCTTCGGCGCAAGAGCTCAATCGCATCCTGAGGTCCGCATTTCCGGACGATTCGATCTTCCGCATCGATCACTACCTCGGCAAGGAAGCGATCATGAACATCCTGTATTTCCGTTTCGCCAACTCGTTTCTGGAGCCGATCTGGAACCGCAACTGCGTGGCCAGCGTGCAGGTCACGCTGGCTGAGAATTTTGGCGTGGCGGGTCGCGGCTCGTTCTACGAAACCGCCGGCTGTCTGCGCGACGTGGTGCAGAATCACCTGCTGCAGATCGTCGCGCTGCTGGCGATGGAGCCGCCGGCGTATCAGGGTTTCGGCGCCGTGCACAGCGAGAAGGCCAAAGTATTCCAGGCGATGCGCCCGCTGCACGCCGATGACTTGGTGCGCGGGCAGTATGACGGTTACCGCGACGAACCCGGCGTCGCGAAGAATTCCGACGTCGAGACCTACTGCGCATTGCGACTGTTCATCGATTCGTGGCGCTGGGGCGGAGTGCCTTGGTACCTGCGCTCGGGAAAATGCCTGCCGGAAACCGCGGCCGAGATTGTCGTGGAGCTGAAACCGCCGCCGCAGAAGTTGTTCGACGACGCGGCGCCTGCCGGCGGACGCGCCAACTATCTGCGCTTCAGGCTGTCGCCCAACTCGGCGGTCGCGCTCGCTGCGCGGGTCAAGCGCGCGGGCAAGGAGTTCCTCGGCGACCAGCGCGAACTGTACTTGATGGAGCAGGAACCGGGAGAGAAATCGCCTTACGAGCGGCTGCTCGGCGATGCCATGGCCGGCGACGGTGCGTTGTTCACGCGCGAGGATGCAGTCGAGGCCGCGTGGATGGTGGTCGACCCGGTGCTCGAAATCCACCACGAGTCCCGCCTCTACAAGCAGGGCAGCTGGGGGCCGGAACAGGCGCGGGCGCTGATCGCGGCGGATGGCGGCTGGCACAATCCGATACTGAAACAGGCGCCGGCATGACCGCTTCGAACCCGCTCGTCTTCCTGCTCGATGTCGACAATACCTTGCTCGACAACGACCGCATCGAAGCCGACCTGAGGAATCACCTCGAGCGCGAATTCGGCATCGCGTGCCGCCAGCGCTACTGGGAAATATTCGAGGCGTTGCGCGCGGAGCTGGGCTACGCGGATTACCTGGGCGCCTTGCAACGCTATCGGCTGGCCGACATGAGCGATCCGCGCCTGTTGCTGATGTCGTCCTTTCTCGTGGATTATCCCTTCGCCGAACGTGTTTATCCCGCGGTGTTCGATGTCATCAGGCACCTGGGGAAATTCGGCCAGGCCGTCATCCTTTCCGATGGTGACGTTGTGTTCCAACCACGCAAGGTGCAGCACTCCGGACTGTGGGACGCGGTCGCGGGCAGGGTGCTGATCTACGTGCACAAGGAACAGATGCTGGACGCCGTTGTCCAACGCTACCCCGCGCAGCACTACATCATGGTGGATGACAAGCTGCGCATTCTGCAGGCAATGAAAAATGTTCTTGGCGACCGGCTGACCACGGTTTTCCCTCGGCAAGGGCACTATGCCCTGGATCCCAAGAACGTTCATTCCTATTGGCCGGCAGATATAACGATCGAAAATATCGGCGGCTTGCTCGAACATGACTTTGCGCCTCTGTCCGCCGCATCCAGAGCTGCTGCAACAGCGAGGTGAGCATGAAACCCACAGCCCAATTGCATGATCTCGGCCAGAGCCTCTGGCTCGACAATATCACCCGCAGTTTGCTCGATGACGGCACCCTGGCGCGTTATATCGCCGAGGATTCCATCACCGGCCTGACGTCCAATCCCAGCATCTTCGACGCGGCGATCGGCGACAGCGATGCGTACGATGCGGCGATCCGTGCCAAGACGCAGGCCGGACTTTCCGGTGAGAGCCTGTTCACCGAGTTGGCACTTGAAGACCTGCGCCGTGCTGCCGATCTGTTCTGGCCGGTATTCCAGGCAACGGACAAGACCGACGGTTGGGTGTCGATGGAGATTTCGCCCCTGCTCGCGGCAGATGCGGCCGGCTCGGTGAGCGCGGCGAAAAAGATCCATATGCAGGCCGCCTGCAAGAACCTTTTCGTGAAGATTCCCGGCACAGCCGAAGGCATTTCGGTGATCGAGGAAGCGATTGCCCTGGGCATTCCGGTCAACGTGACCCTGCTTTTTTCCTGTGCGCAGTATCTGGCCGCCGCCCAGGCATATATGCGCGGCATCGAGCGCCGTATCGAAGCGGGACGCGATCCGCGCGTGGGTTCGGTGGCTTCACTGTTCATCAGCCGCTGGGACGTCGCCGCCAACAAGCAGTTGCCCGAAGCCTTGCACAACCGGCTGGGAATCGCGGTCGGCGGCCAAACCTATCGCGCCTATCGCGAACTGCTCGATTCGTCGCGCTGGCGCAATCTTGCCGCGGCGGGCGCGCAACCCCAGCGCCTGCTCTGGGCGAGCACGGGTACCAAGGATCCGTCAGCATCGGATACTTTGTACATTAATGCCTTCGCCGCACCCGACACGATTAATACGATGCCGGAAAAGACGCTGCAGGCGTTTGCCGATCATGGCAAGCTGCAGGGCATGATGGCAGCCGACGGTGGCGACAGCGATGCTACCATCGCGAAAATCGCGGCGACGGGCGTCGATATCGCCGCACTGGCGGCCCGACTGCAAGACGAGGGCGCGCAGGCGTTCGTCAAATCCTGGCGGCAATTGCTGCAGCGGATCGCCGACAAGGCGGTCACGCTCGACAGTGGCGCGCCCAACCATCAACCGCAAGGAGCTGTTTCACGATGAGCCGTTCCAGACTCGCAGCGCGCCCGCAGTGGCAGGCGCTTGAAAGACATGCCGCGCGAACCGGCGAGCTGCATCTGCGCGAACTATTCGCCACCGATCCGCGGCGCGGCGAAAAATTGATTGCGCAGGCGGTCGGACTGTATCTGGATTATTCCAAGCAACGCATCGATGCCGACACGCTGGCGCTGCTGCACGATCTGGCTGTGGCCTGCGGCCTGCCGCAGCGCATCGAAGCGATGTTCCGCGGCGAGCGCATCAACGTCACGGAGAATCGTGCGGTGCTGCATGTGGCGCTGCGCGCTCCGGCCGGCGAAAAAATTTTGCTCGACGGACACGATGTCGTCGCTGATGTGCACGCGGTGCTCGAACGCATGGCAGAATTCGCCGGAAAAGTGCGCAGTGGCGCGTGGCTCGGGTACACCGGCAAGCGTATCCGCAACGTCATCAGTATCGGCATCGGCGGCTCGGATCTCGGGCCGGTCATGGCGTACGAGGCCCTGCGCCACTACAGCCAGCGCGACATGAACTTCCGTTTCGTCTCGAATGTCGATGGCACCGATTTCGTCGAAGCCACGCGTGACCTGGACGCTGCCGAGACCCTGTTCATCATCTGCTCGAAGACATTCACGACGCTGGAAACGCTGACCAACGCGCACGCGGCACGCGCCTGGTTCCTCAACGCGACGGGAAACGAACAGGCGATCGCAAAACACTTCGTCGCTGTATCCACCAATGCCGTCGAAGTGCGCAAGTTCGGCATCGACACCGCGCATATGTTCGGCTTCTGGGACTGGGTCGGCGGCCGTTATTCGATGGAATCGGCGATCGGCCTGTCCACCATGATCGCCATCGGCGCGGATCGCTTCGGCGAAATGCTGGCGGGTTTCCATGCGATGGATGAACATTTCCGCCACACACCGCTGCAGCAAAACCTGCCCGTACTGATGGGCCTGCTGGCAATCTGGAACAACAATTTTCTCGATGCAGCCACGGTTGCGGTGCTGCCTTACGAACAATACCTGAAACGCTTTCCGGCCTACCTGCAGCAGTTGACGATGGAGAGCAACGGCAAGCATGTCACGCTCGATAGTGCGGAAGTCGACTACGCCACCGCACCGGTCTATTGGGGTGAGCCGGGCACCAACGGCCAGCATTCCTTTTATCAGCTGATCCATCAGGGCACGCGCATCGGGCCCTGCGATTTCATCGGCTTCTGCCAGCCACTGAATCCGCTGGGCGACCAGCATGATCTCGATCAGCATGATCTGCTGATGGCCAATCTGATTGCGCAGGGCGAGGCGCTTGCGTTTGGCCGAACGACCGCCGAGGTGCGCGCGGCCGGTACGGACGCGGCCCTGGCCCCGCATCGCACGTTTGCCGGCAATCGTCCGAGCAACACGATCATTGCAGAAAAGCTGACGCCGCATGCGCTCGGAACGCTGATCGCACTGTATGAGCACAGCGTCTTCGTTCAAGGGATCATCTGGGACATCGATTCGTTCGACCAGTGGGGCGTCGAATTGGGCAAGCAGTTGGCGCAGGCGACCATCGCCGAACTCAGCGCGAAGGAAGAACCAAAGCTCGCCCACGACAGTTCGACCAACGCCTTGATCCGGCGCTATCGCCGGCTGCGCGGCGGCAGTAATCCGGGAAGCGGCGCATGAGCCAGCAAGTCAGTCCGCTCGCGGGCAAGCCGGCGCCGACATCGATCCTCGTCGACATCCGGAAACTGCTCGCGGCCTATGTCGATCTGAAACCGGATCCGTCGGTGCCGGAGCAGCGTGTCGCCTTCGGCACTTCCGGCCATCGCGGCAGTTCGTTCGATTGCAGCTTCAACGAGTGGCATATCCTGGCCATCAGTCAGGCGATCTGTGAATACCGCAAGGCCAATGGCATCGATGGACCGGTCTTCATCGGCGCGGATACGCATGCGCTGTCACAGCCGGCATTCGAGAACGCGCTCGAAGTGCTGGCTGCAAACGGCGTCGAAACGATGATCTCCGCGGGGGGCGAATTCACGCCCACGCCGGCGATCTCGCACGCAATCCTGAGCTATAACCGCGGCCGCAAGACCGGCCTCGCCGACGGTATCGTCGTCACGCCTTCGCACAATCCGCCCGACAACGGCGGTTTCAAGTACAACCCGCCGAATGGCGGACCGGCCGATACCGACGTGACCGGCTGGATCCAGAATCGCGCGAACGTGCTGCTCGAGAACGGACTCAAGGATGTCAGGCGCATGCCGCTGGCGCAGGCGCGCAAGGCGGCGACGACGCACGCGCACGACTATCTCGGTGCCTATGTCGCCGATCTGGGCAACGTCATCGACTTCGATGCCATCCGCAGTGCCGGCGTGCACATGGGCGTGGATCCTCTCGGCGGTGCCGGCGTGCACTACTGGGCGCCGATCGCCGAGCGCTACAGAATCGATCTGACCGTGGTCAGCGCCGAGGTAGATCCGCAATTTGCCTTCATGACCGTTGATTGGGACGGCAGGATCCGCATGGACCCGTCGTCGTCGTATGCAATGCAGCGATTGATCGGGCTCAAGGACAAATACGATGTCGCCTTCGCCTGCGATACCGATCACGATCGCCATGGCATCGTCACCCGCAGCAGCGGTCTGCTCGAACCCAATCACTATCTGGCGGTGATGATCGACTACCTGTACCGGCAACGGCCGCAGTGGAATGCGCAGGCCGGCGTCGGCAAGACTCTGGTCAGCACCGCCCTGATCGACCGCGTCGTGAGACGACTTGGGCGCAAGCTCTTCGAGGTGCCGGTCGGCTTCAAATGGTTTTCGGCCGGCTTGTTCGACGGATCGCTGGGATTCGGTTGCGAGGAAAGTGCCGGTGCCTCGTTCCTGCGCCGCGACGGCTGTGTATGGACAACAGACAAGGATGGTCTCGTACCCGCGCTGCTCTCCGCGGAAATCACCGCGCGCCAGGGCAAGGATCCGGGCCAGTTATATGCGCAACTGACGCAGGATCTGGGCAGGCCATTTGCCGACCGCGTGGAAGCCTCGGCCACGCCGGCGCAGAAGGCCAAACTCGCCAGGCTGTCGCCCGACCAGTTGCACAGCGATCAACTGGCCGGCGAGAAAATCGAACAGGTGCTCGATCGCGCGCCCGGCAACAATGCGGCGATCGGCGGCATCAAGGCGATCGCTGCGAGTGGCTGGTTTGCCGCGCGGCCTTCCGGCACCGAAGCGATCTACAAGATCTACGCGGAAAGTTTCAAGAGCGGCGAACATCTGCAAGACATCCTCAAGGAAGCGCAGCGCATCGTCGACGCGGCGATTGCCTGACGCCGATCCATACCCACGGAGGGAATCATCATGTCCGACCCACTCGATCAGCAGTGCATCAATACACTTCGTTTTCTGTCGGTGGACATGGTGCAGAAAGCCGACAGTGGCCATCCCGGATTGCCGCTCGGTGCCGCGCCGATGGCTTATGCACTGTGGACTCGCCAGCTCAGACACAACCCGGCCAATCCGCACTGGGCAAACCGTGATCGCTTCGTGCTCTCGGCCGGTCATGGCTCGGCACTGCTGTACAGTTTGCTGCATGTCACCGGCTATGCGCTTTCCCTGGAGGACATCAAGCAATTCCGCCAATGGGGCAGCAAGGCGCCGGGGCACCCCGAGCGCGGCCACACGCCCGGCGTGGAAGTCACGACGGGTCCGCTCGGCCAGGGACTGGCCAATGCCGTCGGCATGGCGATTGCCGAGGTGCATCTCGCCGCGCGCTACAACCGCGATGGTCACGACCTCATCGACCACCATACCTGGGCCATCGTCAGCGATGGCGACCTGATGGAGGGCGTGGCTTCCGAAGCGGCGTCGCTGGCCGGCCACTTGAAACTGGGCAAACTGATCTGCCTGTACGACGACAACTACGTGACCCTGGCCGCCGCTGCCGACATCACTTTTTCCGAAGACCGCGCAAAGCGTTTCGAAGCGTACGGCTGGCAGACGATTCACGTCGCCGACGGCAACGACGTCGATGCGATCGGCGTCGCACTCGACGCCGCGCGCGCCGACACGACGCGGCCGTCGTTGATCCTGGTGCGCACGCACATCGGTTACGGTTCGCCCGAGCAGGACAGTTTCAAGGCACATGGATCGCCGCTTGGCGTCGAGGATGTAGGAAAGACCAAGGAAAAGCTTGGATGGCCGGCCGAGCCGCCATTCCTGATTCCGCAGCAGGCGCTCGCGCATTTCCGCCAGGCGCTGGGTCGCGGGGCAAAATCCGAAGCAGACTGGGATGGACGCCTGGACGTCTATACCAAGGAATTTCCGGAATTGGCGGAGGAGCTGCAGTTGCGTCTGCGCGGCGCATTGCCGCCGGGCTGGGATGCGGACATTCCGGTTTTTCCACCGGATGCGAAAGGAATCTCAACGCGCGTTGCCGGCGGCAAGGTGATGAATGCGCTGGCGCCGAAACTCCCCGCACTCGGCGGCGGTTCGGCCGATCTGGATCCGTCCACCTACACTGCGCTCAAGGGACTGGGCGATTTCAATCCTCCGGCAATGCGCGGCGAGGACAAGCAAGGTTCCGATGGCGGCGGCTGGAGCTACGCCGGACGCAACCTGCACTTCGGCGTGCGCGAACATGCGATGGGCGCGATCGCCAACGGACTGGCCGCGCATGGCGGCTTTGTCCCCTATGGCTCCACGTTCATGGTCTTTTCCGACTACATGCGTCCGCCGATCCGTTTGGCTGCGCTGATGGGCTTGCACGTCGTGCACGTGTTCACGCACGACAGCATCGCGCTCGGCGAAGATGGCCCGACGCACCAGCCGGTGGAGCAACTGGCCAGTCTGCGTGCGATACCGAATGTCACCGTGATCCGTCCCTGCGACGCCAACGAAACGGCAGTGGCATGGAAGGTTGCCGTGGAAACGCGCGATCGACCGGTGTTGCTGGTCCTGACCAGGCAGAATGTTGCGACACTTGATCGCAGCCGTCAGGCCAGCGCCGATGGCCTGCGCCGCGGTGCTTACGTGCTGAGCGACGCGAAGGATCGCAAGCCCGGGCTGATCCTGATCGCCAGCGGCTCCGAAGTCGGTCTGATCCTGGCCGCTGCAGAGCGCCTGCAGGCCGAAGGCATCGCCGTGCGCTGCGTCTCCATGCCGAGCTGGGAATTATTCGATGCGCAGCCGAAATCCTATCGCGATGACGTGCTGCCGCCCGATGTGACCGCTCGGCTGGCGGTGGAACTGGGCGTGGCCCAGGGGTGGCAACGCTACATCGGCGATCGCGGCGACATGCTTGGGATCGAGCGTTTCGGCGCATCCGCGCCGGCCGACACGCTGTTGCGCCAGTACGGATTCACAGTGGAGAATGTCCATGCACGCGCCAAGGCGCTGCTCGTTCCTCCCGCTTCCGGTACAACATGACGTCGAGGAACCACGCGATCAGGAAGGCGACATTCAAGGTCGGCGATCATGTGCGCTGGAACTCCGAGGCCGGTCACGTTACCGGCAGGATCACCCGGATCCACGTCGACGATTTCGCCTACAAGGGCTACACGCATCACGCCAGTGCCGACGAGCCGCAGTACGAGATCAAGAGCGACAAGACCGCGCACATTGCCGCGCACAAGGGCGCGGCGTTGCGCAGGATCGATTGACCCGTGACGGAATCAGGATCACGAACGAATCCGGCAACGATCTGGACGATCGGTCATTCCACGCGTCCGCTGGAGGAGTTCCTCGACCTGCTGAACGAATACCGCATCGGGGCGGTGGCCGATGTGCGCCGCTTCCCCGGCTCGCGGCGCCACCCATATTTCGCCCGCGACGCACTGGCGGAAAGCTTGCCTGCGCTCGGCGTCGAATATCAGTGGCTGCCGCAACTCGGTGGCCGGCGCAAGGCGCGCGCCGATTCGCCGAATTCGGCCTGGCGCAACGCCGCGTTCCGCGGTTATGCCGACTATCTGGCCAGCGCGGAATTCGCCCAGGGGCTGGAAGACTTGCTCGCACTGGCGGCGCGTCGGCGCACGGTGATCATGTGCGCCGAGGCGGTCTGGTGGCGCTGCCATCGTGCCCTGATCGCCGACGTGCTGTGCGTGCGTGGCATCGAGGTGGTGCATATCCTGGATGCCGGCCATAGCGCCGTGCATCCGATGACCGCGCCCGCGCGGGTCGTTGCGGGCAAGTTGACCTATGCGCCAGCGGAATCGGAACAACCGCATTCGCGCGCACGGCGGTAAAGTTTGCGCCGCCGTACAATCTGCACACGGCCGGATCAGTCTGCACCCGGATGCGGCGCCCTCGTCTTCAGGAAGCAAGCTGCGTTGAGCGATTCGTCTTCCCGCCATCACCTTGTCATCGTCGGCGCCGGCTTCGGTGGCCTGGAGGTTGCGCGTCGCGTGGCGCGTGCGCCAGTGCGCATTACCCTCATCGATCAGCGCAACCATCACCTGTTCCAGCCGCTGCTGTATCAGGTTGCCACGGCATCGCTTGCGCCCTCGGAGATTGCCTGGCCCGTGCGCCATCTGCTGCGCCGGCGCAAGCAGATAACCACCTTGCTGGCGACCGTCGCCGGGATCGACAGCGCGAGACGACATGTCCTGCTCGACGACGGCGGCACGATCGCCTACGACAGCCTGGTGCTGGCCACCGGCGCGCGGCATGCCTACTTCGGTCATGCCGAGTGGGAGGCGTACGCGCCTGGACTCAAGACCCTGGAAGACGCCGCCGACATCCGCGGACGGATTCTGCTTGCCTTTGAACTGGCCGAGCGCGAGACCGATGTGCAGCGTCGCGCGGCCCTGCTCACTTTTGCGATCGTCGGTGGCGGACCGACAGGCGTGGAACTGGCGGGGACGATTGCCGAACTGGCGCACGAAAACCTGCGTGAGGATTTCCGCAACATCGACACACGCCGCGCGAGGATCGTCCTGATCGAAGCCGGTCCGCGCATCCTGCCAGGCTTCGCCGAAGACCTTTCGCGCTACGCGCATGCGGCGCTTGAGCGCCTGGGAGTGCAAATCGAACTGGGTCGGGCCGTGCGCGAATGCAGCAGCGAGGGCGTCGCGTTCGGCGAAACCAGGCTCGCGGCAAAGCTGATCCTCTGGGCCGCCGGCGTGCGCGCCTCGGCGGCGGCGGACTGGCTCGGCGCTCCGGTCGATCAGGCCAATCGCATCAAGGTGGAAGCGGACCTGAGCGTTCCCGGCCACGCGGAGATTTTCGCGATCGGCGACACGGTGAGCATTGACGCGTGGCACGGCAGTTCGGTGCCGGGCATTGCGCCGGCCGCCAAGCAGCAGGGCCGTCATGTCGCCGCCACGATCGCAAAGCGAGTTCGCGGTGACAATTCACCGCCGCCGTTTCGCTACCGCCATGCCGGCAGCCTTGCGACAATCGGCAAGCGCTCGGCTGTGGTCGAGTTCGGCTGGCTCAAGCTGCGCGGACGCATCGCCTGGTGGCTGTGGGGATTGGCGCATATCTATTTTCTGATCGGCATGCGCAATCGCCTGGCCGTCGCGCTGAACTGGCTGTGGATCTATGTCAGCGGCAACCGCAGCGCGCGCCTGATCATGCGGGATCAACAGCACCCATGAGCGGCACGCTGCGTGGTGCAAGCGCGTGGCCGGGCGCACCGCTGCCGCGCGCGTTCTATCACCGCGACTCGCGCATCGTTGCGCCGCAACTGCTCAACAAGGTGCTGGCATCGGCAGACGGACGCTCCGGCCGCATCGTCGAAGTCGAAGCCTATGGCGGCGCGATCGATCCGGCCGCGCACACCTATCGCGGCAAGACCGTGCGCAACGCCACCATGTTCGGGCCGCCCGGTCACATGTATGTGTACTTCACCTATGGCATGCACTGGTGTTGCAATGCCGTCTGCGGCGACGACGGCGAAGGCGCGGGCGTGCTTGTCCGGGCACTTGAGCCGTTCACTGGTCTGGAGCAGATGCGGCGTGCACGTCCGCGCTCAGCCAGCGATCGCGATTTGTGCCGTGGTCCGGCCCGCCTGACCCAGGCCCTGGGCATCAGCGGAATTCAGGACGGCATCGATCTGGTCGCGGCGCAAGCCGGATTCACGATCGTCGACGACGGCATTGCGCCGCCGCGCAGGCCCGCACGGGCAACGCGCGTCGGACTCAGCCGCGCCACCGATCTTTTGTGGCGCTGGTACGTGCCGGACAATAGGTATGTATCCAAGCCCTGAGCGCCTGGCGCGTGTCTGCGCCGATTATTCCTTCTTGATCGGATGACCGCCGAATTCGTTGCGCATCGCCGCCAGCAGCTTGTCGGAAAACGAATCGGTATCGCGCGAACGCAGCCGTTCGAGCAGTGCCAGCGTGATCACGGGGGCAGGCACGTTGAGCTCGATCGCCGCGTCCACGGTCCAGCGGCCTTCGCCGGAATCCGCGACATAGGGAGCAATGCCCTGCATGGTCGGGTTCTTGCCGAGCGCATCGGTGGTCAGGTCGAGCAGCCACGAACGCACCACACTGCCATAGCGCCAGATTTCGCCGATCTGGTGCAGATCCAGATTGAATTCCTGCTTGTGCCCGAGGATCGAGAATCCTTCGGCGTAGGCCTGCATCAAACCGTATTCGATGCCGTTGTGAACCATCTTGGTGAAATGGCCGGCGCCGACCGGGCCGACGCGGCCCCAGCCCTGATCTTTCCTCGGCGCCAATGTTTCAAAGATTGGTCGCAAAGACTCGACGGTTTTTTCGTCGCCGCCGATCATCATGCTGTAGCCTTCCTTCAGGCCCCACACGCCGCCGCTGGTGCCGCAGTCGACGTAGCCGATTCCCCTGGTTGTATACAATTGCGCGCGACGCAGCGTGTCCTTGTAATTGGAGTTGCCGCCGTCGATCACGGCGTCGCCCGCGCCGAGCAAAGGCATCAGCGTGTTGACCGTGTCGTCGGTGATCTTGCCGGACGGCACCATCAGCCAGATGGCGCGTGGCGTCGGCAGGGCCTGCACCAGCGCCTGCAACGACGCCACCGCCGCGGCGCCGCAGGCGGCCACTGCCTTGCGCGCGTCCGCATCCGGATCGAAGCCGGTTATCTTGTGGCCGCCGCGGACCAACCGTTCCGCCATATTGGCGCCCATGCGTCCCAGACCCACCATGCCAAGTTCCATTGCGTGTCACCTCCGGTAAAAAAGGATAAAAATATACATGCGCCGGTCGGATGCAATTTACAACTGCGACTTGTTGCCCGCATCCAGCCAGCCGCCTTCGAATCCTGCACGGCGCAGACCATCGACGATCCAGCGGCAACCGCGCATCAATTCCCACAGCATGCCGCTGCGATGATTTTCGATCATCAGCACGATCGGGCCCAGGTTCAGGCCGAAAAAATACGGCGATATCCAGGCCCAGCCATCGAGCGACCGGCCCGGATTGTCGACGTACGTCTGATTGATGCTCGCCTTGAAACCATAGGGATGATGATCGTGCAGCTTCAGCACGTGGATGAAATGGTGCACCGCAGGCAGGACGATTTCCGGCGCGAACGGCAGCGAAGCAAGCACGGCCCACGGCGCCAGCGTGCCGTCGTCGATGCCATAGGGCGCGCCGCGCCCCTCGTAGTCGTAGAACTGGCGTTCGATTCCGCCGATCTTCAGCGTCGCCGGGCCGGGCCCGTCGCTGGCAGTAATGCCCCAGCATTGCGCGCCGTAGCCTTTGAAGCCCAGTGGGTTGTCGATCGCATAGCGCTGCTGTATCAGCGTGGCGCGCCGGCTGTTTTCGAAATAATCGATGCCCACGCCGCGCATGAACTTGTCCTGGATGTCGCGGAAATCGATCCACGCATGCGAGAGCTGATGCGTGAACAACGGCCCGGCATACAGATAGTCGATGTCGTAGCAGCGCTTCCATTCATACGTCGACGCCCACGCCGTGTATGCCGCGGGCGGCAACGGATGCGTCGGCGAACCGAGCGCGAGTGCATAGAGCAGAAGGCCCTCATCGTAGCCCTGCCAGCGATGCGCAATGAAGCCGCTTTCCGGCCGCCAGCCGTGGCCGATCGTGCCGTCGGCGGCCTGTGACCATGGCCATTCGGCGCGCTGGTAGAGGAAATCGGCCAGTTCGCGGATCTCGCGTTGCTCTGGCGTATCGTCGCTGAAATACGCCGCCGCCGTCAGCATGCCGGCGAACAGGAATGCACTGTCTACGGTGGACAGCTCGCACTGCCACGCACGGCGCCCGTCGTACATGTCGAGAAAATGATAGTAGAAGCCACGATAACCGCTCGCATCCGGCTCGGTACCCTGCGGGCTGTCGCGGAAAAACCGCAATGTCGCCAGGGTGCGCTTGATTGCGGCATCCCGGGTAACGAAACCGCGCTCGACCGCTACCGGATAGCAGGCCAGGGCGAGTCCGGTAGCCGCAATGCTCGCCGGCCAGTTTTTCGCCGTCTTGTCCGCGACGAGGCCGTTGAGCGGATTTGTCTCGTGATGAAAATACGCGTATGCGCGGCTTTGTAGAATTTGCAACTGCGTTTCGGATTCGATCGAGGGACTGGATTGCGATGGGCGAGTGGATGGAATCAAGGCGTCTCGCAGTCAGCAGAGGAATTTGCGCCGCGCAACGGCACGCGGCTGCACGAACATCCTACTCCGCCCAACATGAATTGCGGATCGACGGCCGTCGTCGATGAACTACTGGTCGAAGCCGCGGATATCGAAACCGTTGCGGAAGATGCCGTCGGTCGTGCCGACTGTGGCACCTTCGGCGATCCAGTCGTAGATCAGGGCCTGCTGTTCGGGGCTCAGCGTTCCCGGCGGAAACTCATACGGCATCTGCGCGCCCACGGCCGGGTTGGCGCAATTGATTTTCTGGAACAGCAGGCTTTGCTCGGGATGGTTGGGCACGACGTACATGATGCCGGGATCTTCGTTGCTGGCTATATTGACGAGGTCGCCCCAGGAATCTCCATCGGTCAAGTCCAGATTGCCCGCGGCACCCGACGCCGGGTTGGTATGGCAATCCGCGCAGCCGGCCATGCCGCCGTTGGTCAGGAAGTTGTCGAACAGACCCTGGATCGCAGCCCCATACTCGATGCCGTTGTAGAGGGGCGGCACGTCCTGGATGCTGGTGCAGCCGCTGGGTACAACGCTGCTCGCCGTGGACGGAGAAACCAGCGATGCCGTACCGGCCGCGCTGGCGATGGCGACGATCACGATCGGCCAGCGCGGCAGCCTGAATTCTTCCCTGACGGCCATGCTTTTACCCGAATCAGACGAACCCGAGATTCGTGTTCGTCCCGAAATTGACCAGATTCGGAAAAATCGCGTTGAGGTCGGTTGTGGATGTAATGCCCATCCATTGCGCGAGGGTCGCAGCGTATTGTTCCACACCGATGCCGGGAATCATCTGGCCGCGCGAGAAGTTGTTCGGTGCGTTCAGGGCCTGATTCGGGAAGCCGCTGATCGGACCACCGCCATTGCTGTACAGTTTGCCGCCGTTGACCGCACCGCCAAGCACCATGTGCAAGCTGCCCCAGCCATGATCGGAACCCGAGCCGTTGGATTGCAAGGTACGCGCAAATTCGGACGCGGTGAAGGCCGTTACGCTGTCCTGCAGGTTTATGTCGGTCGGGCCCATCGCCGTATTGAACGCACTGAGCGCTGCCGACAATTCAGTCAACAGCGCCGCATGCCCGCCATTGGCACTCCAGAATCCCGAGTGCAAATCAAACCCGCCTTGTTGCACAAAATAGATCTGGCGGGTCGCGTACTGCTTGGCGTTCGACAGGTTGATCATGGTCGCCACCATCTTCAATTGCGCCGCCAGCGAATTGTTCGCGGGGAACGCAGTTTTTGGCGCGTATGCGGCCAGGTTGGGGCTCAACAAATCGTAGAGTTCACGCCCTTGCGCGAGAAGCTGGTTGTAACTGCCGGCGAAGTCGCTGGCGTATGTCTCGGCAAGCAACGCATTCAGCGCGGTGTTGCGCAAACTGTTGTCGGAAGCGCCGCCGGTGCAAGTCGGGTTGCACACGCCGCTCAAGGCGGCCAGTCCGCCGGATGACATCTGGTACGGCACCGTGCTCGCGCCAATTTCGAATCGGTTCGCACCTGCGATGGAAATCGACAAAGGCAGCACTGGATTGGTCGTCAGATTGGCGCCTTGACCCTGCAGATTCTCCGCGCACAACCCGCCCCAGCCCGTGGCAACGGTTTCATTGGCGTAAGCCTGCTGCCATTGATTGGTCTGATCCGCGTGCGAGAAAAGCTGCGGCGGGTTGTTTGCCGAGCTGGCGTTGTACTGGCTCATCGTGATCGGCTTGATCAACGTGCCGGCGTTGACGACAAACGCCAGGTTGCCGGACGTGAACAGAGGCGCGAGGGAAGAGCCGCTATTGGTCAAGCTGGGATTCAGGAAGTATTGGTTGGTTCCCGACGAACCGGCCATGTCCGTCACCACCTGCGCGGCAATCTGCGATCCGGTCGGCAACGGCAACGCCAATCCACCCGGATTGGTTGCGGCGTTGTATATGCCGCTGCGCGAGGTCGTGTAGACGTTGTAGCGCGTGGTGTCATAGGGCACCAGCATGTTCCAGGCGTCGTTGCCCCCGCTCAGCTCGATGCAGACGAGCGCCTTGTAGCCGCTGAGCGATTTGGCATTCGCCAGGGCCGTGCCCAGCATGCGCAGTTGCGGGATCATTGCCGCAGCACCGCCACTTGCGGCGAGGCAGCAAAGCTTGTGCATGAATTCGCGACGGGAGTTGCGGGTAGGGCTCATGGTCAATTCCTCAGCGCTGGGTCGCGTATTCGGGCGAAAGCACGGTGACGTAAATGGTCGACCAAGCCTGTTCGCTGGCGGATGCTCCGCCGCCGCTCAATTCGGAAAGCAAAGTGGTCAGTGCCGAGTTCAAGCCGGACGTCATGGTTCCGTACAGCATGTCGGCATTGATCGTCGCCACCATCGCCGCCGGCGTGCTCACGTTCACCGTCAACGAGGACAGATTGATCAGCGGCCGGTTGGTCGGCGGGCTGGTCATTCCCACATAGGCATTCGCGGTATCGTTGTAGTAACTGTTGATGGTCGAGTAAAGCGTTGCCGCGTTCGTGATCTGGAATTCCGGCGAATACAGGTTGCCGCCAGCCAGAGTCCCGGGCTGCTGGTAATCCGGAGTGTAGAAGTTGAATACGGTAGGCGATTCCAGCGGCGATTCGCCGTAGGAATTCTCGAAATTGGTGCCGCCGACCATGCTGATTTCGCCGTAGGTATCCGGCGCCGGAGCAACCGCATCAAACGCGCGCCACATGGCCGTCAGGCGCAGAATCGGTTCGCGCAACTTGCCGTAGCTGTCGCAGCTTCCGGAAGCGCACGAGCCCGACGTGGCTGGCAGTGCCGGCGGATTCTCCGCTTCGGTATCGGTGAGCACGGCCAGGATCACGTCACCCAGGTCGCCGCCACTGTTCGTGAATACCGTGGACACGCGCTCGATGTAGGCCGGCGATGGATTGCTGGTGACGAAGCGCTGGATAAGCTGACGGGAAATGAATGGGGCCACGTTCGAGTGCCCGGCGATGAAGTTGAGCTCGTCGCCGACGTCCTGCGCGCAGGTCTGATTGGACGGGATCGTATTCGGCGTCATCACGCCGCCGCTGAACCAGCTCAACACGGTTTTCGGCGTGCCGGTGGTGCCGTCGTCGCCGTCGATGTCGTGTTTCATGTTGCCACTGCCGGTGCCGGTTGCCGGATACAGCTCGGTGCCCCAGCACGCCATCGGAGTGGATTGCGTCGCAAAAGTCAGGCCGCCGCCGTAGAAATTGGTGCCCGTGTAATTCGGCGGTCCGCTGCCTTGCGGCGCATCGCTGTACGTGAAGCCGGTAAACACCTTGGCGGTGCTCGTGATCGTCGTCTGAGTGTATGTTGGGACGGTCGTGGTCGGATCGCTCGGATTCGTCAGGTACGGTGAATGGTCGGGATTGAGCTCGATCAGGCCGATCGAGAACAGTTGCATGACCTCCCGTGCGTAGTTCTCGTCCGGGCTGGTCGTGCAAACGGGCGGAGTACCCGAACAATTCGGCTTCACGTTGTGGAACGCGTTGAGGTACTGGCCCATGGTCGGGTTGTAGGTCACGTCGTGAAGCAGGGTGGGGTAGCTCGCGAACGCATCGGTCGCGAGCAGGTCCTGGTACGCCGCCATCGGCACGATGTCCTGATTGATCGCACTGCTCGCATCGGAGATGACGAAGATCTGGCTCAGCGCGAAAGCCATCCGCTGGCGCAGTTGGTCCGGCGCATAAGTCGCTTGCCAGAACCAGCGGTTGAGGCGTTGCGTCTGGCTGACCGACTGACTTCCGGCAGTACGGGCGTTGACGACCGCGGCAACCGTCGGTTCCTCCAGCGTGGCCGGCATGGCGAGTTCTTCGTTGATCCATTCGGTGTAGCCGAGCGCCATCAGCCGGTTGATGTCGGCCTGGGTCGGGCCGAACGTGGCCTGGGTGAGGAATCGCGCAGCATCGGCGGGGCTCGCCGGCGCATCGGCAGGAATATCGAAGCCGTTGCTGAAAATATCGTCGTGCACGGTGGCATTGGCGGCGGATGCAAGCGCCAACGGCAGAAATACCGCGATTACCTTGTACAGTGCATTCATGGATTGGATCCTCGATTGCCTCTTATCGGGCCCACCGCTGCAGCCGGTCCGCGACCGGACGTGCGTGGTGATCCATCGTGCGTGTCATGCTCGCAAGCAGGTATCGTTCCCCAACGAGCGAGACCGAACGCTAAAAATAACGTGCGGGCTGCGGATCAGTTGACAACAAAGCCTCGAATTTTCCGCAATGCATGCCGAAGGCTTCGGGGACGCCGCAGAAAGTTGGAGTCGCAAAAAGCGATCACTCCGCGCCACGGCGCGTGATGGGCATCGCACTCAGGAAGAATTTTTGGCGCAGAAGCGGCGAAACTGTTGCGGCGGATCTGCACGAGCATCGGCTGCGCAGCGGCGCGTGATCGCACGCTGCGCGCACATGCCGGAGGGTGAAGGGGGTGCCGGTCAGGGGATTTCGAAGTCGCCGCTGAAAATCTCGTCGGCGATGAATCCGCGGATATCGAAGTTGCCACGGAAGATGCCGTCAGTGGTGCCGATCGGTGCGCCACCGGCGATCCAGTCGTAGATCGTTGCCTGTTGTGCGGGGCTCAGCCCGCCGCCGTATCCGCCAAACGGCATGCGGACACCCGTGGGCGGGTTGTCGCAATTGACTTTCTGGAATAACAGGCTTTTTTCAGGATGGTTCGGTACGACGTATATCAGACTGGGGTCTTCGTCGCTGGGAACGTTGACCAGATTGGTATACGGAGAAGAGTCCGTCGGATCGAGATCCAGGTTGCCCGCAGGCGTCTGCGTACCCATGCTGGTGGTGTGGCAATCCGCACAACCGAACATCTGGTCCGGGGAAAAATGCACAAATATGTTCGACTGAATAGCGGCGCCGTATTCGATCGAATAGTTCACCGGAATGTAGTCGATGGCGGTGCATCCGCTGGGAGTGACGCCGCCGGCCACGGATCGGGATGCGATCAGCGTTGCCAGCGCGCTGGCGATGGCGACTGCAACGATCGGCCAGCGCGGCAGGCGCTGACCGCCGATAGCATCCCTGCCTGCCACGGTTGCCCCGACTCAGACGAAGCCCAGGTTAGTGCTCAATGGGTTGCCACTTGAGAAACCGGAGAAATTTTGCAGGTTCGGGAAAATCGCATTGAGGTCACTCATTAACGTGATCCCCATCCACTGCGCCAGCGTAGCCGCGTATTGTTCTACGCCAACGCCCGGGATCAACTGGCCACGGGAAAAAGCGTTCGTGTTCGGATTGCTTGCAGAGCCATAGGCCTGATTCGGAAACCCTGAAATCTTTCCGGCGCCATTGTTGTAGAGCTTGCCGCCGTTGACGGCACCACCGAGCACCATCTGCAAGCTGCCCCAGCCGTGGTCGGAACCTGCGCCGTTGGATTGCAAAGTGCGCGCGAAATCGGAGACCGTGAACGCGGTCACCTGGCTCTGCGTGCCAAATTGACCCATCGCCGTCCAGAATGCGTTGAGCGCCAGCGCTACCTGGCTGAGCAACGCGTTGTGTCCGCTGTTGGCGCTCTGGAACCCAGAATGCAGGTCGAAGCCACCGAGCTGCACGAAGAAGATCTGCCGGCTGGCGTAACCCTGTGTCTTCGACAGGTTGATCATGGTCGCGACCGTCTTCAACTGCGCAGCCAGCGAGTTGTTCGCGGGGAAGGCATTGGTCGGCGCGTACGTGGTCGATAGCGGCGGCAGATTGTTGCTGAGTTTTGTATACAGTCCGCGACCGCTATTGAAAACGGTGCTGTATTGACCTGCGAAGTCGCTGAGGTAGGTTTGCGCAAGCAGATCCTGCAGCGCCTGGTCGCGCGTGCTGTTGGAAGTGACGCCCGTGCAGGTCGGGTTGCATACACCGCTCATCGACACGAGACCATTGGATGACAACTGGTAAGGCACCGTGCTTGAGCCCACCTCATAGCGGTTGGCGCCGGCAATGGAGATCGCCAGCGGCACGGTCGGATTGGACGTCAGGTTCGCGCCCTGGCCCTGCAGATTTTCAGCACACAGGCCGCCCCAACCGGTGGTTACGCTTTCGTTGGCATAGGCTTGGTGCCACTGCGCGGTCTGATCGGCGTGCGAGAAGAGCTGCGGTGGATTGTTGGTCGAGCTGGAGATGTAGTCATTCATGTTGATCGGCTTGATCAGCGTGCCCACGTTCACGGCGAACGCGAGATGGCCCTGAGTGAACAGGTTCGCGAGCGTCGGGGTGCCGGTCGGAAATGTCGTGCCTGTCGAAGTCAGGCTGGGATGCAGAAAATATTTCTGCGTCGATGTATTTGAATCGTTGCCATCAGTGACCACTTGCGCGGCAATCTGGGTGGCGCCTGCCGGCAGACTCAGTCCCAGGCCACCGGCATTGGTGTTGGCGTTGTAGGTTCCGCTGCGCGCGGTCGTATAGGTATTGAAGCGCGTGTCATCGAAGGGAACCAGCAGGTTCCAGGAATCGTTGCCACCGTTCAGATAGACGCAGACCAGGGCCTTGTAGTCGCTAAACGACTTGGCCGTGCTGGAACTCGCGAGCGCCGTTCCCATCATGCGCAGTTGTGGGATCATCGCTGCCGCGCCGCCACTGGCGGCAAGGCAGCAAAGCTTGTTGATGAAGTCGCGGCGGGAATTGCGTGTATGGCTCATTGTCGTATTCCTCAGCGCTGTGTCGCGTATTCGGGGGACAGCATGGTCATGTAGATCGCCGACCAGGCCTTTTCTTGCGGCGTCGCGCCGGCCAATCCGGTGTGGACCAGCGTATTCATGGTCGCCTGCATCGCTGAAGACATGCTGCCGTACAGCATCATGTTGTTGACGTTGGTCACGATCTGCGCGTCCGAAACGCCGATCAGCGAAGACAGATTGATCAGCGGCCGGTTCGTGGGCGGTGTCTGCGGCGGAGTCAGCAGATTCATGCCGACAAACGCACCCGCAGTGAGCTGATAGAAGCTGTTTGTGACCGTGTAGATCGTGGACTCGTTGACGATCTGGAATTCCGGTGAAGTGAGACCGTTGTCGGCAAAGACACCAGGCTGCGAATAGTCCGGCGTGTAGAAATTGAAAACCGTCGGCGATTCCAGCGGCCCCTGACCATAGTTGCCCAGCGAATTGTTGCCGCCGTTCATGGCGATTTCGCCATATTGATCCGCCGGCTGCGCCTGCGCATTGAAGGCGCGCCACACCGCGGTGACTCGCAGGATCGGCTCGCGCAACTTGCCATAGCTCGGCCCGCTTGGATCCGTGAGCGCGGGCGGGTTGCGCGCCTCGTCGTCCAGCAGAATTGCCTTGATGACATCGCCGAGATCCCCGCCACTGCTCTGCCACACCGCAGTCACGTCGCCGATGTAAGTCGGTGAGGGATTGCTGGTGACGAAGCGCTGGATCAGCTGGCGGGTAATGAACGGGGCAACGTTCGTGTGCCCGGCGATGATGTCGAGTTCCTCGCCAACATCCTGCCCGCAAGTCTGGCTTGAGGGAAGCGTGTTCGATACCAACGAGCCGCCGACGAACCAACTCAACACCGTCTTGGGGGTGCCGAGCGAATTGTCGTCGCCGGTAATGTCGTGCCTCATGTTGCCGTTGGAGTACGGGAACAATTCCGTGCCCCAGCACACCATCGGCGCGTATTGAGTCGCGAATGTGCTTCCGCCGCCATAGAAATTCGCGCCGGTATAGTTTGCACCCGTGCCCAGCGGGGCATCGCTGTAGGTGAAGCCGGTGAATACCTTCGCCGTCGAACTGATCACACTCTGATCATAGGTGGGAATAGGCTGTCCCGCGCTGAGTACGACGTTGTTCTGCATGTCCAGTTCAACGAGGCCGACCGAAAACAACTGCATGACCTCGCGCGCGTAGTTTTCATCGGGAAGGGTCGTGCATACGATATTCGGACTCACGCCCGAGCAGTTGCCCTTGACGTTGCGAAACGCGTTGAGGTACTTGCCCATGGTCGGGTTGTAGGTCACGTCGCCGATGAGCTGGCGATAGCTGCCAAACCCGTCATTCGCGAGCAGGTCCTGGTACGCCGCCATGGGCACGACATCCTGACTGATCGTGCTGGCCTGGTCGGAGACGACCATGATCTGGCTCAGCGCGAACGCCATGCGTTGGCGCAACTGGTCCGGCGCATATGTGGCCTGCCAGAACCAGCGATTGAGGCGCTGGGTTTGGCTCACATTCTGGGCACCGGCCGTGCGTGCGTTGACGATCGCCTCGACTGTCGGCTCGCTAAGCGTAGTGGGCTTGGCGAGTTGTTCGTCGATCCACTCGCTGTAGCCCTGGGCCATCAGGTAGTTGATGTCGGCCTGGGTGGGACCGAAGGTCGCCTGAGTGAGGAAGCGCGCCGCATCGTTCGTGCTTGCCGGTGCATCCGCTGGTATGTCGAAGGTACCGGCGAACAGTTGATCATGCACGCTGGCGTACGCAACGGGAGCCAGCAACGCTGCAGCAACGAGAACTGCACTTGCCTTGATAAAAGCCGTCATGGATTGATTCCTCGATTGCCTCTTACCCAGTCCACTGCCTAATCCGGCTCGCGCCGGGATGGGCTTGCGAACCGGATTATCATGTTTTGGTTACAGCCATCCCTCTTCCCGCCGCACTGGACCCAAGCCGCCACCGCCCAACAGGCGGGGGCCAATCAATAGCCTGCCGCGCCAAGCCTGCACCGGAAGGCGGAAGCCTACAACGTCGGTTGTTGCCGTCTGGCCGCCGAATACTACCGCCTGCGCCCTCAATCCCTCCGCCTGGCCGTATTGACTGATTGCAGTTGCCTCGAGCACAAGCCGATTCTGGACGATTCCAACGGGGCAGTCTGTGACCGACGACGCCGAATGAGAGTCCCGTCCGGATAACTGTTGCCGACAGATTGCAGCCGCCGATCAAGATAGATAGCGGGCCATACGGATCGACCACGCCCAGCAGATGACGTGGTTTGTGCCGGAGGAAGCTACAGCCGATCGAAGTTCAGTATGGCATTGAATACCAGGGCGTAGCTGCCGACGGTTTCGCCCCGCCAGATCGGGTTGATCGCAAACAGCAAGGTATGGCCCTTGCCATAGCGCGCATCGACAACCGCCGCGCGTTCGGCCAGCGCGCCGCCGCCCTGGAGCAGGCCGGAGACGAGCAGGACATCGGCATTGCCGAATCGCACGACTGTGTGCGGGCGCTGGTCGGCCGGAATCGCAAACAGATTGTTGCGCAACTGTTCGGAATTCAGCGGCAACGCTTCCCATGTTTTTGCGCTCGGCAATTCCGGCGCGTCGGCTGCGCTGCGACCTTCTGGCATGTCGGCATCGTGCGGGCCGCCGCGCCCGGTCGGACGCTTGTAATCCTTGGCATTCGGCAAGCCGTCGTCGCCGGTCACCAGATTGCTGAGCTTGAACGACATGCCGTCGGCACTGTAGACGCCAAAAGACCCGGTGTAGCCATGCGCGATCGGATCGTTCGCATTCACGACTTCGGCCGTCAGCACGCTGCCCACTACCCTGAGGTCCTTGGCCGGCGCGACGGAAACGCCGGGCGCCAAGCCGAAATCGATCGCGAATTTTGCGCTATCGCCCGCGGTGACGAAAAGTCCGCCCTGTTCGACAAAGCGCTTCAGGTGCGCCAGTCCGCTTGCGCCCAGGCCAGGACGAATGTCGTCGGTGGCGTCGATTTTTCCCAGGTTAGGCGTCAGCGCCGTGGTTTTCCACGGCATCGCGTTGCCCCACATCGGCAGGCCGTCGACGATCATCTGCGAGCTGTCGAAACCGACCGGACCGAACAGGATCACGTCGTACTTGCCGCGCAGATTTTCCTCGTGTGCGACAGTCTGGGTATTGATGTAGCTGTAAGGCACGCCGAGCTTGTCCAGCGCCATCCGCCACCAGCCTTCGGTCTGCGTAGACAGCCAGGTATGCATCAGTGCGATGCGCGGCGTGCCGATGCGGTGCGAAGCCACATCCGGTGCGGCGGCGACCGCCCAGGCGTCGAGGCCGAGCTCGGACAGCTTTCTGGACAATGCTGCATTATCCACTTTGTGCACAATCCAGGCACCGACGCCGAAGCCGCGGCCGGCGGCAGTAAACGGCTTGTCGGCCACGGCGATGTCGGCGCCCTTGAGCGCATAACGCAGGGTTATCAGCGACGCGTCGGCATGATTGTCGATCAGGTAGATGCTGCCGCTGCCATGGATGCCGCCGGCGGCCTCGACCGGTTCCCGCACGGAAGTCATCGGCGTCTTCAGGATGGCCACGTCGGTCACGCGCGCGACGTCGGTGCCGAACAGGGCGCCGAAAGTCCAGCCGGTGTCGTCGTACGGATGTTTCTGCGGGTCGTCGGGCGACCAGTACTGGCGGTCCAGCAGGGTATCTGCGATGCGCGCATACGGCTGATCCATGCGCACGACATAACTGCCCGCGGAAAACGTGCGCGCAACGGTTTTTGCTTTCGCGTCCGGTGTTGTCGTTGCGTCCTTGCTGTCGTCGCCGCCTTCTTTTGCCTTTTCCGCCGGCGCGGGCACCTGCACCGTGAACGCGGCCGGTGCGCGACTGACTTCGACGTGCTGGAGCTGCAAGATGCGCAACAGTCGCGCTTGCGCGTCGCCATGGACATCATCGGCCGGGAACACGTAGGCTGCAGGACCGGCCATGGCCGGTTTCTCGATCGAGCGCTTGCCCTTCAGGTAGAAGTTGTGCAGGAACAGCTTCGAGTTGTCGGCGAAATAATTCAATGCGGTGAGCAGGCCGGTCTGTTCGTAGTTGTTGTTGTTGCGCTGCGACCACATCACTTTCGGCAGCGGCGGATTGGGCTTGTACCAGGTGCGTGCGTATTCCTCCGGCGACAGGATGCGTTCCTCGGTATCCGCGCCGCCATTGCCGAACGTTTCGTACAGGCGGCTGATGCCGTTGTGCATCGCCGCCATGAACATCAGATAGCCCGGACTCCAGGTATCGAAATCGCCGTGCGTGAACACGCCGGGCATGCCGAACCTGGTCAGCGCCTGCACATTGTCCCAGCCCAGCTGCTGCCATTCGTTGACCAGGATGGGATCGACCCAGGCGTTGTACGGGCCGTCGCCCACAGTGTTGTCGTAGAGGAACGGCACCGACTCGTGCAGGTCGTGCAGCACCTGTGCGTGCCAGCCCAGATAGTTGTCGAGGATGTTGCGCGACAGGTTCAGGGTCAGGCCCATTGCGTCGCGATTGTTGTCGTGGGCAACGTAGTGGCCCCAGTAGAGCAGGTGCGGGCGGTTCTCGCCGGGATGCGCGCGGTGCCAGTTGTACAAATCCACCATGCGGTCGCGGCCATCGACTTCCACGATCGGCGTGATCAGCGTGATCACATGCGCACGGATATTCCTGATGTAAGGCGCATCGTCGACGGCCAGGCGGTAGGCCAGTTCCATCAATGCGGTCGGGGCGCCGGTTTCAGTCGAGTGAATGGTGCCGGTGATGTAGTAGACGGGCGTGGACTGCGCGACCAGCACGTCCGCTCTGGTATCGTCCATGCCGATGACGCGCGGATCGGCGAGCTGGGCCAGGCGTGCGTCGTTGGACTTCAGGTCTGCGAGCACGGCCTCGTCGGCAATCGCCACCGCGATCATATCGCGGCCTTCCTCGCTCTTGCCGATCCGGTACACCTTCACCCGTGGACTTGCGGCGGCGAGCATGTCGAAATAGCGGTAGACATCCTTCGAGTACGGCAGCATGTTCGGTGCGCCGGCGACGTCGCCCAGTACCTTTGCCGGCGTCGGCACCGCGTCTGCAGCGGGCAGATAGTCGGTCAGCGGCGAATTGAACTGCGGGTCGGTTGTGTACTGCGCGATCTTCTGCGCGTACGCCGTATCCACTTTTTGTTGCGGGTCGCGCGCATACGTGCTGTCGGCGCGAAGGATGCCCGCATGCGCGGCAGCGGCGACAGCGAGAACAAATCCGAGGGTGGTGTGACGCATGCGACGCTCCGCTGGCTGCCCGAAAGGTGGCCGAGCATAACCGCCGCGAGTCGGTTCGTCATCGGCGCGAAGTCATGGGTGGAGAAATGGCTGGTTAGCCGCGTTGCCCGCGAATCGCTACTATCGTCGCATCGATGAAAGGGGCTGCCATGACTCGTGAGTCGCGATTTCGTGCCTGTCCGCTCTGCGAGGCGATCTGCGGGCTGGATTTCCAGTTCGAAGCGCAGCGCCTGGTGGCAATTCGCGGCGACGATGCCGATCCCTTCAGCCAGGGCCATATCTGCCCGAAAGGCAACGCGATTCTCGATCTGGAAACCGACACCGACCGGCTGAAACATCCGCTGCGCCGACGCGGCAACGAGTGGGAGGAGATCGGCTGGGATGAAGCCTTCGCCCTGGCGGGCGAGCGCCTGGCCGCTGTGCAGCTCAAGCATGGCGCCAGCGCAGTCGGCGTCTATCTTGGCAATCCGAACGTGCATCATCTCGGCCACATCGCCTACCTGCCGCCGCTGCTGCGCGCGCTGAAAACGCCGAACGTCTTTTCCGCATCCTCGGTGGATCAGTGGCCGCATCAACTGGTTTGTGCACAAATGTACGGGCACCAGTTCCTGCTGCCGATCCCGGATGTGGACCGCACCGACTATTTCCTGATGCTCGGTGCCAATCCGCTGGCATCGATGGGCAGCCTGATGACGGCGCCTGGAATTGCAAGGCGCCTGAAGGCACTGACGGCGCGCGGCAAGCTTGTCGTCGTCGACCCGCGCCGCACCGAGACGGCTGATGTGGCGAGCGAACACGTTTTCATCCGTCCCGGCACCGACGCCCTGTTCCTGATCGGCGTGATCAATGTGCTCAAGCGGCAGCGTCCGCCGCGGCTGCAAGGTTACGCCGGCAAGGTCAGGGATCTGGACGTCGCCCTGGCGGCGCTGAGTGCATTCGACGTTGAAATGATCGCCGTGCACACTGGGATCGCGGTTGCGACGATCGAACGCATCGCGTGCGAACTGGACGCCGCGCCGCGTGCCGCCGTGTATGGGCGCATGGGGGTGTCGACGCAGACGTTCGGCACGCTGACGCAGTGGTTGATCCAGTTGATAAATTTATACACCGGCAATCTGGATCGCGAAGGCGGCGTGCTGCCGAACGATGCCGCCATTCCGCTGACCGGCGAGGGCACGGCGCCCGGAGCGCGCGGGCGCTGGAAAAGCAGGGTGCGCGGCCTGCAGGAATTCGCCGGGGAGTTGCCGGTCGCGGCCCTGGTCGAAGAGATCGCGACGCCGGGCAGCGGCCAGATCCGTGCGCTGCTGACCAGCGCAGGCAATCCGGTGCTGTCCACGCCGGATGGGCGGGCACTCGAAGCGGCGCTCGGCACGCTGGATTTCATGGTCTCGGTCGATGTGTATATAAATGAGACGACGCGTCATGCTGATCTGATCCTGCCGCCGGCGTCGCCGTTCACGCAATATCACTACGATCTGATCTTCAACTCCTTCGCGGTACGCAGGGTTGCGCGCGTGAATGCACCGTTGTGGCCGCAAGCCGGTGACGAGCGCGCTGATTGGGAGATATTCAACGCGCTCGGCGCCGCCTATGCGCAGGCCGCAGGTAAGCCGTTTGCTGCGTTGCCTGAGCCTGCCGCTGTGATTGCCGCAGGATTGAAGCGAGGGGGTTCGGGGCTGGATTTCGATGAGCTTGCCGCCGCGCCGCACGGACTGGATCTGGGTCCGTTGCGCCCGAATCTGTTGACGCGCCTGCAAACCGCGAGTGGATCCATCGAATGTGCGCCATCACTGTTGCTCGATGAAGTGGCGCGGCTCAAGGCACAAATCCGCGAACCGATGCCCGTGGACACCTTGCGACTGATCGGCCGGCGTGAAATCCGCAGCAACAATTCCTGGATGCACAACGCGGCTCGACTGGTCAAAGGCAAGCCGCGCCATCACCTGCTGATGCATCCGGCCGATCTGTTCGCGCGCGGCCTCGAAGATGGGACCACCGTGCGGATGCGCTCGCGCACCGGAGCGATCAGTGTCGAAGCGCGCGCCAGCGAAACGATGATGCCAGGTGTCGTCTGTCTGCCGCACGGTTTCGGTCATCAGCGCGACGGCGTGCGGTTGACGCGCGCGGCGGCCGTGGTCGGCGCAAGCTACAACGACCTGACCGACCCGGCGGCACTCGATGGCGCTTCGGGCAACGCGGCCCTGAACGGGTTGCCGGTGTGGGTGGAAGCAGCAAGCTGAAGACGTTCGTGTCGGGCGTAGCGCAGCGGAGGCGAAACGCGCGCTGACAGCGACCCTTCGACTTCGCGCCTGCGGCGTTGCGCTCGGGGAAAGGGTTTTTGCCGGATCGTTTCTAGACGAGCATCCGGCGCGAATACAGGAATTCGTAGGCTGGCAAGCATTGATCGATCAAGGCGCGATGTACGTCGGGTACGCACAAGTCGCGTTCGCGCCACGGTTCAAATCCGGTGGATTTGAGCACGGCATCGTACCAGTAAGGTGCCCAGATGCCATCGCTGGCGCGCGGGCCGCTCGGCCAGTGCAGCATGCGGTCAGTGAAAGGGATTTGCAGCAAAGTACACAATGCGCGCAAATGGCGTTCGGGTTGTCTGAGAAATTCATCTGCATCGATGACCGGCGGCGCGGCGCCCGTGCGGCGGGCTATCTCATCGTAAAGCGCCGCTTCCTGCGGCATGCCGATATCCTCGGCGGTCGCATGCGGCCGGCTCTTCAGATACGACAGCAGCACTTCGCGCGGATCGCGGATCAGGAAAACATGAGTCACCGCATTGAACCAGTCATGCCCGATATGTGGCAGCATGTGATGGGTCATGTGCTTCTGGTAGAACACCGGCTTGCCGTGCCGCACGGGGCCGACCAGATCGGCAACGACGCGGTGCCAATCGGTCTCGCCCGCGGCGATCACCTCGTCGCGGCCGGGATGATCCAGCCCCGATGCATGCAGGTAGTGCGCATAGAACGGTTCGTCGACGACGGCGCAATCGCCACGGTTCTCGAACGCGCGCATCATCGCGGTCGAGATATTGCGCGGCCCCGACCACATCGCGATGCGCAGCGGTTCGGCCATGCTCAATTTGGCCGAGGCAAGTTGCGCGCGGCGACGTCGCGCGCGATCAGTTCCCGATACAGGTTCTGCAGGCGCTCGACCATTGGTCCGCGCGCGTCGCTGATCGTGCGGCCATCGATCTCGGTTACTGGCGCCACGCCGGCGAACGTGCCGGTGACGAAGGCCTCGTCAGCGCCGTAGACGTCGGTAAGGCTGAAGCTCTTCTCGAACGCGGGAATGCCGTTCTCACGGCACATGCGCAGGACATTGGCGCGGGTAATGCCGCCGAGGCAGTACATGCCGCTGGATGTCCACACCTCGCCCTTGCGCACGATGAAGAAATGCGTCGAGTTGCAGGTGGCGACAAAACCGTGCGGATCGAGCATCAGTGCTTCGTCGGCACCGGCCTTGGTTGCCTGAATGCAGGCCGTGATGCAGTTCAGCTTGCTGTGGCTGTTGAGCTTGGGGTCCTGCACATCCGGCGCGCCGCGGCGCACATGCACGGTGAACAAGCGGATGCCGCGGGTCAAGGTTTCAGGCTTGGGATTCTTGTACTCGGGAATGATCACGATCGTCGCCGGGCCGATCGTCATGCGCGGGTCCTGGTAGGGCGTGCGCTTGATGCCGCGCGTGACCATCAGGCGGATATGTGCGTGCTCGGTCATGCCGTTTGCAGCCAGCGTCCGGTATAGCGCCCTGGAGAGATCGTCGCGCGACAGGCCGATATCCATATCAATGGCCTTCGCGCCTTCGTACAGGCGGTCCAGGTGCTGATCCAGGAAGGCGATGCGGCCTGCATGCACGCGCAGGCCCTCCCAGACGCCATCGCCGAGGATGAAGCCTGAATCGAATACCGATACCGTGGCCTCGGCGCGCGGTTTGAGCTCGCCGTTGACGTAGATCTTGATGTCGGCATTGCGCGGATCGTCGACGAATTCGTGGGTGCCTTGAGCCATGGCCATGTCTCGGGATGTTTCGGTCCGATGGTAGCGAATCGGTGACCGGGCGTCGCGCTGCGATTGAAAGCAGCGGCGGGGCGTGCGAAAATCGGCTATAACAACCCAGGGTGGCCCGCGGCCAACGCGGATCGAGCGTGCGACATGTCAACGCGAACTTTCCACAATTGATTCGATGATCGCCAAGTCGCCCCGTGAAAAGGCGCCTGGCGCCTTTTTTTATTGTCCGGAAATTTGCCATGATCAACATCACGCTCCCCGACGGCAGCCAGCGACAGTTCGAGAATCCCGTATCCGTGCAGGACGTCGCCGCGTCGATCGGCGCCGGCCTGGCCAAGGCCGCGCTCGCCGGCAAGGTTGACGGCCAGCTGGTCGACACGAGTTTCCGCATTGATCACGATGCGAACGTCGCCATCGTCACCGAGAAGAGCCCGGAGGCGGTCGACGTCATCCGCCACTCGACGGCGCACCTGCTCGCGCAGGCCACGCAGCGGCTGTTTCCGGATACCCAGGTAACGATCGGCCCGGTGATCGAGAACGGCTTTTTCTACGATTTCGCGCGCAAGACGCCGTTCACGCCGGAAGACCTGGAAACAATCGAGGCGGAGATGAAGAAGATCGCGGTCGAGAGCCTGCCGGTATCGCGCTCGGTCATGCAGCGCGACGCGGCGGTGCAGTTCTTCCGCGACAAGAAAGAGGAATACAAGGCGCAGATCATCGAAAGCATTCCGGCCAACGAGGAATTGTCGCTTTATGCACAAGGCGAGTTTGTGGATTTGTGCCGCGGCCCGCACGTGCCGAACACGAACAAGCTCAAGGTATTCAAGCTGATGAAGGTCGCCGGCGCGTATTGGCGCGGCAATTCGGACAACGAGATGCTGCAGCGCATCTATGGCACGGCGTGGCTGAACGAGAAGGATCTCAAGCAGTACCTGAGCAATATCGAGGAGGCCGAGAAGCGCGATCACCGCAAGCTGGGCAAACAACTCGACCTGTTCCATCTGCAGGAAGAAGCGCCTGGCCTGGTGTTCTGGCATCCCAAGGGCTGGTCGATCTGGCAGGTCGTCGAGCAGTACATGCGCCAGGTCTACAAGGACAGCGGCTATCAGGAAGTGCGCTGCCCGCAGATCCTGGACAAGTCCCTGTGGGAAAAAACCGGACATTGGCAGAACTATCGCGACAACATGTTCCTGACTTCGTCGGAGAATCGCGACTACGCGATCAAGCCGATGAACTGCCCCGGCCACGTGATGATCTACAACCATGGCCTGCACAGCTATCGCGAACTGCCGATCCGCTACGGCGAATTCGGTTCCTGCCATCGCAACGAGCCTTCCGGCGCCCTGCATGGCCTGATGCGCGTGCGCGGTTTCGTCCAGGACGATGGCCACATCTTTTGCCTGGAAAGTCAGATCGAGGGCGAGGTCGTCGCATTTCACCGCCAGGCAATGGCGGTGTATGCGCATTTCGGTTTTTCCGACATCGGGCTGAAGATCGCCTTGCGGCCGGATCAGCGCATCGGGTCGGATGAGGTCTGGGACAAGGCGGAGAATGCCCTGCGCGACGCTTTGCGTGCCTGCGGCGTGGAATGGCAGGAATTGCCGGGCGAGGGTGCGTTTTATGGGCCCAAGATCGAATACCACATGAAGGATTCGATCGGCCGCGCCTGGCAGGTGGGCACAATGCAGGTCGATTTCTCGATGCCGGGGCGGCTCGGTGCCGAATATGTCGGCGAGGATTCGCAGCGCCACACCCCGGTCATGCTGCACCGGGCCATCGTCGGCTCGCTGGAGCGGTTCATCGGCATCCTGATCGAGCATCACGCCGGAATGTTCCCGGTCTGGCTGGCGCCGATCCAGGCCGTCGTCATGAATATTACCGACGCGCAGGCCGAATATACGGCCTCCGTGGCGCAAACCCTTGTAAAACAAGGATTCCGGGTCGAGCAGGATTTGCGTAACGAGAAGATCGGATATAAAATCCGCGAGCACACGCTGCAAAAAGTCCCGTACCTTCTGGTGGTCGGCGATCGCGAGAAGGAGAATGGGCTTGTTGCCGTGCGTACCCGATCCGGGGAAGATCTCGGCAGCATGCCGTTGTCCGCCTTTGTCGATCGTCTCCACGGCGCCGCCTGAACGCCGTTTCTTGAATTCCTGACAGGCCTTGCGGAGATTGAGTTATCGCCACTGAAAAGACTAACCGCAAAAATGCGGAGATCCGCGTTCCCCAGGTCCGCGTGATCGATGCCGAGGGAGAGCAGGCCGGCGTGCTGACGCGGGATGAAGCCTTGGCCATGGCCCAGGACGCGGGAATGGATCTGGTGGAGATTCAGCCGAATGCCGATCCACCGGTGTGCCGGATCATGGATTTCGGCAAGTTCAAGTTCGAGCAGCAGAAGAAGGCGCACGCGGCCAAGCGCAAGACCAAGCAGGTCGAGATCAAGGAGCTGAAATTCCGCCCCTCGACCGAAGATGGCGATTACAACGTGAAGATGCGCAATCTGCGGCGTTTTCTCGAAGAAGGCGACAAGGTGAAGATCGTGGTGCGCTTCAAGGGCCGCGAGATGGCGCATACGGAACTGGGCGAGGCGATGGTCAAGCGCATCCAGGCAGATATCGTCGAGGACGCGGTGATCGAAAGCTTTCCGCGCTTCGAAGGTCGTCAGATGGTGATGATGATCGCGCCGAAGAAGAAGTAGGTCGTATTTGTATTTTGGACATCGGCCATCCGTGGCCGAGTCCAAAGCGGGAAGCAGAAAACGTGGTTTTGCTTCCCGTCGGTTCGCAGGTGATGCTTGCGAAACGTTAGCCCCCCCGTGGGCTAAACCACGTCTTTCAGGCAACTGGAAGTGGACCCGCCCGCGTCAGTGGGCTTAAGAAGCAGGCTTGAGCAGGATGGAAAGAACGGGGCAACCCGTCGCTCGGGTCGGTACAAAAAATCAAACAACGGAGCAGTAACATGCCTAAGATCAAAACCAACCGGGCCGCTGCCAAGCGGTTCCGGAAAACGGCGTCCGGAAAATTCAAATGCGGACACGCGTTCAAGAGCCATATCCTGACCAAGAAGTCGACGAAGCGTAAGCGCAACCTTCGCGGTCCCAACCATGTGCGGAAAGAAGACGCCGGTCGCGTCGCCCGCATGCTGCCCTACGCATAAGGAGACGACACCATGGCACGAGTAAAACGTGGCGTCACCGCACGCGCCCGGCACAAGAAAATCCTGTCCCGCGCGAAAGGGTATTACAACGCCCGCCGCAAGGTCTTCCGCGTCGCCAAGCAGGCGGTCACCAAGGCGCTGCAGTACGCCTATATCGGCCGCAAGCAGAAGAAGCGCCAGTTCCGCGCCCTGTGGATCGTGCGCATCAACGCGGCGGCGCGCATGTACGGCTTGTCGTACAGCCGCCTGATGAACGGTCTGAAGAAGGCCGATATCACGGTCGACCGCAAGGTGCTGGCCGACATCGCGGTGCACGACATCAAGGCGTTTGGCGCCCTCGCCGAAAAAGCGAAAGCCAGCCTCGCAGCGTGAGCTTCGACCTGCTGCGCACGGCGCAGCGGGTTGAAAAAGCGGGCATGTATGGCCGCCTGACCTTGCCGGCAGGGCTGCTGGCAGAAATCACGTGGGGAGCGGGCCGGGCCTGTCTCCCCACGCGCGTTTTTGACGTACGGATTTCCACATGAGCGATACGCTCGACAAAATTCTCGATGAGGTGCGGAAATTACGCGATCAGTTGTCGCACGATGGCGATCTGTCCGGCAGATTCGAGCGGATTTCAGAAAAAGTGCGTCTGCTGAAAAAAGCCGGAGAGCTGAAACTGCAACGGGAAACCCTGGACGAGCTGAGGGTGGAACTTATCGGCCGGGCCGGCTTGCTGACGGCCAAGTTGAAGGAAATCGGCAAGTTGCCGCCGGAACAACGCAAGCTTCAGGGCGAGCTAGTCAATCGCGTCAAGGAGCGGATAGAAGCAGGCATTGCCGCGCACCGCGCGGACCTGGAGAACGCGGCATTCGACAAGCGCGTGGTCGAGGAGCGGGTCGACGTGACCCTGCCCGGGCGCGATGCGGACCTGGGCGGCATTCACCCGGTCACGCGCACGCTCGATCGCATCGTGGAAATCTTCTCCGCACTGGGCTACCAGCAGGCCGAAGGTCCCGAAATCGAGGACGACTACCACAACTTCGAGGCGCTGAATTTTCCGCCGCACCATCCGGCGCGGGCGATGCACGACACTTTCTATGTCGAGCCTGATCGGAGCGGGGCCGCCCGCCTGCTGCGCACCCACACGTCGCCGGTGCAGATCCGCGCGATGGCCGGTCGTCAGCCGCCGATCCGCATCATCGCCGCCGGCAAGGTCTACCGCAGCGATTCGGACCAGACCCACACGCCGATGTTCCATCAGGTCGAAGGGCTGCTGGTCGACGAGACGTCGAGCTTTGCCGACCTGAAAGGCACGCTGGCCGAATTCGTGCGCGCCTTCTTCGAACGTGATTTCCAGATGCGCTTCAGGCCCAGCTATTTTCCGTTCACCGAACCGTCGGCCGAGGTGGATATCCGCTGGGATCGGGACGATGGTGCCGAGCGCTGGCTGGAAGTGCTCGGCTGCGGCATGGTGCATCCGAACGTATTGAGGAATTGTGGCATCGATGCGGAAAAGTATACCGGCTTCGCCTTCGGGCTGGGCGTCGAGCGCTTTGCGATGCTGCGCTATGGCGTCGATGACTTGCGCCAGTTTTTCGAGAACGATGTGCGGTTTCTGCGGCAGTTTGCGTGAGAACCGGGAAGCAGGAGTCGGGAATGGAGAACCGTAGAGCCAGCTTCTTCGCGATTCCCGGTCTGTTCTTCCCGTTCCCGATCCTCCACTCTTCATTCCCTGTTGCCGGCTTCAATCCATGAAATTCAGCGAAAACTGGCTGCGTGAATTCGTCGATCCCCCGGTGGATCGCGCCGACCTTTGCCAGCGTCTGACCATGGCCGGGCTGGAAGTCGAGAACGTCGAAGTCCTGGGCTCCTGTGTCGACGGCATTGTCGTGGCGGAGATTGTTGGCTGCGAGCCGCATCCGAATGCCGACAAGCTGCGCGTATGCGAGGTGTCGATCGGGTCGGGAAATCCCGTGCAGATAGTCTGCGGCGCGCCGAATGCGCGCAATGGACTCAAGGCGCCACTGGCCACGATCGGAGCGATCCTGCCGAACGGCGTGACAATAAGAAAAGCCGCGCTGCGCGGCGTCGAATCGAGCGGCATGTTGTGCTCGGCGAAAGAGCTGGCCATCGACGCCGACGCGTCGGGCCTCATGGAATTGCCGGGCGATGCCCCGGTAGGCAAGCCATTGGCCGAATATCTGGGCTTGCCCGACGCCGTGATCGAACTGAAGCTGACGCCGAATCGGCCGGATTGCCTGGGGCTGCGCGGGCTGGCCTGCGATGTCGGCGCCTTGTTCGACATCACAGTCAAGGAACCGCCCGCCAGGACGGTTGCGACAGCGTCGACAGCGCAGCGCGAAGTGCAACTGGATGCCGGGGCCGATTGTCCGCGCTATCTGGGCCGGATCATCGAGGGAATCGATGCATCGAAAGAATCCCCGCTGTGGCTGGCCGAGCGTTTGCGCCGCAGCGGTGTGCGTCCGATCAGCGCTCTGGTCGATGTGACCCAGTATGTAATGCTGGAACTCGGCCAGCCCATGCACGCCTACGATGCCGACGCGCTGAGCGGAAAGATCAGCGTTCGGCGTGCGCGCCCGGGCGAGGCGCTGAAGTTGCTCGATGGCAACGAGCACAAGCTTGATCCGGAATGCCTTGTGATCGCGGACGAGCGGCAGGCGCTGGGTCTTGCCGGCATCATGGGCGGTTACGCTTCGCGGGTTATCGATACGACACGAAATGTCTTTCTCGAAGCCGCGCATTTTGCTCCCGCGGCGATCATGGGACGTGCGCGCAGATTCGGCCTGCACACCGACGCTTCGCACCGGTTCGAGCGCGGGGTCGATGCGGAACTGCCGCGTCTGGCGATCGAACGCGCGACGGCATTGTTGATCGCGATTGCCGGCGGCAAGCCGGGCCCCGTGGTAGAAAGCGTATTGCCGGCGTATCTGCCGCAGCGCGCGACCGTGCCACTGCGCCGCGAGCGCCTGTTGCGCGTGCTCGGCATGCGCGTTGCCGATGCTGAGGTCGAGCGTATCCTGCGTGCGCTTGGCATGCGCGTGGAAACGGTTGCCGGTGGCTGGCAGGTCACGCCGCCGTCGCGGCGCTTCGACATCGAGATCGAAGAGGATCTGATCGAGGAAGTTGCGCGCGTGCACGGCTATGAGCACGTGCCCACGCGCACGCCGGGTGGCGAATTGCGTCTGGGTCTGCGCCCGGAGGCACACGTGGCTCCGCAACGTCTGCGCGTCCAGCTCGCCGCGCGCGGTTACCGCGAGGCGATCTGTTACAGCTTTGTTGCGCGCGAGTTGTTGCAGCGCTGGTCGCTGGCGGATGCCGCAGTTGCGCTGGCGAATCCGCTCAGCGCCGATCTTGCGGTCATGCGCACCGCGCTGCTGCCAGGACTGGTCGAGGCGCTGAAGCACAACCTCAACCGGCAGCAGGAGCGCGTGCGCCTGTTTGAAACCGGCCTGGTCTTTACCCGTGTCGACGGCGATGAGTTGTCCCAGCTGCCTCATCTGGCAGGTGCCTCCTGCGGCCGCGCGGCGCCGGAATCGTGGGCCACCGACAAACGCGAACTGGACTTTTTCGACGTCAAGGCCGATGTCGAAACCGCCCTGGCGCTCGCCGGTCATCGGTCGGATGTCAGCTTTCGTCGGTTCGCAGCGCCGCATCTTCACCCTGGGCGCAGTGCCGAAATCCTGGTCGGCGACAAATCCGTCGGAGCGGTCGGCGGCCTGCATCCGCGTCTGCTCAAGGCGCTGGACCTGGATCGCGATGTGTATGTTTTCGAACTGGATCTGGCTGCCGTCAGCACCGGCCGCGTGCCGCGCGCGGCGCCGTTGTCGCGCTTCCCATCGCTGCGGCGCGATATAGCGATCGTGGTACCCGCCGAAGTCAGCTATGCGGCAGTCGAAGCCTGCGTGCGTGGTGCCCTGGGGCGCCGATTGGCGGAAGTTGTTGTTTTCGATCAATACCTGGGCGCCAATCTCGGCCAAGGCACAAAAAGTCTCGCTATGGGCTTGATTTTGCAGGACGATTCACGCACTCTTACGGACGAGGATGCGGATGCAAGCATGGCACAGGCGCTAGCCGCCCTGGAGCGCGAGTGCCAAGCCAGATTACGGGGGTAACATGGCTTTGACCAAGGCGGAGATGGCCGAGCGGTTGTTTACCGATGTCGGTCTTAACAAACGCGAAGCCAAGGAATTCGTCGATGCGTTTTTCGACGTTGTCCGTGATGCATTGGAAAAGGGGGAACAGGTCAAACTGTCGGGATTCGGCAACTTTGACCTGCGCCAGAAGAACCAGCGCCCCGGGCGGAATCCGAAAACCGGCGAGGAGATTCCGATCTCCGCACGCCGCGTGGTCACTTTCCGTCCCGGCCAGAAGCTGAAAGTCCGAGTCGAATCCTATGCTGGATCAGGGCAGCAATAGCGAATTGCCGGTAATCCCGGCGAAACGCTATTTCACCATCGGTGAAGTGAGCGAGCTGTGTGGCGTGAAGCCGCACGTGCTGCGCTATTGGGAACAGGAATTCCCCAACCTCAAGCCGGTCAAGCGACGCGGCAACCGTCGTTATTACCAGCGCCACGACGTATTGATGATCCGCCAGATCCGGTCGCTGCTATACGATCAGGGCTTCACGATCACCGGGGCGCGCCAGCGCCTGGAAGGGCCGCAAGCCAAGATGGAATCGAGCATTTCCAACCAGATCGTGCGCCAGGTGCGCATGGAACTGGAAGAAGTGCTGCAAATCCTGCGGCGTTGACGCGCTGCGCTCTGCTACAATATGCCCGTACTTTTGCGATCATCACTGATCGCAGGACTCAAAAAGCGGCCTTCCCTGGCCGCACTTTTCAAACGGTCGGGGCGTAGCGCAGCCTGGTAGCGCATCTGCCTGGGGGGCAGGGGGTCGCAGGTTCAAATCCTGTCGCCCCGACCATCGCGGTGAGTCGAATCAATAGGTTGCGCGGCTGAAAGTATACAAACGCTAAGCCGCTTGTCTATTTTTTCCCTATTTGCTCAGGGCGATGCCCGTCCGCACTTCGGTCCATGGGGCGTCGTGGCCATCGAGATAGTGCTGGGTCATGCTCTCGCTGGTATGCGTCATCAGCTCCTGTACCTGTGCTTTCGACCAGCCGGCCTCACGAAGCAACGCTCCACCAAGGCTGCGGATTTCGTGGAATGTTGGCGGATTCTCGCCATCTACCCCGCCCGTCGCTTGCATCTGCGAAAGCGCGCGATAGCTGTTCCGGCATTACTTGGGTGTGATGAGCGCGCGATTTCGCACGCTTGTCGTGAGACTGCGTTCTATCTGGAAGGCGATGAATTAGATATGGAGAGGCAATGGAATCACGGCAGCGCGTGACTAGTGCAGCTAAGTCCCCATTCGGGTCGATCCCAATCTTTAGCCTTACCCCTGTACTTCCTTCGGTCTTTCCAGGGATGACCCATAGCGCGTTGTCGTGTACGTCCGCAAAGCGCAACGACACAATGTCCTCCCTGCGCAGCAGGGTCAGTAACGATAGATCCATCGCGTTTTGTAGCCACGGAGCTGCCTTGTCATAGAAAGCGTCGTAGGCATTCTTTGTCAGTCGCTCTCTCGCACGTCTGCAGGTTGCCTTGCGCGTTTGTAGTGCGGGGTTCGTCTCGATCCAGTCTTCCTCAACTGCGCACGCGAGTACCCATTGAAGGGCGAGACGAAACTGCTGCGGCCCGCGCTGCGACTCAGTCACTTCCTTCACGAAAATTGCGCAGTCGCGCAGCGCAAATCCAGCAACCTCCCGACTGCCGACAGCGGCACTCATCCGGTCTAGGATGTTTTCGTACAAGTCAGCGGTCTAATGTGCCCATCCGCGACTAGGAATGTCTTCCTCCCCGAACACCTGACGCGTCGCTAGCAGAACATCGGCACCGCCTACGAATTCCGTTTGCACGAACATCTTCGAATAGGTCAGGTGTGCGGCATCTGTCGCGCTGTGCTCGAGAACTATCTCGCAACAAGAGGTTACCTCGATTTCGCGTGCTTCGGCGCCCGAATTCGAGATCAAGACATGCCGAATCTCCACGTCATCGTGGGTTGCGACAGTCGTAGTGGTTGTGGTTTCAAGTGTCCCGTCGCGTCGGACGATTTGCCCCCTGTTGCTCGCTGAAGCTCGCGGTTTAGGCGTCAGGCTTTGCCCTGGTCGGTCGCAGGCATCGCACGTGACGGCCTAGCGCCAGTGCGGGACGAAATGATCGCGCCGTTGACTGTAACCCGACCGGGCGCGGGTAATCATTACCGCATACGTCGAATTCAACAGTAAGTGACTGCGCGGCCTTACGCAGTCCAAGTGACGACCGTCAATTTGCACAACCCCCCAGTGCATTGGCAGGCGCCGAGGCGCGCGATGCGTCATGATGAGGCCACAGCATCAATCTTGATCCGGCGCTCTTTCATTCAAAGAACAGACAAACTTTGGCCACACCATACTCCGATTCGATCAGGAATCGAAAATTGGAAGCATCGATGAGTGGTACGTCCGTGAGCGTTGATGAAAAGCTCCAGAATATCCAGCAAAAAGCCTTTCGGTATTTTCAGCACGAGTGCGCGCGAACCAATGGATTGATTCTCGACAAGTGCGCGCCAGACCATGTGGTTATGTCACATTGGCCTTCCAGTATCGCGGCGGTAGGGTTTGCGTTGGCGTGTTATCCCGTGGCGGTGGCGCGCGGCTTCCTGCCTCGCGAGGAGGCCCTGCAACGGTCGCTGACCACGCTGCGATTCTTTTCGCAAAGTGCGCAGGGTCCGGAGCCGGACGCAACCGGTTATCACGGCTTTTACTACCACTTTCTTGACATGCAAACGGGACGTCGCGCCTGGCAGTGCGAGCTGTCGTCGATCGATACCGCGCTGTTGATCGCTGGAATGCTGACATCCGCAAGATATTTTGACGGGCAATCGGGGGACGAAACAGAAGTCCGCCGACTGGCGCACGAACTCTACGAGCGCACGGAGTGGGACTGGGCGCTCAATGGCGATTCGACTCTCAGTATGGGGTGGAAGCCGGAATCCGGTTTCATTGAGCACCGCTGGAAAGGATACAACGAAGCATTGTTGCTTTATATACTTGCGCTCGGATCGCCGAACCACCCGATTCCGGAAGACAGCTATGCCGCGTGGACGTCCGCCTATGAATGGAAACGGATCTACGATCAGGAATATCTGTATGCGGGCGCCCTGTTCACGCACCAGTTTCCGCATGTCTGGATTGATTTTCGCGAAATCCAAGATAGCTTCATGCGCGACAAGGGCATCGACTATTTCGAAAACAGTCGGCGCGCCGCCATTGTCCAGCGCCAATACGCGATCACTAATCCTCTCGGCTTCGCCGGCTACGGGCCCAATTGCTGGGGGCTGACCGCGTGCGAGGGTCCCGGTCCCGATGCATTCATGATCGAAGGCGTCGAACGCCAGTTCTTCGGCTATCTGGCGCGGGGCGTCCCGTACGGGCCGGACGATGGAACCATTGCTCCATGGGCCGTTGTTGCATCCTTGCCGTTCGCTCCGGAGATCGTATTGCCCGCGATCGACTACTTCGTTGACGAATTGAAGCTTCACAACGTCAATCCGTACGGCTTCAGGGCGACGTTCAACCCGACCTACGCGGGGAAGCCCGGCCGCACCGCCGGGTGGGTGTCACCTTGGCACTTCGGTGTTGAGTACCACTGAATATTGAGCCAGTTTAGATAGAGATTTTCGTCGAATTTTGAGCCACGTGTAGTCACCGTCCTGTTCGGAGTCCGAGCAGGAGCAACCGGAGTGATCGACGTGGCGTTATTGAGTGTGATCCGG
>JARLJU010000268.1 GCA_031291055.1 Rudaea sp. | reverse complement strand
TCATGCGGAAGATCTTCTGCTGGAGCGTCTGACCAGCCCAGTCCATCGCCGACCACATGCCGTAGTGCGTCCACTCGTCCGGATACAGCGGGTCGGGATTCTGACCGTAGTGCGAGCGACCCGTCAGCGCTGGATAGGGCGGCCGAAGCGGCAGCATCGAGGCGGACCCGTTCCCACCCGGCGTGACGGCCTGGCCGTAAGCGTTGGTGTACCAGGCGTCGGAGTGCCACTGCAGCAGCAGGTCGGCGGTCTCGAAGTCGGTGCTCGGCTTGAGTTGGAGGATGCGAAACAACTGCTGGCTGATGCCCGCCTGTGCCCAGCTCAGCATCACGATCTGGCCGATCTGGAGCTTGACGCCTTTGAACGTGGTCGTGATCTGGACCTGAAACGTGCCACCGGGATCGTTGCGCGGATTGCCGTGGCAGTTTTCCGCGAACCATGTGTTGACGATGCGGCGTGCCTGGTCGTAGTTGGCGAAGCCCTCGCCGGGGGGTGCGGCGGTCGTGTTCTGCGAGACCCGCTGCAGCGCTTGAAGATCGGCCAGCGTCAGCGAATCGACGACGTACTGGTTGTCCTCGTCCTGCCATTGAACAGTTACGAGTGCCGGCAAGTCCGAGTTGGCGCGCTGCAAGATCGTGAGTTTCGGCTTGCCGCGCCCTTCGTTGTCACGGATGACGCTCGACTCGTCGAACGCGTATGCGACGTTGCCGGTCGCAACGCTGCCATCGGCATGCACGCTCGCGATGGGCGTCGATGAGTTCGAGCCGTCCTGCAGCGCAGCCTGTTGATCGGCAAGTGTCTGTTTCACGAGGAGGGTCAGCGCGCCGCCGGCGTTCGGCACGGCGACCGCGTTCATCGCACCGAGGATCCCGCGCACGACTTGCGCTGCACTCCGCCGTTGGCGCAAGACATTCGAGTACTTGTAACGGTCCTTGGTCTGGGTGTGGCCGTACTGATCCTGATAGCTCACCTGTTGGCCGCAGACCGCGTCGGCCGCGACCAGGCTCGGGATGTTGATGTCGGCGATGTTCCAACCGCACCACAGCAGGACGTCGAGCAGCGACCACACAGGGCGCGTCGTAAAGGCCTCGTACTGGAACAGGCCGTTGAGCCCGGGGTATGTGCCGTTCGCAGCCGTGGTCGCGAACTGGATCGTGCCAGGCGCACCGCCCGACCAGTTATGCATTCCGCCGGTGAACGTGCCGTCGATGCCGGTGATCCCTGTCCCACTGATTGTGAATTGGTTCGAGGCGCTGTTCCAAGTCGGCGGCACGACGTCGACTGCGTTGATGGTCGCGGTGGCGTAGCCGCCGGACACGACGACTTGGCTGATCGTGCGGTAGATGCGCACCGCCGGGCCATTCACCAGCACACGCACGCGCGGCGCCGACGCCGACGACGCGAGTTGGACGGGGACGACGATTTCGAGCGCGCAGTACGACCCGTAGGGATCGCCGAGACCGTTGAACAGCGTATCGAGGTTGGGCGCGCCGCTGCGCGAGCCGTTGTTGACAGTGCGCCAGCAGAACGCGACGTCCGCCACCGGGTAGGACTGGCCGTTAACGTCGACCGCACACGGGATCAGCGTATCGTTAAGCACGACCTGTTGAATGGCCTGCGGCTGACCGTAGCAGACCAACACCTCGAACTTGGCCATGTTCGCGTCGCCCGTCGACACAATCACCGGGCAATCAACCCACTGCGTGCCGTAGAGCAGCGGAACGAAATCGCCGTACTTCGACTCGTTGAGGTTGTTGTAGATCTCCTGCCAGT
>JARLJU010000267.1 GCA_031291055.1 Rudaea sp. | reverse complement strand
AGTGGCGGAGCAGATCGAGCAGGCACAGCGACAGGAGCAAGGCCTCGTGCTGCCGCCCCTGCGCCGGCGCACCTTGCCGCCCAACGAGCCCGTGCCCTTGTCCTTCGCCCAAGAACGCCTCTGGATCCTCGAGCAACTGCAATTGCTCGGTCCAACGTATAACGAGAGTTTGAAATTGCGACTGCACGGCGTGCTCGACCGGAACGCCCTCGAGCGCAGTTTCACGGAGTTGGTCTCGCGTCACGAAGCACTGCGCACGCGCATCGTGACGACCGCGGCAGGCGTGCCCGTCCAGTGCATCGATCCGCCGTGCCCGTTCCAGCTGCACGTGCTGGATCTGTCGATCGTCAGTCGCGAAGGACGCACACACAGGGCTAATGAGTTCCTGCATAAAGAGGCCTCGCGGCCGTTCGATTTGAGCCGCGAGCTGCTCAGAGCGGTCCTCGTGAGGCTCACCGACGACGAGCACGTGCTGCTCGTGACGATTCACCACATCGTGTCGGACGTTTGGTCGCTCTTCGGCGTCATGCAGTTCGAGCTTGGCAAGTTGTACAAAGCGTACTCCCAAGGACTAGAGTCGCCGCTCGCGGCGCTCGAACTGCAATATGCCGACTATGCCTTGTGGCAGCGGCAGTGGCTGCAGGGCGAGGTGCTGCAGCGGCAGTTGGATTACTGGAAGGCCAACCTGGTTAATGCGCCAACAGCGCTGGAACTGCCGACGGACCGGCCGCGGCCGCCGCTGCCAACCTTCGCGGGTGCCGTTAAGCAGGTGTCAGTGCCGGCCGAGTTGGCGCAACAGCTCAGTGATCTCGCTCGAGAGCAAGGCGTCACGTTGTACATGCTGCTGCTGGCCGCGCTGCAGGTTCTGCTCAGCCGGTGGAGCGGCCAGCGCGACATCGTCGTCGGTTCGCCGATCGCCGGCCGCACGCACCGGCTTACCGAGGGGTTGATCGGGTTCTTCGTGAACACGCTTATGATGCGCGCCGACCTGAACGGCGATCCGACCTTCGCCGAGCTGTTGCACGAGACGAAGGAGACGGCTCTGCAGGCGTACGCCCATCAGGACGTGCCGTTTGAAAAGCTCGTCGCCGAACTGCAGCCAGAGCGGGACCTCTCGCGTCAGGCGTTGTTCCAGGTCGTGTTCGTCATGTTGAACATGCGCACCGAACGACTCGATCTGGCCGGTATGGCCGTGGAGTCCGGCGATCTCGATCGCGCGATGTCGAAATTCGATCTCACGTTGACCATGTTCGAGCACGAAACCGGACTGGCCGGCTGGATCGAGTACGCGACGGACTTGTTCGACGCGTCGACGATCGATCGGTTCGTGAATCACTACATCCACTTGCTGGAGCAGGTGGTGGAGGATCCGCAGGCGCGCTTGAGCGAGCTGAGCATTCTGACGGAGCAGGAGCGCCGCCAGTTGCTGGTGGAGTGGAACCGCACGGAGCAGGCGTACGAGATGGATCGGTGCGTCCACGAGTTGTTTGCCGAGCAGGCGGAACGCACGCCGAACGCGGCGGCGGTCGTGTGCGATGGCGAGCAACTGACGTACGCCGAGCTCGACCGTCGCAGCAATCAGTTGGCGCACTACCTCAGAGGCCGGGGCGTGGGTCCTGAGAACGTGGTGGGGCTGTGCGTCGAGCGCTCGATGGAAATGGTCGTCGCGCTATTGGGCATACTGAAAGCCGGCGGTGCCTACTTGCCGCTGGATCCCACGTATCCTTCGCAGCGGCTCGCGTTCATGATCGCGGATGCCAACGTTTCAACAGTGTTGACGCATTCGGCGGTGCGAGGTGTTCTCCCGGCCAGCCATACGGTTGCGATCGCGCTCGATGCCGTGCGGGACGAGCTTGCGCAGCAGCCCGTCACGGCACCTTACAGTGCAGTGGATCCGGAGAATCTGGCGTACGTCATCTACACGTCGGGCTCCACCGGCGAGCCGAAGGGGACGATGCTTCGGCATCGCGGGTTGAGCAATCTCGCCGCTGCGCAGGCTCAGGCGTTCGACGTCCAGCGCGGGGATCGGGTGCTGCAGTTCGCCAGTCTGAGCTTCGATGCATCGATTTCGGAAATCATCATGGCGTTCCAGGTGGGCGCAGCGGTGTGTCTGATCAAGGAGCCCCAGTTCATGGGAGGCGATCTCGCGAAGACGCTCCTCGATATGCGGATTACGACGGCGACGCTGCCAGTTTCGGTGCTGCCGCTGCTGGCCGGATATCGATTCCCCGATCTGCGCACATTGGTGTCGGCGGGCGAAGCCTGTCCGTTGAGTGTCGTGTCGGAGTGGGCCGCGCGTTGTCGCTTCATCAACGCCTATGGACCGACCGAGATCACTGTCTGCGCGACGTACGCGGAGTGCTCGAAAACTGACGAGTGGGTCTCGATCGGCCGGCCGCTTGCGAACATACAGGTGTATGTGCTGGATGAGGAACTGGAGCCTGTGCCGGTCGGGGTGGTCGGCGAGCTGGGTGTCGCCGGGGTGGGCGTGGCGCGAGGGTATCTCGGCCGCGGTGGGCTGACGGCGGAGCGTTTTGTGGCCAACCCGTT
>JARLJU010000266.1 GCA_031291055.1 Rudaea sp. | reverse complement strand
GCGCGACGACCGTCGCAGCGACAGTCACGCTGGACTCGGCAGGACAAACGGTCTTGACCAATGGCGGTTCGGTGCAAATCAGCGTAGTCGACGCCGGCACCACGACCAACCTGAACTTGCACCTGAGCGGCAGCAGCCTGGTCGATGCCGGTGGCAACACCTATGCCTACAGCGGCGGCGTCATCACCCTGAGCGAAGCAGCGCCCGGCAACGGCAACACGATCAGCGTCACTGCCACCGAAACCGACATCAACAACAACGTATCGAGCCAAGGCACGGCCAGCGCAACGCAACACACTGCATTGCCGGACACTCCGACAGTATCGATCCCGGAAGCCAACGCCAGCGGCGTCATCACGGCAGCGGCATTGAACGGCGCGACGAGCGTCTCGGCGACGGTTACCCTGGATTCGACCGACCAAACTGATCTGACCGCAGGCGGCACCGTGCATGTGACGGTAGTCGACGCAGGCACCACGACCAACTTGGCACTGCACCTGAGCGGCAGCAGCTTGATCGATGCCGGTGGCAACACCTACGGCTACAGCGGCGGTGTGATTACGTTAGCGGAAGCAGCGCCGGGCAATGGCAACACGCTCAGCGTCACCGCAAGCGAAACCGACGTGTACGGCAATGTCTCTGCATCGGCTTCCGCCAGTGCCACCCAGCACAGCGTCTTGCCGGACACACCGACAGTCAAGATCACCACCGACACCAACCAGGATGGCGTGATCAGCGCGCCCGAGTTGAATGGTGCGACGAATGTGGCAGCGACGGTAACCCTGGACGCAATTGGACAAACCGACCTGACCGCAGGCGGCACCGTGCATGTAACGGTAGTCGACGCCGGCACCACGACCAAGTTGGCGCTGCAACTGAGCGGCAGCAGGTTGATCGATGCCGGTGGCAACACCTACGGCTACAGTGGCGGCGTAATTACGCTAGCGGAAGCAGCGCCGGGCAACGGCAACACGATTAGCGTCACAGCAACAGAAACCGACGTGTACGGCAACGCCTCG
>JARLJU010000029.1 GCA_031291055.1 Rudaea sp. | reverse complement strand
GTACGGTAAGCAAGGGATTCGCTCGAATACGATCCAGATCGGTCTCGTGGTCGCGGAGAACGGTGGCGCGCATCCGCTGCCCGACGACATCAAGGCGGTGATTCTCGACGGCCATCTGACGCCCTATCTCGGCGAACCGAAGCATGTGGCGGATGTCGTGTGCTTTCTCGCTTCGGACGAAGCCGCGTTCATCACCGGCGCGACCCTGCCCGTCGATGGCGGCTTTACGAGCCATGCGCCGACTCTGGCGCCGATGCGTGCGCTGTTCGCCGCGCGCGGTAGAGAAGCATATTGAGCGCGCAGCCGTCGTCTCAGGCGCGGCCGGTCTTCGATACATCAGTTGCAACGCCGCAGGCCGTCGGCAAGCCGACTATCGTTTTGGTGCATGGTGGCCAGCATAGCGGTGCATGCTGGCAGCCCACCGTCGACGCATTGCGCGCGCGCGATCCTTCAGCGCGGGTACTCGCCGTCGATCTGCCCGGCCACGGTAACGAACCGGGCGATCTGGCGACGCTGACCATCGGGCAATGCGTCGAGAGCGTGACGGCGCAGATTCTTGCGACGCGGCCGGACCGGGTGATGCTGGTCGGTCATTCGATGGCGGGGATCACGTTGCCCGGTGTGGCTGCGCGGCTCGGGTCCGCGCTCGTGCAACGGATGGTTTTCATCGCCTGCTGCATCCCGCCTGACGGTAAGACCGTGCTCGATACACTGCATGCGCCGATGAACGTGATCGCATCGCGGGCCGCGCGCCGCACCGCCGTTAGTGCGCCATTCCCTGCGTTCATCGCGCGTTGGGTCTTTGCCAACGGCATGACGCGGGAGCAGAAGCAACGCGTCGTGGCGGGTCTGTGCGCCGAAAGCACCAGGGTGACGACCGAGCCGGTCGATCGCTCGACATTGCCGCGCGTACCGATGAGCTGGGTGCTCACTCAACGCGACCGTGCGTTGCGGCCGAAAGTGCAGCGCGAATTCATCGGCAACCTGGGCGGCGTGGACGAAGTGATCGAACTCGATACCTGCCACAACGCGATGATCAGCGAGCCGGTGAAGCTGGCGGAGATTCTGTTGAGCCGGTGCTGAGCATGACGAGGGGTGCTGCTTCACGCGAGCGCCTTTCAGCTTCATCACGTCACACGACGAGCCGCTCGCCTTATGGCTTTGCCACGGTTTATCTGTACATTTATCACCATTCTGTTTAAATTATAAAAATCAGACACCACCCGGCGGGCGATCCATTGCCGGGGCCCCGACATGAGGAGACATATGCAGATCGACCTGAGCAGCAAGCGCGTGATCGTCACCGGCGCATCACGCGGCATCGGCCGCGCAATCGCGCGGGCCTTTGCCGCCGAAGGCGCACGCGTCGCCATTTGTGCGCGCACCAGCGCCGACCTTGAAGCCGTTGCGGAAGACCTGAAAGTGCGCGGCGCGTCCGCCGTGATCGCGCACTCGGTCGACGTAACCGATACCGAAGGCGTCAAACAGTTCGTGGAACACGTGGCGCAAAGCTGGGGCGGCGTGGACGTGCTGATCAACAATGCCGGCCAGGGTCGTGGCGGCAACCTCGAAACGCTGACGCCTGAGCAGATCCTCGAACACGCCAACATCCTGCAAATGGGGCATTTCCGCTTCGTGCAGGCGGTGGTGCCGCATATGCGCAAGCAACGCTGGGGCCGCATCATCGAGATCAACGCGCTTGCGGGCGTCGTGCCGACGCCCGATGGCATACCGTCGGTCGTCAATCGCGCGGCCTGCGTTGCGATGTCGAAATCGCTCGGCATGTCGCTCGCGAAAGACAACATCCTCGTCAACACCCTGAACATGGGCTGGATCGACACGGGCCAATGGGACCGCCACTATCGCGAGATGCCGCCTGGCTGCACGCGTGAGGAGTTCGACCAAATGGTGCTGAAAGTCGTGCCGATCGGCCGCTTCGGCAAACCGGAAGACGTCGCGGGCATGGCGCTGTTTCTGTCGAGCGACTACGCAAGCTTCATCAGCGCGGCATCGATCGATATCGCCGGCGGCATGGGCGGCCAGATTGCCTACTACCCAACGCTCAAACGCGACTTCTACGAAGCAGTGAAGGCGCGCGGCGAGGCTGCGCTCGAGCAGTAAGCGGGCGGGAACGCCATCACGCTGTGGGAGCGCCCTTCTTTCAGCACGCTGTATGCCACGACGAAGGACATCGCCCGCCTCGCGCGGGCGGTTGTCCATCTGCCTCGGGAGTCCTGCTTTGCCCACCGTCCTCACGCCCCAGACGCAGCAAGGCGCGTCCGCCTCGTCGTCTACCTCATCGGCCACCTCAGCGGC
>JARLJU010000265.1 GCA_031291055.1 Rudaea sp. | reverse complement strand
CGCTCGCCATGCGGCGTGGCGCCTGAGCTGTCTGACGATAGTGAAAGGGGGCGGGGGTAGAATATTGTTCGGTCCGGAACACCTGCGCCGGCCCGGTATTGGGGCCAAACGCGTCAATGTTCAGGGCGCGCCGATAGTCGCACGACCCATTGAATTTTGTGGGTTGTGCTGACTATTCATGGTCATGGCACTTCCGTAATAAATACGGTACTGAGAGGACTCTGTGAGTTTGTTACCGATCATTCTTTGTGGCGGGGCAGGTTCGAGACTGTGGCCGGTCTCGCGCGAATCGCACCCGAAACCGTTCATCCGCCTCGCGGATGGCGAGAGCCTGCTGCAAAAGGCGTTCTTGCGCGCGGTTGCGCTGCCGGGCGTCAAGGAAGTGCTCACGGTAACGAACCGCGATCTGTTCTTCAAGACCGAAGACGATTTCCGCGAGGTGAACACGAAGCACTGCGCAACCTCGTTCATTCTCGAACCGTTCGGCCGCAACACGGCGGCGGCGGTTGCCACGGCGGCCTTGCATACGGCGAAAGTGCATGGCGATCAGACGGTCATGCTGGTGCTGGCCGCCGATCACCTGATTGCCGACCAGCCGGCGTTCGGCGCGGCTGTGGCGGCTGCGCAGAAGCTTGCACAGGCGGGCAAGGTGGTGACCTTCGGCATGCATCCGGAGACGCCTGAAACCGGCTATGGCTATATCGAGGCGGATGGCGACAAGGTGGTACGTTTTGTCGAGAAGCCGTCGCTCGAGAAGGCCCGCGAGTATCTTGCCTCCGGCAAGTTCGTGTGGAACTCGGGCATGTTCTGCTTCACCGCGGGCACGATCCTGAAGGAAATGCAGCTGCATTGCCCCGAGATTCTTAGCGCGGCTGCCGAGTGCATGGAGAAGTCTCCTTCCGCCGCGGGTAAGGACGGCGCGCAGGTTCGTCTCGAGCCGGGCTCGTTTGGCGCGGTGCCGGACGTGTCGTTCGACTATGCGGTGATGGAGAAGTGCGAGCAGGCCGCGGTGGTGCGCTGCGACATCGGCTGGACCGACGTCGGTTCATGGACCGCGCTCAGCGATCTCTCGCCGGCGGACGGCAGCGGCAATCGCGTCGAAGGCGAAGCGTTGCTGATCGACGTCAAGAACTGCTATTTGCGTGGCAGCGAGCGGCTGATCGGCGCGGTGGGCGTCGAGAACCTGATCGTGATCGATACGCCGGACGCGCTGCTTATCGCGGACAAGGACCGGGCTCAGGACGTGAAGCAGATTTTTGCCGAACTGAAGTCGCGCGGTCACGAAACGTACAAGGTGCATCGCACGGTGCACCGGCCTTGGGGGACGTACTCAGTCCTTGAAGAAGGCCCACGCTTCAAGATCAAGCGCATCGAAGTCAAGCCGGGCGCGAGCCTCAGCTTGCAGATGCATCATCATCGCAACGAGCATTGGGTCGTGGTCAGCGGCATGGCCAAGGTCGTGAACGGAGAGAAGGACTTCTTCGTGTCGACCAACGAGTCGACCTACATCCCGGCGGGTCACAAACATCGCCTCGAGAACCCGGGCGTCGTCGAGCTTGTGATGATCGAAGTGCAGAGCGGCGAATATCTGGGCGAAGATGACATCGTCCGCTTTGAAGACATTTACGGACGTACTTGAGATGGATATTAGTTTTAGCAACGATTCGGAAGACCTCACCCGGCACACCGAAAGCGACGATCTGCTCGTCGGCATGAAGGCGGTGCGGGTGTGGGGCACGCTGGGATGGCACGATATCCGGCAACGGTATCGCCGCTCGGTGCTTGGGCCGTTCTGGTTCACGTTGAGCACGATCATCATGGTGGTGGTGCTGGGCGCGCTGTATTCCACCTTGTTGCATCAGGAAATCGCCCAATATCTTCCGTACCTCGCGGTCGGTCTGGTCGTGTGGGCGTATCTGGCGTCGGTAGCCAATGAGGGCTGCATGGCCTTTATTGGCTCCGCCTATCTGATCAAGCAGATCCGCTTGCCGCTTACCGTCCACGTATGCCGCATCGCGTGGCGCAATTTTGTGATTCTGCTGCACAGCTTGCCGGTGGTCGTGGTGCTGCTGCTGATCTTCGGGCGCTGGCCGGGCTGGGAATTCCTGCTGGTTCCGTTCGCGCTGGTCATTCTGCTGTTGCATGGCGTGTGGCTCGGCGTGACGCTGGGTGTGCTGTGCGCGCGCTTTCGCGACATTCCGCCGATCGTTACCAACCTGATCCAGGTCGTGTTTTTCTTCACGCCGGTGATGTGGTCCCCTGAAATTCTGAAGGACCGCGCGTGGGTCGCCGAATACAACCCGCTGTATCACCTGATCGAGACGGTGCGTGCGCCGCTGACCGGCCGTCCGACGCATTGGCAGTCGTGGGCGTGGTCGATTGGCTTGTTGATTGTCGGTTTTGCTTTTGCGCAATTCCTGATGAAGCGTTTCCGTAATCGCGTTCCTTACTGGCTTTGATATTGTGAGTTCCTCATCGATTGTTGCTCGTAACATCTCCGTCGAATTTCCGATCTACGAGAACTCCCATCGCTCGTTGAAAAAGGCGGTGCTCAATCTCACGACGGGTGGCCGGATCGGTCAGGACGCCGGTCGCCATGCGATCGTCAAAGCGATTGACGACCTCAGCTTCAGCTTTAGCGAAGGTGAGCGCATCGGTCTGATCGGCCACAACGGCTCGGGTAAAACAACGCTGCTGCGCACGCTCTCGGGCGTGTACGCGCCGGTGCGCGGCGAGCTCAAGGTGCAGGGCAAGATTGCTTCGCTGCTGGATGTGTCGATGGGCCTCGACCCCGATGCAACCGGCTTCGAAAACATCTATCTGCGCGGCATTCTCGACGGCCTGAAGCCGGCGCGTATTCGCAGCAAGATCGACGAAATCGCCGATTTCAGCCAATTGGGCGACTACCTGAATTTGCCGGTGCGCACCTATTCGAGCGGGATGATGTTGCGCCTTGCTTTCGCCATTTCGACCAGCGTCGAAGCCGACATCCTGATCATGGACGAATGGCTGAGCGTGGGCGACGCGGAGTTCAGCATCAGGGCGGCCGAACGTCTCGAGAGTTTGGTGGGCAAGGCATCGCTGCTGGTCGTGGCTTCCCACGATCCGAGTCTGGTTGCACGGGTGTGCAACCGCAAGATTTCCATGGAGCACGGCAAGATGATCGCCGACGAACCGGTGATTGCACCGGAAGTCAGCGACGAGCCGTTGATTAGCCACTCCGCGCAGTTACCACACTAACGCCGCCGCAAGCGGGCGCGCTGAACCTGGTCGTGTGACCGCCGCGCCGCCTGCTGCATGTGGTCAGAAAAGTGTGATGCGGGTGCCGGGCTCCGGTCCGTAGACAGGCTTCGCGCCCACTACAACAGTGCCACTGAACGCGCCGGCGAACCTCCCGCAGCGTGTTCGGCGGGAGCCACACAGGCGCAACAAGGTTCGAATCTCATGCGAGCTAATCATCCATTTCTGCGGTATTCCGAATCCCTGTTGGTGCGCCAGCCGTTTCGCGCGCTAAAGGGTTTCGCGGGCGGCTACATCGCTTATCCAATCGCGGAAAGCCGCGAAAAGCGCAGTGTGCGCCCGAAGATCGAAGAGTTGCGGCAGCACTATACGTTGCCGATGCCGCACCGGCGCCGCATCGCGCTCGAGCGGCTGGCCGGCATCCTCGAATTCGCCGGTGCGCAGGTGCCGTACTACCGCGACCTGTTTCAGGCGAAGCAGTTTGATCCGGCCAAGGTCAAACAGGACCCTCGGTATCTGGAAGCGCTTCCGTATCTGACCAAGGACATCATCCGCGAGCAGGGGCCGCGCCTGTTGTCGGGGCCGCTCGAAGCAGGCCGGCATCATGCGTGCAAGACCGGCGGCTCGACGGGCTTGTCGACCACGATCTACTACGACCAGGCAGGCGCGGATTACTCGTCGGCGGTCACGTCCTATGCGCGCGAACGGATCGGCAAGCTGCGCCATCGTTCGGAGCTTCACTTTGCCTGCCGTTTCCCGGATCAGGTGATTCCTGAATGGCCGTCGCGCGAGGACTTCAAATGCTTCGCGATGAATCGCAGCAACATTTTCTTCGACCGTATCGACGATCAGGGTCTCGAGGAAATGTGGCAGACGCTCAAGCGTCGTAAGCCTTATCTCGCGCACTCGCATCCGTCGACCATGTATGCGCTCGCTTGCTACGTGCAACGCAAGTACGGCGGCGGCAAGGCGTTCGCGGTGTTCGAGTCGAGCGGTGAACTGCTCGAACCGCATGCGCGCGACATGATCGCGAAGGCGTTGCGCTGCCGGGTCATCGATCGTTACGGTCTCGCCGAGCTTGGCGTGATGGCCTACGAACTCGATGGCCACGAAGGCGGTTTTCAGATTCTCGAGTCCGAAGGGTGGCCGGAAAGCCGTGTGTCGGAAGGCAATCCCGATGGCGCGCATGAGCTCGTGTTCACGGGTTTCCGCAACCGCTTGATGCCGTTGATCCGCTACGCGACGGGTGACCTGGCGCGTGTGCAGGAGACTGAAAAGGGCTTCTTCCTGACGGATGTGGTCGGACGTATCCATGATGTCGTGCCGATCAATGGTGTGGCGCACCCGACGCACCACATCCAGGACATGCTGGACCATCGTGTCGGCGGGATTCAGGAGTTCCAGATCGATCTGCGAACCACGCCGCCCACCTTGCGAATCGTGCTTGAACCGACAGCGAACGCGGAAGAAACGACCAGCAAGCTGCGTCACTTCTGGCAGGACGCTTTCACGATTGCCTATGTCGGGCACGACGATCTGGTGCGCGTGGGCAGCCGGGCTAAGTTTCGTCACGTGGTGACCGCATGATTGGGGTTCTGTTCTCAGACGCGTCGGCAGAAGCGGGCCACTATGTGCTGGCGGCCGTTCAGCGCTCGGTCAGCTCGACCCAGGCGCAATCGATCTCGCGCAGCAGGCTGCGCGAGATCGCACCGGATGTGGTCGTCGCAGTCGACGCGCCCGATGGGTGGAGTGCGGACCTGATCGCATGGTTGCGTGCCGGGACTCGCAAGCTCGTGGTGTTCGGCAACATGCCGGTCGCACTCGCGGACTATCTGGGCTATCGCACGACGGATTGGCCGGCCGGGTTGGCGGCCGCGAGCCGCAGCGCGTCGGCGCCGTCGGGCGAAGCGCGCGAGAGCGCGGCGGTGGTGCGCTATGGCGCGTTGGCGCAGGCGCTCGGCGGCCAGTTGTGGCAGCGTCCGTTCGAGCGTTTCGACTTCACTGACGAGTGGAACAACCTCGGCTATGGCGCGATTCGCGGCGACGGCTCGATCTGGTCTGTTGGGCAAGCGGTCCAGGTGCCTGCCGAAGCGGAACTCGCGGCTGTTTTCGTAGCCGGCGAGCGGCAGTTCTCATACGCCGCGTTGTCCGACACCGGCACGTCGAGCGTGCTGTGGTTCAACCGCGCGGTCGGCCCGTGCGACTCGTTCGAATGGCGCATGGTCGAGCAATTCTTGTCGGGCTACCAGCCGGACACGCTGCCATGTCAGCCGGTATTGAGCGAGTTGCCATGGGGTTACGACGCCGCGATCACGTCGCGGCTGGATTGCGACGAAGACGTCGAGTCGGCGCGTCCGTTGTGGCAAAGCTATCAGCGCCTGGGCGTACCTTTCACGCTGGCGGTTCACACGCAGACCCTGAGTCGTACGGAGAATCACAGCATTCTTCGCGAACTGCTGGCCGATAGGCAACAGGGTGCGGTGCTGTCGCACACGGCGACGCATGCGCCGAACTGGGGTGGCACCTATGACAATGCCCTCGCGGAAGGGATGCAATCGGGGACCTTGCTCGAAGCGGTGACGGGCGTCCCCGTGCGATACGCCGTGTCGCCGTTTCACCAGTCGCCGTCGTACGCGATGCGCGGCCTCGCCGACGCCGGTTATGAAGGTTGCATCGGCGGGATCATCCGCAATGATCCGGAATTCCTGACGGCCCGTGGCGGCGCGTTGGACGGCTTGCCGGCAGGCTTCGTCGGACACAGTCAGCAGTGCATGCTGCACGGCGAATGTATGCTCAAAGACGGCGACAAGCTTGCCATTTTCAAGCAGGCTTTCGACTACGCTTACGCCACCAGCACGCTGTTCGGCTATCTGGACCATCCGTTCTCTGAGCGCTACACATACGGCTGGCCGGACGAGGCGTTGCGCATTGACGCCCACGAGAAATTCATTGCGTACATCAGAAGCAAGGCGCAAAAGCCACTCTTCATGCATGAGGAAGCGGCGCTCGATTTTCTCAAGTTCAGGTCACTGGCTCAGGTGATCGAAGAGGGGGGGACCTTCCGCGTCCTGACGCCGTCGAATGGCGCCTCGCCTTTGACGCTCGGCGTCGAGTTTCGCGGCGCTCACGTGCAAGTCGAGACAGGGAAGCCATTGCAATGAAAGTCATGGTGGTAATGGGCACGCGGCCCGAGGTCATCAAGCTGGCGCCGGTCGTGAAGGCCTTGCGTGCCGAAGTCGACACGATCGTCTGCGCGAGCGGCCAGCACAAGGACATGGCCGCGCAAGCGCTCGAGTTCTTCGGCATCGAACCGGACATTACGCTCGATACAATGAGTCCCGGGCAATCGCTGAACGCTTTGTCGTCGCGCCTTTTGTCCGCGCTCGATCGGGCGCTGGAGCAGGTGCGCCCGGATTGGGTGATCGTGCAAGGCGATACGACGACCGCGTTTTGCGCCGGTCTCGCTGCTTTTCATCGCGGGATTCCCGTCGGTCACGTCGAAGCCGGATTGCGCACCGGGGACCTCAAGAGCCCGTTTCCCGAAGAAGCGAATCGCACCCTGCTGAGCCGCATCACCACGCTCCATTTCGCGCCAACTGAGCTCGCGCGCCAGAGTCTGGTGAGTGAAGGCATCGCTGCGGAAAAAATCATCGTCACCGGCAATACGGTGGTGGATGCGATTGCCGCAGTCCGCCAGAGCTGGGACGTGACACCGCAGGAAAGTCCGCTGCCGCCCTGGACGGGCTCAGAGCAGCAGCACATTCTCGTCACCTGCCATCGGCGCGAGAATTTTGGCGACGTGTTGCAGGATATTTGCCGCGTGCTGCGCGACCTGTGCCAGCGCTATAGCGATTACCGCTGGATCTTCCCGGTGCACCTGAATCCGGCCGTGCGCGAGCCCGTGCTGCGCGAACTGAACGGCATCCCGAACCTCGCTTTGATCGAGCCGGTCGATTATCCGACCAGTCTTTATCTGATCAGCGGCAGCGCGGTTGTTGTCAGCGATTCCGGTGGCATTCAGGAAGAAGCGCCGACCTTCGGCGTGCCGGTTGTTGTGATGCGCAATCACACCGAGCGGCGCGAAGGTGTTGACGCGGGCTTTGCGACGCTGGCCGGTCAGGCGTCGGACAGTATCGAACGTGCGGTCATCGGCTGGCTCGACGATCCGGCGCGCCGCGAGGCGCTGCGTAATCGCGCGAACCCCTACGGTGACGGGCTGGCCTCGCAGCGTATTCTCGACAGTCTGCTGGGCCGGCCGGTCGAGGTGTTCAGTGGTTGAACGCAAGGACACGGCGCTTGCCGCGCGCGACTGCGTATTGTTTTCGACTGCCGATTGGGACGAACCGTATTGGACGAACAAGCAGCATACGGCGAGCATTCTGGCCGCGCGTGGCTGGCGGGTGCTCTATGTGGAGAGCGTCGGTTTCCGCTCGCCCAAAGTCGGCAGCGGGCGCGACTGGGCCCGCTTGTGGCGCCGTTTGTGGCGCGGCATGCAATCGCTCGTGCTCGGACCGCCGCGGCGTGCTGAGAACATCTGGGTGCTGTCGCCGTTGATGGTGCCGGCCGGGCACCACCTGCCATTCGTGCGCGCGCTGAACCAGGCGTTGTTGCGCTTTTCCGTGACGCGTTTCGCGAAGTCGCGGCGCTTCAAGGCTCCGGTCGTCTGGACCTATCACCCGTACATGCTCGAAGCGATTGCAACGCTGCCGCGTGGGCCGCTCGTGTATCACTGCGTCGACGATATCGCGGCGATTCCTGGCGTCGACGTTGATGCGTTCCGGAATGCGCAGATAGCGCTGCTCGGGCGCTGCGAGGCGGTCTTCACGACGGCGATGTCATTGAAGGAAACGTGCCAGCCGTTTAACCCCAACACGCACTTTTTCGGCAACGTGGTGGACGAAGCGCACTTCGGCGCGGCGCGTGCCGACGGGCCGCTGCCGCCCGAGCTTGCCGCGATTCCGGAGCCGCGGCTGGTGTATCACGGCGTGCTGTCTGACTTCAAGGTCGACTTTCCGCTGCTCTTGCAGACCGCGCAGGCTCGGCCGCAATGGCAGTGGGTCATCATCGGCGAGGAGCGTGAAGGGCAGCGCAGCGAATTGCTCGCGCAACTGGCGCGCTTGCCGAATGTGCATCTGCTTGGCTATCGCAGTTATGAGACCCTGCCGCAATATATGCGCGGCATGCAGGTCGGCGTGCTGCCGACCTTGCTGAACGAGTACACCCGCTCGATGTTCCCGATGAAGTTTTATGAATTCCTCGCCGCCGGCTTGCCGGTGGTGTCGACCCCGTTGGACTTTGCGAAAGAGCCGCGTGCGGGTCTCGAGGTGGGCGGCGACCTCAATGCGTTCGTCGCGGCCATCGAGAAGCAGCTGGCACGTGGCAAGTTGAGCGCGGATGAGGCGCGTGCGGCGGTGGGCGACAACACGTGGGAGCGGCGTCTGGACAAGATGCT
>JARLJU010000264.1 GCA_031291055.1 Rudaea sp. | reverse complement strand
GCAATGTATCGCTCACCGTGATCGCACCCCCCGTGCTGCTCGTGCCCGTGTTGCTCACCAGCAACGAGTATGTCCCGCTCTGGCCCACCGCAAACGCCGACGGCGTCGCGCTCTTGGCGATCGTCAGCTGCGCTGCGCCACTATTCGTGTTCGTCGCGCTCGCCGTACTCGTGCAAGGCGGCGTCGCGCATGTGCTTGATGCAATCGGCGAACTGACCGTCACCGTGTTCGTGATCGACCCCGTCGCACTCAGCGCCACCGTAGCGCTCACGCTGTACGTCAGTAGACCCCCGCTTGGAATGCTCACCGTGTCATTGATATTGCCGCTGCCGCTCGCCGTGCACGTGCCCCCACCCGTCCCCGTACACGTCCACGTTACCCCCGTCAGCGCCGCGGGCACCGTATCGCTCACGCTTGCGCCCGTCACGCCGCTCGGTCCGTTGTTCATCACCGTGATCGTGTAGCTCAGACTCTGGCCCGGCAAATACGTCCCCACCGGACTAGCTACCTTGGTGACAACCAAATTAGCCACCGGCGTGACGGTGACGGTCGCCGTCGCGGTGTTGCCTTGCCCGCCGTTTGTCGACGTGATGTTGCTAGTCGTGTTGTTCTGGGTACCTACCGTCGTGCCGGTCACGTTTACGCTGAACGTGCACGACGTGCTTGCCGCTAGCGTCGCTCCGGACAGGCTCACGCTGCCCGACCCCGCCGCCGCCGTGATCGTCCCGCCGCCGCAGCTGCCGGCAAGGCCATTCGGCGCGGCGACCTTCAACCCACTCGGCAACGTGTCGGTCACGGCCACCCCGGTCAGCGACGTCGCCGCGTTCGGATTGGTGATCGTGAAACTCAGCGATGTTGTACCGTTCACAGAGATGCTGCTCGCGCCAAACGACTTGCTGATCGTCGGTGGAGCGACCACCGTCAGCGTGGCCGAGGCCGTGCCGCCCGCGCCACTTTCGTTGGTGTTCACCGCACCGGTGGTGTTGGTTGCGGTGCCAGCGGTACTGTCGGTGACAACAACACTGATCGAGCAGGTCGCACTGGCTGCCAGCGTGCTGCCCGAAAGACTTATCGCAGTACTACCCGCGATCGGCGCAAAGGTGCCACCGCAGGTGTTGCTCGTTGTCACCGGCGAGGCGACCGACATCCCCGCCGGGAAGGTGTCGCCCACGCTTAATCCGCTCAGATTCGCATTCGCATTCGGATTGGTGAAATTCAACGTCAGAATGCTAGTCCCGCCCGACGGAATCTGCACCGGACTGAACGCCTTGGTCATCGTCGGCACTGTGGCCGCATTGACCGTGGTCGTGTCGTTGCCGCAATGATTGTCGCCTGCTGCACACGATCCCGGCACGGGTGGACTGCCGCCGTTGTTCGGATCGCCGCCGCCACCCACCGACGACCGGTTGGTGACGCCCGGTTCGGCTGCCGCCGTCACGGTCACGGGCGCGGTGATGGTGCTGCTGCCGCCCAGCGCCGCGATCGCGGTGGAACTGGTGCAGGTCAGGGTCGGGCTGGCAAAACTGCACGTCCAGCCGTTGCTGGTAAAGCTCGCCGGCGGCGTGATGCCGCTCGGCATGGTGTCCAGCACCGTGATCGTGCCCGTTGTGGCCACGCTGCCGGTGTTCTTCACCGTCAGTGTGTACTGCGAATTGGTTTGTCCGGCAACCCACGGACCATTGTCGGTCTTGGAGATGGCCAATACCGGCAGGTAGCACAGCGGAAAATTTGTCAGCGCCGGAGCCACCCCGTTGGGGACGCCATTGCCGCCTTGCGTCGCGCCGTTGGCGGGAAATTTCGGGGGTGTGATACCGGTTGAATCGCTCGTTCCATTGGCGCCACCTGTGGCAGACGCAGACCCTGGAGTGCCGCCATTTACCGCGATGTAGCCGCCGCCGCCACCACCACCGGCACCTTCGCTTTCCGCGGTCGTGATGTGCTGATTGCCGCCTTTGCCGCCGTTGGCCTGCAGCGCGACCCCGCTGAGGCTGGAATTGGCGATGAGAATGATGGACCCGCCAGCGCCACCGCCGCCGGGAGCGTCATTGCCGGTGCCCAATCCGTTGTTGTTCAGCGCAGACGCGCCGTTAGCATTGATGGTGCCCGTGCCGGCAATCGTACTGGCCAGCAGGAAAACGATGCCGCCGCCGTTACCGCCGGCCGTACCTGCTCCATTGTTCTCGTCGCCGGCACCGCCGCCGCCGCCGAAGAACAAGCGATCACCCGCCGTGCTCGGATCATTGGTGAGTGGTCGGCCACCAAGACCGCCACGCTCGAGGCGATTGTTGCCGCCCCAGTTAGTATTGCCGGGCGCGGTCGTGGTCGGATCGTGGGTGTTGGCAGCGTAGGTATATCCGCCGCGACCACCGCCCGAAGACGTGTTGGTGCTGGTGATCGTGCCGTCGATATTCCATGCTGTGGTATATGTAGCGACGCTGTTATCCGGGTTGCCTTCTCCATTCCAGGAGACCCCGTTGTCGCCGTTGGCGCCGCCGCCACCGCCGCCATTGTGTGCGTCGCCGCCGCCGCCGCCGTTGGCAGGGGCGCCGCGTCCGTAACCACCGTTGTACGTGGATTCATACGTCGCCAGACTGCCGGCTATGCTCTCGCCTTTTTGTGCACCGCCATTGCCTTGTATCGTGCCTGTCCCGCTTGGCGGCGTGAACCCCTGTTGCGCAGCGTTCACACGGTAATAAGTCCAGTTCGTACCTTGATCACCCGTATTGTTGGTCAACGCGCCGCCGCGAAAGCCCTGGCCCGCCACCGTGATGCCGGCGCCGCCGACAGTGGCCGTGTTCTGCACGAACGCGGCGACGATGCCGCCGGTGGTGCCATTCCAGGCCTGGGCTGTGACCGACCCCGTGCCGGAAATCGTAAGCGAAGAATACTGCGGCACACGCACGACTTCGGCGCCGTTGTCGTAACTGTTGCGCAGACCACCGCCACAGCTGTTGGCGCTGCCGCCGCTGTCGATGGTCAGCGTATTGCCGTTGATCGCGTCGACGTTGACGAACTCGAAGCGTCCGGCGTTGTTCAGTGCGCTGATCGTGCCGTAGGTGGCGTCGTCGGGCGACGTGATCGTCGCGCCCTGGGGGTTGTAGATCAGCAGTACGTCGTTGACAGACAAGCCGGTCAGTGCAGCCGCACTGGTGACGGTAATAGTGGTCGCGTTCTGCGCTGCGGCGGCATTCAACGTGGTGTACGTGTTGATGACCGTGTTGGCCGTGGTGATCGCGCCGACGCCATCCTTGCCTGGCTGGTACGCCAAGGTGTATGGGGCAACGACCAGACTGACCACGACGATCACGCCGCGCTGCAGACCACGACACAATGTTGACGGCAGCACTCGCGCGCACATGCGGCGCCAGCCACGCCAGCGACAGATCAGACCAGGCATAACTTCCCCCTTGAACAAAGTTCGAATACTTCCAACAAGGCAGCTTTCATGCCAACTTGCGATAGCCATCACAATTTGGCCGCGGCGGGATTGTACCGATTTATTCCAGACCCTATCTGAATCGACAGGACGACGGTCGGCTGGCCGTTGCAGACCACGAACCCGCTGCCGGCGTCCCGCTGACGTTCGATCCGGCAGATCGCGCCGGCTCGATCTGCCCTGTGTCGATCATCGCACGAGCGGAGTGGCAAGGGCGCTCCCGTTCCGGCCCGTGCTCACGCCCTCATGCCCGCAGGCCGGCGCGCATTTCCGTCACGGCCCCGGCACACGACCGTACCTGTCTTCCAGCCGCACGATGTCGTCTTCGCCGAAGTAATCGCCGCACTGCACTTCGATCAGGTGGATATCCTCATTGCCGGGATTCTCCAGCCGGTGCAGCTCGCCCATCGGTATGAACGTGGATTGGTTGCGTTCGAGCAGGAATTCGCGATCGCCCACACGCACCTTGGCGGTGCCGTGAACAACAGTCCAATGCTCGCTGCGGCGATGATGTTTCTGCAGGCTCAGCACCTGGCCCGGCTTGACGGTCAGACGCTTGACCTTGCAGTCGCTGCCATCCTCGAGCACGGTGAAACTGCCCCAGGGCCGATGCACGGTCTGGTGAAATCTCGCGGTGGAGTGATCGGTTTCACGCAGTTGCTCGACGACCTGCTTGACCTGCTGCGCGCGTTCACGATCGGCCACCAGCACGGCGTCGCCGGTATCGATGATGACCAGATCCTTCACCCCGACCGCCGCGACGATGCGCTTGTCGCCCTGGATATAGCAATTCTCGCTCTCGATGATGACCGCCGAGCCGAGCACGCGATTGCCCGCGGCATCCGGCTCGCTGCCTGCTTCCAGTTCGCTGACCGCCTTCCACGAACCGATGTCGCTCCAGTCGAACGTCGCCGGCACGACCGCGCGATTTCGCGCGCGCTCCATCACCGCATAGTCGATGGAAATGTCGGGCATCGCCATGAACGCCTCGCGCGCGAACTCGACCGGGCTTTCCGCGCTGACCGCGCTGGCATGGCAGATGCGCGCGGTGGCGAGCACATCCGGACAGGTTGATTGCGCCGCGGCCAGAAACGCGTCGGCGCGGAAGCAGAACATGCCGGAATTCCAAACGTAGTCGCCCGCGGCCACATAGGCTTCCGCGGTTGCCAGGTCCGGCTTTTCCACGAAAGCAGAAATTTCCCTGCCACGTTGCGCAGTCGGCGCACCCATGCGGATGTAGCCGAAACCGGTTTCCGCCGTGGTCGGCGGAATGCCGAACGTCACCAGCCGGCCTTCCTGCGCCAGCGCCTGCGCGCGCTGCACATCGGCAACGAAGGCATCGACATTCTTGATCAGATGATCGGCCGGCAGCACGAGCAGGGTCGCATCCTCGCCGATATGTTCGATGGCATACAAGGCCGCCAGCACGATGGCCGGCGCGGTATTGCGACCGCCAGGCTCGAGCAGGAAAGGCAGGCGGTCCAGATCCGCACCGGGGTGATGGGCGTAGGCATCGCGGGTGAGGAAATAGTAGTCGCGTCCGGTCACGGTAAGGACACGGCCATCGCCGGCCAGGCGCAGGGCGCGATCCAGCGTCTTGTACAGCAGCGACTCGCCGTCGGCCATGCGCATGAACGGCTTGGGATACGCGCTGCGCGACACCGGCCACAGGCGGGTGCCGGCGCCGCCGGAAAGGATGACCGGTATCAACATTTCCATTTCTCCACTTTGCCGCAGTCAGCGGCTCTGCATCGTCGCCAGTTCGCCGATCACCGCATCAAGGCCTTCTTCCCAGGGCGGCAAGTGTAGCCCGAACGTCTCGCGGATTCTTTTCGTATCGAGCACCGAGTACGCCGGGCGGCGCGCACGGGTCGGATACTCGGCCGTCGTGATCGGAAAGATCGCGGGCTTGTGGCCGATCAGCACGGCACTGTCCGCGCGCTGGAAAATGGACCGCGCAAATTCGTACCAGGTGCATTCTCCCTGCGCGCAGAGATGGTATGTGCCGAGCGTTTCCGCTCGTCTGGATGCATCGGACGCCAGCCAGCGCGCGAGGGCCAGCGCGGTAGCCGACGCGATCAGCCGCGCCGGCGTCGGCGCCCCGCGCTGGTCGTCCACGATGCGCACCTGGTCGCGCTCGCCGGCCAGGCGCAGCATCGTGCGCAGGAAATTCTGCCCGCGTGCGGCATATACCCACGCCGTGCGGAAAATCAGGTGATCGCATCCGGACTCGCGCAATGCCTGCTCGCCGGCCAGCTTGCTGCGGCCATAGACGCCGAGCGGTGCTGTTGCATCGTCCTCGCGGTACGGGCGCGAACCCTGGCCGTCGAACACGTAGTCGGTGGAATAGTGGACAACGAGCGCCTTGCTGCGCGCCGCCCAGGACCCAAGCACGACCAATGACTGGCGGTTGACGGCATCGGCGATGCCCTCGTCGTCCTCGGCGCGATCGACGGCGGTATACGCTGCCGCATTTACCACAATGTCGGGTGCCACGTCGTGCAGCGTGTCGCCAAGCATTTGCGGGTCCGCGAGATCCGCAACCAGGCATCTCACGCGGCTCGGCCGGTAGCCATCGCGTGTTGCCGGATACAATTCGCCCAGCGGCGCGAGCGACCGCGCCAGTTCGAAGCCGACCTGACCGTTGGCGCCGAGAAGCAGGATTTTCATTGCGCCGCCGCCGTGGCGGGCTTCTGCACGCCGATCTGCCGATCCAGGAATGCCAGGATTTTCTCGTCCATCTCGGCCGCGTGCGCCTCGGTGTAGAAGCCGTGGCCTTCCGTGCGCTCATACAGCCACTCGTGCTCGACTTTGCGCTGCAACAAGGCATTGTGCAGACTTTCTCCCTGCACCGGCGGCGCGCGCGTGTCCGCTCCGCCGACAATCAGCATGACGGCCGCCTTGAGCTTGTCCAGGTGCGCCATGGGCGATCTTTCCCAGAGGGCAGACTGATCTTCGCCCAGCACCATCTTCAGATAGTTTTCGCCGAACAGCGACTGCGGAACGTCGCCGCGGGTAAACATCAGACGCAGGTCGTAGATGCCCGCGTTGCCCACGGCGCATTTGTATAAATCCGGTTCCTTCACCGCGCCTTCCAGCGCCGCGTAGGCGCCGTAGCTCGTGCCGAAAATGCAGACGCGGCTGGCGTCGGCGATGCCCTGATCGACAATCCAGTGCGTGGCGTCGGTAATATCGTCCTGCATCTTGCCGCCCCACTCGCGGAAGCCGGCGCGCGTGAACGCATCCCCGTAGCCGCCCGACCCGCGAAAGTTCACCTGCAGCACGGCATAGCCGCGTGAAGCGAGCATCTGCACTTCCGGCTCGTACTGCCACGTATCGTGCACGAAATATGGCCCGCCGTGGACCAGCACGACTGTCGGCAACTGCTTGGCGGCTGGCTTGCCTGGCGGCCGCGTAAGATAGCCGTGCAGCGCCAGGCCGTCGCGCGCGGTGAGCGCGATCGGCTCCATGCTTGCCATCTGTTCCGGCTTGATCCAGCGCCGGCTCTGGAACAGCTCGACGATTTTCTTCTTGTCGACATCGTACAGATAGAACACGCCCGGATCGGTGTCGGCATGGGCGAGAAAAACCGCTTTCCTGCCATCGAATGATGCACTGGTGAAAACGATGTCTTCGCCAGGCAACTGCTTCATTATTTCCACCAGCAGGGCGGCCTCCGGCGCACTCTTGTCGAGCAAGGTAACGGCCGGCCGGCCGGGCATCGTGCGAATCGCAAACGCATCGAGCTCGTCAAACGTCCGCACCAGCTCGATCGCGCTGGAGTCCTTCGCACTCCACAACAGATCCTGTTTGCGCGTCGCGGCATTCCAGCGGCAGACACCACCAACGCCATTGGCTCCGTCGCAGATGACGTAGACCGCGTCATTGGAACGATCGAACATCAGCGGGGTGAATCGCTCGTGCTGCTTGTTCTCGTCGTGGAGCAGCTGCCAGTCGCCGCCCTGCGCATCGCGATACCAGACTTTGCGCACCTGATCGGCGTCCACGCCGAGAGCAAAGCGAATCGCACCCGTGTGGTCAGCCAGAAACCTTGCGCCGCGCAGCGGCGAAGTGGTAACCAGGGTTTTTTTCCCATCGCGCAGATCGATCCGGTATACCTCGGGGTGAACGTTCAGCGAACTGCTGGTATGTCCGGGACCGTTCCAGGCATAGCTTGCGATCAGCGCATGCATCGGATCGTCGCGCAACGGGGTGATCAGGTCGCCCGATGCAGTGTCGGCGGTCTGCTTCTTGATCAGCGTTGCCATATGGCTGTCGTCCGCGCCGGCGCGATAACCGAACAGCAATGCAGCACCGCTGCCATCAGCCTTGATCGAGAACAGTTCTCCGCTGCTTACCGGCCGATCAATGCCAGCAACGTGGACGCCCTCGGTATACATCAGGCGATCGGGAGCGACCCACCAGTAGTCTGCAATGTCGTCGCCTTCGCGCGGGCGCAGTGCGCGCGGGCGCATGTCGGCCATGTTGACCAGCTCAAGCACGACCTGGCCATTGACTACGGCTGTCGCTGCCAGGTATTCGCCATTCGGGGAAATCTTGACGCTGCGATATTCCTCATGCCGTGCAAAATCTGCGATCGGGACTTCGGCGGCGAATACCGGTGCGCAAACGGCGAACAGCGCGATCGACCAGAACACTCTTGCGACGTACATCATGGTCTTCCTTGTCGGTAGCAACGGATGAGAGATCGAAAAACGTCTTGCCGTCACGCGGCAGCGTTGTACGCCGGAAGTTTCTCCAAAGCGATATCGCGCAGAAACGGCGCGCGCTGATCCTTGTCCGACAACTGCGGCGCACCGAGCGGCCAATCCACGGCAATGTCGCCATCGTTCCAGCGGATGCCGGCATCGGCGGCATGGTCGTACAAGGCGGTGCATTGATAGGAAAACGTCGCGTGGTCGGACAACACCGCGAAGCCGTGCGCGAAACCTTCGGGTATCCAGAAATGGCGCTTGTTGCTGGTGTTCAGCACCGCGGCAGCCCAGCGCCCGAACGTCGGCGAGCCGACGCGGATGTCGACGGCCACGTCGTAGACCTCGCCTTCCAGCACGTTAACCAGCTTGCCCTGCGGATTCGGAAACTGATAATGCAGGCCGCGCAGTACCCCATGCGCGGATCGCGACACGTTGCTCTGCACGAAGCGCAGATCGAGCCCCGCATTCCTGTACTTGTGCGCGTGGAAACTTTCGTAGAAATAGCCGCGTGCATCGCCGTGCACGGTCGGTTCGATGACCACGCAGCCGGGCAGGTCGGTCTGGATCACTTTCATGGAGTCGGTTTCATGCAATCGGTCCCTGCCTCACCAGTTGCTGCAGATACTGGCCATACGCGTTCTTGGCCAGGGGCTGGGCCAGGCGCAGCACCTGCTCGGCATCGATCCAGCCGTTGATGTAGGCGATCTCCTCCGGGCAGCACACTTTCAGTCCCTGCCGGTTCTCGATGGTCTGGATGTAGTTCGAGGCTTCGGTCAGCGATTCGTGCGTGCCCGTGTCGAGCCAGGCATAGCCGCGGCCGAGCTTTTCCAGCATCAACGATGAATCTTCCAGATAGCGGCGGTTCAAGTCGGTAATCTCGAGTTCGCCGCGTGGCGACGGCTTGAGTTCCGCGGCAAAATCGCAGGCGCGCTGGTCATAGAAATACAGGCCGGTCACGGCGTAGTTCGATCTCGGCTGCGCCGGCTTTTCCTCCAGCCCGGATACCTTTCCGCCGGCATCGAATTGCGCGACGCCATAGCGCTCGGGGTCGCGCACCCAGTAGCCGAACACGGTCGCGCCGTGCGTGCGCAGCGCGGCCAGGCGCAACACTTCGGTCAGGCCGTGTCCGTAGAAGATGTTGTCGCCCAGGATCAGGCAGCTCGGATCACCAGCGACGAAATCGCGGCCGATGACATAGGCCTGCGCAAGGCCATCGGGCGAGGGCTGTACCGCGTAGCGGATGTCGATGCCCCACTGCGAGCCGTCGCCAAGCAACTGCCGGAACAGGGCCTGCTCGTGCGGCGTGTTTATCACCAGCACCTGGCGGATGCCGGCGAGCATCAGCGTGGACAGCGGATAGTAGATCATCGGCTTGTCGTACACCGGCAGCAGTTGCTTGCTGATGACCTGGGTCAGCGGGTACAGCCGCGTCCCTGAACCGCCGGCAAGGATGATGCCTTTTTCAATTTGTTGCATTGTAGATTCCTTGCAAGTCAGCTCACGCCTAGGCGCTCGCCGCGATAACTTCCATCCAGCACGCGCTGGCACCAGCCGTGGTTGTCCAGATACCAGTCCACGGTCCTGGCGATACCCGACTCGAAACTTTCACTCTGGCGCCAGCCGAGTTGCGACTTGATCTTGCCCGCGTCGATCGCATAACGGCGGTCGTGCCCGGGGCGATCCTTGACGTAGCTGATCAGCGATTCGCGCCTGGCGCCATCGAGCAGCGGCCGGCGCTCGTCGAGCAGCTTGCAGATGGTCCTGACCACGTGGATATTCTCGCGCTCCGCGTCGCCGCCGACATTGTATACTTCGCCCGTGCGGCCGATCTCGAGCACGCGCTGGATCGCGCGGCAATGGTCGCCGACGTAAAGCCAGTCGCGGATATTGCGCCCGTCACCGTACACCGGCAGTTTCTCGCCGGCCAGCGCCTTGTGGATCATCAGGGGGATTAGTTTTTCCGGAAACTGGTACGGCCCATAGTTGTTCGAGCAGTTGGTGGTCAGCGTCGGCAGACCGTAGGTGTGATGGAAGGCGCGCACCAGGTGATCCGATGCGGCCTTCGATGCCGAATACGGCGAATTCGGCTGGTACGGCGATTCTTCGTTGAAGCGCCCGAGCGGTCCGAGCGAGCCGTACACCTCGTCGGTCGATACGTGCAGGAAACGAAAGGCATCCTGCTGCTCCAGCGGCGCCGCGCGCCAGTGTGCAAGCGCGCTTTCGAGCAGGGCCAGCGTACCGACGACATTGGTCTGCACGAACTCCGCCGGACCGTCGATCGAGCGATCGACATGCGATTCGGCCGCGAAATTCACGATCGCCATCGGCCGGTGCTCGGCAAGCAACTGGGTGACCAGCGCGCGATCGCCGATATCGCCCTGCACGAAGATATGATCGGCGTTGCCACGCAGGCTCGCCAGTGTGTCGAGGTTTCCCGCATAGGTCAGCTTGTCGAGGTTGACGACGCGATAACCGTTGCCCAGCACGCCGAGCACGAAGTTGCCGCCGATAAAGCCGGCACCGCCGGTGACTAACAGGGTTTTCATTGCGGGCGATCTACCTTGCTACCTTGGGCGCTGCCTCGAGCCCAACGTCAGTTCGGTCGCGGGCGGTCCGGCATTTTAACCCGGCCCGGTCGCGCAGACCAAAATCGCCGGCTGCAGCGACGAAGCGAGCGATCCATGCGCCGAATTGAACCAAAGGGCAGCCGAAACGTTCTAGGATGCCTTGCGTCCAGGCCCATCCGACCCATGACCTCCCTCAAAGCGTTCTTTGCCCAGCCGCGCCATCAATTCTGGCCGCTGCAATTTGCCGGCTGGCTGGGCTATTTCGCGCTGAACCTTACCGCAGCGCTGGGCGAGGGCAAGCCCTGGAACCATGTCTATTCGTCGCTTGGGGTGACGCTTTCGGGCTTTGTCGTCACCAGCCTGCTGCGGCTCGGCTATCAACGCCTGTGGCATCTGCCGGGTACGCGCATGATTGTCGCAGCGGCTGGCCTGCTCCTGTTCGCGGCGATCGTCCAGGCCACGGTTTACGTCAATCTCCTGTTCCGTTTCTGCGACGACTGCGAGGTAAGCAGCATCTTCGGCTACCTGTGGTATTTCGCATCGATGTTCTACCTGCTGCTGTCATGGAGCGGCCTGTATTTCGGCATCAAGTTCAGCCGCCAGTTGCAGGAACAGAAGGAGGCCGCACTCAAGGCCCAGGCGATGGCGCACGAGGCCCAGCTGAAGATGCTGCGTTACCAGCTCAATCCGCATTTCCTGTTCAATACGCTGAATGCGATCTCGACCCTGGTGCTGGACGGCAAGGCGCAGACCGCGAACGGCATGGTCGGCAGCCTGAGTGCATTCCTGCGCTATTCGCTGGATTCGGACCCGGTGCAGCGCGTGAGCCTTGCCCAGGAGATCGAGGCGACCAATCTGTATCTGGGCATCGAGCAACTGCGCTTCGCCGAGCGCCTGCGCGTGCGCATGGACATCGCATCCGACGTTCGCGACGCGCTGGTACCGAGCCTGATCCTGCAACCGCTGATCGAAAACGCGATCAAACACGCGGTATCCCGTCGCGAGGAAGGCGGCACGATCGACATTTCGGCGCGACGCGACGGCGACAGCCTGCTTATCGTGCTTCACGACGACGGCCCCGGCTGTGCCGACTTCAACGAACGCAAGAACGGCCACGGTGTGGGCCTCGCGAACACGCGCGAACGGCTGAGCGTGCTGTACGGCGCGCACCAGGACTTCAGCATCGCCAACAGCACCGCGCGCGGCGTCGAAGTACGCATGCGCCTGCCGTTCGAAAGTATACCTGTGGACAAACGCACACCGCTGGAAGCGCACGCATGAGCATCCGCGCCCTCATCGTCGATGACGAACCGCTGGCCCGGCGCGGCCTGGAACTGCGCCTGCAGCGGCATGCCGACATCGAGATTGTCGGCGAGTCGGGCAACGGCCGCGAGGCATTCCATGCGATCTCGGCGCTGCAGCCGCAGCTGATGTTCCTGGATGTGCAGATGCCGGGCATCGACGGTTTCGGCCTGCTGCGCGCGCTGCCCGCATCGATGCTGCCGCTCACCGTGTTCGTCACCGCATTCGATCAGTACGCCCTGGCCGCGTTCGCCGCCAGCGCTTTGGACTACCTGCTCAAGCCGGTGGAAGACACGCGCCTGGACGAGGCGATCGAACGCGCACGCGCGCAACTGGCATCGCGGGTAGCGAACGACCGGTGCGAGCGATTGCTCAAGCTGCTCGCCGCGGTGTCGAACAAACCCGACCTGCGGCTGGATGAAGCGCTCGCCGGCGAATCGCACCCGCATCCGCGCGCGGAGAAACTCGCGATCCGCGACGGCCAGCGCGTCGTGCGCGTCGATCTGGATGCGATCCAGTGGATCGACGCGGCCGGCGACTACATGTGCGTGCACACGACCGACGCGACGCATGTGCTGCGCGGGACGATGCATGAACTGGAACAACGGCTGGATCCGCGGCGTTTCCAGCGCGTGCATCGCTCGACCATCGTGAACCTGGCCCGCGTGAAGGAGATGCGGCCGCACCAGAACGGCGAATATTTTCTGCGGCTGGATTCGGGGCACGAACTGAAGTTGTCGCGCAGCTACAAGGACAAGTTGCGGCTGTTGGCGTGACAGGAATCTTCGAGAAATGGTAATCCCCTAATGCAAAGCTTCCGCTCGCCCTTCGGCCGAGCGGCTCACTTTTTTTGCTTCAGCAAAGAAAAGCAAGCAAAAGAAAGGCGACCCCGGTGGTGCGCTCTCCGGGCTCCTGCCCTGCGAGTTCGCGAGGCTGCTTCGGGGTTCGCTGCGTGCACATCCGTGTGCACGCAGCGAATTGGCGCGCATCGTGCGCGCCAGCCTGCGGTCTTTCCTGCGCAGCCTCGCCGCACCGCAGAGGCCCTGTTAGCGCGCGTCCTGCGCGCCAGAGCACAAGCATTTGCGTCGCGGTTGTTCTGGCTTTGCTCTTGCTCTTGGGCCCCCTTCGCCGCGCCGAGCATCGCAGGCGGTACCGGGAAAACCCGCTCGGCCGAAGGCCGACCGAAAGCTCTGCTTCTATTTGAACCGGGACCCGTTCGTCCTGAGGTATCGAAGGACGAACGGATCGGACGCCCTCCCCCGACCGGAGAGGGGAAGAAGGTATGCCAGAAGTTGGGGCCTTCACACACTTCGTCGCGCGCAAAATTCGTTTCGGCGCAATCGACGCAACCAATATGACTTCCGCCGCATCCAACCGCCTGTGACCCGGTGCGAGACTCGCGCCATGGGGATTGTCGGAGTGGGCGCATGAAACTGATCGAATCCTCGCTGAAGAATCCGGTTGCCGTCGGCATGGTCGTGTTGCTGGTCGCGGTGCTCGGGTTCATGAGCCTGCGCCAGCTGCCGCTGCAACTGTTCCCCGACATCGACCGGCCGCAGATTTCGATCCAGACGAACTGGCGTGCGGCCTCGCCGGAGGAAGTCGAGTCCGAACTGCTCGAACCGCAGGAAGAAGTGCTGCAGGGCTTGCCCGGAGTGGAAGAGCTTGACGGCAATGCCGGCTCTGGCGGCAGCAATATCAATCTCACGTTCGCGATCGGCACCGACATGAAGAACGCGCTCGTGGAAGTGATCGGACGCATCAATCGCGTGCGTTCGATTCCCAAGGACGCCGACCGCCCCGTCGTCCAGGTCGGCGGCGGCGACGCGAATGAATCGCTGAGCTGGTTCTTCGTGCAGTTGCTGCCGGGTACGCCGGGTCCGGTCGACAACTATCGTCATTTCATCGAGAACACGGTCAAGCCGCGCATCGAAGGCGTGCCCGGCGTGGCCCAGGTCGTCGTCAACGCCGGCCCCCCGGACGAAGTGCGGATCACCGTCGACATGGCCAAGGCCGCGAGCCTGGGCGTTGCGATTCCCGACATCGCCGCCCGCGCGGCGAGTGCCGCCGATGTTTCCGGCGGCCAGATCGAAGTGGGTCGCCAGCAATACGAGCTGCGCTATACCGGACGTTACAAGCCCGAGGAACTCGGCGCGCTGGTACTGTCGTGGCGCGATGGCAAGCCGATCCGCCTCGGCGATGTTGCAACGATAAGGATGCAACCTCCGGAGCGTCAGTTTTTCGCCTACCAGAACGGCAATCCGGCCGTCGGTCTGGACGTGCGCAAGGCCAGCGGCGCGAATGTGCTGGAAACGCTGAACGCCGTGAAGAAGGTCGTTGCCGAGCTGCGTGACGGACCGCTCAAGGCGAAGGGTCTGGGCATCGAGCAATCGTTCGACTCGTCGCTGTTCATCAACCGCGCAGTGAGCCTGCTCAGCGAGAACCTGATCGTCGGCGCCTTGCTGTCGCTGCTGTGCGTGTGGTGGTTCATGCGCGACTGGCGCGCGACGATCCTGATCGCAACCGCGATTCCGATCTGCCTGCTGGCGACATTCACCGCACTGCGTCTGACCGGGCACAGCCTCAACGTGATCTCGCTCGCGGGACTCGCGTTCGCGGTCGGCATGGTGGTCGAGGGAGCGATCGTCGTGTCGGGAAATATCCTGCGCCTGAAAGAAGGCGGCATGACGCCGGACGAAGCTGCCTCCAAGGGTACGCACCAGGTCGTCGGCGCGCTGATCGCCTCGACGATCACGACAATCGCCGTGTTCCTGCCGGTCGTGTTCCTGCGCGATGTCGAGGGCCAGATCTTCGCCGACCTGGCACTGACGATTTCGATTGCCGTGGCGATTTCGGTCGTCGTCGCGATCACCGTGCTGCCGGCCGCCTCGGGCTGGCTCAAGGCGAAGAAACTCAAATCCGGCTATGGCGACGGCTGGCCGTGGCTTACCGACAAGATCATGAGTCTGACCGACACCCGGCCCAAGCAGCTGGGATGGATTGCCGCGCTGCTGGTGCTGCCGCTGGCGCTGACATTCGCATTCAAGCCGCGCCTGGACTATCTGCCGCCGGTCAAGCGCGCGGCCATCGATGCGTATTTCAATTTCCCGCCGGGCATGGCGCCGGACGTCGTCGACCGCGAGATGGTGCCGCAGATCCTCGCACGCATGAAACCGTACATGGATGGCAAGAAGCAGCCGCAATTGAAGAACTGGTATGTGCTGCTGTGGCCGGGCGGCGGCACGATCGGCGCACGCGTCGTCGACGAAAAACGCATCGGCGACCTGGAACGCATCGTGCGCGACGAAATCACGGTCGGCCTGCCGGATACGCGCGTGTTCACCGAGGAAGGCAATCTGTTCGGCGGCTTCGGCGGTTCGGCGCGCTCGGTGTCGATCCATCTGCAGGGCGACGACAGTGCGAAGTTATACAAAGTCGCAGAAGCCGGGCGCAAGTTGCTCGAAGCCAAATTCCCCGGCGCCAACGTGCAGGCCTTTCCGCCGACCGATGCCGCCCAGCTCGAACTGCATGCCGTGCCGGACGACCGCCGCATCGCCGAAGCCGGCTGGGATCGCGCCACGGTCGGCGACATCGTGCGCACGCTCGGCGACGGCTCGTGGCTGGGCGAATACTTCGATGGCGAACAGCGTGTGCCAATCATCCTGCGCACCAGCGGGGGCCAGACGCCCGAGGAGATCGCACAGACGCCCGTGGTCACGCCCAGCGGCCGCATCATGCCCATGGGCGACCTGGTCAAGTTCCAAACCGCGCTGGGCCCGACCCAGATCCGCCGTCTCGATCATCGCCGCACGGTCACCCTGACCATGGATCCGCCTGCAACGCTCGCATTGCAGGACGCACTGCAGACGATCGACAAGGACGTACTGCCGGAGCTGCACAGGCAACTGCCCGAGGGCAGCATACGCCTGGCCGGCAGCGCCGACCGCCTCGACCAGATCGTCGGCACGATCGGCACAAATTTCATTTTGGCGCTTTTTGTACTTTTGCTGCTGATGGCGGCGATGTTCAAGTCACTGCGCCATGCCGTGGTCGTGGTATTGACCGTGCCGCTCGCGCTGATTGGCGGCATGGTGGGCCTGCGTGTACTTGGCCTGTTCGCGTTCCAGCCGCTGGATCTGCTGTCGATGATCGGCTTCATCATGATGGTCGGCGTCGTCGTCAATCACGCGATCCTGCTCGTCGACCTGACCCGCACGGCACAGGAAAACGGCGCCAGCCTCGACGACGCGATCCGCATGTCGCTCAACCAGCGCCTGCGCGCGATCCTGGCGAGCACGCTGACCGGCGCGCTCGGCGCACTGCCGATGGCCGTGAATCCGGGACCCGGCAGCGTCATCTATCGTGGCCTGGCCGCGGTGAATGTAGGCGGTGTCGTTATCAGCCTGGTTTTCTCGCTGCTGCTGCTGCCCAGCCTCATGCGCCTTTCGTTCGCCAGACGCGAGCGCAAGATCGTGGCGCCTCCGCGCGGACAGTTGCCGCGCATCGTTGAAGTCGAAGCGGCGTGAAGTCCTCAATCTACGTAGAAATGTCATTCCGGCATGGAATGTCGGGATGCCAATCAAAAACAGGAATGGTCCTATGCAACGCATTTCCACCATCAGAAATCTGAACATCCGCGCACTGGGCGCCGTCCTCATCGCGTTGATCCTTTTCGCCGCCAGCGCGGCCAGCCACGCCGGGGAAACGCTTCCGGCCGCGGTTGTAGAAATCGGCCAGGCCACGACCGCGCGTCTTGCGCCGACGCGCTGGGTGCCGGGCAGCGTGGTCAGCCGCGATGATGCGAAGATCGCCAGCGCCGAAGCCGGGCGCCTGGAATTCGTCGCCGAAGTCGGCACGCGCGTGAAGGCTGGCGAGCGCATCGCCAAACTCGACGATGAAGCCTTGCGCCTGCGTCGCGAGGAAATCCAGTCCGACGTGCGCCGTGCCGAGGCGCAGCGCGCGTTGTCCGACACGCAATTGCAGCGGCTGGCCAAACTCGAAACCTCGAACAGCATCGCCAAGACCCAGATCGACGAAGCGCGGGCGACGCTGGAGACAAATGTGCAAACCATGGCTCATGCGCGCGCGCAGTTGCACCAGATCGAACACGACATCGAGCAGGCCGACGTGCACGCGCCGTTCGCCGGAATCGTGACCGAACGCTTTGCCCAGCGCGGCGAATACCTGCAGGTGGGTGCCAGCATCGTGCACCTGGTCGACACCGATCACATCGAGGCGCGCGTGCAGGCGCCGTTGGCGATGGCCGACAAGATCCATGCCGGCATGCAGGTAAAGGTGAAATCCGGCGGTCAGGAACGCAGTGCGAACGTACGCGCCGTGGTGCCAGTCGGCGACGAGCGCGCGCGCCAGTTCGAATTGCGCGTCGCGGTCGACCCTGCCCTTGCCCTGGTCGGCAGCGCCATCGAAGTCGCACTGCCCGAGGACAGCGGCAACGAGTCGCTCACCGTACCGCGCGACGCGCTCGTGCAACGCCAGGATCAGACCTATGTCATGCGCGTGTCGGCGCAGAACACGGCCGAGCAGATTCCGGTGACCGCCGCCACGGCGACCGGCGACAAGATCGAAGTGCACGGCGCGCTCGCCGCCGGGGACCGACTCGTGGTGCGCGGAGCCGAACGCCTGAGCGCCGGCCAGGCGGTGAAGATTGCCAACGGCGGCTAGAAACCGGATGCCGCTTGACGGGAGCGTTCGACAACTCTGAACATGGGCGCATTGTCGGCTGTCTCAGAGCAATTCGTGGAATCGGGCAAATACGCAAGGACTTCGTCGACACGCAGGCGGCTGCTGCAAGGCGGGATGGCTGCGCTGGCGACTTCGACCCTGCTCCCGCCTGCGTTGTCGAGCGGCTTTGCCGCAACACCCGATGCGCAACCTGGGCTGCGACGCTGGACCCTGATCGAAACCGCGCGCGACAACGGTCATCGTCTCGCCGCGCTGCCGGAACCCGCGGCCGGCGCGGATGCAGACGCAGCGATCGTCTGCGATCCGCGGCAACGCGATCAGCAAATCCTCGGCTTTGGCGGCGCGCTGACCGAAAGCGCAGCCTACGTACTGCAGCAGTTGCCGAAAGCCAAGCGCATGCAGGTGCTGCACGCCTACTACGATCCTGCCGACGGCATCGGCTATACCCTGGCGCGTACGCACATCGGCAGCTGCGATTTTTCGCTGACGAGCTGGACGCTCGACGACACGGCCGACGACCGCGCGCTGCGTCACTTCTCGCTGGCACCGATGCGCGCGCGGCAACTGCCGCTGATCCGCGACGTGCAGCGCCTGGTCGGCGCGAACCGGTTCAAGCTCGTCGCGTCGCCCTGGAGTCCGCCCGCATGGATGAAAACCAACGGCCAGCTTGTGCGCGGAGGTACGTTGCGCACGGGCTATGAAGATGCCTGGGCCGACTGCTACGTGCGTTTCCTCAAGGCCATGCGCGACGAGGAAAAAATTCCGGTCTGGGCATTGACCGTGCAGAACGAACCCGACGCGGCGCAACCCTGGGAATCGTGTCTGTACCTGCCTAGGGAAGAAAGCAGTTTCGTCGCCGAGTTTCTCGGTCCCGCGCTGCAAAAAGCCAGGCTTGCGGATGTGAAACTGTTTGGCTGGGACCACAATCGCGATGGACTTGAAGTACGTGCCGCGGCGTTGCTGGGCAACGCGGACAGCGCGAAGTATCTGGCCGGACTGGCCCTGCACTGGTATGGCGATGAGGATTTCGCCGCTTCACGCCGCGTGCTCGACGCCTTCCCGGACAAGCAGATCCTGTTCACCGAAGGCTGCGTGGAAGGCGGCGCGCACGCCGGCGAATGGGAACCGGCCGAGCGCTATGCGCGCAACATCATCGGCGACCTCGACAACGGTGTGTGCGGCTTCATCGACTGGAACATTGCGCTCGACATGCAGGGCGGCCCGAACCACGTCGGCAATTTCTGCCATGCGCCGGTGCTCATCGACACGGCCGAAGGCGAAGTGCACTACCAGCCCTCGTTCCATTACATCGCACATTTCAGCAAGTACGTTCGCCCCGGCGCGACGCGGCTGAAGTTGCAGGGCCGGATCGACGCGCTGCAATCCATTGCATTCGCCAACCCGGATGGCAGCCTCGTCGTGATCGTGGTCAATCCCGGCGACGACGCGCGCGCCTTCACTCTCGACGTGGCCGGCGACACGCGTGCGTGCAATCTGCCCGCGCATGCGATCCACACATATATTGTCAGCCGATTGTAAGCGGGTGGTTTTAAGCGTGCGGAAAACCGCGCGGATTTTCCGGATCACCCCGTCGCGCAACTTGGATAAGGCGTTCACAGAGAGTAGAGTGAATTTCGCGGTATTTGCACCGATCAACCGTGCCGATGCACTGTCCCCTGAGCAGGAAATGGGAGACCAGAATTGATCAAACGACTACTCATCGGCCTGCTCGGGCTCGTTGTTCTCGGCGTGATCGGCATCTTCGTCCTGGCCTGGCGATCGGCGTTGCCGCCGATCGAGCCTCCTGCCGCGTCGAGTTTTCCGGACGCCCTGATTGCGCAAGGCGAAGTGCTCGCCGGCGCCGGCAATTGTGCCAGCTGCCATACCCAGCCGGGTGGCCAGGCCTATGCCGGCGGCGTCGGTCTGGAAAGCGGCTTCGGCACCATCTTCTCGACCAACATCACCCCGGATGCAGATACCGGCATCGGGCGCTGGTCCGAACAGGCCTTTGCACGCGCCCTGCACGAAGGCGTGGCACGCGATGGTTCGCAATTGTTCCCGGCATTTCCCTTCGATCACTTCACCAAGGTTCGCGACGAGGACATCAAGGCGCTCTACGCGTTTTTCATGACGCGCCAGCCGCTGAAGGCGGAAGCGAAACAAAACGCGTTGCCGTTTCCGTTGAATGTACGCGCGCTGCAAGCCGGCTGGAAGCTGCTGTTCCTGCACAAAGGTGTCTACCAGCCCGATCCGGACAAGAGTGAACAGTGGAACCGCGGCGCTTACCTGGTCGAAGGTCTGGCGCATTGCGCCGCCTGCCATACGCCGCGCAACAGACTGGGCGCAGAGCGGACAGACGCTGAGTATGCGGGCGCCATGATCGAAAGCTGGCTCGCCCCTGCACTGACAGCGGCCAATCCTGCCCCGATGCCGTGGACGCAGGATGAGTTGTTCGCCTACCTGCGTACCGGCGCCACGGCCCTGCACGGCAGTGCGGCTGGCGCCATGTCTGATGTCGTGCATGCCGGCCTGGCGAAAGTTCCGGATGCCGACGTGCGCGCCATCGCCGTTTATTTTGCCGATATCGACGGTTCGGCTTCGCGTGCGGCCTCGGCTGATGCGGCACTGGCGAAGGCGATGGCATTCGAGCATCGCGACATGCATGACGACATCGCCGCCGGCGCCAATCTCTACGTTGCCGCCTGCGCATCCTGCCACTACAACAGCGGCGCGTCACCGCTGCCGGCACGTCCGGGACTTGCGCTCAACAGCGCATTGACCGGCCCGGATCCGTCCAATCTGATCCATGTCATCCTCGATGGCATCGGCCGGGACGACGGCATGCCGGTGCTTTTCATGCCCGGTTTTGCGGGTGCCCTCAGCGACGCCGACATCGCGACTCTCGCCGCCTGGCTGCGCCGCACCCGCACCGATCAACCGGAATGGAAGGACCTGCAGGCCACGGTTGGCAGGATACGCAGTCATCAGGGTTGAGAAAGGAAGGATCATGCAATCGCCGCCCGGAGCCCTTCGCTCATGACCGAGTTCAATCTCAATGGCAAATCCATCATCGTCGATATCGATGAAGACACGTCGCTGCTGTGGGCAATCCGCGACGTGTTCGGCATCAAGGGCACCAAGTTCGGCTGCGGCATCGGCATGTGCGGGGCCTGCACCGTGCACATCGATGGCCGCGCCGTGCGTTCGTGCATCACGCCGCTGAGCGCCGTGGGTGGTGCAGAGATCACGACGATCGAAGGACTGGATGCGGCCGGACAGCACCCCCTGCAGAAAGCCTGGATCCAGGCGCAGACGCCGCAATGCGGCTACTGCCAGTCCGGCCAGATCATGCAGGCCGCGTCGATGCTCAAGGATTACCCGAACCCGAGCGACGCCGACATCGACAACATCATGAGCGGCAATCTTTGCCGCTGCATGGCCTATGCGCGCATCCGCAAGGCGATCAAGCTCGCCGCCGCGGAACTGGCCGGCGCGGCAACTACGGGCGCTTCGTCATGAGCAATCTCCCGAAGCTCGCCGGTGCTGCCGCATCGACGCCGCAATTGTCGCGGCGCGGTTTCCTGATCGGCGCCGCGGGCGCCGGGTTCACCCTCGCGTTCCTGAGTCCGGGCAGTGCCTTCGCCGATCCTGCGGCGGCCGTCGCGGAGAGGAATTTCGAGCCGACGATCTGGTACCACATCGATCACGACGGCATCGTCACGGTCAACATCATGCGTGCCGAAATGGGCCAGCATGTCGGCACCGCGCTGGCGCGCATCGTTGCCGACGAGCTGGAGGCGAACTGGGATTCGGTTCGCATCAACGCCGTCGACACGGACCCGAAGTGGGGACTGATGGTCACCGGCGGCAGCTGGTCGGTCTGGCAGAGTTTTCCGTATCTGAGTCAGGCCGGCGCGGCGGGTCGCATCACGCTGATCGAAGAAGCCGCCAAGTTGCTTGGCGTCTCCAGGAACGCCTGCACGGCACGCAACGGCGTCGTCAGCGCAGGCGGCAAATCGATCAGCTATGCCGACATCGTGCGCAAGGGCAATCTCGCGCGCGTCTACACGGCGGACGAATTGAAGGCGATGCCGATCAAGAAAGCGGCCGATCGCCGCCTGATCGGCACGCCGATGCAGGCCATCGACATTCCCTCCAAGACCAATGGCAGCGCACGCTACGGACTGGACGCCGAAGTCGACGGCATGGTGTTCGCGCGGCCAAAACTTCCGCCGACGCGCAACAGTTCCAAGGTGGTCTCGATCGACGATTCCGCCGCCAGGGACCTCAACGGCTACATCAAGACGCTCGCTCTCGACGATCCTTCCGGCACCGTGCCGGGCTGGGTCGTGGTGGTCGCCGATTCATTCGTGGCGGCCGACCGCGCCGCAAAAAAAGTCAACGTGGTGTGGGCGTCGGGCGACGCCACCAAGGTTTCCGAGAAAGACATCCTGGATCACGGCACGAAGCTCATCGACGATCCGAAGGGCGGTTCGCTCGTCGTCGCCGACGAGGGTGTCGATGAGGCATTTGCGACGGCCAAGTCGAAACTCGAACAGACGTATACGACGAGCACCGTTCTGCATTTCCAGCTCGAACCGCTCAACGCGCTTGCGTTCGAGAAAAACGGCATCTGGGAAATCCACACCGGCAACCAGTGGCAGTCGCTGATCCTGCCGACGCTGGCCAAGGCGCTCGGCGTCGGCGAAGACAAGGTGGTAATGCGCACGTATCTTCTCGGCGGCGGTTTCGGGCGACGCCTCAATGGTGATTACGCCGTACCTGCCGCGCTCGCTTCCAAGGCGCTCGGCAAACCGGTGAAGCTGGTGTTCACGCGCGCCGACGATGTGCTTTTCGACTCGCCGCGTTCGGCATCGGTACAACGCGTGCGCATGGCTTTCGGCGAGGGCGGCAGGGTGATCGGCATGCAACACGATGCCAGCGCCGGCTGGCCGACCCAGGTGATGATCCCCAGCTTCATGCCCAAGGGCAAGAACGGCGAACCCTACGATCCGTTCGCGATTTCAGGCGCCGATCACTGGTACTCGGTCGGCGCGCATCGCGTGCGCGCGATTTCCAACGACCTGGCCAACAGCACGTTCCGGCCCGGCTGGCTGCGCTCGGTGGGGCCGGGCTGGACGAACTGGGCGCTGGAGAGCTTCATGGACGAAGCGGCGCACGTGGCCGGCATCGATCCGGTGGCCTTCCGCATTTCCCTGCTCGACGCCAAGGGCAAGAACGCCGGCGACGACAAGAGCGCAGTCGGTGGCGCCGCACGCCAGGCCAACGTGGTCAGGCGCGCCGCGGAAAAAGCCGGCTGGGGCGGCACCCTGCCAAAAGATACGGGCCTGGGCATCGCTACCACGTTCGGTCAGGAACGCGACATGCCGACCTGGACCGCCTGCGTCGCGCGGGTGAAGGTCGATCGCCGCACCGGTATGGTCAGGCTGGAAAAACTCACGGTCGTCGTCGACGCCGGCACGATCGTGCATCCGGACGGTGCGCTCGCCCAGGTCGAAGGCGCGTCGCTGTGGGGCGCGAGCATGGCGCTGCACGAAGGCACCGAATTCGTCAACGGCCAGGTCAGGGACACCAACCTCGATACCTACACGCCGCTGCGCATGCGCGACGTGCCGGAAATGGACATCGAATTCGTCAGCAGCACCGAATCGCCGGTCGGCCTGGGCGAGCCGGCCACCACGGTCACCGGTCCGGCGATCGGCAACGCAATCTTCGCTGCGGTCGGCGCGCGCCTGCGCCATATCCCGATACGGCCTGAAGCGGTGCTGCAGGCGCTCGCGGCAACTTCGGTGCAGAAAAGTTGAGCACGCCGCAGCCGGCTTTAGGATAATGGCGCGGCGACGGCGGTAGCCGAGAGTCAGGTGGGGCGCGATCTTCCTTGAAACGCTATGAGGCCCTGGCCGACGAGATAGCCGCATCGATTCTTTCCGGCGTATTGCGCACGGGCGACCGCCTGCCCTCCGTGCGGCAGACCTCCGCCGCGCGCACCATCAGTGCGTCCACCGTATTCAAGGCCTACTACCTGCTGGAAGCGCGGGGCCTGATCCGCGCCCGCGAACGATCCGGCTATTTCGTGGCCGCGGATCCGGCGCCGCGGCCGCAGCCTCTGGAAGCGTCGTCGCAACCGGATACGCAATCGATCGCGGTCACGGTCGGCGAGCGCGTTTTTTCGATCCTGCGCGCGACCATGAAGCGTGATGTGGTGCCGCTGGGATCCGCATTCCCGAGCCCGTCGCTGTTTCCGTTGCAGCGTCTGGCCAGGGTGATGGCATCGACCGTGCAGAAACTCGATCCGCGTGCCAGCGTCGACTATCTGGATCAGGGCAATGTGCCCCTGCGTCGGCAGATCGCACTGCGCTATCTGATCGACGGGTTGCCGGTGCACGCCGATGAGATCGTGATCACCAACGGTGCGATGGAGGCACTGAACCTGTGCCTGGCCGCAGTGACGCAGCCGGGCGACGCGGTCGTGATCGAATCGCCGACATTCTATGCCGCCTTGCAGGCGCTCGAACGCCGCGGCCTGCAGGCAATCGAAGTGCCGACGCACCCGCGCGAAGGCATCGAGCTGAGCGCGCTCGCCGCAGTACTTGAGCGGCATCGTCCGCGTGCGTGCTGGTTGATGACCAACTTCCAGAATCCGCTCGGCAGCCTGATGCCGGACGCGAAGAAACGCGAGCTGGTCGAGTTGCTGGCGCGTCACGAAACACCCATGATCGAGGACGATGTCTATGCCGAGCTGTACTTCGGCGAGCGCCGTCCGGTGCCGGCCAAGGCGTACGACAGGCACGGCCTGGTCATGCACTGTTCGTCGTTCTCCAAATGCCTGGCACCGGGCTACCGCATCGGCTGGGCGGCGCCCGGGCGATTCGCGCAGAAAGTGGCGCGGCTGAAACTGGGCGCCAGCCTCACCGCGTCGGTGCCGGCCGAAGCCACGCTCTGCGCGTATCTGGAGAAGGCCGGCTACGACAAACACCTGCGCCAGCTTCGCCTTGTCTTGTCGACGCAGCGTGATGCCATGCTCGGCGCGATTGCCCGGCACTTCCCGCCAGGCACGCGCGCGACGCGTCCGGATGGCGGCTATTTTCTCTGGGTCGAACTCGGCCCCGGCATCGATGCGATCGACATCCACCACAAGGCGCTGGCCTTGGGCATCACCGTTGCGCCGGGGCCGATTTTTTCCCTGCGCGGCGACTTCGGGCACTGCCTGCGGCTGAACTACGGCCATCCCTGGGACGCGCGCATGGAAGCGGCTCTGGCGACGTTGGGATCGCTGGTGGCCGCCGCAACCTGACCGGCAAGCATCAACGACACGCACCGAGGTCTGATACGGTCTTTTTCGCGCCTACTGATCGGTCCGGTCGCGGGCGCGGGAGGGTAGGATTGCCGGAAAAATACTGAGCGGGAACTACCGAATGAAGGAGGCCACATGGCCGGCAAGATCCTGATCGTCGCGATGCTGGTCGCGATCATCTACAACCTGGGTGCGGGGCTGTACTACATGATGGTCGATGACGGCTCGACCGGCCGTACGGTCAACGCGCTGACCCGTCGCATCGGTCTGTCGGTCGGCCTGATCCTGTGCGTCATGTTCGGAATCTGGATGGGCTGGATCCAGCCGCACGGCGTCGGCTGAGCGGCAAGCGGCGACGCTTTCCATCGCGCAATCAATGATGCCGAATCGACTGCCAATCATTATTGCGGCCTTTCTGGCGCTGGCCGCCACGACCGCAGCGGCACAAGCCGGGTTCGGCGAACACCTTGCCGCCTGCGCGGCCTGCCACGGCGAGCACGGCGAAGGTGTGCGCGGCTCCGAGTACTACCCGCATCTGGCCGGAAAACCCGCCGGCTACCTGTTCGAGCAGTTGAAGGGGTTCCGCGACGGCCGGCGCACGAATACGCAAATGACCTGGCTGGTGCAGTTTGCCGACGACCGCTTCCTGCACGAAATCGCCGACCACTACGCCGCACTGGCGCCGCGTACGCGCGCTGCCGATACCGGCGCCGCCGCACTCACCAGCGCGCGGCGCAAAGTCGCGGAAACCCTGGTCGAGCACGGCGACCCGGGCCGCGGCGTGCCCGCCTGCAGCGAATGTCATGGCACGAATCTGGCCGGCCTGGAGCCGGGCGTGCCGGCCCTTGTCGGCCTGCCGGCCGACTATGTCATCGCCCAGTTCGGCAGCTGGCGCGAAGGCATTCGCCACGGCGCCCCGCCCGACTGCATGCACGACGTCGCCGAACGCATCGCGCCCGAGGACATCCGCGCGATCGCGACCTGGCTTTCGCAGCAATCCAATCCCGACGGCGCGCGCCCGGCCCCGGCCGGCAGCTTCGTGCCGCCCAAGGCCTGCGGCTCGTTGCCGCACGCGGAGAATGCACCGTGAGCCTGCGGCGATATTCAGTGGTCTTCGCCCTCGTCCTCCTGCCGCTCGTGCTGGCGGCGCTGGCGGTCGGCGGCGTCCTGTTCCTGCGCCAGGGCGGTTTGGCGCCGTATCGCATTCCGCAGGGCAGCACCCGCGTCGTCGCTAGCGACGCGGCGACTATTGCGCGCGGCGAATATATTGCACGCATCGGCAATTGCGTGACCTGCCACACCACACGCGGCGGCGCGCCGTTTGCCGGCGGCCGCGCCTTCGCGACCGGCTACGGCACGATCTACAGCTCGAACCTGACGCCGGATGCGAACACCGGCCTCGGCGACTGGTCCGCCGATGAGTTCGCGCACACGATGCGCAACGGCGTCAGCCGGCATGGCGTGCTCTATCCGGTATTTCCCTACGCGAATTTCGCCTTGCTCGCGGACGCGGATCTGGATGCGCTGTATGCCTACCTGCACACGCTGCCGGCAACGGCCGCAACGCCGCCGCCCAATCGTCTGGACTTCCCGGCCAGTTGGCGCACCGCGCTGATCGGCTGGCGCATGCTGTATTACCGGCCGCTCGTCGCCGCGCCATCGTCCGATCGCGGGCGTTATCTCGTCGACGGACTCGCGCACTGCGCCATGTGCCACAGCACGCGCGGCGCGCGCGGGTCATTGCCGCAGCAAGGCTATCTTGCCGGCGGGCGCATTCCGGGCATGGGCTGGTACGCGCCGCCGCTCGACAGCCAGCAACTGCGGCGCTACTCGGTCGAAGAACTGGCCGCGTACCTGCGCACGGGCACATCCAGCGTCGGTACCGCCTACGGGCCGATGGCCGAAGTCGTCTATGGCAGCCTGCAGGCGCTCAGCGACGACGATGCCATGGCCATCGCGCGTTACCTGAAACGCGTGCCGCCGCAGGCGGCCGGGACATCGCTGCTTGCCCAGGCCGAGATCATCCCGGTGCGCGACAGCGGATCGGGCAGCGGCGCCGAGATCTACAAGCGCGCCTGCACGGATTGCCACGGCGCCGATGGCGAAGGCGTGGACAACAAATATCCGCCGCTGCGCGATGCGGTCTCCGTCACCGCACCCGACCCGATCAACGCCGTGCGCATGGTGCTGTATGGCGCGCTGGCCGCCTCCACCGCGGGAAATCCGCAACCCTATTCGATGCCGCCCTACGTGCAGCACCTGAGCTCGGCCGAAATCGCCGCCGTCGTGAACTACATGCGCGGCACCTGGGGCGGCCAGCGCGCTCCGCTGGCGGCAGCCGATGTCGAAGCGATGTACGGCATCGTGATCGACTGAAAACCTGCGAGCACGGACAAGGAACCCGCATGCACGGCAATGTCGAGACCGGCCTGGCCTTCATTCTTTTCTTCCCCGCGTTCTGCATCGCCGGCGTGCTGTACTGCCTGTTCCCGCGCAAGCACCGCAGCGCGCTGCGCCTGCTCGCCGACCTCGCCGTCCTGATCCTCGCCGCCGCGCTCAGCCTCCTAGCCGTACGCTGGGGTTTTCATTCCAGCCTCGGCGTCGGCGGCTCGGTGTGGAAACAGGTCGCGGCGACCCTGCTCGCCTACGGCGTGTTCCTCGGCGTGATCGGTGTTGCGTTGCCGATTCGGGCCTGGGTATTGCGGCGCGGGTGCGTGGGGTAGATCGGCGCCTGTCTTCTAGGTGAGTTCGCAATGGCTTCCGAAATCAATCGAGTATGGCCCAATGATTTTGATGTAGGGCGCGTCTTGGACGCGCCGCTCCATCACGCCAATCCCGTCAAGACGGTGCATCCAAGATGCACCCTACACGCCTTACGGCCTTACCTAGATCATCTTCACGAATCGATCCGCGTACAATCCAATTTTGAATTGGCAGCAAAGGATCATTTGCAGGCAATTCATCAAAGGTCGAAACTGTGTCAACAAACAAAGGACGGAACGAACTTTGCAACAGTTCATTCATCTGGCAACGCTCAAATTCTTCTGGACTGTCATAGCTACCCACTTGAAAAACCGGTGTATTTCCTTGTGCGATCACACCCGCATTTCCACCATCGATGTAGTAGATGCTATATAGCCCAAGCCAGTAGTCATCGAATGGCGTGGATGGGCTCAGACGATCAAGACCTAGCTCATGAGCGACAGAGGACTCACCGACCGGGGTGTTTGCAAGTACGGAGTTCGCATATGCCTGGCGCGTAATTAATGCGTGTGTTTCGGTTTCGTATGCAATGGATAGCCTTACACAGCCGAAAGAGCACACCAATGCCAATGTCGCAATCCACGGGCGCTTCATCGCGCTTCTCCAGCGACCTTCATCGCATTGCAAACATCCCGCGCCAGAAATAGTGGACTAGGAGTATCAAATTTTCCCCAGTTTTCTGGCTCTGCTTCTTTCATCGTCATATCGAATGCTATAGGATTCGCAGAAAAATCACGTAAAGTATTTATGGTTGTTAAATCCAATTTCGCAAACAAATCCAAGTTGCAAACTTGTGGTAAGAAGAAGTTGAATCCAAGTTTACGTAGTGCATATTCTTCAAGACTAGGTTCTCGAACTCTGCCAACAATAGCGTGATAGTAAAAAGCGGATTGTTTTAATGTTTGCCTTACTTCTCGCATCATGATTGGTTCTACCTTAACTTCTCCAAACGAAAACCCATTTGCCGTTCTTGGGCCGACTGAGCGCGGCAAATAAAGTGGCTGTCCTTCGTTATCAAAATTACTCCAGGAAGTTTCATCTCCCTCAACCGCATAGCCTGGTTTGAACACAGCAATCCTCCATTCAGTACTAGGCGCGGTGCCCGGAGCGGGCGGGAACCAGAATTCCGCATGCGCCCAACTGCTCGGAATGTAGTAGATACCATTGGCGTCTGTGCGAGTTATATAACGGTACAACAGCCCGCCATAAGTTCCGCTGATAAAACTTTGGCCGCCATAGCTAGCAGTCGCTATTACAAAAACGTTCGGCATCCCAGAATTGGTACTCGCATCTACAACACGTCCGCTTTTTTGTAAGTAAGTTGCTGTATTGCCAAGTAGATTCCATATTGTTGGCGACAACAGAAATATAAGGAGAACACATGCAGACACGAGCAACATTTTTCGTTGGCGCGTCATATCACATCTCCGCAATTCGCCATACACCATCACTTCCCTGTGTTATCCGCAGGGGAAATCCGCTGCGCGACTGATCGGTGTTGTCCCGCACTAATGTCATCTCTGCGTATCCAGGTGCGACGAAGCCGTTTGCAATAACCCCAAGCATCGGCACAATCGAGGGCATGTTGGCGCCAATATCGGTAAACAGCGATAGATACTGGCTCTGCACCAGTGGCTGATACGCTAAGGCAGCTCCCGCCACATCCGCTTGATTCAACCGATCCTTCAGATACCCATACACGTCGCACAGCATTCCACGTTGTTGCACAAGGTCCTGCGCGAACACGCGTGTGTCTGCGACGTAGGTTTTATTGTTGCTGTCCACGACCGTGAGTGTGGGTGCATACATTCCCGGCGCCACATACGTGAAACTTGCCGGCGCGCCAGACAACGATGTCCCGGTAAATTCCGGTACGCCGTCGCCATCCAAATCAATCGTCACTGACGTGATCGTGGCGTTGTTCGTGAGCGTGCCGATGGCATAGTTGAACTGTACCGTCAGCGGTGCGAAACCCGCAGTGGTGCTGGCGGTACTTATGGAGATCGGCGATGGCTGCACGTTGTATGCCGTCAGATTTTGAATCGATGTCGAGGTCAACCCCAGCAGCGTCGTGGCGGTCGCCGTGAAGCCGTTGCCCCCCGCAACCAGCGGAAGCCCGGCTATGGCAAATACGCCATGAACTACCGGCACCGGAATGCCGTTGACCGACACCCCTGTATTGATCGGCCCGGCGACCGTACCGACGACATCGATCGTGTTGGCGTCCTCGACAATTGCATTTGATGGCGGCCACGTATAGGTTTCCAAGTGCCTGCGCGCTAGCCTCACCGGTCACAACCAATGGGGTCAGACTCCATCGAATTCAGCAATGACGAGTCGGAAAGAAAAATGGCAGCGACCAAAGTCCCTGCCAATTTAAGAGTAAATGTACAGAGATCTAAGCTAATGACCTAGAACGGAATCTCATCGTCATCAAAACTGTCGTTCACCGGAGGCGCCGACGCGGGCGCGCTGCGCGGCGGTGCGGATTGCGGGCCGCGGGCGGGGCCGCGTTCGCGGCGTTCGCCGCCGCCGCTCGAGCCGCCTTCGCCACCCTTGCTGCCGAGCATCTGCATTTCGTCGGCGATGATGTCGGTGGAATAGCGCTTGACGCCGTCCTTTTCGTATTCGTCGGTGCGCAGTTTTCCCTCGACGTATACTTGTCCACCTTTTTTCAGGTACTCGCCGGCGATCTCGGCCAGGCGGCCGAAGAATTTCACCCGGTGCCACTCGGTGCGGTCCTGCTGCTCGCCGGTCTGCTTGTCCTTCCACGACTCGGAGGTGGCGATGCGGATCGTCGTGATCGCCGTGCCGCTGGGCGTGTAGCGCGTTTCCGGATCGGCGCCGAGGTTGCCTACCAGGATGACCTTGTTGATGCCGCGAGCCATTGTCGTACCTCTGTCTTGAGCTGCCGTTGACGTGCCGACAGAATACCATGCGAAGCTGCATGGGCTGCGTCAGCCGGACACTCCGGCAGGCGTGGGAAAACGTCGATGCGCGAAGCGCCCGCGACGGCGGCTATAATCGGCTCAATCGCCGGAAATCCCCTGCCCGATGGCCATTGCTCCGCACGCACCGACAGCCTCCATTGCCCGCTTTGCCGATGCGCAGGCGCTGGCCCGCGCCGACATGGTCGAGGTCGATGCACTGATCCGCGCGCGCCTGGCTTCGGATGTGGTGCTGATCAACCAGATCGCCGAACACATCATCGGCGGCGGCGGCAAGCGCCTGCGGCCGATGCTGGTGCTGCTGGCCGCGCAGGCGGCGGGCTATTCCGGCCGCGGGCATGGCGTTGCCCATCACGTCAGGCTCGCGGCCGTGGTCGAGTTCATCCACACCGCGACCCTGCTGCACGACGATGTCGTCGACGAATCCGATCTGCGCCGCGGCCGCAAGACCGCGAACGCGCTGTGGGGCAATGCGGCCAGCGTGCTGGTCGGCGATTTCCTCTACTCGCGCTCGTTCCAGATGATGGTCGAGGCCGACGACATGCGCGTGATGCGCATCCTGGCCGACACCACCAACCAGATTTCCGAAGGCGAAGTGCTGCAATTGCTGAACATCCACAATCCGGATACCGACGAGGCCGCGTACCTGCGCGTGATCGAGCGCAAGACCGCCGTTCTGTTTGCCGCAGCCACGCGCCTGGGCGGCCTCGTCGCCGGCGTGCCGGCCGCACAGGAGGAAGCACTCGCGCGCTACGGCATGAATCTGGGCTTCGCGTTCCAGATCGCCGACGACGTGCTCGACTATGTCTCCGATGCCGGCACGCTGGGCAAGAACATCGGCGACGACCTGGCCGAAGGCAAGGCCACCCTGCCCCTGATCTACGCGATCGAACGCGCCGCGCCGGCGCAGGCTGCGAGCCTCAAACGGGCGATCGAAACCGGCGGCCTGGATTCGCTCGACAATATCGTCGCCGCAATCCGCGATTCCGGCGCTTTGGAGCGCGCGCGACACAAGGCGCAGCACTATGCGGATGAGGCAAAAGCGGCATTGTCCACTTTGCCGCAATCCGCCGCACGCGATGCCCTGGCCGCGCTCGCCGGGTATGCGCTGCAACGTGATCACTGAGGCCTTCCCCATGACCGTCTACTCACTGTTGCGAACCGGCTACCTGTTCTGTGCGCTGGCCGCATTGGCGGCATCCCTGTCCAGTTGCCCTGCTGCCGAAGCGCCACTTGCCACCGCCAGCATCAGCGTTGGCGTCGAAGGCGCCGCGCCGCAGCAGCTGGACGCTGCGGCTCTCGCCAAGCTGCCGCAACACCAGATACACGCCGAGGCGCACGGCAAAACCGTCGCCTGCGAAGGCCCGACCCTGATCGACGTCCTGACCGGCGCTGGCGCACCGGGCGGCGACAAACTGCGCGGCAGGAATCTGGAGCTGTACGTGCGGATCAGCGCAGCCGATGGCTATCACGCCGTATTCGCGCTGGCGGAGCTTGACCCGGGATTCCGCGACGATGTCGCCATCGTCACGAACCGCTGCGACGGCGCGCCACTCGACGCCAAGGATGGTCCGTTCCGGCTGGTCGTGCCGGGCGAGAAACGCCGGGCACGCTGGGTGCGGCAGGTGACCGCGATCGATCTGCTGCGAGCGCCGTAGTCGTTTTCAGTTCGGCGCAAACACCTCGTTGAAGAAGGCGTGCATCTGCGCGAAGGCGCGTTTGGCCACCGGTGGATCGTACTTGCAGCCCGGCACGTCACCTTTTGCGGCGGGGATCGCGAAACAGTGCACGGCGCCGCCGAAGCTGAGGAACTGCCAGTCGACGTTGGCGTCGCGCATTTCCTTCTGGAACGCGACGATCTGTTCTTCCGGCACGAATTTGTCGTCGCCGCCGTTCATCGCCAGCACCTTGGCCTTGATGTTCTTCGCCAGCGCCGGGTCATCCGTGGCGAGATTGCCATGGAACGAAACCACGCCCTGCACGTCCGCGCCGGTGCGCGCCAGATCCAGCGTGGTCGCGCCGCCGAAGCAGAAGCCTATGGCACCCCAGTGCTTGCCATCGAGAGGCGCCTTGCCCGCCTGTGCCTTGAGCTGGGCGAGCGCGGCGCCGATGCGCGCGCGCAGATCGGCGCGATTCGCATACATCGATTTCGCCGCCGCGCCGGCTTCATCTGCATTCTTCGGCCGCACTGCCGTGCCATACACGTCGGCGACCAGGATCACATAGTCCTTGCCGGCGATCTGCTTGGCCAGTGCGACCTGATCCGGGTTCATGCCCATCCAGTCCGGGGTCATCACCACGCCGGGCCGCAGCGTTTTCACTGCGTCGTCGTATACAAGTACACTCTGCATGGGCTTGCCGCCCACTTCGTAGTCGAGGTTCTTGCTGACCATGGCCGCATGTGCGGCACCGACGCCAAGGAAAAAACACAAGCCTAGTGCGAGCTTCGCTTTCATCGAGATTCTCCTGCAGGGGATTGGAATGATACGCCGCCCGGACCGGCCCATGCGTGCCTGGACGCGCCGAAGCACGCTGAGCGCCTGCCTGCTAAACTTGTCGCAGCGCGACCCTGCAAGGCTGGAGGCTGTCATGAAAAAGGTGCAAAAAGCGCGTCTGATCGCCGCCCTGGCCGTCGTCTGCTGCGCAGCCGCAGCAGTCGCACAGAAGAAGCCCGAGAGCGTGATCCATTACCGGCAGAGCGTGATGGACATGATCGGCTGGAATTTCGCCCCGCTCGGCGCCATGGTCAAGGGCAAGGTTGCCTTCGATGCAAACGAATTCGCACTGCACACGCAACGCATTGAATTCCTCGGGCCGCAGGTGCTGGAAGGATTCGAAAAAGGCTCGGACAAGGGCGCCGAGACGGATGCGAAAGCGGAAATCTGGACCCATTTCGACGATTTCCAGACCAGGCTCGACGATTTCATCGATGCGTCGAAAGCGCTTGACGAGGCAGCCAGGAGCGGCGACGAAGCAAGGATGAAGGAGCAGTTCAAGAAGACCGCGGCCACGTGCAAGGCGTGCCACGACAAGTATCGCGCGGAATGAGCCGAATCAGCCCGCGTACCAGGCCAGCGCCACCACGGCAGCGGCACAGACTCCCAGCAGCAGCAAGGCGCGCCAGCCACTGACGAAACGCAACGCCGGCGCACCCGCCAGCGGCTTGCGCCCGCTGAGCATCGGCAGAATCAGGTTGTCGTGCTTGAGCAGCAGATGCAGCAGCACGGCGACCACGTGGAGGGCGATCAGGGCGAGCAGTACATTCTGATTCCAGTCGTGTACCCGGGTCAGCAGGCGCATGGTCTTTTCGCCGACCCGGTCCGCGAACGGACCCTGCTCGGTGATCTCGTCGCTGGCGAACAGACCGCTGAGTGCCTGCACCAGCACGCAGGCCAGCATCGCCAGCACCGACCAGCCGCCGGGCGGATTGTGTCCGACATAACTTTGTGGATTTTTGTAAAAATACGCACGCATGTGCCGCAGCACCACGGCTGGCCCGCGCAGGAAATCCGCAAACCGGCTGGTCTGCGAACCCGCGAACCCCCACAGTATGCGAAACGCGACCAAGGCCAGAATCGCGTAGCCGAACCGGTAGTGCCAGTCCATGTCGAGCAGACCGAACTCGCCCGTCGCATACTGCAGCGCAATCAGCACGGCCAGCGCCCAGTGAAACAACCGCGTCGGCAAGTCCCAGACGCGAACGGAGGGCGTACCGTCGGTGGACGCGTTCATGCGATTCCCAGACCTTCTATCTGCGCGATCTGCGCCGGATCGAATCCGGCAAGCCGTGCGAACTCGCGGCCGCGCTCGGCGTAGTCGCGAAACTGGTCGAAGCTGGGCGCACCCGGCGATAGCAGGATCGTCCCGCCCGCTGGCGTGAGCGCGCGCGCGCGCGCGAGGGCGTCGTGCAGGGATTGCGCCGAAGCCAGCGCGAATCGCGGCGCATCGGTGCGGCGCAGCGCCGCTGCGATGGCGGCGCCATTTGCACCCATCGTGACGATTGCGTGCGGAGCTTGCTTCGATACCGCGTCCACGAAGATGCTCCAGTCCACGCCGCGATCGAAGCCGCCGACCAACACGGTGACAGCCCGCCCAGCCAGGCTGCGCAGGGCCTCGACCGTGGCGTACGGCGTGGTCGCGATGCTGTCGTTGATGTAATCGATACCACCGCGTTCACCCAGGGTCTGCAGGCGATGCGGGAGTGGCTTGAACGTGGCAACGTACTGCGCCATCGCGTGCGCATCCTCGCCGGCCGCCTCGATCGCGCCGAACGCCGCGCAGGCATTGAGTGCGTTATGCATGCCTGGCAAAGGCAAGGCCGCAAGCGGCAGGATGCGTTCCGCAGCGCGGAAAATCGCGAGGTCGCGCACATGCCAGCCGTCCGCGTTGCCGAACACCTTGCGCCGCGGATGCGCCGCCGTGAGCGCAAGCAGTTCCGGCTGCGCGCCGATCACGAGCTGCCGCGCCTTGGCCGCGATGGCGAGCTTGTCACTGACGTAGCGCTCGCGCGTGCCGTGCCAGTCCAGATGCTCCTCGTAGAGATTGTTGATGACGGCCACCGTCGGCGTGCCGGCAAAATCGCGCGACTGGAAACTCGACAGCTCGATCACCCACCAGTCCGGCACGGGCGTGGGATCGAGCAATTCGAGCAAGGGCAGACCGATGTTGCCGGCCAGCGCAACGCATTTGCCGCTATTGCGCAACAAGTGGGCAATGAGCGCCGACACGGTGCTTTTGCCCTTGGTTCCGGTCACGCAGATCGTGCGCGCACCGGCATGTTCGGCGAACCACAGTGCGCTGCCCGACGTGAAGCGCACGCCGGCGGCCTCGGCTTCAGGCACCGGCGATTTGTACGCGCTGATACCCGGCGATTTGACCACGACGTCGAAGTGCGACAGCGCCAGGGCATCGGGTGGCGTCGCCACCAGATGCAAAAATTCCTGTTGTGGACCGGCTGCCGCGGCGATCGCTTCGTCCTGACTGCAGAACACCGTCAGTGCCTGGCGCGGAAAGCGCTGGCGCAACACGGCCGATGCGGCGCGACCCTCGCGACCATACCCCCACACTGCGACGCGCTTTTTGGCAAGCTCAGCCAGACGCATCGAGCAAGCCTCGCAACCGCGCCGGCAGGAAGTGCTCGGGCGACGGCTGCAACAACGGCGTCAGGGCGAGGTGCGCCGCATCCAGCTGCGGCAGGACTTCCTCGGCGAAACGTGCCACCAGCGCGTCTTCGCGCCACTCCGGACGCTGCGACAATGTGTACATTGCCGCACGCGATTCACGGCCTTCACCGACGCATTCGAACGGCTTGTGATTGCGGTATTCCATCAGCGCATCGAAACCCGGCGCCAGCGCGGCATCGTCGAGCAGATTGCGGCCGAAGATGCCGAGCAGGCGCGGCTTGGCCACGAACGGCGCCAGGGCCAGGAACACGAAATGGCACTTGGGACACTGGCCGCACCAGCGATCGGCGGCCCGCTCGCCGCGAATGCGGAAGTTGCGGTTGCAGCTGGAGAACACGTCGTCGTAGCGGGTCTGGCACGCGAATGCGCGCGTCACTGCCAGTTCCGACCACGGCCGCAGCAGCGAGAAATAGTCCAGTTCCGCGGCAATATGCGATTTTGTATACTCGCGCAGTCCGCGCTCGAATTCCAGGCTCTTGCTCCACTGGTGATTGACCGGCTGGCCATCGTATTCCAGCGTCGCCTCCGAGGCGGAACGCTCGTTGGAAAATGCGATCGCGTCGAACCCGTGGAGGATCGCCGCGCACACGAGGATCGCCGAATTGATCGCGGTGACGGGAATGTGTCCATTCCATGCGCCACTGCGGTTGTACTCGAACAGTTCCGGCGCCAGCGTGCGCCTGATATTCAACAGCGGCAGGCCGGTCCGCTGCGCGCAGGCCGCGATCAGGGCCGAATCGCCGACCCAGACCGCGGTCGTCGGCTCGCGTACACTTTTCAATATTTCCACACTGACCAGCGAGTCCTTGCCGCCGCCGATGGGGACAAGGGTGCGGCGCGGCAAATTCAGATTCTTCCCTTCGTCCATGAGGAGAAGGTGGCGCGCACCACCGGATGGGGGGGCGTTCTTGGATGTGCGTCGTGGTTGCATCACACCCTCATCGGCCCTCTCTCGTGGAACACCTTCTGCCGACGGGAGAAGGAAAATGCTCCTGTTGAGGATGAGTTTGTTCTGGTAGGCAAACTCGGCCAGCCCATGGAAATAAACCTGATCCATGAACTGTGCCGTCGTCGTATCCAGCGCGTAGCCTTCGACCAGGATCTCGCTGGGCACGCCCGCCTTGTAATAGCTCACGCCCGCAATCAGATGCAGCAAACGCAACGCGGCGGCGAAGGCTGCGTGCCGTTCGGCAGGCAGCGGCGGTGCATCCGGAAAGCCGATGCGCTCGACAAGTTCGGGGCCATCGTCGAACGCATAGCGCAGACTCGCTTCGCCACTCGTCGCATCGTAGTCGCAACTGATGAAACGGAAGGTGCGCGCCTGCCGCGGATCGGCGATCGCGCTCACAGCACCACCTCGTCGGCCGGATCGCGCAGGTTGTAGTGCGACGCCATCGCCGCACCGTACGCGCCGACTTGCGCGATCAGCAGCACATCGCCTTCCCGCGTCGGCGGCAGGCGCCGGTTGCTGCCGAGCACGTCGCCGGATTCGCAGATCTGGCCGACGATCTGTACAAGTTCACTTGTGGATTCATCCAGGCGGCTGAGGTTGACGATCTCGTGGTAGGCCTCGTACAAGGCCGGTCGTATCAGCGAATTCATGCCCGCATCGGTGCCGACATAGCGCACGTCGCCCTTGCGCTTGAGCTGGGTGACGCGCGCCAGCAGGACGCCGGCATCGGCCACCAGGTAGCGCCCCGGCTCCGCCCAAAGCTCGAATTGCGGATAGGCAGCCTTGACCTCGGCCAGCGCCGCACCGAGCACGGCAAGGTCCAGCGGCATTTCATCGTTGCGCGCCGGCACGCCGAGTCCGCCGCCGATATTGAGCACGCGTACGCTGCCGATGCGTTCGGCGATGCTGGCCAGTTGCACATGGACATCCTTCCAGTGCGCCGCCTCCATGATTCCCGAACCCAGATGCGCATGCAGCCCGGCGATGCGCGCGCCATGCGCGGCTGCCAGTTGCTGGAATTGGCCGAGTTCGTCCAGCGCCAGGCCGAATTTCGATTGCGCGCCGCCGGTCTTGACCTTGTCGTGGTGGCCGCGGCCCGCGCCAAGATCCAGCCGCAGCATCAGGTCGCGCCCGGCGAAGATCTCGCCCCATTGCGCCAGCGGATGCAGGTTGTCCACGGTGACGATCGCGCCGCGGGCATAGGCGCCGGCATATTCATCGCGCCCGGCGAAGTTGGGCGTGAACAACAATTGCCCGGGCGGTGCGTCGAGCGCCGAACCGACCCGTGCCAGTTCTCCCGGCGACACGCATTCCAGGCCGAATCCCTGCGCTGCAATCTCGCGCAGCAATCCCGGATGCGCATTCGCCTTGATCGCGTAGAACCAGCGGTCCACGGCCGGGATAGCCGCACGCAGCGCCTGCGCGCGCGCGCGCACCGTGGACACATCGTAGACGTAGCGTGGCGTGCACTCGGCGGCCAGCGCCAGCAGCTGATCGCGGCGCGCCTGCCACCACGGCGCGGCGCGCACGGAATGATCGGTTGTATACAATTGCCGCCAGCTCGGACCGAACACCGCGGTGTCCTCCACCCGCATCGCTTCAGTCTTGATCAGCAGTGCATGCAGGCGCGGGATCAGGTCCGCCGCGACTTCCTCGTCGACGACGAAGGTAAGATTGAGGTTGTTCGACGACTGCGAAATCAGATGCACGTGCAGCGGCCCGAATTCCGCAAGTACGCCGGACAACCGGTGCAGCATGGCGCGCATGCCCCTGCCGACGAGCGTGATGGCCGCGCACGGCGCGATGACTTTCACGCGGCAGACCCTGGCCAGGTCCGCGCACAGCGCCGACAGCACATCGGTATCGACCAGGTTTTCGTTCGGGTCCAGCGACACGGTGACATTGGTTTCGGCCGAACTGATCAGATCGATCGACAGGCCATGGCGCTTGAAGTGCTCGAACACGTCGGCGAGAAAGCCGACCTGTTGCCACATGCCGATCGATTCCATGGCGATCAGGGTGATGCCGCGGCGTGAACTGATGGCCTTGATGCTGGGCGCGGCATCGACGACGGCTGCGGCGATTTCGGTGCCGGCAAGGTCCGGGTGGTTGGTGTCCTTGATCGCCAGCGGCACGCGGGCTTCGCGCAGTGGATTGATGCAGCGCGGATGCAGCACCTTGGCACCGGTCGTGGCGATTTCCTGGGCTTCCTCGTAGTCCAGGCGCACCAGCAGGCGCGCATCGGGTACGTCGCGCGGATTGGCGCTGAACATGCCGGCGACATCGGTCCAGATTTCCACTTTTTCTGCCTGCAGCAACGCGCCGAAATGACTCGCGGACGTATCCGAGCCGCCGCGGCCGAGCAGCACGGTTTCGCCGCCGGCATTGCGCGCAATGAAACCCTGGGTGATGAACACGTCGCCGAGCGCTGCCAGGTGCGCGTTCAGCGTCGCATCCGGCACACTGGTTGTGGATGCCGACAGATAGCGCCCCCAGACATTCTGGTGCGGCAGCGATTGCGCGAGCAGGTGTTCGCGCGCGTCCAGCCAGCGCACCGCCGTACCCTGGGAATTGAGATAGCTCACGCCGAGCGTGCTCGACAGCAGCTCGCCGAGTGCGAGCACTTCGGCCTGCCATGCCAGCGCGGCGGCATCGGCGCGCACGTTCGCGATCAGCGCATCCAGACGCTCGAGCCAGTAGCGCATCGGCGCGTGGTCGCTCAGGCCCAGTTCGCTGAACATGGCCTGATGCCGCGCGACGATCTCGTCGCGCACGCCGCCGCGGAGTGCCGCATCCGCATTCGGGTCGCTGATCGCCTTGAGCTTGTCGGTAATGCCGGACAGCGCCGAAACCACGATCAGAACGCGCCGGCCTTGCGTACGCCAGCGCTGTGCGATCGCGGCGATCTTGTCCCAGCGCAGCCGCGTGGATACGCTGGTGCCGCCAAACTTGAGGACGATCCATGGCTCGGAGGGCGCGCGCAGCGGCGCGTCGGATTGGCTCGACATGGTCAGCAATGGCCCATCACACGGAATGAACGGCCATTGTCCTTGTGCAGCGCAAAAAAACAAGGCGGAATTTCTGACCAAATGCGGGCAACAGGCCATGCCGGTCCGCACCCCGCGTTTCCGAGCCTCCCGACCGATCCCGTATAGTCGCGGCTGCCCGATGCCCTGGAAGCCGACCCGATGCCGACGCCAAATCCGCTGCGCACCAGCGCTTTCAAGCAGGTGGACGTCTTTACCACCGAACCGCTGCTGGGCAATCCGCTGGCGGTGGTTCTCGACGCGGACGGGCTGAGCGGCGGCGACATGCAGCGCATCGCGGCCTGGACGAACCTGTCGGAAACCACCTTCGTGCTCGCACCCACGCAGGTTGGCGCCGACTACCGCGTGCGTATCTTCACGCCGCGCAGCGAACTGCCGTTTGCCGGACATCCCAGCGTCGGCACCCTGCACGCTTTGCTCGAAGCCGGGCGCATCGAGCCACGCGAGCGCATGGTGCAGGAGTGCGCTGCGGGTCTGTTGCCCATGCGCATCGACGGCCACGGGGCGGAACGACGGATTTTCGTGCGTGCACCACGCGCGACAATGCACGCTGACGACGCTGCGGTCAGCGCAGCGGCAACGACCGCCCTCGGCGCACCGGCAGCCGACACGCGCCTGGTCGACAACGGCCCGCGCTGGCTGATCTGCGATCTGCAATGCGAAGCGGCCGTGCGTTCAATCGACCCGGACATGAACACGGTCGCCGCACTATGCCGGAAGATTCCCGCCGTCGGCGTCGCCGTGTTCGGCCGCGCCACAGGCACCGACTACGCCCTGGCGGTGCGTGCGTTCTGCCCCGCCGACGGCATCCCCGAAGACCCGGTGACCGGCAGCGCCAACGCCGCGATCGGAGTGTACCTGCAGCTGACCGGTCAACTCGGCGACATCGGCACGAACTATCGCGTCAGCCAGGGCCGCGAGATCGGCCGCGACGGCTTTGTCGATGTTTGCATCGACACGTCAACTGGCGACGTCGAAATCGGCGGCCATTCCGTGACCTGCGTGGATGGCACGCTGATGTTGCCGCACGTCTGAAGCTGACGATCAGATCTGTTCGCCGACATCTTTACTTGCCGATGTCAGGCTTGAGATGCAAGTCATTGAACTTGCGCCGCTCGATCAACTCGGTGACGTGACCGGACTCATCACGACGAAAGACCAGCAGGTTCCTTTCGTCGTCGCCGCCCATGAAAACGTCCCTGGCGATGGGATCCAGCGCGATCGCCGGTCCCCCCGCCTTGGTGCGGAATACGAGCTTGTCGCCATTGCGTTCGATCAGGAAGGCGCGATCCGGACCATAGCGGTATGTGCCCGGATAATCCGCCAATGGCATATCGCGCACCTTGAGCATCGGCGGTTGCGTGGGCAGCGTGACATCGAGCATGCCGGCCAGTTTCCAGGTGCCGTCGCGACGCACATAGGTAGCCGTGAAAAGATATCGCACGACCAGCTTCTGGCCGAAAACTGTCTCCTGTTCGTAGCCCTCGAAGTCGATCACGACGGTGTCGCCGTGAGCACGCACATGTGGATCACGTACTTCGATACTGCCGGAAAATCCGGCTGGAAGTGGCCGGATGCTCTTGACTGCTTCGGTCTTGTCCTGCCGGCGGCCGAATTCATCGGTAATCAGGGCATCCTCGGTTAGCGCGCGCTGCCAGACTTCAGGCTTGCCATCACCGATGGCATCCATCAACTGCTGGGTCAGTGCAACGATCTCTTTCTTTACCGGCGCCGGCGCTTCGTCGGCCGATGCGGACGTGCTTGCCAGCACGAGTATCGCTGCCGGGCACAGGTGGCGCGAACGGACAGGAGTCATTGGAGTTCCATCGCAGTTGACGATGAACATCATCGCCACCGCCATCGCCGTCGCAACGTGCCGAATGTCACATGCACGACAGCCGCAGTACTCGACAGTGGCAGCCCATTTCGCCATGCTCTGCGCTTCACGAGCCGGGGGCACACAGCGTGACAACAGAATCCGCAACTCCGGCAACGGGCACGCCGCCCGTCACCTACGCGCGCCGGCTCGGCGTGTGGGACGCCAGCATGATCGTCGTCGGCGGCGTGATCGGATCGGGCATCTTCCTGACTCCGGCCACGATCGCCCGCAACACGGGCTCCAGTGCGGAACAATTGCTCGCCTGGGCGATCGGTGGCGTGATCGCGCTGATCGGCGCGCTCTGCTACGCCGAGCTGGGCGCCCGCAGGCCGGCTGCCGGCGGCGGTTACGTCTACCTGCGCGAAGCGTTCGGTTTGATCGTGGCCTTCGTCTACGGATGGAATCTGCTTGTCGTCAACCACTCCGGCGCCATCGCCGCAGTCGCGACTGTCTTCGTCAACTACGCCGGCGCGGCGATCGGTGTGACGCCGGCCGATCCTCGCCCCTACGCCGTGGGCACGATCGTGTTCCTGACCGGCATCAACTGGTTCGGTATCCGCGCCGGTGCACTGACGCAGAACATCCTCACCGTGCTCAAGCTCATTGCCATCAGCGCACTGATCGTCATCGGCCTGGTCGCGCGCGGCGCGCCGCCGCCGGTCACGCCGCCGGCGCCGATGAGTCCGTTCGCCCTGATCGGCGTATTGATGCCGGTGCTGTTCTCGTATGGCGGTTGGTACTACGTCAACGACATCGCCGGAGAGATTCGCGACCCGCAGCGCAATCTGCCGCGATCACTGGTATTCGGCATGCTGCTGGTGGCCGCGTGTTACCTGCTGGCCAACATGGCGTATCTTGCCGTGCTCGGCCACGACGGTCTGGCGGCGAGCCAGGCGCCGGCTGCGGACCTGATGCGGCGCGTCCTGGGTGAACCCGGCGCGCGCCTGATTGCAGCCGGTATCGCGATTTCCACTCTGGGCTTCTGCAACATTTCGGTGATCGGCGCCGCGCGTGTTTTCCAGGTCATGGGTGCCGACGGCGTGTTCTTCCGCTCGGCCGGCTACCTGCATCCGCGCTGGCGCTCGCCAAACGTCGCCCTGGCACTGCTCGCCGTCTGGTCCTGCGCTCTCGCACTGACCGGTACCTTCGACCAGTTGTTGAGATACTCGACTGTCGGCGACTGGTTCGGCATGGCAGCCGTGATCGCCACGCTGTTCTGGTATCACCATGCGCGCAGCACCGAAGCGGTGTCGTTCAAGGTGCCGCTCTATCCCCTGCTGCCGCTGGTGTTTCTGGTCGTGGTGCTGTGGGTGGTCGCGGTGACGGCTTGGGACAGTCCGCGCGATGCGGGGATGGGATTGCTGATCACGCTGGCGGGGTTGCCGGTGTTTTGGTTCTGGCGCTGGCGTTCGCGTACCTGATTTGGCTCGTCATTCCCGCGAATCCGGGCTCTCAACAGCGGCACTGGTCAACCTGCGCTTGGCAGAGATTCCGCTCGCCCTACGGCCGCGCGGGTCACTTCTGTTTGCTTGTGCAAAGCGAAGTAACCAAGAGAAGGCACACCCCGGTGTGGCGCCCTCCGGGCATCGTGCCCCGCGAGTGCGCAAGCGCGCTACGGGGTTCGCTGAGTGCATGTCCATGTACACGCAGCGAACTGGCGCGCATCCCGCGCGCCACTCTACGAGCTTTCCTTCGCACGCTCGCCGCCACACAGGGGCCCCGATCAACGCGCATCCAGCGCGCCGGAGCCAAAGCCCTTGCCTCGAGGCAGTCTACGGATGGACGGATTCGTGGATCAAGGGCGCCGTCCGCGGTGCCGAGCATCGCAGGCGGGGCGGGAAAAGCCCGCAGGGTTGCGGCGATGGATCACCGCGATTGCGAAGCAGTACGGGGACGTACTGTCTGAGCAACCCCGCCTCGACGAGAAGCACAGGGGATTTTGCGGCGCAGGAGGCGCCGCAAAACACCGCGCTCGGCGCCTCGCCTTGTGCTTACTTTTGGGCAATGCCAAAAGTAAGTCGCTCGGCCGAAGGCCGGCGAAAGCTATTGCACAAAGTGCACGAGGGTGTCCCCCAACCCCGCGGCAATGCGAGAATAAGCCCCAGCCCCACGAGACTGTCATGCAAGACAACCCGATCCGCCGCAGCAAACCCACGCCGATTCCCGCGGTCGCCCCGAGCGCGAAGGAAAAGACGCTGCCGCTGCGCATCAACGGCAAGGAATACTTCCACGACGGCGACGCGGACATGCCGCTGCTGTGGTACCTGCGCGACGTGCTGCGTCTGACCGGGACCAAATTCGGCTGCGGTGTCGGCGCCTGCGGCGCCTGCACGGTGCTGATCGACGGCAAGGCACAGCGCGCCTGCGTCACCCCGGCCAGTGCCGCCAGCGGCCACGACATCACCACAATCGAGGGACTCGCCGGCGCAGAACTGCATCCGGTGCAGCAGGCGTGGATCGAGGAAGACGTGGCCCAGTGCGGCTACTGCCAGGCCGGACAGATTCTCGCCGCGGTCGATCTGCTCAGGCGCATTCCGCGTCCGAACGATGTGGACATTGGCAAAATTTCCAATTTGTGCCGTTGTGGAACGTATCCGCGCATCCGCAACGCGATCAAGCGTGCTGCGGAACTGATGCAGGCACCGAAGAAATGACCATTTCGCTCGCGCGACGCCGCTTCCTGTTCGTCGGCGCCACCGCTTCCGGCGCGCTGCTGGTCGGCTGGCGCACGGGCCTGGCGCAGCAGGTGCTGCCCTATCTTGGCGCACACGACGAAGCGCAGGAGCTGGGCACCTTCGTGCGCATCGAGAAGAACGGAGACGTGATCATCGGTGCGCGCGGCTGTGAAATCGGCCAGGGCGTGAAAACCTCGCTGCCGATGATGATTGCCGAGGAACTCGACGTGGACTGGAGCCACGTGCGCGTCGAACAACTGCCCTACGGTTACGTCGAAACCGAGAATGGCCCGTCGGACAAATACGGCGCCCAGGGCGCGGGCGGCAGTGACAATATTCCCACCGGCTGGAAGGACCTGCGCGAGGCCGGCGCGGTCGCACGCTGGCTGCTGCTCGTCGCCGCATCGGCGCAATTGAACCTGCCTGCCGGGCAACTGCGCACCGAATCCGGCAGGGTGATCGCTCCGGACGGACGCCGCCTGGGCTACGGCGCCCTGGCCGCTGCCGCCGCGGCGCTGGATCCGCCGAAGGATGCGGTCGCGGTGAAGAATCCGGATCAGTTCAAGATCATCGGCAAGCCGACGTTGACCGTGGATGGGCGCGACATCGTCACCGGCCGCACCGAATTCGGCATTGATGCCTATCTTGCCGACGCGCTCGTCGCCGTGATGCTGCGTTGCCCGCATCTGGACGGAACGCTGGGCAAACTCGACGATGCCGAGGCGCGCAAGGTGGTGGGGGTCAAGGATGTCATCCTGATTGCGGGGCCCAAACCCGACGCGCCAATCGATGGACCGCTGGCCACCGGTGTCGCGGTGCTGGCGGAAAATACCTGGGCCGCGCTCAAGGGTCGCGACAAGTTGAAGATCGAATGGGCGCCTGGACCATGGACAGCCGAATCCAGCGCCGCGCTGGCGACGAAGGCCAATGCGCTGCTCGACAAGAACGAGGACGGCGTCAGCGTGCGCAAGGACGGCGACTACGCGCAGGCGCGCAAGGTCGCGCATTACGGTGTGGACGCGCGCTACGAAATGCCGTTCCTCGCGCATGCCACGATGGAACCGCCAAACGCCATGATCAGCGTGGAAAAGGACAAGGTGCTGCTGATCGCGGGCCTGCAGAATCCGGGCGGCGCTTCGCGCACGATCCACGACATCACCGGCGTGCCGCGCGACAAGATCGAGATCCGCCTGCCGCGCGTCGGCGGCGGTTTCGGCCGGCGCCTGAAGAACGATTTCGTGGCCGAGGCTGCGCTGATCGGCAAGGCCGCCGGCAAGCCGGTGAAATTGCTGTGGACGCGCGAGGACGATCTGCAGCACGATTTCTACCGCCCCTTCGGCGTGCATGCGCTGAGCGCGGGACTGGACAAGAAAAAGAAGATCACGAGCTGGTCGCACCGCTGTGCCGCCACACCGCGCAACTATCGCGACAGCGGCATGAAGGACCGGCCGGTCTACGTCGGCTGCATCGAGCCCGACGATTTTCCCGCCGGACTCGTCGCCAATCTCGACAAGACCTTCTTTTCCGTCGCCTCCGGCATGCCGCGCGGCTGGTGGCGTGGACCGATCCATACCTTCCACGCATTCGCCGTGCAAAGCTTCATCGACGAGATCGCGATTACGACCAAACAGGACGCCGTGCAGTTGCGCCTGGACCTGCTCGGACCGCCGCGCAGGATCGCGTTCGAAGGGTCCGGTGATCCGGGCTTCGACACCGGCCGCCTCGCCGGCGTGCTCAGGCTCGCGGCCGACAAGGTCGGCTGGAGCGAAAAGCGCAACGACGGGCACGGCCTCGGCATCGCCTGCCATTTCACGTTCGGCGGCTACGCAGCGCATGCGTTCGAGGTATCGATGGAAGGCACCGAGCTGCGCATCCATCGCGCCGTCTGCGCCGTCGACGTCGGCCGCGTGATCAACCCGCTCGGCGTGCAGGCGCAGATGATGGGCGGGACGGTCGACGGCATTTCGGCCGCGCTGAATCTGGCGGTCACGGTCAAGGACGGCCAGGTGCAGCAGCGCAACTTCACCGACTACCCGCTGATGCGCATGACGCAATCTCCGCAAAGTGTAGAAGTGTACATCGTCGAATCGAGCGAAAGCCCCAGCGGCGCCGGCGAGATCGGCGTGGCCAGCGCGGCGCCGGCCCTGGCCAATGCGATCTATGCCGCAACCACCGTACGTGTGCGCAAACTGCCGCTGATGCCGGAACTGTTGCGCAAGCTTTGAGGCTTGCGTGCGGCGGAATCGGCCGCATGTTCCAGCGCTCGTCTTGCTCCCGGAGAGCTTCTCATGCTGCTGTTTGATCCGATCAGTTTCGGTAACGTCACTTTGCGCAACCGTATCGCCGTCTCGCCGATGTGCGAATACTCGGCGGTCGACGGCGTGCCCAACGACTGGCATCTGGTGCATCTGGGCAGCCGCGCGGTGGGTGGCGCGGGACTCGTCCTCACCGAAGCCACCGGCGTGTCCGCGGAAGGCCGCATTTCGCCGGGCGACACAGGCTTGTGGAACGACGCGCAGCAGTCGGCCTGGGCCCGGATCGCAAATTTTGTCCGCAGCCAGGGCGCGGTACCGGGCATCCAGCTTGCGCACGCCGGGCGCAAGGGCAGCACCGAGCTGCCATGGCGCGGCGGCAAGGCGCTAACGGCAGGTGCGGGCGCGTGGACGCCGGTGGCGCCGAGCGCGATTGCCTTCGACTCGGATTACCCGATGCCGGCTGCACTTGACGCCGCGGGCATACGCAAGGTCATCGGGGATTTTGCCGCATCGACGCGGCGCGCACGCGAAGCCGGCTTCGGCGTGATCGAGATCCATGCCGCGCACGGTTATCTGTTGCACGAATTCCTGTCGCCACTGAGCAACCAGCGCGACGACAGCTATGGCGGATCACTCGAGAATCGCGCGCGCCTGCTGCGTGAAGTCGTCGCCTCCGTGCGCGGCGAATGGCCGGCGCCGCAGCCGCTTTTCGTACGCGTTTCGGCGACCGACTGGGTACCCGGCGGCTGGGACATCGGCGAATGCGTAGAGTTGGCGCGCTGGCTCAAAGCCGACGGCGTGGATCTCATCGATTGCTCGTCCGGCGGCAACGCGCCGCATGCGAAGATTCCCGTGGGTCCGGAGTATCAGGTGCCGTTCGCCGCGCGCATCCGCCGCGAGGCCGGCATCGCCACCGGTGCCGTAGGCATGATCACGACGCCGCAGCAGGCTCGGGAAATCCTCGACCGCGGCGATGCCGACCTCATCATCATGGCGCGTGAATTCCTGCGCGATCCGTACTTCCCGCGGCGTGCGGCGAAGGAACTCGGCGCGCAGATCAAGCCGCCGGAGCAATATTCCCGCGCATGGTAGAAATTACAATGCGATGAGTTAGTTGGCGTTGTGTCTGACAGGTGTAAAAAGTCCGTGATTGAGAATTCTCAAGTCACACGGAGGAGACGCCCAGATGAAACGTATACTTTATTGCATTTTACCGCTTTGCCTTTCCGCACCCTTGTTCGCCCAGGCTGCGGAAGGTTATGTCGTGTCGGATATCAGCCTGCAGGCTGGACCGGACACGGAATATCCCTCGATCGTGGAATTGCCTGCGGGTGCGCAGGTGGAAGTCGAAGGCTGCATCGACGGCTTCACCTGGTGCGATGTGATCGCAGGCGACAATCGTGGCTGGGTGGCGGGATCTTTCATCCAGGAAGATTACGACAATCAGCGCGTCGTGATCGAAGACTACGGCCCGCGCATCGGTATTCCGATCGTCGCATTCTCGCTCGGCGTGTACTGGGACCTGCACTATCACAACCGCCCGTTCTATGCACAGCGCACGGAGTGGGAAGGGCGCCATATACAGCCGCGCCAGCCGCCGCGTCCGTCAGCCACCGCCTTGAGAAATGCTGCGCAGCCGGGCGGCCGCGCCGGCGAGCATCAGGCGCCGCCACCGAAGCCGGTCGCTCAACAGGCAACTCGCCCCGCAACGACTGAGCATCAGCAGCCGAAAGCCGCGCCAGAAGTTGCCCGTGAACGTGCGCGCCCGGCGCCCGTAGCCCAGCAGGCAGCGCCGCATCCGGTTTCTGCGCCGAAACAGGAGGCGCCGCGGACTGCGCCAGAAGTCCGTTCTGCCCCACCGAAGGCCGCACCACCCAAGGTGCAGCCGAAAGCACCGCCCAAGGAAGAACCGAAGAAGGATGAAGAGGGCGGCCACAAGGACGATTCAAAGGAACATTGACATCCACGGCTGCTGAGCAAGCCAACAGCGCGGACTTGTGCACAGTCCGCGCTTTTTTTATCCATCACATTTCATCCGTCACCGGCAGCGACCACGCGCATCGCCCGCCTGGCGTTATTCTTCGTCCAGTTCGGTTGCCGGCTGCCACGTCCGCGATGGTTTCCATGCGGGTGCCGGCCCCCACGAACAAGCGCCCATGAACACGATCAATCCGCACTTCATGTGCGTACCCCACGGTGTGATGAACTCGGTTTCAGCGGTGAGACGCTCGCGCACGAACGTGCCCAGAATGGTTTCGTTCGATGCGGCTTGCCAGTTCTGCGCGAAATGATTCGGCCGCACCTTCAGCGGGCGTTGATGGCGCATGACCGGCGAAACTGCAGTCGATTGAGGTAAAAATGACGCTTGCAGCGCCGCGTTGCCGCCCTGGTTCGCCGCGTCCGGCGGGACGATCACGCTGCCATCCGCATTGTAGATGCGCAATGCCGGCCCAGCAGCAGCCGGTTCCTGGGATGCCGCGCTTGCCGGCAGGGGCGAGACGAGAATGCGCTGCGACCCGGAGATGGCCGGCGAAGGGTGCGGCGCCGGTGCCGCCGATGGCAACGGCGACGGCAGCGGCAACGGTGGTTCCGGCAGGGACAAGTCTACCCAACTCACCTGAATTGCCGTTTCGTCCGGCGCGACTTTCGCCCGCATCGCATCGCGCAAACCGACGAGCAAACCCGCGTGCACCAGCAGCAGCAGGACGAGCGCGCCGATGCGCAATACCCATGGCGGTCTGGCAGGTTTGCGCCCAAGCCGGGTGAGCGCATGCCGGCGGACTTCCGCGCGCCACGCGCCAAGTTCCCGGGCAACGGTGTCCTCGTCGTGCTGCGCACCGGCGCTTTCTGCAAACTTCACCCACACTCCCCGCCTGAGTTCCTGAAGCCGCAGCAGCTTAGCTGGCACGGAATAAATCGCCGGTTAACCGCTCCCTGCCGCAGCGCCGCTTGACCGGGCCCGGCGAAAGGAGAAGGCTTGATGATCCTTGACCATCATGTGCGCCCGCCAGGAGGAAGTTATGGCCTACACCACCGAAGGCATCCGAAACATCGCGCTCGTCGGTCACTCGGCCGCGGGCAAGACCACGCTGTTCGAGGCCCTGCTGCATGCGGGCGGCGTGATCGGTGCTCCCGGCTCCGTCGAGCGCGGCACCACGGTTTCCGATTTCGACCCGATGGAAAAGGAACGCAAGCAATCGCTCAACACGGTCATCGCCTCGATTGATCACGGCGACTGCCACATCAATCTCATCGATACTCCCGGCGCCGCTGATTTCCGCGGGCCGACGCTGACCGCGCTGGCCGCCGTCGAAACCTGCGCCATCGTGGTCAACGCGCACAACGGCATCGAGTACGGCACGCAGCGCATGATGCACCACGCCAAGGCACGCGGCCTGGCGCGCATCCTGGTCGTCAACAAGATCGACGGCGGCAACTGCCGCGCCCTGGTCGAACAACTGCGCGAAACGTTCGGGCCGGAATGTCTGCCGATCAACCTGCCGGCCAACGACGGCAAATCCGTCGTCGACTGCTTTTTCCAGCCGAGCGGAATTTCCGACTTCAGCAGTGTTGCCGAAGCGCATCAGCGCATCATCGATCAGGTCGTCGAGATTAATGAAACCGTCATGGATCATTTTCTCGAACTCGGCGAGTCGGGCCTGTCCGGCGCGGAACTGCACGACGCGTTCGAGCAATGCCTGCGCGAAGGTCATCTGGTGCCGGTGTGTTTCGTTTCCGCGCGCACCGGCGCGGGCGTGAAGGAATTCCTGGCCCTCGTGGAAAAACTGGCACCCAATCCAAAGGAGGGAAACCCGCCACCCTTCGTCAAGGGCAGCGGTGCCGACGCGGCGCCGATCGAAGCCAGGCCGGATCCGAAATTGCACGTCATCGCCGACGTGTTCAAGATCGTCAACGACCCCTTCGTCGGCAAGCTGTCGGTGTTCCGCATGTACCAGGGCACGGTGAAAAAAGACACGCAACTGTTCATCGACGACGGCAAAAAGCCCTTCAAGGTAGGCCACCTGTTCAAGCTCAAGGGCAAGGATCACGTCGAAATCGACCAGGCGATTCCCGGCGACATCGCCGCGGTCGCCAAGATCGAGGAAATCCATTTCGATGCAGTGCTGCACGATTCACACGACGAAGACCAGATCCACCTGAAGCCGCTGGAATTTCCGCAGCCGATGTTCGGCCTTGCCGTCGAGCCGGCGCACAAGGGCCAGGAGCAGAAGCTCGCGGTGTCGCTGCACAAGCTCAGCGAAGAAGATCCCTGCTTCCGCTACGAGCACAACAAGGAATTGAACGAATCGGTCGTGCGCGGGCTTTCCGACCTGCACCTGAAGCTGATGCTTGAACGCATGAAGGACCGTTACGGTGTCGAAGTGAAGACGCGGCCACCGCGCATCGCCTACCGCGAAACGGTCGCGGCCAAGGCCGAAGGCCACCATCGGCACAAGAAGCAGACCGGCGGCGCCGGCCAGTTCGGCGAAGTGTTCCTGCGCATCGAGCCGCTGCCGCGCGGCGCCGGCTTCGAGTTCGAGGACGCGATCAAGGGCGGCACCATTCCGAACCAGTTTCTGCCCGCGATCGAGAAAGGCGTGCGCCAGGTGCTCGAACACGGCGCCGTCGCGGGCTATCAGCTGCAGGACGTCAAGGTCATCGTCTACGACGGCAAGTACCACCCCGTGGACTCGAAGGAAATCGCCTTCGTCAGCGCCGGCAAGAAAGCCTTCCTTGATGCCATTACCAAAGCCAAGCCGCAGATACTCGAACCGATCGTCAATCTGGAAGTGTTCGTGCCCGACACCCATGTCGGCGACATCACCGGCGGCCTCGCCGGCAAGCGCGCCCGCATCCATGGCACCGACTCGCTGCGTGGCGGCGAACTCGTGGTCAAGGCACAGGTGCCGCTGGCGGAAGTCACCGATTACCAGACCGAACTGAAAGCCATGACCGCCGGCAAGGGTCGCTATGCGATCGAGTTCAGCCACTACGATGCCGTGCCGGCGCAGGTGCAGAAGCAGCTGGTTGATGCTTACAAGCCCAAGGTGGAGGAGGATTAGAACACAACGACCCACCCATCCAGTGCAACTCTCGGCCTGCCGCAATCAATGCATATGCTCGACTCTCTCCGTTTACGCGCAATGACTCTCGCTCTTCTGATAGCGGGCAGTCTCGCTGCCTGTTCGGCTTATCAGAAATGCGGATTGAAAGGTTGCCCCGGCGACGCCGAGATCACCGCGCAGGTGCAGGCATTGTTCAAGCAGCATTCCGAGCTGGAGATACCGCGCGGCCTCGGCGTGCAGACTCTTGATCATGTCGTGTATCTCACCGGCATCGTCGACACCGGCCTGGAGCGCAGCATCGCAGAATCGGTAGCGATGACAGCTCCGGGCGTGACCCGGGTCGTCAACTCGATCTCGGTAAGAAATCCGGTACGTTGACTGCTGGCCAAGACAAAGCGACGCGCCTAAGCCGTCGCTCGGTTTCCCCATGCGCCGCGCGGGAGTAGACTCGCGGTTCCATCCGATCCGGGGAGGTTCGTCATGGCTTTGCTCACGCAACTCTGGTTGCCGATTCTGCTGTCCACCGTGTTCGTTTTCTTCGCCAGCGCCATCCTGAACATGGTGCTAAAATTCTGGCACACACCGGACTACCACGGCTTTTCCAACGAGGATGAAGTCGGCGCTGCGATCCGCAAGGGCAATCCCGCACCCGGCATGTACATGCTGCCGTACTGCACGCCCGAGGCGATGAAGAAAGCGGAGACGCAGGAAAAATTCAAGACCGGTCCTGTCGGCATGCTGGCACTGCGGCAGCCGGGCGCGATGAACATGGGCGCGTCGCTCGGACAGTGGTTCGCGTTCTGCCTCGTGGTCTCGTTGCTCTGTGCCTTGCTGGTTGCGCACGCGCTGGCGAATGGTTCTGGTTTCGCGCGCGTGTTCCATATGGTCGCACTGGCAGCGTTCATGGGTTATGCGCTCGGCCCGATCCCGAATTCGATCTGGTGGGGGCACTCGTGGTCGGTGACAGTCAAGCACGTCGTCGACGGGCTCATTTACGCGGTCATCACCGGCGCCACGTTCGCGTGGCTGTGGCCGGCGTGATGGGCTGCAAGCGCTTCTTGCTGCTGGCGCTGGCAAGCACCGGCGCCTTGGCACAGACGCCTTCGGCCGAAGTCAAAAAATTCATCGCCTATGACGATGCCGTCATCGCACTCACGCACGTGCGCGTGATCGACGGCACCGGTTCCGCGGCTCAGGAAAATCGCACGGTGGTCCTGCGTGGAGGAAAAATCGCGTCGATCGCCGATGCCGCGACGACGACGCCGGATGGCGCGCGCGTCATCGAGCTTGCCGGCCACAGCGTGGTTCCCGGCCTGGTCGGCATGCACGACCACTTGATGTACACGGCGTCGATCAATTTCGATGAAGACGACAAGATTCCGCCGCCCGGATTCCTCGTTACCGAGTTGGCATTCTCGGCACCGCGCCTTTATCTGGCCTCCGGCGTCACCACGATGCGCACGACCGGCAGCATCGAGCCGTATACCGATTTGAACATCCGCCACCTGATCGACGACGGCAAGATGCCGGGGCCGCACATCGACGTGAGCGGGCCATACCTGGAAGGCAAGGACAGTTTCTTCCCGCAGATGGCGGCGCTGACCGAACCCGAACAGGCACGCAAGACGGTCGCGTTCTGGGCCGGCCAGGGCGTCACCTCGTTCAAGGCCTACATGAATATTTCCGAAGCGGTGCTCGGTGCCGCGATCAAGGAAGCGCACCATCAGGGCATGAAAATCACCGGTCATCTGTGCGCGGTCGACTATCGTCAGGCCGCCGCGCTGGGCATCGATGACCTCGAACACGGCCCGTTGTATACCGACTCGGAGTTCGTGCCCGACCGTCCGCACGATGTGTGCCCGACGCGGCCGGCGATCGCCGCGTCGTGGGAGAAACGCGAGATCGACAGCGCGCCGGTGCAGGAGCTGATCCGCGATCTGGTCAAGCACAATGTCGCGCTGACATCCACGTTGCCTGTATTCGAGGCGTCTATCACGACGCGCCCGGTGCTGTCGCGGCGGCAGACGCAGATGATGTCGGCCGAATCGCTGCGCAGCTATCTCAGCGCCCGCAATGCAGCGGCGACGAAACCCGAAAGCATCGTCAAGGCCGAAGCCGCATTGAAGAAGGAGATGGCCTTCGAGCTCGCCTTCGTGCGCGCTGGCGGCCTGCTGCTTGCCGGCCCCGATCCCACCGGAAACGGCGGCGTACTGCCGGGATTCGGCGATCAGCGCGAAGTTGAATTGCTGGTCGAAGCCGGCTTCACGCCGACCCAGGCCATCCAGATCGCCACGGCGAACGGCGCACGTTTCGAGAAACAGCTCGATCGCATCGGCACGATCGAAACCGGCAAGCAGGCCGATCTGGTCGTGCTCAAGGGCGACCCGAGCCGGAAGATCCAGGACATCGAAAACGTCGAACTGGTTTTCAAGGACGGCGTTGCCTATGACCCGGCGAAGCTGATGAATTCCGTGCGCGGCATGGTCGGAATCCGCTAAGCGCCCGTTGTTCCGGGGTCACCAACCCTTGTCACTCCGTGCTCCCCGCTGGCGGGAAAGCGCGCGAATACGCGTGACAGGCACACGAACTCCGCAAAAAAAGGCGGCCCGGCGGGCCGCCCTATCATTGTGGATTTCCAGATGCTCAGCCGCCGCACTTGTCCAGCATGTGTTCGGTGACCACCCATTCCTTGCTTTCGTCGAATTCGACGCCATCGATTTCGCATTCGGTGCCGTCTTCGGTGGCAATTTTTACGTCATAGGTGCCGGCCTCGATGCCATGCAGGGTGAACTTCGAGCCGGGCTCGACGGTATCGTCCGAGCCGCTGCCGAGCTGATCAGGGCCCCAGCTTTTCTGGCTCGCGGCCGACAGATACAGATGGTGGATCGATCCCTTGGACTTGTTGACTATCTCAAGATGAAGCGCGTAGGCGGACGACATCATCCCGAGCGACAGCATCGCGCAAATAACAATCCGTTTCATGATTTTTGGCTCCCCAAAAGGATGGCTGGAAAAGTTGGACGCGGATGGCAACACTCTTGAAACCGTTACCCTGGGTGCATTCCCCCAACCGCGCGGGAACTATAAACGAAACTCGTGCCAGCACTGCAAGCACGAAGCCGGCAACGTGCAGGGACGTGGATCGTGCGGACGCCACGACGCGCGCAACGCTTTCGGTCACAAGTTGCCCGCAATGGCCAGTCAGGCGACGGCGGAAATCATTTGGCTGTCTCGTCCAGGGCCAGCAAGGCCTTCAGGCGAACGTCCGCCTTCATCTGCGCCATCTTCGCCACCGCGTCGTAGAAGGCCGTCCAGTTGCCGCCCTGCGTCGTATACAATGCTGCAAACGCCGCAACCCAGCGATGATACAACCCGAACGGCAGCAGCGCGGCATTGTTGATGTCGGCGTTGATCCAGCCATCGTAGGCGCCGTCGCCATGCCATTGTGTATCGCGCCACTGGAAATATTCCGTGCGCAAGCGCTGTATTTCCTCGTGCTTGCGCAGGCGCATCGCGTCGGGCGGCAGGCCGGACGCATACAGTTGCTGCAGGCGTGCGCGCGTACCCAGCACCAGCTGGTCGAATTGGTCGGATCGCTGCTGGTCGGCGTCGTCGGCTGGCGGCAATCCGCTTGCTGCGCGCCACTGGCGCAGACCTTCGCGCTGCACGAAAGTGGCAAATGATTCGTTGAACTCCGTATCGCCCTTCAGGTAAAGCCGCTGGTGCGCCAGTTCATGGAAGATCGTGGCCGCCAGATCATCGTCGCTCCAGCGCAGCATGGTGTTGAGGATGGGATCGGCGAACCAGCCGAGCGTGGAATACGCGGGAACCCCGCCGATCCACGTTTCCAGGCCGCGCGAATGTAAACGTGCGGCTTCGGCCACGGCCCGGTTGCGATCGTAGTAGCCGCGATAGGCCACGCAGCCCGCGATCGGAAAGCACTGCTGTGCCGGTTGCAGCGAGAACTCCGGTGCTGCGAACACGTTCCACATCGCATACGGACGCCGCAGGTCGGCATATTTTGTATAACTGGCGTTGCGCGGAAGTTGCAGCTGATCGGAAGCGAACGCGCGCGCCTGAACGGCAAGCTGCAACCGCGCCTTGAGCTGCACGTCGGCCGCCGGATCGGCGATCACGCGCGCGATGGGCTTGCGCGCCGCGAGCATGGCGAATTCGCCATGCGCCAGGTGACCGTAGTAACCGATCGTGGAACAGGCGCCCAGCGGCATTGCCATGAGGGCGCCAAGCACGATCAGGATCTTGCGGGAACGATTGCGGGCGAACACGGGTCATTGTAGCGATTGCAGCGGTACGCGCTAAGATATCGTTCATCGCATTGCAAAACCTGGCCTGATCATGCATTCCATAGCACTTCGCCGTTTTCTGTTGCTGGCCGCTTGCGTCGTCAGCTTGCCGGTTCTGGCCGGCGTCGGCGCCACGTCCTCCGGCGTCTCTACTACCTTGCCCACCACTGGCACGAATCCTTCAGCGTCAGTGCAGGACCAGTCCGCGGGCTTCGTGCAGCAGAACCAGCAGTTGCAAAATGCATCCGCGCAAAACGGGATCGCGATGCCGGCCGGAACGCCAGGTGCAACCTCGACGGGCGCGAACGGCACGGTGACGACGGCTCCGGCCGCCAAGTCCGGCGAACCATCCAGGCCCGGAGATCCCGCAGCGCAAGCCGCGGCGCCGGCGACTCCGGCGCCACCGCCTGCGCCGCCGCCGACGTACGTGTCCGTGGTCAAGCATCTCGGCAAGCCGGGCACACCGGATACCGAAACCGCAGCGGCTGCCCCGCTGGTCGTACCGATCGCGCAAACGCCGGCGCCGGTTGAGCCGCCGAAGGCCGACCCGCCCCCGCCAGCGGCGCAGGTACCCACGCCTGCGCCGGTTCCCGCGCCGCAGGCTCCTGTGGCAAACACGCATGCGAATGCCGCCGATGCGCGTCCACCGGCGAACCGCATTGCGCCACCCGTCGTGACCGGCGGCAGCGGCGAAGCTCCGGACGGAATCACGTTCTACATCGGCCTGGGTATCGCGTTCCTGTTGCTGGGCGTCGCGCTCACGGCATACCTGCGTGCACAACGCGACGAGGCCACGCACCACGCACCGGGCGGCTGACCCAGTGCACCTGGCATGCTTGCGCAAACGCGTGGAACTCGAACGATGCTAACCTGGGAACCGGCAGCACTGCCGCCCGCCGTCAAGGAGATCAACCATGGTACTTTCCATTCATCCCGCCGTCGCCCCGCTGATCGCGCTGATCGCCGGCATCATCATCTTGCTGGTACCGCGTGTATTGAACTATGTCATCGCGATCTATCTGATCGTGCTCGGCCTGCTCGGCCTGCTCGGCGGTCACCTGAACCTGTAAGCGCCGCTCAGGCGCGCTTGCCGCGCTTGGATTTCAGCAAGGTTCCGGTACAACGCGGCGCGCCGCAGCGACACGCCCAGATGCGCTTGAGCTGCGGCGTGTGCCGCTCTTCCAGGGTGATGCCGTAGTCGTAGGTGAGTTCCTCACCGGCGCGGATCGCACGCTTGCTTTCGATCACCACGCGGTCGCGGCGCAGATCGCCTTCGGCGTTTTCGATGACCCAGGCCTGGCAGTTCGGCGCACAACTGTGATTGATCCAGCGCGCGACATTGCCGCCCTCGTTGGCATCGATCAGGTATTTTTCGTTGAGCGTGAACAGAAAAGTGTGGCCGCTGTCGGCATCGCCGCCATAGGAGCGATTGGCCTGCGCGTGAGTCAGGCGCCGGCCGCGGTATTCGATGAGGGTGGATCCAGCCGGCAGGTCGCAGGCGGCGAAAACGCCATTGCCGTGGATTGGCGAACGGCGTTGAACGATGCGTCGGGTCATGCGCGAGAATCGATATTCAATGAAGGGCGTCAGATTATAGCGCAGCCTGCCGACAGAACCCGACCTTCGCCTGCAGCGCGTCGGCACTTGTACCGGTTCGTCTGCGCCGTACACCACGACGCAATGCGCGGCACAGGCATCGGCTGCACCGATTCCATGCAGGCCGCGCTGATTGGAGACTAGGCGCCGATCTGGCACAATTTGACGGTCGGCCACCGACGCCGACGCACGGCGCCGGCATGCGCCGGTCGCCGCAAGAGGAAGTCCATGAGCCTGGCCCGGGTCGTCGCAAGCGTCAGTATACTTTGCGTACTTGTTGCCGCAGGCGCGGGTGCGCACGGACATGGCAACCGCGACGGCGGCGGCGATACTCCCGGCCGCTTCGATTACTACCTGATGTCGCTGTCGTGGTCGCCGAGCTTTTGCGAAACCCACCAGGACCAGACCGAGCAATGCGGCAGCAGGGGCTTCGGCTTCGTGCTGCACGGGCTGTGGCCGCAGAACCGCAACGGCAGCTGGCCGCAGAATTGCAGCGGCGGCGAAAAACCCGATGCGGCAACGATCGCGCGCGCGATGGCGTTCATGCCCAGCCGGCAACTGATCGAACACGAATGGCAAACCCATGGCGCCTGCACCGGGCTGGATGCGGAGGCTTATTTTGCCCTGGCCGATCGCGCATTCGCGGCGGTGAAGGTTCCGCCGGCACTCAGCGCACCGCAGTCGCCGCCCGACCTGAGCGCCGCCGACGTCGTGCAGGCGTTCATCCAGGTCAATCCCGGACTGGACCAGAACATGATCAGCATCGCCTGCCACAACGGCAGCGAGCTTGCCGAAGTGCGCGTGTGCCTGAACAAGGATGATCTTTCGCCGCAGGCTTGCGGTGGCCGCGTGCGCAATTCCTGCCGCTACGGTGCGCTGAGGATTCCGGCTATGCGTTGAAATGTGCCATCACGCGTGGGGACGCGATATGAAGATCGTTCGGGGAATTGCGAAAGTTTTGGTTGCGCTGCTCGCGGCAGCGGGCATCGCCTTGGGTTTCGTCTACTGGCACACCGGCAGGATATTCGCCGAGCGCATCGTCGTCGCGGAACCGGCGCTGCCGATTCCGGCTGATGCGCCAGCGCTGTCGCACGGCGCGCACGTGGCGCTCACGCATGGCTGCGCCGATTGCCACGACGCCGATCTGGGCGGCAAGGTGATTGTCGATGCATTTCCGATCGGGCGCATTGCCGGTCCCAACCTCACCCGCGGCAAGGGCGGAATCGGTAGAGTGTTCGACGCCAGAAGCGCGGAGCTTGCGATCCGCCACGGCCTGGGCCCGGATGGCCGGCCGCTCCTGTTCATGCCTTCGCATGACTACAGCGGCCTGAGTGATGCCGACACAGCCGACCTGATCGCATACATAGCGGCACGCCCGCCGGTCGATCGCGAAGTGCCGCCGCCGCTGGCAGGGCCGCTGGCACGGGTGCTGTTTCTGCTGGACCGGATGCCCTTGATCGAAGCCTTGCAGATTGATCAGCATGCCGCACACCGGAGCGATATCGAAGCCGCTCCCACGGTCGAATACGGCGCCTATCTGGCCATGTCAGCGTGCGGCGGCTGCCATGGCGAGCATTTCAGCGGAGGCCGCGTGCCAGGCACGCCGCCCAGTTTTCCCGCGGCGCAGAACCTCACCCCCGATCCGGTCACCGGCATAGGCAAGTGGTCGAAGGCCGATTTCCATACCGCCCTGCGTCAGGGCAGGCGCCCGGACGGCAGCACGCTGGATCCGTTCATGCCGTGGCCGGCGCTGGCGCAGATGACCGATCTCGAACTCGATGCACTGTGGGCATATCTGCAGACCCTGCCGCCGCGACCGCAAGGACAGCGCTAGACGCCTGCACGTTGCCTTGAGTTTTCCAAGCCACTCGCGTTTGGCAAGCGGAAGCCCCGCCTGCAACGCGCGGCAAGAACGGCACGGTGTCCGCAGCGGGTTGGCGCGCTGCCGCTACAGGGCCTTGACGAACACTACCTGACGCTTGCGCTCGGCATAGCCTTCACGCAGATGAAAGCGGTGCGCACGCTCGCGCACGACGTTGCTGCGCACGCGCAGTTGCGTGAAACCGTGCGTGCGGGCCCAGCCTTCGGCCGCATGCAACAACAGCGCACCGGCGCCGCGACCGCGCGCGCCCGCGTCGACAACGAGGCCGGCAAGCTCGGCAAAGGGGGCCTCCTCCAGTTGCAGGCGCGGCACGACATGCGTCCAGCCGAGCACACGTTCGTTGGCATCGATCGCCACGAATACATCACCGGCACGAGCGTCGCGCACGCGCGCAAGGCGCTCGCGCATGTCCTCAGCGTCGACGGGATAGCCGAGTTGCATCGACAGCTCGGCCAGATCGATCGCATCAGCGGCACGCGCGGGGCGAATGGCTGGCGCTGTCGTCATTGCACGCATCGCAACATGCCCCGACGCGCACTCAGCAACAGCCGTCGCCGCCCTTCACCGTATGCGCGTTGCTGGCAGCCGCGCCGGCGGTCAGACCCTGCACACTGGCGCGGTGATGATCGGCAATCACCTGGGCCACGCACATGCTGACGCGCTTGCCGGTGGGAATGTGCAGGAACTCGTTCGGTCCATGCGCATTCGAATGCGGGCCGAGCACGCCGGTGATGAGGAACTGAGCTCCCGGGAATTTTTCCCCGAGCATGCCCATGAACGGGATGCTGCCACCCTCGCCGTTGTAAGCCGGCGGCGGCCCGAAGAACTGGCGCGAGGCGGCATCGACCGACTGTTCCAGCCACGGCGCCAGCGCCGGCGCATTCCATCCGGACGTGGCCTTTTCCAGCGCGAACTCAATCTTGCAGCCGTACGGCGGATCCTTTTCCAGCAGCCGCTTGACCAGCTCGCCGGCACCGGCGCCATCCAGCGTCGGCGGCAGCCGCAGCGAGAGCTTGATCGCCGTGAACGGCCGCAGCACGTTGCCGGCCGAATCCAGGGGGGGAATTCCACCGATGCCGGTCACTGCCAGCGCCGGCCGCCAGGTGCGGTTAAGCACGAGTTCGGTCAGATCCGAATCGAGCGGCCGCATGCCGTCCACAAAGGGAAATTTGGAATAAACCGCTTCGACGAGAACCTGTGCCGTGAGCCGCGCCTGTGCGATGCGCTGCGCCGGAATCTCGACGTACAGTTCCTGCGGCTTGATCTTGCCGGTCACTTCATCTTCCAGCCGCGACAGGAGCTGGCGCAGGATGCGGAAGCTGGACGCAACCACGCCGGAAGCATCGCCGGAGTGAACGCCTTCGTTGAGTACCCGCACTGTAAGGTTGCCGCCGGTCATGCCGCGCAACGATGTCGTCAGCCAGAGCTGCTCGTAGTTGCCGCAACCGGAATCCAGGCAGACGACCAGCGAGGGCCTGCCGATGCGCGCGGCCAGGTGATCGACATAATACGGCAAGTCGTAGCTGCCGGATTCCTCGCAGGCCTCGATCATCACTACGCAGCGTGAATGCGCAATACCCTGTTGCTTGAGTGCACCGATGGCGGCGAGCGAGCCGAAGATCGCGTAGCCGTCGTCGGCGCCGCCGCGGCCGTACAGGCGATCGCCCTCGATGACGGGTTTCCACGCACCCAGATGTGCGGACCAGCCGGTCATTTCCGGCTGCTTGTCCAGATGCCCGTATAGAAGTACACAGTCGTCGCCGCTGCCCGGGATATCGATAAAGATGAGCGGCGTGCGGCCAGGCAGCCGCACCACCTCGATCTGCATGCCGGCAATCGCCTGCGATTTGGCCCAGGCCTCCATCAACGCGACAGCCTGATCCATGTAGCCGTGTTCGGCCCACTGCGCGTCGAACATCGGCGACTTGTTCGGAATCCGGATGTAATCCACCAGCTGCGGGACAATCTGGCTGTCCCACAGGCCGGAGACAAAATCGCGTGCTTTACTGGAATCCATGGCACACCCTGAATGACGTAATGGACAAGTGTAGCGCGCCGCGCGGGTGCGCCGCATCCTGTTATGCTGCGCGCCGTCGCAACCCGGGAACCGTGCATGATCCTGCCCCGCTACCATGTCGCCGCCTCGTCGATCCCCGGCGCCGGCAAGGGCCTGTTCCTCGACGAGCCCCTGGCGGCGGGGCGCCTGATCACCGCACCGGACGATATCCGGAAAGTATACAAATGGGACGAAGTGCTGGCGCGGCCCGATGCGCAGCAGCTGCTCGGCGCGACGGTGCGATGGTTCGAGGATCGCTACACGATCACGCCGGAATGGCCGGATGAGTGCTACATCAACCATTCGTTCGCACCATGCGGCCTGTGGCACCTGGGTTTCGTGTTTGCATTGGCCAACCTGCCAGCCGGCACCGAGGTCACCGTGGATTACCGGCATCTGCTCGCGCCCGGACAGGAAGAGGATTTCAGCGATGCGACCACCGGGCAACGTATCGTTGGTTATGCCTGGAACGAAAGTCTGGCGACATCGACGGCGCAATTGCAGGCGTTGCTCGCCGGGCAAGCCTAGCGCCATGAGCCGGTTGCCGCCCATGCCGCGCAACGGATTCGGTTTCCGGGCCAGCCTCGGTGCGGGCTGCGCGGCGACCGTCGCAGCCGGCAGTCCGACCTTGCCCGCATTGCGCTCGCGGACGACGCCGGGATGAGGGCGCGCATTCTCCGCGCATCCGGCTACCGGCGCATGCGCTGGCAGAACGGCGGTGGCTGGACCCTCCAACTGGCGGTATCGCCCGAGTCCGCAGTGCAGTCCGGCGGCGCCTTCGACTGGCGCATGAGCATCGCCGATATCGAGAGCGATGGCGCATTTTCCACATTTGCTAATTGTGAACGCCATATCGCGCTGCTCCACGGCATCGGCATGGAGCTGCGCTTCGACTCCGCACCGAGCGTACGCCTGGACCGGCGCCTGCAGTTCTTCCGCTTCGCCGGCGAATGGCAGACTCACGGCAGGCTGATCTCCGGCCCGGTGCGCGACTTCAACGTCATCGTAAGGCGCGACACGATCGCAGCCGAGGTGTGGCATCGCCCGCTGGTGGGGCCGATGGTTTTTCTCGCCGCTCCGGACACGACCTGGTTCGTGTACCTAGTCGCCGGCAATGCCGCAATCAAGAATCGCGAGAACTTGCCGACGCTCGATGCCGGAGATTCGCTGCTGCTGGAACCCGATGCCTCGCCGGCGAATATCGTGCTGACCGGCGGCGGCGAGGTCCTGATCGTGAAGCTGGTGCGCCGGCCGGCGGCCGTGCCTGCCTGAGCCCTGCCAGGACAGCTCGGCGCTGGCCGCCGCGGAAGCACCGTGCGCGCGCGACATGCATCAGCAGCGGTATCACCGGGGCGCTGCCGATCAACCCATGCAGCAGACGCCGCCAGTCGCGCAGGGTGTCGCCGTTGCCGTAGTAGAGCAGGTAGCCGCTGGCGACCAGTACGCCGAACATGACCAGCAGCACGATCCCGCTCTTGCGCCGTTGCGCCTGCCACAGCGCGGGGCGCGGTGCATGACCCAAAGTACACCGCCGAACCAGAGGGTCACACAAGCTGCTGCGCCATGCAGGTGCAACCACCCAATGGCCGCGATCGCAGCAAAAACACTAAAGCTAAAGCAACTGAGAACGATTATTGTTTAATAACTTTATCTTGTCAGCAGCCGGCAAAACCCCGGAGCGCGCCTAAGTGACCGCCATTCCGCCGACCAGCAACAGGGCGACGACCGCCACGCCAACGATGCTGAAAGTGATTTGACGCGGGCTGCGGCCGCGTCCCCACAGCAGCAGGCCACTGAAGCCGAGCGCCACCATTGCCAGCGCGAAACTGTCGGTCAGCAGAATCCAGGCGACGCCTCCGCCGACGCCCTTGTGCAAGCGGCTCATCACCGCCAGCGGGCTTTGCACAATGTTGCGAACTTGCACGGTGGCGTTGCCGGGCATGTATTCCGCGGTCCATGCGATGCGTGCATTGCCTCCGGAAAACACCCAGCGAGCCGGCTGACGCACTTGCCGGCCGTTCAGTTCCGCCAGCGCGCCGGCCTGCGGGCGCACGCTGTCGATCGGCACATGCTGTTCGTCGTGCAGCCAGTCGCGCAACGCCTCCGGGGTGGCACGCGCGGCTTCCGGCACCTCGATCTCGAGTTTCGACGCCTCGGTCGCTTCGCCCTGCGGCAGCTTGAGGATCGCGCGATGGTTCTGGATGAAGCCGGTAACGCCGAACAGGATCGCGGCGACCGCACCCCAGGCGCCGATCCACAGATGCAGCTGGCGGATCACGCGCACACCGGCCAGACGGGCGCGTGGTGCAGCGACGCCACGGACTGGATAAATTGACTTTTCCATTTGTCTACTATTCCACTCAAATATCAGCCCACATGCGCAGCAGATTGTGGTAGACGCCGGTCAGTTCGACCAGAGCCGGATGCGCCGCATGCTGCTGGTTCAGGGCCTGGATCGAACGGTCCAGGTCGTACAACAGGGTGCGCTGAGCGTCGTCACGGACCATGCTTTGCACCCAGAAAAAACTTGCCACCCGCGTACCCCGCGTCACCGGCGCCACGCGATGCAGACTGCTCGCCGGGTACACGACCATGTCGCCGGCGCCCAGCTTCACTGCGTGCGCGCCGTACGTGTCCTCGATCAGGAGCTCTCCGCCGTCGTAGGATTCCGCTGCCGCCAGGAACAGCGTCGCGGAAACATCGGTGCGGATCTTGTGTCCCGATCCCGGCAGCAGGCGCACGGAACCATCTACATGACTGCCGAACTGCATGCCGCCGTCGTAGCGATTGAACAGTGGCGGATACACGCGCAGCGGCAAGACGGCGCTGATGAATAGCGGATGGCGTTCCAGTGCCGCCAGAATCAGATCACCCAGCTCGGCGGCCAGCGGCGAGCTTTCCGCTATCTGCTGGTTGTGCTTGACCCGCGCGCCCTGGTGGCCGGCGGTCGCGCGACCGTCGACCCAGGGGGCATCCGCCGCGTCGAGCCGCGTGCGGACAAACTGTATTTGCTCGGCGGTCAATACGCGCGGAATTTGTACCAGCATGGTTCGGCCTCGCGGCAGCAGCGATCAGAAATGACAGTCGACCGTAAACATCAGGGTACGGCCGATACCCGGTATGGAACGGCCGCCGTCGGACGGGATCAGCGCATCGAAATAGTGCTTGTCGGTGAGATTGAGCAGATTCAGGCGCAGATCGTACCTGGGCTGGTGCCATGCGACCATCGCGTCCCAGCGCGTGTAGCCGCCTACCGTGACAAGATTGGTATTGGCCGCATAGCGCTGCGACAGATACGTCGCGCCGCCGCCGACCTCCCACTCGGACGAAAGCCGATAACTGTTCCACAGCGATGCGCTGTTGTGCGGCGTGTTCGCCGGCACATTGCCTTGCGTGCCGTCGCTTGCCTGCACGATCAGGGCATTCAGTCGCGTATAGCCGGCGAAGACCTGCCAGGCATCGGTGACGTGACCGCTCACGCCGACCTCGCCACCACGCACTCGGATGTCGCCCGTGAGCGCGTATTCGGTCGCCGACACCTGCGTGCGCGCATTGGTCTTCTCCACCTGGAACAGCGCCGCGGTCAGATCGAGCTTGTCGTCGAGCACATCCCACTTGGCGCCGACTTCCCAGGATTCGTTCGATTCCGGCGGCAGCGCCTGGGTGTTGTTGGTCACGGTCAGCGTTTCCAGCGACGGGTCGAACGACGTGCCGTAGGCGATATAGTACGACTGCCCGTAACTGGGTTGATAGATCAGCCCGGCGCGCTTGCTCGTGAAGTACACCGTCTGGTCGGCGAGCGCCGGCGCGGAAATCGTGTTGTCGAGCGTCGCCTCGTAGCGGTCGCGGCGCAGGCCGACCACCGCCTGCCACTGATCGGTGAATTTGATCGTGTCGTTCGCATACGCGGCCGTCGTGTTCGCGCTGCCCTCGGCATGGTTGCCGGGCACCGACGTCACGTTCGGCCCTTCCGGCAGGTAGGCCGGATCCAGCAGCGACACCAGCGGCAGACCGTTGCGCGCATATGCCTGGTTCTCGTACGTATCGTGGCCAAGTTCGATGCCCGTGATCAGTGTGTGCGCCCAGCTTCCGGTAGCGAATTTCCAGATCAGGTCGGTCTGATCGTCCAGCGCGGTATCGTGGATCACGCGGTCGTGGCTGGCCAGCTGGACCAGGATCTGATCCAGCGGCGCATCGGTGTAGTTGCCCTTCGTACGATCGATCGCCACACCGGCCGCGGTGACCAGATTGTTGGGCGCGGTTTCCAGCGCGTCGGTCCTGTACCAGTTGTATTGCAGCTGATTCTTGAGGACGAGATCATCGCTGAACTGGTGCTCGATGCGGCCGCCAATCATGGCGACATCCTGCACGGTGCGATCGTCGGTCAGGCCGTAGAAATTGTCATGGTCGACCGGCGCCGGCTTTCCATTGAGCGGCGGCACTCCATAGTCCGGCATGTCGTGATTGTGCTGCAACAGCGCGAACAGGGTGATTTCCGTCGGCTCGCCGATGCCGAAGCGCAGACTCGGCGCGAGGCCATAATCCTTGTTGTACGTCACGTCGCGCGTGGAGTGGTTGTCCTGCGTAAACACGTTCACGCGCGCGGCGGACGTGTCGGACAGCGGTTGATTGAAATCGCCGGTGACGCGGTAGCGGTCGTCGCTGCCGATCGTCGAAGTAACGTCATCGATTTGTTGCAGGACCGGCTGTTTGCTGACCTGGTTGATCACGCCGCCGGTGGAGCCGCGCCCGAACAGCATCGACGAAGGTCCCTTCAGAACCTCGATCGCCTCCAGATCGAACGTGTCGCGGTAGTACTGGCCGCGATCGCGGAAGCCATCGATGTAAACATCCGTGCGTGCGGTAAATCCGCGCAGGTTGATGTTGTTGCCGATCTGCCCGCCTTCGGCTCCTCCGATCGTGATGCCGGGGACATTGCGCAACGCGTCCTGCAATGAGGCTGCGCCTTGCGCCTCGAGCAGATCCTTGCTGATCACGACGACCGATTGCGGAATGTCGCGCAGCGGCGTCGTCGTCTTGGCCCCGACGGTCGACGTATCGATCTTGTAGCTCGTCGTGCTGGCATTGACCTGCACTTCTTCCAGCGTCTGGCCCGGACCCGGCGTTTGTGCTGGGCCGTTCGCTGCATCCGGCGTTGCGGGCGTCGTGCCGGCGGTGTCATCCGTCATGGCAACAACGGGGCCGGACAAGGCGATCAACAAGGCCGCGCACAACGGATGCGTCTTCGGCATGAGCATGGATTCGGTTCCCTCGGACGATTAGTAGTAATGATACAAATGAGAATCAATCTCATTATCACATGGAATCGTAACGATGGGAATAGTTGCCGGCCTTGCGGCCTGCATTTTCATGCGCTCGTTTTGCTACCGGGAGTCAATCCCAGCGGTCATCCCGGCTATAGACGATGCCATCCGCCACTTTCACCGGAAACTTCGCGGTCGGCTCATAGGCCGGCGGGCAAAGCGCCGCGCCGGTGCGTACGTCGAAGCGTGCGCCATGGCGCGGACATTCGACTTCGAAGCCGTGCAATTCACCGCCGGTCAGCTCGCCGCCGTCGTGCGTGCACACGTCCTCGATCGCATAGAGCTCACCGTCGATATTGAAGACGGCGATGGGTACATCGCCATCATAGGCCAGCCTGTATTCTCCAGGCAGAAGTTCGGATTGCGCACAGATGCGAACCCAGAGTTGCGCGGCGCCCTGGCTCACAAGGTCTTAACCAGCAGCTCGAAGCGCAGGTCGTCGCGCCGCGGAATTCCAAAGCGCTCGTCGCCATACGGAAACGGCTTGAACACCCCGGTACGCCGGTAACCGCGCCGCTCGTACCAGGCGATCAGATCATTGCGCACCGAGATCACGGTCATTTCCATTCTTGTACAACTGTACTCTTGCCGGGCGATGCGCTCGGCTTCGTTCATCACCTGTTTGCCGACGCCGCTGCCCTGCAGCTCCGGATTGACCGCAAACATGCCGAAATAGCAGGCCTCGCCCTGCTTTTCCAGATGGCAGCAGGCGAGCAGCCCGCCATCCTGCTCGGCCAGCAGCACGCGGCTGCCGGCCTTGGCGATCACGTCGCTGACCCCGGTGCCATCGATGCGCTGGCCATCGAGCATGTCTGCCTCGGTGGTCCAGCCTTTCCTGCTCGCATCGCCACGATAGGCCGATTCGACCAGCGCAACGATGGCGCCGACGTCAGCGACGTCTGCCGCGCGAAATTGGAGAACAGCATTGGAAGCAACGGCGCTCATCACACGTTCCTGTTGATCGTTTCACGGCCGCGGGATTTCCGGAAACCCCGACGGCGCAGGTCCACCGTCACGGCATCGCCCTGCGGCAAAACAGAATGCCCGGTTTTGCGGGCGGGACCACGTGCCTTCGGTCATGCTCAGGCGAGCAGTTTGCGCACCCGTGCAAGCGCCGCTATGAACTGATCGACTTCCTCGCGCGTGTTATAGAACGCAAGAGAGGCGCGCAGCGTCGCAGGGACGCCGTAAAACTGCATGAGCGGATGTGCGCAGTGATGGCCGGAACGCACGGCCACGCCCTCATGATCGAGCAGGGTCGCCAGATCGTGGGCATGCACGCCGTCGATCAGGAAAGCCAGCACGGCGGCTTTCTCCGCGGCCTCACCGAACAGGCGCAGTCCCGGAACGGACTTGAACGCCGCTGTCGCGTAGGCAAGCAATTCGCGCTCGTAGGCGGCGATACGTTCGCGACCGAGGCGATTGACGTAGTCCAGCGCTGCACCGAGGCCGACGAAACCGGCGATGTTCGGCGTACCCGCCTCGAACTTGGCGGGCAGGTCCGCGAAGATGGTCTTTTCAAAACTGACGCTTTTGATCATTTCGCCACCGCCAAAAAACGGCGGCATCGCTTCGAGCAGTTCGCGTCGCGCCCACAACGCGCCGGTGCCGGTGGGGCCGAACAGCTTGTGTCCGGTCAGCGCATAGAAATCGCACCCCAGCGCCTGCACATCGATCGGCAGATGCGGCGCCGCCTGCGATCCATCGACCAGCAGCGGGATGCCATGTCGGCGCGTGGCGCGCGCCAGTTCCGCGACCGGGTTGATCGTGCCGAGCACGTTGGATACATGCGTTACCGCCGCCAGCTTGACCCGCGGATTCAGCCGCGCGACGAACTCGTCAACGATGAGTTCCCCGCGCTGCGTGATCGGCGCGACCGTCAGTTTCGCGCCGCTGCGCTCGCATACCAGCTGCCACGGCACGATATTGGCGTGATGCTCCATGGTCGTCACCAGGATTTCATCGCCGGGTCTGAGCCGCGGCAGCGCATAGCTGTACGCGACGAGATTGATCGACTGCGTCGTACCGCTGGTGAGGATGACTTCCTCGCGCGACCGTGCGTTGATGAAACGCATGAGCTTGTCGCGCGTGGCCTCATAGGCCGCCGATGCTTCTTCCCCCAGCGCATGCACGGCCCGGGCGACATTGGCATTGGATTCGCGATAAAAACGGTCGACCGCCAAAATCACGCTTTGCGGCTTCTGCGCGGTGTTGGCGTTGTCGAAATAGATCAGTGGCTTGCCATGCACCGTGCGTTCAAGCAGGGGAAAATCCTTGCGATAGCGCAGCGGATCGAATACCTCGGCTTTTGGTTGAGCGAGTGCGTTCATGCCTCCGCCTCGGCTGCCGGCAGCCGCGCGACCAACGCGGCATCCAGATGCTCGCGCAAGGCATCGTCGCCGATGCCGTCGAATACTTCGCGGCAGAAGGCGGCGATCAGCAGGTTCCGCGCCGCCGCGGCCGGAATGCCACGCGAGCGCAGATAAAACAGCACGTGCTCGTCGAGCTGGCCAACCGTCGCGCCATGGCTGGCCTTGACTTCGTCGGCGTAGATTTCCAGCACCGGCTGGGTATCGATTTCCGCGTTCGCGGAAAGCAGCAGGTTCTTGTTCGACAATTGCGCGTCGGCGCCATCCGCGCCCGCCGCGACCGTGATTGCACCGTGGAATATTCCGCGCGAGCGCTGATCGGCGACTCCGCGCCAGAACACCTTGCTGCTCGTGTCCCGCGCGCTGTGGTGAACATCCAGGCGCACGTCCACGTGTTCGCGCCCGCGCAGCGCGAACACGCCGCGCGAACCGCAGCTCGCCTTCGTCCCGGCCATGTCGATCGTCGACTCGATGCGTTGCAGTCGGCCGCCGAAGTGCGCATGCGTGGTGGTGAACACCGCCGCGTCGCCGACCGTGCAATGGACCTTGCGCAGCAGCGACACCGAATCCGGCAGATCGGAAAATACCGCGACCCGCAGCTCGGCCTGCGGCCCGAGTGCAATCGTCGAAGTCGCCGCTCCAAATACGTCGGCGCCCGGCTCGCCAACGTGCTGCTCGATCAATTCGGCGCGGCCGCCTCCTATATCCACCTCACACACCGCCCGCCAGCGACTGGCGGCAGCGTCGGGCACGCTCACATGGACAAGATGCAGCGGATCGGCGCAGCCGGCGACAATGCTTATGTTCAGATGCAGTGCAGATTCGTGGCGCAGGCTGATCGTCGATGCCAGCCTGCCGATGTCGGAGTAGCGCTGCGAATAGCCACCATTGACGATGACGATGCGGCGGCCTCGCGTGAACGGCAGATCGATGCGCTCCAGGGTCTCGGCGGATGGCGTGGCATCCGGCGACGCAATCGCGAACGCCTGCTGGGTCAGCGCACGTATCGCGGTCTTGCTGTAGCGCCAGGTTTCCTCGCGTTCGCGCGCGGAACCGCCCAGCAGGTCGTCAAGCACGGCCGAATCCATATCACGCCGCTCCGGCCTGATTCTGATGAGGAACTTGCTGATTGGGAATCTGGCGTTCGGCGATCCACGCGTAGCCGTGTTCTTCGAGCTTCAGCGCCAGCGACTTGTCGCCGCTCTCCACGATGCGCCCATCGACCATGACATGGACGAAATCCGGCACGATGTAATCGAGCAGGCGCTGGTAATGCGTGATCACGACGAAGGCGCGTTTCGGATCGCGCATCGTGTTGACGCCATCGGCGACCAGCTTCATCGCGTCTATATCCAGGCCAGAATCGGTCTCGTCCAGGATCGCAAGCTTCGGCTCCAGCAGCGCCATCTGGAAAATCTCGTTGCGCTTCTTCTCGCCACCGGAAAAGCCCGCATTCACGGCGCGATGCAGCAATTCGTCGGAAATATGCAGCACGCGCAGTTTTTCACGCACCGATTTCAGGAACTGCATAGAGTCCAGTTCCGGCTCGCCACGGTATTTGCGTTGCGCGTTCAGCGCTGCCTTGAGGAAATACGTGTTGTTGACTCCGGCGATCTCGACGGGATACTGGAACGCGAGGAATACGCCTTCGGCAGCGCGCTGCTCCGGTTCCAGCGCGAGCAGATTGCGGCCTTCGTACTCGACTGTGCCCTGCGCGACCTCGTAGCCTTCGCGACCGGCCAGTACATTGCCCAGCGTGGACTTCCCGGCACCGTTCGGCCCCATGATCGCGTGCACTTCGCCCGCGTTCACGCCGAGCGTGAGGCCCTTGAGGATTTCCTTGCCCGCGACGCGGACATGGAGGTTATCGATTTTCAGCATCAGCCCACCGCTCCTTCCAGCGAAACTTCCAGCAACTTCTTCGCCTCCACCGCAAACTCCATCGGCAGTTCCTTGAATACCTGCTTGCAGAAACCATCAACGATCATCGACACCGCATCTTCCTCGGCGATGCCGCGCGCGCGGCAGTAGAACAGCTGGTCGTCGGAAATCTTCGACGTGGTCGCTTCGTGCTCGACGATCGCGCCGGGATGCTTGACCTCGATGTAAGGGAATGTGTGCGCACCGCAGCGCTTGCCGATCAGCAGGCTGTCGCATTGCGTGTAGTTGCGCGCGCCATCGGCACCCTTCTCGATCTTGACCAGGCCGCGATAGGTATTCTGCCCGCGGCCGGCCGAAATCCCCTTGGCGATGATCTTGCTCTTGGTGTTTTTCCCGATGTGAATCATCTTCGTACCGGTGTCGGCCTGCTGGCGGTAGTGAGTAAGCGCGACGGAATTGAACTCGCCGGTCGAATCGTCGCCGCGCAGGATGCAGCTCGGATATTTCCACGTGATCGCCGAACCGGTTTCGACCTGCGTCCAGGAAATCTTCGAGCGCGCGCCGCGGCAGTCGCCGCGCTTGGTGACGAAGTTGTAGATGCCGCCGACACCGTTCTCGTCGCCGGGATACCAGTTCTGTACGGTGGAATACTTGATGCTCGCGTCGTCGAGCGCGATCAGTTCCACGACTGCCGCGTGCAACTGGTTTTCGTCGCGCATCGGCGCGGTGCAGCCCTCCAGGTACGATACGCTCGCGCCTTCCTCGGCGATCAGCAAAGTGCGCTCGAACTGGCCGGTATCGCGCGCATTGATGCGGAAGTACGTACTCAGCTCCATCGGGCAGCGCACGCCCCGGGGGACGAGCACGAAGCTGCCGTCGGAGAACACCGCCGAATTCAACGCGGCAAAATAATTGTCGCCCGTGGGCACGACGGAACCCAGATACCTGCGTACCAGCTCCGGGTACTCGCGGACCGCCTCCGACATCGAGCAGAAGATCACGCCCGCCTCGGCCAGTTCCTTGCGAAAGGTCGTGCCGACCGAAACGGAATCGAACACGGCATCGACCGCAACGCCAGCCAGGCGCGCGCGCTCGTGCAGCGGCACGCCGAGCTTGTCGTAGGTTTCCAGCAGTTTCGGATCAACCTCGTCCAGTGACTTCGGCCGGTTCTTCGGCTGCGAGAAGTAGCTGATCGCCTGGAAATCGATGGGAGCGATGCGCAATTTTGCCCATTGTGGACTTTGCATCGTCAGCCAGTGCCGGTATGCCGACAGGCGCCACTGCGTCATCCATTCGGGCTCCTGTTTGCGCGCTGAAATTGCGCGCACGACGTCTTCGCTCAAGCCAGGCGGCAGGCTGTCGCTTTCTATATCGGTGACGAAACCGGCATCGTAACGACGGTTCAGCGCCGTTTCGATCTGGGTAAGTTCGGTGGCCATCAGATTGCCATGCGCAGTGGAATCGACACAGTCCGCTTCGGCGGCGGTTTGAGCATGTCGGCCAGGGTTACGCCAGCCAGTGCCGATGCGATCGCCTGATTGATCCGTTGCCAGTTAACGCGCACGCCGCAGTGCGTTTCGTGATCGCACATTCCGGCGTGCGCGCTGCATTCGGTCATGCCTATCGGCCCCTCCATCGCAATGACGATGTCGGCGATGCTGATCCGTTCCGGCACACGCGCCAGCCGGTAGCCGCCGTTGACGCCGCGGAAAGACTCGACCAGTTGCGCATGCGCGAGTTGCTTGAGCAGCTTGCTCACGGTCGGCAGCTCCAAACGCGCGCGCGCCGCCAGATCCTGCGCGCTGAGGACGCCTTCCGGCTGACCCGAATCCGCCAGGCCGGCAAGCACGGTCATCACGACAGTGGCGTAATCGGTGAGTTTGCTGACACGGAGCATGGTGATGTTCCTTTTGTCGTCATCCCTGATGACGAACGTCAAAAAGCGTGCATCCATGCGCGCACTCTCAATAAAAGTGTACTTAAATGGTACTATTTTGACGGGCACGCGTCAAACCGCGAGCGACTGCCGTTAGACTAGGCGAGACCCTTGGTGCCGCAGACTTTCCGCATGGATCAAGAACGCGCAAACATGCGCCTGGATTTCGCCCGCCTGCATTTGGGCCATCGTGATATAGCAATGGAGGTCGCTTCTGCCGACGCCAGCTTCCGCAGTTACTGGCGGGTGCGCGATGGCGGCGCAAGCTGGATCGTCATGGATGCGCCGCCGCCACAGGAAGACGTGCGCCCGTGGCTGGATATCGGCGCCCGCCTGCGCGCGGCTGGTCTGCATGCGCCCGAAGTGTTCGCGGCGGATCCGGAGCGCGGCTTTGTGCTGATGGAAGATCTCGGCGTGCGCACCTACCTGCCGGAACTGAACGACGCCAGTGCCGATGCCCTGTATGGCGATGCACTGGCAGCGCTGATGCGCATGCAGGCCGGGATCCAGGCGAGCGATCTGCCGCACTTTGATGCGAGCAGGACCATTCCCGAAATGGAATTGATGCCGCAGTGGTTTCTGCAGCAGCACCTGGCTTGCGCGCTGGACTGCGGCGAATGGGACATCCTCGAAAACGCATTTCGCCTGCTCGCTGCCTGCATCGACGAGCAGCCCCGGCGTTTCATGCATCGCGACTATCACAGCCGCAATCTTCTGATCGCCGGGAGCAACAATCCGGCAGTCATCGATTTTCAGGGTGCCATGCTCGGCCCGATCGCCTACGATCTGGCCTCGCTGCTGCGCGACTGCTACATCGCATGGCCGATCGAACGCGTGGATGCCTGGGTCGAGCGGTATCGCGGGTGTCTGGCTGATGCCGGCCTGGTCAAGGTCGACGGCACCCACTTCCGCCGCTGGTTCGACCTGAGCGGCCTGCAACGCCACATCAAGGTACTGGGCCTGTTCTGCCGGCTGTGGTATCGCGACGGCAAGGCCGCCTATCTGGCCGATCTGCCGCTTGTGCTCGACTACGTGCTCAGCGTCGCACAGCTGTATCCGGAACTTGTGGATTTTTCCCAATTGTTGCAACGCAAGATCGCCGGCCACGACATCACCCGGCAGCGCGTGGCCGTCGCATCGTGATCGAGCATGCGCTGATCTTCGCGGCCGGTCGCGGCGAGCGCATGCGGCCATTGACCGATGCGACGCCGAAACCCTTGCTGCGCGCCGGCGGCAGGCTGCTGATCGAATATCACCTGCAGCGCCTGGCCGCGGCGGGCGTACGCGAGGTGGCGATCAACACCTCGCACCTGGCCGAACAGTTCCCGGCCGCGCTCGGCGATGGCTCGCGCTGGGGACTGCGCATCCGTTATGCATACGAAGGCCCGGAGCCGCTGGAGACCGGCGGTGGCATGCTCAACGCGCTACCGCTGCTCGGCGACGCGCCCTTCATCGCTGTCAACGGCGACATCTGGACGGAATTCGATTTTTCCGCCTTGCCACAAAATCCCGCAGGCCTCGCGCATCTGGTCATGGTGGACAATCCGGAACATCACGCGCGTGGCGATTTCGTTCTGCGCGAGGGCCGCTTGCGCGACGAAGGCGATCCGCGCCTGACGTTTGCAGGCATCGGCGTCTATCGCCCCGAGTTATTGGCGGGACAAGTACCGGGCAAATTCTCGATCGTGCCGATCCTGCGCGAGGCGATGCGCGCGGGCGAGGTCGTCGGCGAATATTTCCGCGGCCGCTGGAGCGATATCGGCACGCCGCAGCGGCTGGCGCAACTGAACGGACAGTCAGCCCAGTAGTTTGCGCAGGAACGGCACGGTGATTCGCCGCTTGGCCGCCAGCGATTCGCGATCCAGCCGTTCGATCAGCGCGGTCAGGCTGCCCAGATCGCGCTGCGTGCGCGCAAACAACCAGTCGAGCACGGTGTCGTCCAGAATCAGTCCGCGCAACTGCGCGCGCTGGCGCAATGCTTCGCGGCGCGCGGCGTCACCCAGCGGCTTCAGCATTGCCTGCGTGCAGGCCGAGAGTCGCGATACCAGATCCGGCAAACCGATACCGAGCTGTGCCGGCGGCGCCGTCGCGGCAAACAACAATGTGGATTTTTCCTCTTTGCCACGATTGTACAAATCGAACAGGGCATGTTCGGCTTCACGGTCGCCGGCAATCGCACCGATGTCGTCGAGGGCAAGCAGATCGCTGCCGCCGATTGCACGAATCGCTGCAGCGCGATCCGCCGGCAGTTTCCCGAGAGCCAGATACTGGGGGCTGCGCCCCCGTTCGCTCGCCAGCGCGCAGGCGGCGATCAGCAGATGGGTCTTGCCGCAGCCTGGCGGCCCACTCACAAAAACCCAGGCCAGATCGAGCGTGTCGGCAACGTGGCGCACCTGTGCCAGCGTCGCGGCATTGTCGCCGGCAATCCAGGTTTCAAAGCGCTGCTGCGCCGGCCAGCGCAATACCAGCGGCAGCTGGGAACTCATGCTCCGCCTGACGGGGATTCGGGTTTTGCGATGATCGCGGTCGTTGTCGCTGCCTGCGTGTCGCCCGGAACGACAATGACGGCGTCGCGACCACTGCGATACAGCGCGCTGGCGCGGTAACGCTCATAGGCATAGCGCAGCAACACCATCGCCACGGACGCGATCGGCAACGCGAGCAGCACGCCGAGGAAGCCGAACAACTCGCCACCGGCAAGGATCGCGAAGATCACCGCGAGTGGCGGCAAACCGATTTTTTCGCCGACCAGGCGCGGCACCAGCACATAGCCTTCGAGCAGATTGCCGACCACGAACACGACCACGACCAGAATCACATGCGTCCAGTCATGGTATTGCACAAGCGCGGCAATCACACCCATCAGCACGCCGGTGATACTGCCCAGGTACGGCACGAAACTGATCAGACCGGCAATCATGCCGATCAACGGGCCGACATCGATACCGACGGCCAGCAAAGCGATCGCGTAGAGCACGCCAAGCACGATCATGACTGACACCTGGCCGCGAACGAAACCGCCGAGGGTTTCGTCCGACTCGCGCGCCAAACGCGTCACGGTAGGCTCAACCGAACGCGGCAGCAGATCGTGGACGCGATCGATGATCATGTGCCAGTCGCGCAGCAGATAGAAAAAAGCCACCGGGATCACAATCAGACGCATCATCCATGACAGCACGGCGATGCCGGATTTCGATATCTGCGAAACGATGCTGGCCGCTGCGCCGCCCGCTTCCTTCCAGTGTTCCTGCAGAATGGCGGCAAGCTGCGAGGTATCCGGCAATTCCAGATCCAGCTTGAATTTTTCGTTGAGCCACGGCACGGCGACATCACGGAACCAGCCGAGCCATTGCGGCAGGTGCGCGAAGAACGCCGCGATCTGGCGCTGCAGATAAGGCAGCAGCAGCAGCAGGACGACGATCAGAACCAGGATCAGGCTCAGGAAAACTATCGTCACCGCCAGGTTGCGGCCGAGTCCGCGCCGCTGCAGCCAGCTGGCGAGCGGATCGAACAGGTAGGCGAACATCGCGGCAATCGCGAATGGCGTCAGGACCGGCGCCAGCAGCCACAACACGCCGGCGATCACCAGCACGAGCACCAGCATCTGCCAGCGCAGTGCGATCCGCGGCGTCATGAAACCTCCCCCGAACGGCGCGACTCGTGCGCCGCCTTGCGCGACCATATCACCACATATTGCACGCCGCTGGCCAGGGTGAATGCCGCCACCAGCCAGACCATGCCGTTCAGCAGCGGCGCTGGCATCTGTATCCACGAACTCAGATGCACGAGCTGCAGGAGCACATAGGAAATTTGTATACAAGTGGTAATCTTGGACAGCAACGTCGGTTGCGCGGTAATGCGGCCGACGAAGTTGTGGTAGATCACGGCGCCGAGCACGATGACGACATCGCGGCCGACGACGAGCCAGGTCAGCCAGGCCGGATGCGCATCGATCATGCCCAGCGACAGGAAACAGGCGATCAACATCAATTTGTCGGCGATCGGATCGAGCACGCCGCCCAGCCAGCTCTGCCAGCCGTAGCGTTTGGCCAGCCAGCCGTCCAGGGCATCGCTGGCGCCGGCTGCCGCTGCAACCAGCACGGCGGCGTCGAAATGCGCCTCACGGATCATCCACGCCAAAGGCACGACGAGCAGCATGCGCATCAGCGTCAGGGCGTTCGGCAGATGCCGCCACAGAGAGGGCGATGGGCCGGAGCGGGTGGCCGCAATCAACCCGGATGAATTCAGCTTCGGCGACATGAAGTGCGGGCAGCGGTCATGGCTGCATGCCGAGCAGCGCGTCCACGCCTGTCACCGGCGGCTTGGCATTGAGCACGCGAACCGGGCCTGCGGACAGCGTCTCCAGCAGCCGCGACAGCGGGCCGGTGACATCGAGCCTGAGCTGCACGCCGTCGCCGCGCGCCTGTTCGGCCTGCACGCCACGCACGAGTTCGTTGCGCGACAGGCTGCCGATCAGCCGCGCGTAGTCCTCGGCCGAGTTTATCCCGCTCACCCAGACGTGGTAACTGCCCGACTGGACTTCCGCGGCAGCCTGTGGCGCGTCGCCGCCACCATGTGCAAGCCCCAGATCACGCAGCAGCTTGTCGACGGCGTCGCGGTCGAACTGCGCGACCAGAGTCAGCCGCGCCTGAGGCTGGCCGGTATCGGTGGCCATTTCCTGGGTGTACTGGTATTGCTGCACATAGTGCTCTGCACCGGCGACCGCCTTGGCCACGTCGGGCTTGGCCAGCACCGCGGTGTCGCCGGTCAGCTTGACCACGACCTGGGCGAGCGCGCTCTTGAGTGCCTCGCCACGCTCGGCATCGGACTGCGAGTTCACCGGCACCTGGCCCGTATACAGACTCGCGCCGGCGTTCGCCATCGCTGGCGACAGCGCAGCCAGAACGAGAAGGACGGCAGACAGGCAGCGGGAACAGGCGGCAGGCAAGGCGATGGTCCATGGAAACGGCAGCGATCAGGCAAGTCTGCCCAATCGCGGTGCGAACGTCTATCATGCGTGGCCCAGTTCCCGCGAATCAGCGCAATGTCCGCCGACAAGCAAGCCTTGACTTACCGCGCCGCCGGCGTGGATATCGATGCCGGCGAGGAAGTCGTCGAGCGCATCAAACCCTTGGTCGCACGCACCTTCCGCAAGGAGGTAATGGCAGGCCTCGGCGGCTTCGGCGCGCTGTTCGAGCTGGGCGGGCGCTATCGTGAACCAGTGCTCGTATCCGGCACCGATGGCGTCGGCACCAAGCTGAAACTGGCGCAGATGCTCGGCCGCCATGAGACCATCGGCATCGACCTGGTAGGCATGTGCGTCAACGACGTGCTGGTGCAGGGTGCCGAACCCCTGTTTTTCCTCGACTACTTCGCCACCGGCAAGCTCGACGTCGATACTGCCGTGAGCGTGATCGGCGGCATTGCCCGCGGCTGCGAACTGGCCGGCTGCGCCCTGATTGGCGGGGAAACCGCCGAGATGCCGGACATGTATCCGCCTGGCGAGTACGACCTGGCGGGTTTCTGCGTCGGCGCAGTGGAGAAATCCGCACTGATCGACGGCGGCAAGATCAAGTCCGGCGATACGATCATCGGTGTCGCATCCAGTGGCCCGCATTCCAATGGCTATTCTCTGATCCGCAAGATCCTGGCCCGCGCCGGCATCGATGCCGACAACGGCCGGTTCGATCTGGATCTTGGCGGCGTCACACTTGCCGACGCGTTGCTCGCACCGACCACGATCTACGTCAAACCGATCCTGCAACTGCTCCGAAACCAATCCTCGTCCCTGGGCCCGCAGCCCTGCATTCACGGCATGGCCCACATCACGGGCGGCGGCCTCACCGAGAACATCATCCGCGTCGTACCGGATGCGCTCGGCATCGCGCTGGACAGTTCAGCGTGGAAACTTCCCGCCGTGTTCGACTGGCTGCAGCACGAAGGCAAGGTTGCGCAAAACGAAATGTGGCGCACGTTCAATTGCGGCATCGGCTATACCGTGATCGTGGCGCGTGACGCTGCCGCGGCGACGGTCGATACGCTTGCGCAGCGGGGATTGAATGCGTGGCCGATCGGCGAAGTCGTTGCAACGAAGGGCGACGAACGCGTGCACATCGCCTGACCCGCGCTGGCCTGACATGTTCAATGTCGTCGTCCTCGCCTCCGGTCGCGGCAGCAATTTCGCGGCACTGCTGTCGGCGCAGACACGTGGCGACCTGCCCATCCGCCTGCGTGCCCTGCTCTCGGACAAGACCAGGGCACCCGCGCTCGACCTTGCCCGCAATGCCGGCATCGCCGCGTTGGCCTTGCCACCGCGCGAATATCCGGATCGCGCCAGCTTCGACCGCGCACTGTTCTCCCATGCGGCGGAATTTTCGCCCGACCTGATCGTCTTCGCCGGATTCATGCGCGTGATTGATCCGGCCGTGATCGGACAGTGGCGCGGCAAGGCTGTCAACATCCATCCTTCCCTGCTGCCGAAATATCCGGGCCTGAACACGCATGCTCGCGCGCTGCAAGCAGGCGACAGCGTGCACGGCGCCAGCGTCCACTTCGTCACTGCAGAACTCGACGGCGGCCCCGTGATCGCACAGATCGAGCTGCCGATCCAGCCGGACGACAGCCCTGATACGCTGGCCGCGCGGCTGCTGAGTCGCGAACACCGGCTGCTGGTCGCGGCTGTCGCCTTGCTCGCACAAGGCCGGATCGTGCTCGGCGTCGACGGCGTCGAGTTCGACGGCTGTGCACTTCGCGTTCCGCTCAGGCTGGACGACAAGGCAATCATGCTGCCGGGTTGAAGGGCTCGTCGCGATACGATGGGTTCAGTTTCCGCGTGGCAAGCTGGGACATCGCTCTTCATCACCGGAGATGGCCATGTTTTTTCGCGGCATCGCAACCACCACGATCCTGCTGCTCGCTTGCGCCGGCATGGCATTCGCCGCCGACGCGCCACTGCAATCGTTCCACGCCGACTATCAGGTACTGCGCAATGGCAAGGAAATCGGCCACGCCACGCTGGACCTGCGTCCGGCAGCCAACGGCGACTGGGACTTTGCCAGCCAGACCCACGGCACGGCGGGCATGGCCTCATTGCTGGGACTGGACGTGGTGGAAAAATCCACTTTTCGCTGGGACGCGGGCAAGCCGCGGGGGTTGCACTACAACTATGCGCAGAAGGCCGCAATCAAGTCGCGCGACACGACGATCGACTTCGACTGGGCAACGAAAACTGCCAGCACGAACGACAACGGCAAGGCAGCCAGCGTCGCGCTGGATGCGCCAGCGATGGATCGCCATCTGGTGACGCTGGCCCTGATGGCGGACCTGAAGTCCGGCGCCACCGATCTGGATTATCGCGTCGTGGAAAAGGACAAGGTTTCCGACCAGCATTACGTGCCGAGCAGTCACGAAACCCTGGCGCTGGCTGGCGTCAACATCGACGCCATCAAGATCGAGCGCGACCGCGGCGGCGACAGCAAACGCAGCACCACGAGCTGGTTCGCGCCGCAGCGCGGCTTTTTGCCGGTGCAGATCGAACAGGTCGAGAAGAATGGAGAGACCATTACGATGCGCCTGACGACGGGGCAGCACTGACGCTTCGCTCAGCTCGTCATTCCTGCGCAGGCAGGAATCCAGTTCTTTCTTGGTTTTGATCATACATGCAGAGCTTTCACTCGCCGTACCGGCGAGCGAGTAACTTCTCTTGGTCGGCGCTGCTTGCATCGCCGGCATTACTTGACGGCAGCGCCTATTCGGCGCCCCCGCCTGGTGGATTGGAACGATCCGCAACTTTGCAGGTGTGCGGAACGTAAAACATGGGCGCAGACCAACATGCTTTCTTTCTCGGTGACTCTTTCTTTACTCGTGTAAAGAAAGAAGTCACCCGCTCCTCCGCAGCAGGAATGGAAGCTCTGCTTTGACGATCAGCACCAAGAAGGAATTGGATTCCGGCTTTCGCTGGAATGACGGCAGGCTCGATTCCAGCCTACGCGGGAATGACGGACAAAGACGATAAATTCAGGCCGTCGCCGCCATGACGACGGCCTGCGTCGCCGACAATCAAATCAGGACGGCAACCTTCGAATTTTCGCCCCCAGCGTACCCAGCTTTTCCTCGATGCACTCGTAGCCACGATCGATGTGGTAGATGCGGTCCACCGTCGTGTCGCCCTTGGCCACCAGCCCCGCGAGGACGAGACATGCCGACGCGCGCAGGTCGGTCGCCATGAGCGGCGCGCCGGACATTTCCCTCACGCCCTTGATCACCGCGGTATTGCCTTCCAGACGTATATCCGCTCCGAGACGTTCCAGTTCATGCACGTGCATGAAACGGTTTTCGAACACGTTTTCGACGATCGTGCCGACGCCTTCGGCGACCGAATTGAGCGCGGTGAACTGGGCCTGCATATCGGTCGGGAACGCCGGATACGGCGCCGTCGTGATGTCGACCGCCTGCGGACGCTTGCCATGCATGTTCACTTCGATCCAGTCGTCGCCCGTATTGATTTCGGCGCCGGCCTCCTCGAGCTTCTGCAGCACCGCATCCAGCGTTTTCGGGCGTGCACGCTTGGTCAGCACATGACCGCCGGTGATCGCGCCGGCAACGAGGAAGGTGCCGGTTTCGATGCGATCGGGCAACACGTCGTAGTTGGTGCCGTGCAGACGCTCCACGCCCTCGATGACGATGGTGCTGGTGCCCGCACCGCCGACCTTCGCCCCCATGGCATTGAGGCAGTTGGCGAGATCGACCACCTCGGGCTCCTGTGCCGCGTTCTCGATCACGGTCGTGCCCTGCGCCAGCGTCGCCGCCATCATGATGTTTTCGGTGCCGGTGACGGTGATCAGATCCATGACGATGCGCGCGCCCTTCAGGCGTTTCGCGCGCGCCTTGATGTAGCCGTTCTCGACTGTGACTTCAGCGCCGAGCGCCTGCAATCCCTTGATGTGCAGGTTCACCGGGCGCGATCCGATCGCGCAGCCGCCGGGCAGTGAAACGACGGCTTCGCCGAAACGCGCAACCAGCGGGCCGAGCACGAGGATCGACGCGCGCATGGTCTTGACCAGATCGTAAGGCGCGAAATAGCGGTTTGCAGTGCGCGGGTCCACGTGGATGCGCATGCGCTCGTCGATGGTAAGTTGCACGCCCATCTGGCCAAGCAGTTCCATGGTCGTGGTCACGTCGTGCAGGTGCGGCACATTGCCGATCGTCACCGGCTCGTCGGCAAGCAAGGTGGCGGCCAGGATGGGCAGCACGGCGTTCTTGGCGCCCGAAATCCAGACGTCACCGTTGAGGGGTTCGCCGCCGGATATAACAATCTTTGCCATCAGTGTCCCTTGTTTGCTTCATCGGGCGTCAGCGTTTTCAGCGCCAACGCATGGATTGCACCGCCCATCAAGTCGCCCAGCGCGGCATAGACCAGACGATGCCGCGCCAGCGGCAGCTTCCCGGCGAACTGTGCGGCGATCACGGTCGCCTCGAAATGCACGCCGTCGGCGCCGAGCACCTGTGCACTGGCGCCGGGGAGTCCTTGTTCGATCAGATTCTTGATTGTCTGGGTGTCCATCGAGGGGCTTGTTTGTGGCGCGACGCGGGCATGACTGTCGCGGCGGGAATGCGACGGTCGGCAGGTTTCGGCCGTCTGACGCATTCGCAGGGGCCGACAGGTTACAATATGGGTTGCGCATGGTACTGAAATTCCTTGGTCGCAGAAACCCGGAGCGGGACGAACCCGCGATTTTCTTCTGGCATCCGTTGCCCATGAATGCACAACTGCATGCCGTCCCAGTGGCGCCCCTGACCCATCCCATGCTCCACGCGGACGCGCTCAAACGCAGCGCCCTGGTCGTCATCGACACCGAAGCGCGCGCGATCGACGTACTGAAAAACCGTATCGACGACGCTTTTTTGCGCGCCTGTCAGCTGATGTTCGAGTGTCCGGGCCGCGTTGTCGTGTCCGGCATGGGCAAATCCGGCCACATTGCGCGCAAGATCGCCGCGACCCTGGCCTCGACCGGAACGCCGGCGTTCTTCGTGCATCCCGGCGAAGCCAGCCATGGCGACCTTGGCATGATCACGCAGAAAGACGTCGTGCTGGCGCTGTCCAATTCAGGCGAAACCGATGAATTGCTTACCATTCTGCCGGTGATAAAGCGCCAGGGTATTCCGCTGGTCGTGATGACCGGCAATCCCGCCTCGTCGCTCGCGGCAATGGGCGACGTGCACCTGGATGTCAGCGTGCCGGCCGAGGCGTGCCCGTTGGGCCTGGCGCCCACGGCCAGCACGACAGCGGCCCTGGTGATGGGCGACGCGCTGGCGATCGCATTGCTCGAAGCGCGCGGGTTCACCGACGAGGACTTCGCCCGCTCGCATCCGGCCGGAACCCTCGGCCGCCGCCTGCTGCTGCATATCAGCGACATCATGCACGTCGGCGAGCAGATCCCGTGTATCGGCGCCGATGCGAACCTGTCGGCCGCGCTGGTGGAAATGACCCGCAAGGGACTGGGCATGACCGCCATTGTCGATGCGCAGCAACGCCTGCTCGGAGTGTTCACCGACGGCGACCTGCGCCGCGCCGTGGACAACAAGAACGTGGACCTGCGTACCACGCCCGTCACTGCGCTGATGACGGTGCAGCCGAAGACCATCGGCGGCGACAAGCTGGCGATCGAGGCCGCGCGGCTGATGGAGGCACACAAGATTCATGCGCTGCTGGTCGTCAATGCCGACAACCGCGTCGTCGGCGCGCTGAATATTCACGATCTGTTGCGCGCACGCGTCGTTTGACGTGTAAGGGCGAACGGGAATTCCCCCGTTTTGCGTTCCTTAACCCTGCCGGGTGAGAATACCCGCGCATGCCTGTGGCTACATCAGCCCTCGGTTCTGGCCCTTTCGCCCTCAGCCCGCGCTTAAAGATGCCCTATTCCCATTTCAACGATCTGCCTGCCGCAATCCGCGAACGTGCCGCGAAAATCAAACTCGCGATATTCGACGTCGATGGCGTGATGACCGACGGCAAACTGTGCTACAGCGACGACGGCCGCGAGCTGAAATCGTTTCACGTCCACGATGGCTTCGGCCTGAAACGGCTGATGGCGAACGGCATCGAGGTGGCGATCATCACCGCACGCATGAGCCACATGGTGACCGAGCGCACCGCCGAACTGGGTATCGCCCACGTGTATCAGGATCAGGCGAACAAACTGGCCTGCTACGAACAGTTGATCCATGCGCTCAAGCTGACGCCGGAACAATCCAGCTATTGCGGCGACGACCTGCCGGATCTGGCGACCATGCGCCGTGTCGGTCTTGCGCTTGCCGTGGCCAACGCCCACCCATGGGTACGCGAGCACGCGCACTGGCGCACGCAGCATCGCGGCGGCGAAGGCGCGGTGCGCGAAGTCTGCGACCTGCTGCTGGCCGCACAGGACAGGGCCGAGAGCGAACTGGCGCGGTTCAGCTGATGGAACGCAAGACGCTTGCCACGATCATCGCGCTCGCCATGCTGGCGCTCGGCGCGCAAATCATGGTCTGGGTATTCCTGCCGCACGATCAGGCGCCGCAGTTTGTGGGGCCGCCGCGCTCGGACTACACTTTGGCCACTTTTACCCTCGACGCACTCGACGACGCCGGCAAACTGTCGTTCAGTGTCACCGGTCCGCGTCTTGCGCACAAGGAAGACGACGGCTCGGTCTACCTGACCACGCCCGACTACGTGATGGTCGACAACAGCGGCAACTTGTGGAAGGGCAAGTCGGACTCGGCCTGGGTCAACAAGGACGGCACGATAATGAAGCTGGAAGGCAAGGTCGACATGCACCGCATTCCAACCGCGACGGTCGATCCGCTGCAATTGCTGACCACCGACCTGACGGTGACCACGACACCCAAGGACAAGACCACGCCCAAGGACGCCGGTCCCAAGGACAAACCGGCGACCGAACCGAAACCGAAGCAGACAACCATGGAAACGGCGGCGCTTGCGACGATCATCGATCCCAACCATATTGCGCACGGCGTCGGCATGAAGGCCAATCTGGAAGGATTGAAGGACCTGGAATTTTTCTCCGATGTTCACTGGATTGCGCAACCCAAAAGCCATGCAAACACGACTCAGTAAACTCCTTGTCCACGCCGGCCTCGCCTGCGGCCTGCTGCATGCGGCAGGCGCGGCGGCGCTGAGCACCGATCGCGATCAGCAGCTGTTCATCGACGCGAATCACCAGAAGTCGACGCAAAGCCAGAGCAATACCGCCAACGAGCCGAATATCACCTACCTGGACGGCAACGTGGTGATGACACAGGGATCGATGAAGGCGCACGGCGATCATGCGACCATCTACCAGAATCCCAGCGGCGTGCTCGATGCGGACGGCAAGTCCGGCAGCCTCACGCGCGTGCTGCTGGTCGGCAAGCAGGCGCATATGCAGCAGGTGCACGACGGCGACTGCAGCCTGATGACCGGCGATGCCGACACGATCGATTTTCACAACGACACCAGCCTGGCGGTGCTGACCGGCCATGTTGTCGTGGTGCAGAAGGACAAGGGCGAATTTCACGGCGAGCACATGGTCTACAACACGAAGACCGGGGAAATGGAAAGTGGCGACAATTCGCCGACCAGCCGCGTGCACGTGATCATGGAGCCGAAGAACTCGTCACCGGCGCCGGCGAGCACGAACAACTGCGGCTTCCCGGTCGGCACGTCAACTGCGGCGGCGAAGAAGGCCAAACCCGCAGCGCCCAAGCCTGGCGACAACAAGCCCGAAGAACAGCACTGACATGCTCAATGCTGTCGGGTTGCAGAAGAGTTTCCGCGGCCGCACGGTCGTGCGCGACTTCGACTTCACGCTGAGCCAGGGCGAAGTCGTCGGCCTGCTCGGTCCGAACGGCGCCGGCAAGACCACCACGTTCTACATGGTTGTCGGACTGATCGGCGCCGATGCAGGGCGCATCACGCTCGACAAGCACGACATCACGCAGATGCCGATGCATGCACGTGCCCGCCTGGGTGTGGGTTACCTGCCACAGGAGCCATCGGTGTTCCGGCGCCTCACGGTGGCCGAAAATGTACTGGCGATCCTGGAGCTGCGCGGCGACCTGGATGCTGCCGGCCGCCGCACCGAGCTCGAATCGCTGCTCGAGGAGCTGCAGATTTCGCATATCGCCGACAACAAGGGTGTGAGTCTGTCCGGCGGCGAGCGCCGGCGCGTGGAAATCACCCGCGCGCTCGCGGCCAAGCCGCGCTTCATGCTGCTTGATGAACCCTTTGCCGGCATCGATCCGATCTCGGTCGTGGAGATCCAGCGCATCGTGCGCCAGTTGAAGGCGCGCGGCATCGGCATCCTGATCACCGACCACAACGTGCGCGAAACCCTCGGCATCTGCGATCGCGCCTACATCATGAGCGACGGCGCGGTGCTGGCCAAGGGTGCGCCGGCCGACGTGCTGGCGAACGATCAGGTGCGCGAGGTCTATCTCGGCAAGGAATTCCGCATGTAGGCTTAACGCAGGGCGGCTTGCGAATATGCGCCGGCGGATAGTTGCACAAACTCGGCTTTGAAACCGGCGGCAAACTTTTTGCAGTATAGCGCGTTTCGACCGATTGACTGACAGCCCTGCAACGGCGCTATCCTGCCATCCCGGGCACTCTCTCCCTCCTGCCCGGGATGGGAAGCCCGATAGTGAAGCCAGCCCTACATCTGCGTCTGAGCCAGCAGTTGGCGCTTACGCCCCAGTTGCAGCAGGCGATCCGGCTGTTGCAGCTATCCAGTGTGGAACTGGAGACCGAGTTGCGCGAGGCGCTGGAGTCCAATCCGCTGCTGGAACTGTCCGAACCGGGCGAAGAGGAAGCCGAAGGCGAAACCCCGGCGCCGAATCAGCTCAATGGTTCGACCGAAGCCGCGGCGAACGGCGGTGGCAGCAACGAAGCTGCGCCCGAAACGCACGAGGACCTGCCCTACGACGAACCGATGGACCTGGGCCTGGAGCGCATCGACTACGGTGGCGGCCCGGCGCCGGACGATGCCGACGGCATGGAATCGCAGGATCAGGAACAGGAGGACCTGCGCGACCATCTGCTCTGGCAGCTCAATCTGACGCCGCTGTCGCCGCGTGACCGTGCCATCGGCGCCACGATCATCGAGGCGATCGACGACGACGGTTACCTGCACGAAAGCAACGAAGTGCTGCAGGCGAATCTGGCCGAGATTCATCACGTCGAAATCGATGAAGTCGAGGCGATGCGGCACCGCATCCAGCATTTCGATCCGATCGGCGTCGCCAGCCGCGGCTTGAGCGAATGTCTGCGCGTACAACTGGATGCATTCGATCCTTCGGTTCCAGGCTGCACCACCGCGAGAATCCTGGTCAACGAACATCTGGAAGCGATCGCGCGCAACGATCGCGTGCGCCTGTGCAAGCAATTGCAGACCAGCGTGGAGGATCTCGACGCGGCGATCGCGCTGATCCGCTCGCTGGATCCGAAACCCGGCGCGCAAGTCAGTCCCGGCAAGACCGAATTCGTCGCGCCCGACGCGTATGCGCACAAGCACAACGGCCGCTGGATTGTCAGTCTGAGCCCGAACTGCCAGCCCAAGCTCGCGATCAACCAGCACTACAGCAACCTGATCGCCCGCGCACGCCGCGACGATGCGACATATTTGCGCGGACACCTGCAGGAAGCACGCTGGCTGATCAAGAGCCTGCAGACGCGCGCCGAAACCATGCTCAAGGTTGCCACGGCCATCGTGCGCGCGCAAATCGGATTCCTGGACTTCGGCGCCGAGGCCATGCGTCCGCTGGTGCTGCGCGACATTGCCGAAGAAATCAGCATGCACGAATCCACCGTGTCGCGCGTGACCACGCGCAAGTACCTGCACACGCCGCGCGGCACCTTTGAATTCAAGTATTTCTTCTCGTCCGGCGTGTCCACGATCGACGGCGGTGCCGCTTCGGCAACAGCGATACAGGCCATGATCCGCAAATTGATCGGCGAGGAAAAGCCGACCCGGCCGCTGTCGGATCAGGCCCTGGCCGCCGAGTTGAACAAACGCGGCATCGAAGTTGCACGGCGTACCGTGGCCAAGTATCGCGAAGCGCTGAACATTCCCTCATCCAACGATCGCAGCCGGCTCGGCTGAAAGGAGATCCCACCGGAACCCATCGCAGATTCACCGGTCAAACAGGTATCCGCGCCAGCGGAACAGCACGAAGAATCGGTATCATCACGAGGAGATTGCCATGCAGATCAACGTCAGCGGTCATCAGGTTGCCATCACACCCGCCTTGCGCGACTACGTGTCCGGCAAATTCGACCGCATCGTCCGCCACTTCGATCATCTGCACGACGTCACCGTGACGCTGAGCGTGGAAAAGCTGCTGCACAAGGCCGAGGCCACGATACGTTGCCCCTCCAACAAGACCATCCACGCCGATGCCCAGGCCGCCGACATGTACGCGGCCATCGACGAACTCGTCGACCGCCTCGATCGCCAGGTAAAGAAACACAAGGAAAAACTCACCGACCATCACGCCGTGGATGGGCGCGAAGCGCGTTACGGCTAGGTTTTTCCGCGCCCCCTGCGCGCGGGCTCATGCCTGCGCGTAGGGTCTCGACAGGGCATCAATCCAGCCACCGGTTCAGGGCGCGACCACACTCAGTTTGACATCGTCGATCCAGCCGCTGCCGCCATCCAGCAGGGTCGCACCGATGACGATCGTCGAGATGCCCTTGGGCAAGTGCGCGCGCACACTGACCCGTTGCCAGTCGCTGGTGCCGGTGATTGCGGGCGAAAATTCGCGCCCGTTGACGCCGATGTCGAGGATCATCAATTTCCAGCCCTGCGGCCCCACGTCCTTGGTTTTCATCATGGCCGAGAGTTCGACCGACTCCCCGGCGACAGCGGCAACGGAAACCGTCTGCTTGATTGAACCGTAAAGTTGATCGAGCTTGCGCGTCATGCGGAAACTGGCATGGCCCTCGTAAGCTTCCCGGGTATCGACGACCATCTCGTAGGCCGGCGGTCCGGCATGCTGCACCGTAGTCCATCCGGGTATTTCGCTTTCGCTGGCAGGCTGTTCAAAGCCGGCATTTGCCACGGCGATCGGCTTGCCGGAATCGGGCGTCCTGACACACGCCGCCAGCACTGCGGCGATCGTGATTGCAATGATCTTTTTCACTTTGCCGTCCACGAAGTAGGGCGCGGCGCATGATACCGGACGCCGGCACAGTCCGGGATTACCGCGGCGTCCGGAACTGGCAAAATGAATCCATTCCTGCCAGATTGTGCCCATGAATCGCCAGACTGACCGCGAACTGCCATGGAACGCCTGACTGCCCGCGAACTGTTCGACAAGGTGGGTACCCGTCTGGCCCTGCGCTGGGTCGCCGGCCAGCGCGGCGAATCGCGCGCCATCGTGCCGGCGGAGAAGCAGTCGCGGCGCCCGTCGCTCGCCGGCTACCTCAACACCATTTATCCGAACAAGATCCAGATCATCGGCACCGAGGAGCTGGCCTGGCTCGACGGTCTGGATTCGCGCCAGCGCTGGGAGATGATCGAGAAAATCATGGGCTTCCAGCCGACGGCGCTGGTCGTGACCAAGGATCAGGGCGTGCCCGCCGATCTGCGCGATGCAGCCAACGAAACCGGCACGCCGATCTGGCTGAGCACGCTGCGCGGGCACGAACTGCTGACCTACCTGCAATATCACCTGGCGCGGATGCTGGCCCGGCGCGTGACCCTGCATGGCGTGCTGATGGAGGTGTACTCGATCGGCGTGCTGATCACCGGCGAGTCGGGCTCGGGCAAGAGCGAGCTGGCGCTGGAACTGATCACGCGCGGCCATCGCCTCGTCGCCGACGATGCGCCGGAATTCACCCAGATCGCACCGGACGTGATCGACGGCTCCTGCCCGGAAATGCTCCAGGATCTGCTCGAAGTGCGCGGCCTGGGCATCCTCAATGTGCGCGAGATGTTCGGTCATACGGCGGTAAAGCCGTCCAAATACCTGCGCCTGATCGTGCATCTGGCGATTACGCCGCGTTCGCAGCCGATCGAACAGGGCGGGCTCGAACGCATCTACGGCGACAACAGCTACCGCGAAGTGCTCGACACCAAGATCCCGCAGACCACGATCCCGGTGGCGCCGGGCCGCAACCTGGCTGTGCTGGTCGAAGCCGCAGTGCGCAATCATGTGCTCAAGACCAAGGGCGTGGATCCGGCGCAGACCTTTCTCGACCGGCAGGCGCATCAGATGCGGCGGCAGGCGCCATGGTAGGAAGTCAGCTCATGCACTACTGCGCTCGACATGTTGCGCGCGGCCGGTGCTCGGAATCCTCATCTACATTTGAGTACACTCCGGTTCCTGCGCGCCGTCCACACGCAACCCGCCTTCGCTCGCCACGTGCATAAGATGACTTCCATCGTGGAAAATCCCATTGTCCACAATGCCGCTCCCAACCGCCTGATCGTCGTCAGTGGCCTGTCGGGTTCGGGCAAGACGATCGCCCTGCGCACGCTGGAGGACCTGGACTACTACTGCGTCGACAACCTGCCCAGCGCCCTGCTGCCGGCCTTTGTCGCCGCAGTCGCGCAGGCGCAGCCGGGGCGGCACCAGCGCATGGCGGTGGGCATCGACGTGCGCAACCGCGCCGAAGACCTGAACAAATTGCCGCAGGTGCTGGCCGGACTCGGCAGCCAGGGCATCGAGCATCAGCTGATCTTCCTCGATGCGCGCGACGACGTGCTGTTCAAGCGCTATTCCGATACGCGGCGGCGCCATCCGTTGACCGGCGAAGGCTTGTCGCTGAACGACGCCATCGCGCGCGAACGCAAGCTGATGCGACCGCTGTCGTCGATTGCCGAACGCGTGATCGATACCAGCGATCTGAACGTGCATCAGTTGCGGCGCCTGATTGCCACGGAACTGGGCATGGCCGACGGGCCGCTGTCGCTGATGTTCGAATCGTTCGCCTACAAGCGTGGCGTTCCCGCCGACGCCGACTTCGTGTTCGACGCGCGTTGCCTGCCGAATCCGCATTGGGATGCGCAGTTGCGTCCCTTGTCCGGGCGCGACGCGGCCGTGCGCAGGTGGCTCGAAGACAAGCCCGAAGTGGTGCAGTACCTGAACCAGGTTCGCGATTTCCTCGACACCTGGCTGCCGCGCTTCGAAGCCGAGAACCGTTCCTACGTCACCATATGCATCGGCTGCACCGGCGGCCGTCATCGCTCGGTGTATTTGTGCGAGCGCCTGGCCGAGCATTTCCGCGCGAGTCGCGAACAGGTGCTTACTTTTCACCGGGAACTGGAATGATGAACCTGCCGTGGCGCGCTGTCGGCGCGATCGTTGCTGAATCGGCGCCGCGATGAGCGTCGGCATCCTCCTGCTTACGCACGAAGCGATGGGCACGGCCCTGATCGCCACTGCCAGGCACATACTCGGCCGCGTTCCGCCGGCGCTCGCAGCCTGCGCGATTCCGCCGGGCAGCGACGTCGATGCCGCCCTGCGCGATGCCGCAGCGCGGGTGCGCGAACTGGATTCGGGTGACGGCGTTCTGGTGCTGACCGATGTATATGGCGCCACGCCGAGCAACATCGCGCAAAAACTTCCCGGCCTGGGACTCGACATCCAGCGCGTCTCCGGGCTGAACCTGCCGATGTTGCTGCGCGTGCTGAACTATGCGGAACAGCCGCTGCAGGAACTTGCCCAGACCGCGGCCAGTGGTGGCCGCTCGGGGATCCTTGTCGACCATGCTTGAGCGCGAAGTCACGATCAGCAACAAGCTCGGCCTGCACGCGCGGGCGTCGGCGAAACTCGTGCAGTTGCTGCAGGGCTTCCAGTCCGACGCGTTTCTCATCCATCGCGGCCGCGAGGTCAACGCCAAGAGCATCATGGGCGTGATGATGCTGGCTGCCGGCATCGGCAGTCCGCTCACGCTGCGCACGAACGGGCCGGATGAAGCCGCAGCAATGGACGCGATGGCGGATCTGTTCGCGCGCAAGTTCGACGAGGGCGCATGAGCACGCGCTTCGTCATCAATGGCACGGCCGCGGCGCGCGGCATGACGCTTGGCCGCGCGCGCCTGGTACAGCCGAGCCAGTTCACGATCGATGAGCGGCCGCTTGCGGAAAGCGAAGTCGAAACCGAAGTCGTGCGCCTGCGCGAGGCACTGGCACACGCGAGTGAGGAGCTGCGCCAGCTGCGCGGGAAGTTGCGCGGGGCGCTCGCGCGCGAAGTCGGCGAATTCATCGACGCGCACAGCATGATTCTGGAAGACCCGGAATTGACCTCGGGCCTGTACAGCCTGATCAGGCAAGGCCGTTTCCGCGCCGGCGCAGCGCTGAAGGCGCAGCGCGATCGGCTGGTCGCCGTGTTCGAGGCGATTGACGATCCCTACCTGCGCAGCCGCCGCGAGGATGTCGATCACGTCATCGGCCGCGTGCAGGCAGCGCTGGGACGCGACACCACGCCGGCCGAACGTCAGATCGCTTCGCGCGTCGGCACCGTGCTGGTCAGCGACGCGATCGCACCGGCGGAACTGGCCCACCTTACCGAGCATGGCGTGCTCGGCGTGGTCACGACGAGTGGCAGCCCGCTGTCGCACAGCGCGATCCTGGCGCGCAGCATGCGCCTGCCGATGATCGTCGGCGCCCACGAGGCGCTGCAACGCGTTACCGACGAAGACCTGCTGCTGCTCGACGGCACGCGCGGCGAAATAGTCGTGCATCCGACCGCACAGGACCTTGCACGCTACCGCCAGTATCAGCGCGAACAGGTACGCAGCACCGAGGCGCTGTCACGGCTGAAGCACGAACGCACGCTCACCGCCGACGGTATAGAAATCCACTTGTACGCAAATGCGGAAATGCTCGTCGATGTCGCCCAGGCACGCGCCTACGGCGCCGTCGGCATTGGTCTTTATCGCACCGAATTCCTGTTCCTGCAGCGACGCGAACTACCCGACGAGGAAGAACAATTCGTCGTCTATCGTGACCTGGTGCTGTCCATGGGTGGCGCGCCGGTGACGATCCGAACCCTGGATCTTGGCGCCGACAAGGCCGACTCCACTGGCCTGGCGCTGGCGCAGGAATCCAACCCCGCGCTCGGCGTGCGCGGCGTGCGCCTGTCGATGCGACGGCCGGATTTGTTCGCGACCCAGTTGCGTGCGATCCTGCGCGCTTCGGCATTCGGCCCGGTGCGCATCCTCGTGCCGATGATCACCACGATTGAGGAAATCGCCGCCGTGCGCGCGCTGACCGAACAGTGCGCGCGCGACCTGCACAGCGGCGGCTATGAAATCGCGGACCATTTCGAGCTTGGCGCGATGATCGAGGTTCCGGCCGCTGCGATCGCGCTGCCGGGCATGATCCGCCATCTCGATTTCGTCGCCATTGGCACCAATGATCTGACCCAGTACACGCTCGCCGCCGATCGCAACAATGATGCCTTGGGTACGCTATACGACCCATTGCACCCGGCCGTCCTCAAGCTGCTGGCGCAGATCATCAACGTCAGTGCGCGCGCCGGCAAGGTGGTGACGCTGTGCGGCGAAATGGCCGGCGAGACACGCTACACGGCCCTGCTGCTCGCACTCGGCCTGACCGGTTTCAGCATGCATCCCAGTTCCCTGCTGGAAGTGCGCCAGGCCATTGCCGCCTGCAGCTGGCAGAAACTGCGCAAACTCGGCGCGCCGCTGTTGCGCGCGCAGACGCGTGCGGGGATCGAGCGGATGCTCGAGCGCATGCGCTGACATCCCAGTCTCGCTTCGCAAGCCGTTCGTGGTGAGGTATCGAACCATGAACGGTGATCCTGCGCTCGCTCACCTTTCGATACCTCAGGGCGAACGGCCGACCGGCGATGTTGGCGATGGCTGCCGCTATGGCACAATTGCCGCTCGCCGTGTTGCCTGAACTCAGAATGCTCAACCCGCAACTACACTCCGATGCCGGTCGCCTTGCCGCGCGCTTTCGCGAACGCGATCCTTTCCGCCATGTCGTCATCGACGATTTCCTCGCCGCCGACGCCTGCGCCAGCCTGCTTGCGCAGTTCCCGCCATTTGAACGCGGCAACGCACGCAACGAGGCCGGTGAGGTGGGCGCGAAATCCACGGTGGAGAAAATCAGGACACTCGGCCCTGCCTACGCGGCGCTCGATGATTTGATCCAGACCCGCGAATTCCTCGATCTCATCGGCCGTGTCACCGGCATTCCCGGCCTGCGCTACGATCCATGGTATTTCGGCGGCGGCACGCACGAGAACCGCGCCGGCCAGGACCTGGATGCACACGTCGACTTCAACCGCCACCCGGTCGAGCGCTGGCATCGGCGTCTGAACCTGATCGTGTACCTGAACCACGAATGGGACGATGCCTGGGGCGGCTCGCTGGAATTGCACAGCGATCCGCGCGCCGCCGATGATCGCGTGACCAGGATCACGCCGCTGTACAACCGCGCCGTGATCTTCGAGACCACCGAATGGAGCTGGCACGGTTTCACCCGTATCGCGCTGCCCGAAGAAAAGAAATCGCTTTCACGCAAATCCATCGCCTTGTATTTCTATACCACGGAGCGGCCGCAGGACGAATTGGCCGATACCCACTCGACCATCTATGTCGACCGCCCGCTGCCGGAGCGCTTTCGGCCGGGCCTGACCCTTGGCGCTGCCGACGTCGAAGAATTGCGTATCCTGCTTGCGCGTCGCGACCAGCACAACAAGCGACTGTATCGCGACACCACGGCGCTGACCGCGCAACTGGAACAGGCACAGGCTGCGCTGCATGGTGGCCGGCTCGGGCGTCTGCGCTATCTGGCGGAGAAGATCATCAGGGGCTTGCGCGCGGTTCGCTGATGTCGCCCGGAATCAAGGCCGCATGGCGACGCAAAACGCCGTCAAGCCGAACCAGCGATTGCGGGCAATCAGCTTCAGTTCGGCGCTGGAAACCGCGCCGAGCAGCCAGTTCGTCGGCCGCGAATGCATTTTCATGTCCGATGCCGGTTGCGGTGTGCCGCCGAACAGCTTGCGCGGCAAGCGCAACAGCATCGCGGCCGGAAAAACCGCGGCGAAGAAGTAGGTGCTGCGGCGGATGCGCAGCCCCGCCGCCTCGACCACGCGCTCGATGCCGGCAAGCGTATAGCGGCGCTTGTGCTCGAGGAACACATCGTGGCCGCTCCACATGAACTGGAACGCCGGCACCGAGATCAGGAACCTCGCCTGCGCCGAAGCCTTGGCCATCGCGTCGCGCAGCAGGCCGACATCGTCGTCAACATGTTCGAGCACGTCCATCAGCAGGACCAGGTCGGCGTCCACGTGCTCGGCCGATTTGCGAAAATGGATATTTTTCCCATTTTCTACAATATCGCTGTCTGCCGCATAATTGGTATCCACGCACCAGGCCTCGACCGCCGCCGAATTGGCCAGCAGATACCGTGAAAAGAAACCCGAGCCCGCGCCGACATCAAGTATTTTCCGCGCCTGCGTGCCAAGCAGCAGGCGTTCGACGGCCCGCGCCTTGCTGCGGTAATACCAGTGTTCGTCGGCGCTTTCACCCAGCTGGGCGCGTTCCTTGATGTCCATCGTGATCGCATGTCTCGAACCGCGGGGTTCCGCTCGGTAGCTACTAAGTTTCGGACGAAGCGTTCACGCACAAATCCGTCGCTGTCGCAAGTGTAGTGGATGACGTCAGAACAATGCCACCAGGAGTTTCCGATTCATTCACCTTGGCGATCGGAAAGTCGACGGGCGCATCGCCCACTACAGTCGCTGAAATGGAGATCGCATCGGTACTCACGATCCACATGTTTGCGAATTGATTTTGTGTATAGTGCGATGCCTTCGTCCCCATATAGAAGCCGAGGTCCGCTCGTGCGCTTACTGCGCTTAAAGACGCTGGCTGATTGTCTGCAGCAGCCGCAGGACAATTTCCTGTTGCTTCGCTTCATTGCCGCAACGGCGGTTATCTTCGGCCACAGCTACGCCTTGTCCGGAATTCCGGGAGCCCGCGATTTTATCGCGCGTGCCAACATGGGCAGTGGCATCTACACCGGATCGCTGGCTGTCGACATATTTTTCGTCATCAGCGGTTTTCTCGTTACCAGCAGCTATGTACACCGTGCGCAATTGGAAATCTTCCTCAAGTCGCGTGCCCTGCGCGTGCTTCCCGCATACGCTGCGTGCATGGCGCTCACAGCATACCTGCTCGGTGCCGTCTATTCGGACTTGCCGTTGTGGGACTACTGGACATCGCCAGCCACGGGAAACTACGCAATTGTCAACCTACAATTCGGCACCGATCTTTTATGGAACCTGCCTGGCGTTTTCGTGCACAACCCTTATCCGGCTGTTGTCAATGGATCGATCTGGACTCTGCCCGCCGAGGTACGCATGTATCTGTGGGTGGCGATTCTCGGCATGCTCGGTGTACTGCGCAAACGCTGGCTCGCCAACTGCGTCTTTTCAACACTGTTCGCGGTCGGTTTGTTCAGGCCTGATCAGTTGCCGCTTGTACCGCACCCGGATTTTGTCCGTCTCGCCGCCTTCTTTCTCGCCGGCGCATTCTGCTATGTAAACCGCGAGTGGGTGCCGGTCAACGGATGGCTGCTGCTCGTCATATTCGCACTGGCGTTGGCCGTGCATCGCACTGCCACCTTTCCCTGGGCCCTGGGTGCATTAGTCACCTACGCCAGCTTCTGGTTTGCTTATTGTCCCAATTTCCACTTTTTCAACCGGCTCGGCGACTACTCGTATGGGCTCTATCTTTGGGGTTTCCCGATCGGACAGGCAGTCGCACACTGGTTCGGCGTGCCGACCCGGCCACTGCTGATTTTCGTCCTCAGCCTGCCACTAACTTTGTTTTGCGCCATGCTGTCTTGGCACATCGTGGAGAAGCCAGCACTTAGCCTGAAAAATAGAACTCTCGTTGTCGAACATAAATGACAGCGCAGGCCTCGCAACTACCTGACACGCACGCACTCTCAGGGCATTATCGCTACGATATGTTTTTGTACTGCATGCTGAGCGAAGCGTTGGCGTTCGATGGCTGGCACCTACTGGGCGAAATCGCCGGCGGCGCCGGCCCGGATGCCCCCACTCCCGATAGGCGAATGCAGATCGGTGGCGCAGCGTCACTGCATATCCCCGGGCACGCGCCATCTTCGTGGCATGTACCGTCGCATTCTGCGGTTTCCAGGCCGCATACGGCTTCATGAGCGCTGCATCGATGACAGGAACGCGCCCTTTCGATTTTACGCTCGACCGCGGCATTCATAACTATAGAGAGATGTCGCAATTCATTGCGGAATTGCGTGCATTGCTGGCCATCTGCGCGCGCAACATGGTGCAGTCCACATGGTCGGTTACGTGGACGACGAGCCGGGATTCAGCCTGCCCGCAATCTTCGAAGGCCTGGCCGATATTTCCTATGCGCGCGCCGAACTCTTGCAAGGTCGCGCACTGTTCCTGAAATATCTTGTCGATACCAGCGTGAGATACTTGATAACGCCGAATGCCGGACACGCCGCCGCCTCGGATTCGACCATACATATTTCACCGATGATTGCAAACCTGAGCAGGGAATTGGCCGAGAATCCGGCAGTACATTCAATAACTGATTCCAGCTACGATATGTATGATGTTTCTGGTCTAAGCGAGCTCGATTTGACGCCGCAAGCGGCTGCCGAGTAGCAAGGTTGGAAAAGGAACAACGCCAAAATTGGTAGATGGTACAGGACCTCAATAAAGAATAGCCCATGGACATCGCACAACTCGACTCTGCTTCCCAACGCTACCGTCGGCAGCTAGAAAAAGTGAAGCGGGACTTGGCGCCAGCCGAATTCGGCTGGTACCCGTACGGCACGCTGGACAATTTTCACATACTCAATCAATTGCTGACCGGCGAAAATCGCGATTTTCTCGGCCGCATCGGCGATGGTCCGGTCGTCGATATCGGAGCAGCGGACGGAGACGCCGCGTTTTTCCTCGAATCGCTGGGCTGTCGCGTTCATGTCGCCGACTTTCCGCCGACAAATTTCAACGGTTGCCGCGGAGTGCGTCTCTTGAAACAGACCCTGGGATCGAAAGTGGAGATTCTGGAAACCGATCTCGACGCACAATTCAAGCTGCAGGCCGAACGCTACGAGCTGGCGTTCTTTCTGGGCATTCTCTATCACCTGAAAAACCCCTATTTCGCGCTGGAGTCACTCGCAAGATGCGCGCGCTATGCGTTCATCAGCACGCGAGTAACACGCTTCAATGTCGCCCAAGGCAATGAAGGGAGAACGGGTGACGTCAACCCGACCAGAATCGAACTGCGTGGCGCGCCCGTGGCCTATCTGGTCGCACCCGACGAGACCAACAACGATTCAACCAATTTCTGGATGTTTTCCGAAGCCGGGCTGAAGCGTATCCTCAACCGCTGCGGATGGGACATCATGGATTTCATGACGCTCGGCAACACCGTCGATTCCGACCCGGCTACAGCAAAGGGTGATGAGCGGGCCTTCTGTTACGTGCGCAGCCGTTACTTCTGAACCCTGCACGCTTCATAGCCAGCATGTACGAACCGCACTGACAAAGCTCTGCGTTCGATGGCAATCTGCGGGCCTGGCTGCGCAAAACCCTGATGGATGTTATGTTATTGCAATTGCCCCGCCGATCTTCACGCCCATGTCTCGGCCCAACGACGCGCCTGATGAAACGTCTTCCGATCACAGCGGTGTCAGTACCGCGCACGAAAATGGGCATTTCTACTCTCCCATCGTAAATCCCGCCGAACTGGACGCGGCCCTTCTGTGGCCCGAACACCCGGATATTCGGGGCATCGACTTCGACGATACCGGCCACGAACGCATCCTGCGCGATTCGTTTCCGCGCTTTATTCGCGAGTACGACTACCCCGAACATCTTGAGGAGAAACCGGAGCTGCAGGAGTTCTACACGCGAAACTCCCAATTCAGCTGGCTAGATTCGCGCACGATGTTTGTCCTCCTGCGTGAATGGCGTCCACGGCATCTGATCGAAGTGGGATCGGGCTTTTCTACACTGCTGGCCGCCGATGTGAACCGCCGCTTTCTCGGAGGCAGCTGTGAAATAACCTGCATCGAGCCATATCCGCGCGCATTCCTCCGCAACGGCGTTCCGGGAGTGGCAAGGCTGATCGAGGAAAAAGTCCAGGCCGTGCCGCTCGGCGAGTTCACTGCGTTGCAGGCGGGAGACATCCTTTTCATCGATTCTTCGCACGTCGCGAAAACAGGTAGCGATGTGAACTTCCTCTACTTCGAAGTCTTGCCGCGGCTGGCGGCGGGTGTGCGCATACACATCCACGACATTTTTCTGCCGCACGACTACCCGCGCGAATGGGTGCTGGATGAAAACCGCAGCTGGAACGAACAATATCTGCTGCGCGCATTGCTGATGTGCAGCAGCGGATTTCGCGTGATATTCGGCTGCAGCTATGCCTACTGGCGTTTCCCGGACCTAGTGCGCTCCGCCCTGGCGTTCGCGGACGGCCGCGCATTTGCCGGTGGCAGCTTCTGGATCGAGCGGATCTGAGTCTTCAGTTCAACGCGCCCGCTGTTCCTCAATCGTCAACGCCACCTTGTCGCGCAGATACACCGGCAACGCGTATTCGGGGCTGACGCCGCGGCCGGCGGCAAACTGAGGCTGGGCCAGGCGCGCGATGGCGTGGGCCTGCGGATAGCGCGCACCGTCCGCCCAGCGCGGCAAGGCATTCAGGTGCACGGATAGCTCGTCGCGATAGGCATCCCAGCCGCTGCCGACGATGCACCATTGTTCACTTTGCAGCAAAATCAACTCGCTGGCACGCACGACGGACTCCTCGCCGACGGTTTCCACCAGGCCAGCCGTACCGCGCCGGAACACGCCGGCATAGATTTCGCCCATGCGCGCGTCGATCACTGCGAGAATCGCAGCGCCTTGTTGCACATCGGCGGGAACGTCCTGCGCCAGTGCCGCCAGGGACGAGACCGGCACCACCGGAATATCCAGGCCCAGGGCCAGGCCCTGCGCCACGGAAATCGCCAGGCGCACGCCGGTGAACGCACCGGGGCCGCGACCGACAGCAATGCCGTCGATCTGGCGGCGCGACAGACCGGCCTCGTTCAGCAGCGAATCGATCATCGGCAGAATCAGCTCGGCATGCCGGCGCGGCGCCAGTTCGCTGCGTTCGAGCAGGCTGTCGCCGCACAGCAGGGCGGCGGAACAGGATTCGGTGGCAGTGTCGAGCGCAAGCAGGTTCATTGTCGTCATTCCTTTCAACGCGGTGCCGCAGAGACGGCAGCGTCGAAATAATTTGTATACCAATCCACCTTGCGGGTGAAATACATCAACGCTGCCATGATCGCCAGCAGCGCCAGCGCGCCCATCAGCAACGAGTATTGCTCACTGACGATCAAACCGTACAGCAGTGCGTACACCAGCGCCAGCAGGGCGCCCAGACTCAGGCCAGTGCGTCGCGAGCGCAGCAATGCCGCCGCGTAACCTGCCACCATCACCACGACGGCCGCCGCTGCCGCCAGATACGCCAGCGCGAACCCGACCTGTTCCGACAACGCCAGCAGCACGACATAGAAGGTCGTCAGCGCCAGGCCGATCAGCAGATATTGCACCGGATGCACGCGTAGCTTCTTCAGCACCTCGAACAGGAAAAAGGCAATGAAGGTCAGCACGATGAACAGCACGCCGTACTTGCCTGCACGTTCGTTCTGCTGGTAGACGCCCGCCGGCTGATACAGGTCGACGCCGAAACCCGCAGAGCGCAGATTCTGGACGTGCTCGGCATCCTGCTGCCAGTGCTGGCCGAAGCTGCGGTTCAGATCAAGAACCTGCCAGTGCGCATCGAAACCGGTGGCATCGACGCGCCGCTCGGCCGGCAGGAACGCGCCGTCGAAACTCGGATCGGCCCAAGGCGCGCTGAGTACTGCTTCGGTGTGCCGCGCCAGCGGCAAGAGTCCCAGGCTCTGCGTGCCGGCGAGAGTCAATTCCAGTTCGAACGGGAGGTTATCCTTGATGTCCGCCACATTGGGCTTGGACAAATCCAGCGCCACGGCAATCGTGCTGACGTTGCCGACATCGCCATCGCCCGGCCCGAGATTGTATTGCGCACCGGCAAAACCCAGCGGCGACACGCGACGAATGCCGCGCACGTCGCCGACTGGCAGACGCAGTTCCGCGCGATCCCACAGGTACGTCGTCTCCGCACTGCCAAGCGCCCTGAAATCGCTCGCCGCAAAACTGCCATTAAGTTTGAGTTCGGCGGTATACACGGGCGTGTCATAGATGCCGTAGCGGCGCGTTTCCGGCGCGAGCGTGCCGCGGATATCGAGTCGGTCGGGCAAGAGGATTTCGGTGCTTTCCCGCGTGATCCAGCCGGTACTGGTCTGCACGCGCGTGCGTTTGGGAATCGCCAGTACCGGGCCTCCAAGCTGCTGCTGCGCGCCCCAGCGCCGGGCAATCGCATCGACGGCCTGCTCGCGCAGCGAGCTGCGCTCGCCGATGAGTCCTTGCACCTGCGCCAGCGGAATCAGCATCAGCAGGGCGAGGAACCCGATGCCGAGCACCTTGAAGGTTGTGGACTGGAACAGGTTCGTCGCCATGAGGTTTCTCCGCGGGACCATGGCGGAGATTGCAACGCGAAAACATGGCGGCGCAGCGGACCGATCGTGGCGAAATGCGGGCAACGGGGGCCGCGCACGCGGCGCTTGATCCGCAGGCAGCAATTATCCCACGGTTTCCCAGGAATTGGTTTCGTGGCAGCTTTCGAGCATCGTCGTCAGCGCGCCATCGGACGGGAATTCAATATTGTCGATGCGGCTGACGGGACAGGCGATCGTGGTCGAGTTGGTCAGGAAAGTCGCACGGAAACCCGCTATTTCCCGCATGAGGACCGGCCGCGTCACGCTGGGTACGCCGCAGCGGGCCAGTCCGGCCTGCAACAGGCGCATGCCGATGCCGTTGAGCTGCGGGCCATCCGGCCAGACCACTCCCCGCCCGTCATGGAAACCGATGTTCCAGACCGAGGCCTCGCAGATACCGCCGTCGGCGGCGACGAACAAGGCATCGTCGAAACCTGCCCGCTGTGCCAGCCGCCGCCGGTGGAAAAGTGGAAATGTGCCGACGTGCTTGATTGTCGGCGTGTCGCGCTGGTAGCGGAACGATTTCAGGCGCAGCGGCGCCGTCGTCGGCATCGCCGCGGCACCGACGATGACCAGAACGTCTGCGGCCGATGGCATCGCCATCTGCGCCCTGTCGAGCGTGCGTGAAAACACGTTGACGCGCAGCGACAGCGGGCGCGCATCGGCAGCGATGGCATGACGCAGACAATCGCGCACGCGCTCGCGATCCAGCCCGCACCCGAACAGTTCATGCGTGGCGCCAACGAGCCGGTCCAGATGCAGGTTCAAGCCGCGCACGCGGCAATCGCGCACCTGCATCGAAGTGAAGTGGCCGTAGTTCGTCTGCACCAGCGTACGCAGGTCCTCGGCGCGCGCAGCGATGCCGTTGAGTTCGATGCGGTATGGAACTTCGTTCATCATGCGATCAAGCGCGGGCTGAAAAAACCCTGCACGTCGCCGAGGCTGCGCGTCGCCGGCAACGGCGGCAGGCTTTTCAGGAACAGCTTGCCATAGGCGCGTGATGTCAGGCGCGGATCGCACAGCATCAGCACGCCGCGATCGTCCACGTCGCGGATCAGCCGGCCGGCGCCCTGCTTGAGCGCGATGGCAGCCGCTGGTACCTGCCACTCGAAGAACGGATTGCCGCCGGCTTCGCGCAATGCTGCCAGGCGCGCTTCCAGCACCGGATCATCCGGCGCCGCAAAAGGCAATTTGTCGATGATTACACAAGACAGCGCTTCGCCGGCCACGTCGACGCCTTCCCAGAAACTCGCCGCGCCAAGCAACACACCGTTGCCCGACTCGCGGAATTCGGTGAGCAATTGATGGCGCGGCGCCGTGCCCTGGATGAACAGCGGATACGGCGCATCGACAAGCAATTCGGCGGCGCGGCGCAAGGCCCGATGCGAGGTGAACAGGATGAATGTGCGCCCGCGCGCCGCATGCAGCACCGGCCGCGCAGCTGCGACCACGCGCTCAGTGTAGTCGGCTGCGTTCGGATCGGGCAGTCCTTGCGGCAGATACAGCAGGGCCTGATGCGCGAAGTCGAACGGACTCGGCAGGCTCAGCGCAACCGGATCGTCTAGTCCCAGCTGATTGGCGAAATGATCGAACCGCCCGGCCACCGACAGCGTCGCCGAGGTGAAAATCCAGCTCGCCCGCGACTGCTCGCGCAAAGTGCGCAACGGCGGCGCCAGATCCAGCGGCGTGGCGTGCAGCGAAAATCCCTGCGCGAACAATTCGTACCAATGCACCCATTCGTGCGCACCGCCGTCGAGCACGCCGGCCAGACGCCCGCACAGGGCCTCGGCGCGTTCATGCATCGTGTCCATGCCACGCGAGCGTTCCGCCTGCTGGGCAAGCGCATCGGCGAGCTTGCGCAACGCTGTGGCCAGCGTCTGCAGTTCCGCGCCGATCGCGGCATCATTTTCGATTTGCGCGAATGCGCCCTTGAGCGGCAGCTTGTCCAGGGCCAGGCGAGTGCGCTTGACCGCGGGGACGATCGCGTCGAGGGGTTCGCGCAGACTTGCCAGCGCGCCGGTGACCGAAGCGCACTCGGCCAGGGTATCCTGCGCCAGTTCGCTGATCTGCCGAGACGTGACGCTGGTGGAAAAAAATACTCCGGCCAGTTCCGGAATCTGGTGCGCTTCATCGAGAATGAACGCGTTCGCGCCGGGCAGGATTTCGCCGAAGCCTTCCTGCTTGATCGCTAGGTCCGCAAACAGCAGATGATGATTGACGACGACGAGGTCCGCTTCCTGCGCCGCGCGTCGCGCCTTGACCACAAAACAGTCGGCGAACATGGGACATTCCGCGCCGAGGCAGTTTTCCGCGGTTGAAGTCACCCGCGGCCACAACGCCGAGTCCTCGGGTACGTCGGCAAATTCGCCACGATCGCCACTGCCGGTGCGCTGCGCCCATGTGCGGATAGCCTGCAATTGCGCGACCTGATCGCGCGAGGGCAGGCGCCCGTCCTTGGCGGTCTGTTCGAGCCGGTAAAGGCACAGGTAATTTGCACGGCCCTTGAGCAGACTCGTCTTCAGCCGCACGCCAAGCACGTCGCGCACGCGCGGCAGGTCGCGATGGAACAACTGATCCTGCAAGGTCTTGGTGCCGGTCGAGACGATCACGCGCTTGCCCGAAAGCAAGGCAGGCACAAGATAGGCAAAGGTCTTGCCCGTGCCGGTGCCGGCTTCCGCGATCAGGCTATGGCCATCGGCGATCGCTTCCTCGACGGCTTCGGCCATGACCTGCTGGCAGTCGCGCGGGGTGAAGTTGGGGACTTCACGCACGAACGGGCCGTCGGGGCCGAGCAGTTCACGGGCGCTCTTGCTGCCGATCATTGACGCAAATCCGTGCGGTGTATCTGAACGTTTGTAAATCCGGAGCTTCCACTCGCCCGCGGCGAGCGAAAGCTATGCTTTTTCCGGTACGAAGTCCCGTCAAAACGACCATCGAGCTGACTCGCTCGACCGCAGGGCGAGCGGAAGCTTCCCTTAGACATGAAAGGAATGCAGTCCAGTCACAAGCGCACCGGCGGCGGCACCCGACACCCGGTCTGTTGCTGGCGCGCCTGCGCGGCACCGGCGGTATCGCCGAGGGTCGTGCGTGCGCGCGCGACGGTTTCCAGATTGCGTGCGCACAGGCCACCGACCTTCGGGCCGAGTTCCCACGATTTCTGCGCCAGTTCCGCCGCCTGCTTCCAGTCGCGCGCTTCGATGCGCAGCTCGGCTTCGTATTGCAGGATGTCGGGTGAGTCCGGCGCGATCTTCAGTGCCTTTCCGACCGCATCCAGGGCCTGCGTGATCTGCTGCTGCGCCTCGAAATCGTGGGCCTGCTTGAGCATGCCGTCGAGGGCGGGATCGCGCAGCGGATGCACCTCCACGCTGGAATCGGCCTGCGCGCCGACGGCGCGGATGGCCGCCACCACCGAGGCGGCATCGTAATCGGGCTTGCTTGCTGCTACGGCCGGCGACCCGGGTTGCGAGCAGGCGCCGAGCATCGCGGCACTCACAATTGTTGCAAAATATAAAATGATATTATTTCTCATAGTACACCTTTCGTGATCCGATCGGCCGCATCGCCTCAATGCCCGTCGCCGAACAGGGATTTGATCTCCTGCCACACGCAATGTTCCGTACCCGCCGGCGCCTGACTGGCGATGAACGGCAGTTCGCGCGCATTCCTGCATTGTGCTCCGGTGCGCTGGGCGGACTGCGTATCGACCCAAACGGATTCCAGCCCGTCCTGCGGCAGCACGAAAGGCGCACTCGGCAGCTTGCGGAACAACGCCATCCACGCCTGCAGGGCCCCGCTCGCGCCCCACAGCCCGGTCTGTTTGTTGTCGTCGCGCCCGATCCACACCACCGCCAGTTGCGAGCCAGTGAACCCGGCAAACCAGGAATCGCGCTGTGCATCGCTGGTGCCGGTCTTGCCGGCTGCGTGCAGATACGCCAGGCCCTGATCGCCTATCGCATGCGCCGTGCCCGTTTGCGTGACTGCCTGCATGGCATAGCTTATCAAGCGCGCGGGCCCGACATACTGGCCAGTGCCGGCCTTGACGGTGTATCGCGTCAACGGCCGGTTCTGCGCATCGAGCACGCCGCGCAATGCACGCAGAGGCAGCGCGTGACCGTCGGCCGCAAAATACTGATACATCTGTGCAACTTCGTACGGCGACAGATCGACCGCACCGAGCAGCAGGGACGGATTCGGATTGATCGTCGCATCCAGACCAAAGGACGCGAGCAAGCCGCTCACCTTGTCGACGCCGAGCGCCATGCCCAGGTGCACGGTGGCCAGATTGTACGAATGCGCCAGCGCATCGATCAGCGGCACCGAACCGTGCGTCTCGTGATCGTCGTTCTGCGGCGTCCAGTGCGTCCCATTGGGCTGGACGAGGTCGACCGTGGTGTCGTCGAGCAGGGTTGCCAGGGAATATTTCTGCGGCTGCGCCAGTGCGACAAGGTATACAAATGGCTTGATCAGCGAACCGATCGGACGCCGAGCGTCGAGCGCGCGGTCGAAGCCCGGATCGGCGGGATCGCGGCCGCCGATCAAGGCCTGCACTTCGCCATCGTGCGCGCCGGTCACGACCATCGCCGCCTGCAGCTCGGGCTGGCGCTTGCCAAGCGCATCCAGGGTCTTCGTCAGCGCCGCCTCGGACAGCATTTGCGTGGATGGCGCCAGCGTCGTGTACACGGACAGGCCCGCGCGCTGCAGTTGCGCCGCGGGATAGTCGCTCTGCAATTGCAGGCGTACCAGATCGAGGAAGGCCGGCGTCGCGTTGCGCGGCAGACCCGGCGCATCGGGGACACCCAGGGGCGCAGCACGCGATGCGGCCAGCGTCGCATCATCGATCAGGCCGGTCTCGTAGAACTCGTTGAGGACCAGATTACGCCGCGCCAACGCCAAGTCCGGACGTCGACGCGGATCGTACAGACTCGGCCCCTGCACCATGCCCACCAGCAGGGCGATGTCGGCCGGCCCCAGATCCCTGGGTTCGCGGCCGAAATAGAATTCGGCCGCGGCAGCGAAGCCGTGCACGGCCTGGCCACCCTGCTGGCCGAGAAAGACTTCATTTGCATACGCTTCCAGGATGCGGCGCTTGTCATAGCGCGCCTCGATCAGCAGCGCGATCAGGACTTCATTCAACTTGCGCGTCAGGCGCTGGCCACGATCCAGGAAAAGATTCTTCACCAGCTGCTGGGTCAGGGTGCTGCCGCCCTGGACGACATGTCCGGCACTCAGGTCGGCGAACGCAGCACGCAGGATTGCGCTCAGGGCGATGCCGTGGTGATGCTTGAAATCCCGATCCTCGACCGCCTGCAGGCCGGCGACCAGCAACGGCGGCAGTTGCTCGAGCTTGACCACGCGGCGCTCTTCCTGCTCGGCGCCGTACAAGGTTGCGATGCGTGCGGGATCGAAGCGGACCTGCTCCAGCGCTGCGCCGGAGTCGGCGTCGGCCAGAGCCGTCACCGCATTGGCCGACAGGGTGACGCCAACGCGCCGCGCCGGCTCGCGTCCGTCGATGTCGGCAAACGCACGTCGGGCGATCACGAAGCGTGCGCCGGTTTGCGCGTAAGTGCCCGGTACGCGCGCCGTCGCATCGGTTGCATAGCGCGCTGCACCCAGTTCCAGGGTCAGCGCCTCGGCCGACATCGGCGTACCCGGCTTCAACTCCAGCGCCCGTGCGTAGACACGGCTGGGCAGATCCCACGACAGGTCGTCGAAACGCGCCCGCACCTGGCTGTCCAGATAGATCAGATAGGGCACCAGGAATCCGGCCGCGAAGCCCAAGCCAAGCCAGAAGGGCACGCGCAGCAAGCGCAACGCGGATCGGCACAGGGACAACAAACCGGTGAAGATGGACAAGGCAGGGCTGACAAATGCGGCGATGACATGCCCAGTCTACCCGATGCGGCTCCACACCTGTTTCGGTGACAGCGCCGTCCGGTTCCGGGATAATTCCCGTGATCTGCGCTCAGATCCTTCCACCGCCGGAGTGACTCCATGCAACATCGTATCGCCCTTGTTCTTGCTTGCGCTTGTCTGGCTCCCGCAGCCGCCTGGGCGGATTTCCGCGCCGATTTCGACGCGTCCCAGGGCAGCAATGCATCTGCTTTGACGCGCATCGAACTGGCCGGAGACCACATGCGTACCGATGCGGGCAATGTCAGCCTGTTGTTCGACACTGGCAGCGGACGCCTGCTCATGCTCGAACACGACAAGCACCAGTACCTGGACATGGCAAAGATCGCCGAAACCGCCGGCGCCGCGATGGCGCAGGCGAACGCCGCCATGGCCAACCTGCCACCGGAACAGCGGGCGATGATCCAGAAGCGCATGGGTGGCGCCATGGGCGGCATGGGCGCAAAGGTCGACGTGCACGTGGTGCCGACGGGTGCCAGCGATCGCGTCGCTGGCTACGCCTGTCAGGTGTATCGCACCGAAATCAACGGCGAGCATCGCGAAGATTCCTGTCTGGCCAGCGTCGCCGATGCCGGCATTTCCGCCACCGACCAGACTGCCCTGCGCAAGGCCTTCGCCCAGCTCAACGCGATGACCGAAAAGATGTCGGCCGGAATGTTCAAGTCGCCGCTCAACCAGATGCCGACCGACAGGTTTCCGGTCAGGATCACCCAGTATGGCGACGACGGCAAGGTGACGCAGGTGGTGCAGATCAAGAGCATCGCTGCCTCCAGCATCTCCGCCACGGACTTCGCGATTCCCGCCGGCTATACCGAACACGAAATCTCGATGGGCCGGCATCACTGACCTCGTCCGGAACGAATCTACTTTAGATCATTGTGGAAATTTCCCATTCTGGCACGGTGCGCGTCTGCATCTTTGGCGACGCGCCACCGATGCCCGAAGACGCATGGACGCGGTGGCTGGCCGACGTCGTTCAGGCGCTGCCGGACGACGCGGCGATCTGCCTGTTTGGGGGCTGCGCCGGCGCGACAGGCGCTGACCCACGGGTCGAACACCGCAATGCACCGAAGGCTAGCGCAGCAAACCTCGTTCTGCCTCTCGCTGCAGCCGCATATCCGGGTGACAACCTTGTCCTGCTGCGCGCCGGCACGGAGCTGCCGCCGTTCTGGTACGAGCGCCTGATGCGGGCACTGGATGCAGTCGATGTACTGGTTGCGTCGCCGCTGGACAATGCCGACCCGCTGCGTTCGCCTCTGCCGGAAGGCGTTCGCAGTGACATCGGCAGTGCGACCGTCGATGCGCTTTGCTTCGTCCATGGTCGCCGCGAGTTGCTCGACTGGCCGACCTGTTCGCCGTTGCTCAGTGCCTGGCGCGGAGCGGCCTTGGGCGCCATCGCGCTCGACAAGGTCCATGCCCAGGTCCTGCCGGCCGCGTACGCGCCGTTGCGTGGCTTGCTGCTCGATCACCTTTACGTTGCCGATCCCGACCGTGCGCTGGAAGGGCCACGACCGGTCGCGCCGGGCGCCGATCCCCTGCCGCCATCGGTGCTCGGTGAACTGCGTGAAAATCTCGGCAGCGCACTCGCCGGCGCCGGAAAAAAAATGGATTTGTATACCGGACTCGACGCCCGGCCCGTCGTATTGCATGTCCTGCATGGCTGGGGCGGAGGCGCCGAACGCTTCGTGCGTGACCTGGCCGGCAGCGACCGCGAACGCCATCATCTGGTGCTGACCGCGCGCGGCAACTTCGATCGCCGCCGCTACGGCGAGGTGCTGGAGCTGCTGGACGCTACGTTGTCCCTGCCGCCGCTGCGGCGCCTGGCTCTGTCCGACCCGATTGCCAGCACGAGCCTGGTGCATCGCGGCTACGCGGCTTTCCTGGCCGAAATCGTGCGCGACTTCAGCGTCGACGCCGTCGTCGTTTCGTCGCTGATCGGGCACAGTCTGGATGCCCTGCGCACCGGCCTGCCGACGCTGTATTTCATCCACGATTTCTATCCATTGTGGCCGCTGCTGCATCGCAACCTGGACGATGCGTCCATCACGTTCGACGCGACGCAGCTGGGCGCCGACCTCGCCGGCGCCGATGTGGGCTTCGAGTTTGCCGAGCGCGAGCCGGACTACTGGCTGGCGTTGCGCGGAGCGCTGGCCGAGGCCGCGCTGCAGGCCCGCGCAACGTTGATCGCACCCAGCCGCTCGGCGCTCGCCATCTTCCTGCGCCTGCAACCGCGCCTGTCAACGTTGCAGCAACACGTCATTGCGCATGGCATGCAGCCATGGCCTGGAATTTGCGCGCTGCCACGACCTGAGTCGCGCCCGAAGCTGCGCCTGATCGTGCTCGGCCGCGTGCGCCGCGGCAAGGCCGCGCAGTTGCTGCGTGCGGCGCTGGCCGGTCTGCGCGAGCACGCCGAGTTGTTCCTTCTGGGTGCCGGACCGGAAAGCACGGAATTTTTCGGCGAACGCGATGTGCATATCGTCCTCAACTATCAGCGCGACGAACTGCCCGCGCTGCTCGCGCGCGTCGCACCGGATGCCGCCCTGATCCTGCCGAACTTCGCCGAAACCTTCAGCTATACCCTGTCCGAACTGGGCAGTTTCGGCATCCCGGTGATCGCGACACGGCTCGGCGCCCTGGCCGAGCGCGTGCGTCACGGCGTCGACGGTTTTCTCGTAGCCCCGGACGCGACCGCGATCGTCGCGGCCGTCGCGCAGCTGCGCGCGGATCGCGGCGCACTCGAGCGCGCACGCGCGGCAGTGGCGCAAATTCCACAACGTACGCTGGTGGAAATGGTCGCCGACTACCGCAACCTGCTGCCGATATCCGCACGACCGATCGCGCGCTATCCCCTGCTTGCCCCGGACACGGACCGTCTGACTGCGCAGACCTTGAGCGATGAACTGGGCGCCAGCAGGCGCCGGGCTGATGCCCTGCGCAAACACGTCGCCGGCCAGCAACTCGAGCTGGACAAGCGCGCCGAGTGGGCAATCGGCCTGGAAACCCAGGTCAAACGCACTGGCGCTGAGCTGAAGCGTTTGCAGGGTGAATTCGAGGAGCGCAGCGCATGGGCCCTGTCGCTCAGCTCCGAACTCGACACCCTGCGCCCGCATTTTGAGCATATAAGCGCCGAGCGCGACCAGATTCTGGCAAGCACTTCATGGCGCATTACCGGACCGCTGCGTTTTGCGATGCGCACGTTGCGCGCGCTGCGCACGCGCATGACGTTCTCCATTGGGCGCTTGCGAGCGATCGTGCATCGCACGCGCGGCAGCCTCGCCAGCCGCGGCCTGTCTGGCACGCTGCGCCGCGCAGCGGACGAATTCCGCCGCAATCCGTCGCTGCCGTCGGCGTTGATCGTCGCGACGCGCAGCGAAGAGTTTACGTCATTTGCCGTGGCGACCAGCGCACAACCGCGTGTGTCGATCGTGATTCCGGTCTACAACAAGATCGCCTATACGGCCGCCTGTCTGCGCTCGCTGGCAGCAGATGCCGGCGAGGTGCCGTTCGAGATCATCGTCGTCGATGATGGCTCCAGCGACGCCACACCGCAGCGCCTCGGCGAGATCGGCGGAATCCGCTTCATCCGCAACGCGCAGAACCTCGGCTTCGTTGGTTCATGCAATGCCGGTGCGGATTGCGCAAAAGGGGAATTTGTCGCCTTCCTCAACAACGATACGGTGGTCGTCGCGGGCTGGCTCAAGGCCCTGCTGGCCTGCTTCGGCGAAGAACCCGATGCGGGCCTCGTCGGCGCCAAGCTCGTCTATCCTGACGGACGCCTGCAGGAAGCCGGTGGCATCGTGTTCAGAGACGGCTCCGGATGGAACTATGGCCGCTTCGACGACCCTGCCGATCCGCGCTACAACTTCCGCCGCGAAGCCGACTATTGTTCCGGCGCCGCAATCCTGATCCGTCGCGACTTGTTCGCGCGCCTCGGCGGCTTCGACCCGCGCTATGCTCCGGCCTACTACGAAGACACCGACCTCGCCTTCGCCGTGCGCGCGGCCGGCAGGAAGGTGTTCTACGAGCCGCGCGCAACCGTGATCCACTTCGAGGGCATCACGGCCGGCACCGATACCACGAACGGAATCAAGCGCTACCAGATCGTCAACCGCGAGAAGTTTCTGCACAAGTGGAAAGATGCGCTCGCGCGACAGCCGGCACCGATTGCCAACGCCGCACTTGCACCGATCGCCGCGCAATGGCGCGCCCGCGGCCGCATCCTGATCGTCGACGCATGCACGCCGACGCCCGATCACGATTCGGGCTCGCTGCGCATGCTCAACCTGCTGCGCCTGCTGCGCCAGCTTGGCTACGCGGTGAGCTTCCTGCCCGACAACCGTGCCCACGATGGACGCTACACCGAAGCGCTGCAGGCGCTCGGCGTCGAAGCCCTGTACCACCCGTTCGCGAACGATCCGATCGCCTGGCTGCGCGAGCACGGCCGGTACCTTGATGCAGTGATCCTGTCGCGCCACTATGTCGCGGCAAACTATGTGGGCCTGGTACGGCTGTATGCGCGGCAGGCGCGGCTGATCTTCGACACGGTGGACCTGCACTTCCTGCGCGAGCAGCGCGCCGCGACGCTCGAAGAAAAGCCCGAGCTGGCCCAGCAAGCAGCGCGCACGCGCGCGCAGGAACTGAAATTGATGCGCGAGTGCGACGTCACTCTGGTGGTCAGCCCGATCGAAAAGGAACTGCTCGCGCGCGAAGTGCCGCAAGCACGTATCGAGATCGTTTCCAATGTGCACGAAGTCCACGGTCGCCGGCGTGAATTTTCCGGGCGCCGCGACCTGGTGTTCGTGGGCGGCTTCCAGCACCCGCCCAATACCGATGCCGTGCTGTGGTTCGTGAACCAGGTCTTTGCGCTGGTCCGCGTACGCTTGCCCGACGTCGTGTTCCATGTCATTGGCAGCAAGGCGCCGACGCAGATCCTGGAACTGGCGCACGATGGCGTGCAGGTTCACGGCTTCGTCGCCGATATCGCACCGTACATGGATGGCTGCCGCCTTGCGCTGGCGCCACTGCGCTATGGCGCCGGAGTCAAGGGCAAGGTCAACATGGCGATGAGTTACGGGCTGCCGGTCGTGGCCACGAAGGCGGCGGTTGAAGGCATGCACGTGCAGGCAGGCGAGGATGTCATGGTCGCAGACAGTGCCGTCGATTTTGCCGAAGCAATCCTGCGCGCCTATGGCGATGCCGCATTGTGGACAAAGTTGTCGGACAATGGCCTGGCCAACGTGCGCCGGCATTTTTCCTTCGACGCGGCACGTGCGGCGCTCGAACGCGTCCTGCCCGTTGCGCGCACGGCGAGCTGAGTCAGATTTCGATCGACGTCTCGCCGTCCGCCATGCCTGCGGGCCCGAAGCGACGTTCGTCCAGGACGATCGTGCCATCGGTACGCGCATAGGCCAGCGTGCTGGCACGCGTCCCGTAATGCCCGCCGCGGATGAAGACCGGCGCGAGCAGGCGCTCCAGGTCGAGGCCAACGCCGGTGTGAGGCAAGTCCGCATCCAGTGGCTGGAAGGTGTCGCCAAGCAGATCGAGCAAGGCCGCGTCGGTTGCTTTTCCGCTTTTCAGCGAGGCCTCGAAGGCCGCTTGCAAGCGCTGCGTTTTCGGCCAATGCACCTCCGGCGCGCCGTTGCTGAGCGTGTGAATTCCAGGCTCGAACCGCCAGGGATCATGCTTTACGCTGCTGACGCCCCAGACCGCGATGCCATCGCTGACGATCAGATTGAACGGACCGTATTCCTCGCGGCGCGAGGAAATCGACTTTGCATACGATGCTGCAGCATCCCCGCCACGCACGAAGTCCGCGACGAGATCGCCGCGCGAGCGCGGACCGCGGGCAGGAATGCCGCTGCGCACGTTCGTGACCGCGGCGAAGCGGCCATTGCGATTGACCGCCAGCCACGATCCACCGGCTTGCAAATCGCGCCCGCCGACAACGTCGGGATCGCCGTTCCAGGCTGCGGCGGCGGCCGTCGGTCGCGCGTGGAATTCATCGCGATTGCCGAGCAGCAACCAGGGGCGCTGCGGCACACGGTCCAGGGCAAGCAGGATCAGGCACATGCGGCGTAGGACAACGGCAAGTCCGCTCAGCCGCCGCCGGCCGACGCGGGCATGGTCTGCAGCTTCGCATCCACTGCCGGCAGTCGCGGATTGTTCGGGCTGAGTTCCTTCGCGGAATTCAATGCCCGCATTGCCTCGGCACGCTGGCCCAGGCCGATTTTCGCCTCGGCCTGATCGATGAACACATTGGCCAGGCGTTCGCGCAGTGCCGGTATCGAAGCGTCGCCGGGATCGGCTTCGGCGATCGCCTCGACATAGGAATGCGCCTTGTTCGGCGTGTTGGCCTTGATTGCCTGCTCGAACAATTCCTTGGCGCGCGCCGAAATCCGGTTCAGCCCGGTGAATGCCCGCGCATTGTTGCCGTCGATGCGCAATACCGCGCGGTACTTGTCGAATGCGCTGTCCCCTGGCGGCAGGATCAGATCGCCGGCGGCCATCGCCTTTTCCGCATCGTCGAGCAATTGCTGAATACGGCCCTGATCGGCCGGCGTGACGAGCGCCTGCTTGCGGCTGATGTCCAGCTGGTCGCGCGTTTCGCGCAGGCGCGATTTTGCGCTGCGCAGATCGGGCAGATCCGGCGCCGCGCTCTCTGCCTGCTGCAATAGCGTATCGGCCTGGGTTGGATTGTTCGCATCGAGTGCCGCGTTCGCTTGCGCGACGAGGGCCTGCGCCACCTTGCGCAATCCGGTCTTGGCGCGTGCATTGTTCGGGTCGCGTCTGAGTGCGGCCTGGAACAAGGCGGATGCGCCATCGTCGCCGCTGATCTTGCCGCTGCGCTGCTGGGATTCGGCGCGAGCCAACTGCTGCTCGATCGCCATGTTGTCGTTTTCGTGTGATTGCGCAAGCGCCGCGCGCAATTCGGGAATCGCCGGATGGTTCGGCGACAGTTGGGTGAGCTCGGCAATGTGTTGGTTGGCCAGGGCGATATTGCCGGCGGCGATCGCATCGCGTGCCTGCTGCGCGACCGCGCCACCGACTTTCTTCAGCCCGTTGAGCGCCAGCGAGTTGGTGGCATCGGCATCGAGCACGCGCTGGTACAACGCGCTCGCGCCCTTTTCGCCGAGCAGGTTTCCCGCACCCAGCGCCGCATCGGCACGGCGCAGCAGGTCCTCCGAGGCGGTATTGCGGGTCTCGGCCGCGCGCAGAGCCTCCTTGAGATCCTCGACGTCGGGGCCGCCACCGAGCACTTCGGTGGCCGCAGCCAGATCGCTGCTGGCCTTGGTGAAATCGTTGCGCGTCATGGCCGCGCGCGCCTGCTCGATCAGGCGCTGACCAACCCGGGTCAGGCCCTGCCGCACTTCCTCGTTGTCGGCATCCAGCGCATGCGCGGCCTGGAACAATTCACGCGCGCTGTCACCCTGGGTGCCTACCAGTTTGCCGTCTGCGAGTGCCTTCTGACCGCGCGTGACCAGATCGTTCAATTCGGTTTTCGGCAGCAGCGCGCGCAGGCGGTCCTGGTAACGCCATGCCGCGAACGCGCCGGCCAGCACGATCGCCACGGCCACGGCCACCAGCCAGCGCCGCGCGCGACCGGCTGCAGCGGCGGGCGCCGATCGAGCGGCGGATCCGG
>JARLJU010000263.1 GCA_031291055.1 Rudaea sp. | reverse complement strand
TTCTTCGGGTCGTAGCCGTAGAAGCGATTGAAGTACGTCGGCACCCAGGCGATCAGAACGGCGGGATGGGTGACGTCGATCAGCATCGCCACCGCGGCGCCCCCATGGGCCGCGGCGAAGAGCGCGCCGCCGAGCAGCAGCACAAGCCCCGCCACGCCTGGCGGCAAGGCGAACGCAGCAAACAGCATCAAGGCGGAAATCAGCGCGTAGGCGGCGGGCACGAGCGCCCGATAGCGCGGCCGCCCCTTGCTCAGCCAGTCGGCCACGCCACCGCCAAAGAGCATGCCCACACCCAGCACGAGCACCACCACCGCCGCGATCAGGCTCGCTTTCTTCGGGTCATAGCCGTAGAAGCGATTGAAGTACGTTGGCACCCAGGCGATCAGAATGGCCGGGATCCCCATCTGCAGACCGAACGCGGCGAACGTAAAGTTGCCGGAACGCGCGGCGAATACGTGTCTGAATACTTCGGCAAAGCGCGGCCGCCCATCCGCGCGATTGCCAGCAGCGCCCTCCTGCAAAGCAGGAACCTGGTAATCGCGAACAAAGATGGGGTAAAGGACGGCGAGCAGCAAGCCCGGCGCGCCAACAGCGAAGAAAGCATAGCGCCAGCCGAACTGGCTCGCGACCGCGCCGCCGATCACCACGCCCATGACGGAGCCGAATAGGCCGCCCGATTGAAACGCCCCCAGCACCGCGGAGCGCTTGTCGCCCGGGAAGGTGTGAGCAAGCAGGGCCGCGCCCGCCGCCGCGTAGGCGGCCTCGCCAAACCCCACCATGGCACGGGCCACGAGCATCTGCGTGTAGCTGGTCGCGAGGCCACAGGCGATGGTGGCGAAGCACCAGACGAACGCCATCAGCGTAATGCTTTTGACGCGCCCCCAACGATCCGCGATCAGCGATAACGGAATGGTCATCACGCCGACCACCAGCGACACGATGCTGACCAGCGCGCCCAGTTGCGAATCCGATACGCCCCACACCGGTTTGAGAAACGGAAATACGGCGCCAACGGCCTGACGCGATAGATAGTCCGAGAGAATCAACCCGAAACTCAATGCGAACACGGTCCACGCGTAGGTCTTCGAGCCCTGGTACGTGCCGGTGCCGCCGGTCTCACGGGCCTGGATCAAGTGAAGGGTTCTCATGTCGACTCCCTACTCGTTTCTTGTACCGTCGAATCGTACCCGTGCGGTTCACACTCATTCTCATACGAACACGGAATGTTTAACGCCGGGTCGGGATGCCCCAGGAATAGCTTCGATATCAGCCGTTGAACGCGCGTGCCGTAGGGCGGACGAAACAGACCGATCGGGAACCAACGTCTCATCCTCAACACCGACTTGCCGTGCGACAACGCTCTGAATCCCTCCGGTCCGCGCCAGCTTCCGATTCCCGAATTGCCGGTGCCGCCGAACGGTAGATCGCCCTGGAAGACATGCCATGCCCAATCGTTGACGGTCATGCCGCCGGCGTGAACGTCACGCTCCAGTCGTTTGATTTCGTTCGCGTGCGTCCCGTAGTAATACAGCGCCAATGGACGAGGCCGCGCCGTGATGTACCGGATGCCTTCGTCCAGCGAATCGCAGGCCACCACGGGCAGGATCGGATTGAAGAGCTCTTCCTGCATGATGCGCATATCCGGCGTCACATTCGTCACGATCTGCATGGGCACGACTCGCCAGCCGTTTCCGGTGCCGCACGAGGTTACCGTGGCGCCTTTGGCGCGCGCATCGTCAAGCAGTTCATGCACGCGTTTCGCGTGGCGGTCGGACGCAATGCAGGTGTACTCCGGATCATCGACCGGGTTGGGCACCATCTGTTGAAACGCGCTAACTGCGGCGGCAACGAACGCTTCGATCCGCTCGCGCGGCACCAAGGCGTAATCCGGTGCGACACAGGCTTGACCCGCGTTAAATGCCTTGCCGTGCGCGATCGAGCGCGCCGCGGCTGCGATGTTCGCGGACGGGGCAACGATAGCCGGCGATTTGCCGCCCAGTTCCAGCGTGACGGGTGTCAGGTTAGCCGAGGCCGCCCGCATGATCTCCTTGCCGACGGCCGGCGAGCCGGTAAACACGATGTGATCGAACGGCAGACTCGCAAAGGCCTGAGCGACTTCCACACCGCCGCCGAACACCGCCACCTGATCTTCCGGAAACAGCTCGGCCAGCATCTCTCGCAGGACCGCCGTGCTGCGTGGCGAGAACTCCGACATTTTGATCATCACCCGATTGCCCGCAGCAAGCGCCATGATCATCGGCCCCACGGCCTCGACAACCGGAAAGTTCCAGGCCGCAATCACGCCGACGACCCCCTTGGGCTGGTACACCACCTTGGCGCTATTGCTGAGAAACAGCCAGTCGGTGTGCCGCTTTTGAGGTTTCATCCAGCGGCGCAGGTTGGCAAGCGCGTGGTCGATCTGCAACGCCGGAAACATCACATCCAGCATCTTGCATTCGAACTCGGAGCGGCGGCCGAAATCGTCGCTCATCGCTGCCGCGAGTCGATCCTGGTAGCGGCTCAATGCCTCTCGCACCTCTTTCAACGCGCGTCTGCGTTGCCTGAGTTCAGGATAGGGGCTGGCAAGGCATGCATCGCGTTGCCGGGCCAATACGGCCCGCAGATTCTCAATCGAGTCTTTCATCTCGGCATTCCCCTTCACCCGCTTTTCTCGACGCGTTGTCGACAAGTTCCCGATCGCGCACCTTCGAGTACGAGATCCGCAGCACCTTGCGCTTCAGCCAGGATGTGGCTGAAGCATCGGTACAACAGCATTCACACCGAGCGCCACTGCGCGTCCCAGTACTTTTCCCGAACGTCTTTCTTGAGCAGCTTGCCCACCGCGCTGCGCGGCAGATCCGCCCAGAACTCCACACTTTTCGGGGTCTTCGTGCTGCCCAGATGTTCCTTGCAGAGCGCCATGATCTCTTCTTCGGAAACGGTCTGCCCCGGCTTGCGTTGAACCACCGCCTTCACCGCCTCGCCCCATTTGTCATCCGGCACGCCGATCACAATGCAGTCGAGCACGGCGGGATGGCCCTCGATGATTTTCTCGATTTCGACGGGAAAAACATTGAAGCCACCGGTGACGATCATGTCCTTCATGCGGTCCACGATGGTGACGTAGCCCCGCGCGTCCCGCACGCCGACATCGGTAGTGTGATGCCAGCCGAATGTCGAA
>JARLJU010000262.1 GCA_031291055.1 Rudaea sp. | reverse complement strand
TGTCGATCCACGACTGCGTGATGGCATGGACGGCGCCCGCCGCGTGGACGTCGCGCGATTATGCGCAGGAGCCCATGACGTCGCCGACGGTCATGCCCGAGAACGACATTTTTGAAACCCGGGACGGGCGCTACCTCGCGCTGGGCATTCTGGAAAACAAATTCTGGCTGACGCTGCGCGAAGCGCTCGGTGCCGACTGCCCCGCGCTGATGGACGATCGGTTCGCGTCGCGCCTCGGCAGGCAGCAGTTCAAGCGCGAGGTCAACGCGCTGCTCGCGCACATGTTCCTGGAGCGAACGCTTGCCGAATGGCTCGCAACGCTGGAGGCTTTCGATCTGCCGGTTTCGCCGCTGCTTGACGCACACGAGCTGTTTCTCGATCCGCACGTGCGTGCACGCGGCATGGTCCGCGAGTTTGCTCACGACGGATCCATGGCGGTGCGCTTTCCCGTGAAGTTCTCCGCAGGTCTGCCCGACGCAGGCGACACCGTCCCGCTGCTCGGTCAGCATGACGGCTGAGGCAACGCAATACCAGGGACGCGAAGACGTTCCGACCATCATGGAGACAAACCGAATGGAAATCGAACAAAGCGGGTATCGGCCCTGGCGGGCGTGGTCCATCGCGATCATGCTGGCCTTGATGATGCTTGTGAACTTTCTGGACAAGGTCGTGCTCGGCCTCGTCTCCGTACCGATGATGCGTGAGCTTCATCTGTCGCCCACGCAGTTCGGGCTGATCGGGGGCAGCCTCAACTGGCTGTTCTCGATCTCCGCCGTGCTCGGCGGGCTCGCGGCCAATCGCGCGTCGACAAAATGGCTGTTGCTGCTGATGGCCGGCGCATGGACCGCGCTGCAATTGCCGATGCTGGTTGCCGGCTCGATCTGGAGCGTGATCGCGTGCCGCGTCCTGCTCGGCGCGGGCGAGGGGCCTGCGTCGCCGGTTGCCGTGCATGCGCTCTACAAGTGGTTTCCCGACGCAAAGCGCAACCTGCCCGTCGCGGTACTTCACCAGGGCAGTGCGCTCGGCCTGCTGGTGGCTGGCCTGAGCATTCCGGCTATTACCGCGCATTGGGGTTGGCGAGCCAATTTTCTGGTGCTGTCCGCACTTGGCGGCCTCTGGTGCGTCGCGTGGCTCGTATTCGGCGCCGAAGGGAAACTGTCGAGTCCGGTGCGATCGGACCACACCGCGCGTGTTCCGTACGCGCTGCTGCTGACGGACCGAACGGTCCTGGGCGTTTTCGCAGGGCATTTCGCTGCCAACTGGATTCTCGCGATGACACTCACCTGG